>NZ_JBEFLI010000024.1:0-83534 GCF_040578825.1 Cupriavidus necator | reverse complement strand
GCTCTCGGGCGGCGCAGCCCCCCGCGCCAGCCGCCCCTGCGCCGCCCGAGAGCGGGCTGCGTGTGCGCATCACGGGCGCTGATGGTGACGCTGCGGAGCCGGCTGAATCGTCAGAGGCTCCCGTCGACACGCCCGCGGTCATGGTGGCCCCCGACGCCGTCAATACCGCCCTGCAACGCGCCAGTACCGCGCTGGTGGTGCTGGCCTGCCTGTTTTCGCTGTACGCGCTGCATATCGCGCGCGACTTCCTGGTGCCGGTGGTCATCGCCATCGTGATGGCCTACCTGCTCGACCCGCTGGTCAGCGCGCTGCAGCGCCTGGGGCTGCCGCGCGTGGTGGCCGGCACCATCGTGCTGCTGGCGCTGCTGAGTGCACTGCTCAGCGGCGCCTACCTGCTGCAAGGGCAGGTGGAGTCCATCGTCAACAGCCTGCCCGAGGTGGCCGGCAAGATATCGCGCTCGGTCGGCGCGCTGCTGAGCGGCGACGATTCGATGTGGCAGAAAGTGCGGCGCGCCGCCACCGTGCTGAGCGGCACCGGTCAGGTGCCCGCACGCGGCGCGCGCGTGGTGGTGGAGCATCCGGACCAGATCAACAACATGCTGCTGGCGGGCTCGGTCAGCATCTTCACCATGGCCGGGCAGGCGGTGGTGGTGGTGTTCCTGCTGTACTTCCTGCTGCTGGCTGGTGACACCTTCAAGCGCAAGTTCATCAAGATGGTCGGCCACACCATCTCGGAGAAAAAGATCAGCGTGCATATGCTTGACGAGGTCAACCGCTCGATCCGCCGCTACATGGGCATGCTGCTGGTGACCAATGTCGGTCTGGGCGTCTGTACCTGGCTGCTGCTGAAATGGCTGGGAGTGGACAACGCCGGAAGCTGGGCCACTGCCGCGGGCGCGCTGCACCTGGTGCCTTACTTCGGCGCGATGGCGATCGCCGTGTGCCTGGGCGTGGTGACCTTCATGCAGTTCGGCACGCTGGGCATGGCTGCCGCCGCCGCGGGTGGATCGTTGCTGATTGCGACGCTGATCGGTTCCGTGATTACCACGTGGATGACCGGTCGCATGGCCAGGATGAACGCCGTCGCCGTATTCGTGGCGCTGCTGCTGTTCACCTGGCTGTGGGGCGTGTGGGGCATGCTGCTGGCGATTCCCCTGATCACCATTGCCAAAGTGGTTGCCGATCACATCGAGGGCCTCGAAGTCGTTGCCGAATTCCTGGGCGAATAGTCGCAAATTGCACCTTGGGGCGCCGCATTGTCATAACCGCCGGCGCCAGTCCACCTATACTGGAAACACGAATGCTGCACCACAGCATTTCCTGTGCCGTGGATGCGTGCTGGAGGAAATAACAATGTCTCTGTGCGACCTGTGCCTGTCGCAACTGGACCGGCCCGGCCATGTGCCGCCGCATACAAAGCTGGTGAAGTCGGCAACGCTGCGCACTGCCAGCGGCCAGAATGCTTTCGTTTACCGATGCGACGACTGTGGCCAGACCCTGTTGCTGGCCGCCGAGGACGACGACGCGCCGGATCGCTGGACGCGGCTGGACGCGGACGGCTGGACCTGAGGGAGGATGTGCGGCAACGGCTCGAGCCGCACCCAGCATCCCATCGAACTGCTTGGCGACGACTGGCTGGAGTTCGGCGACTGGGGCATCACGGTGCCAGCCAGGGCAGGCACCGAGGGTACGGGCTGAGCCGCGCCGGCGCCGCTAGCCGACCTGCATCACCACCTTGACGCAGCCGTCCCGCTTTTCGCGGAAGGTGTGGTACATGGCCGGGCCGTCCTCCAGCGACACGCGATGGCTGATCACGAACGACGGATCGAACTCGCCCTGCTGAATGCGACGCAGCAAGTCCGCGGTCCAGCGGTTGACGTGGGTCTGCCCGGTCCGCACGGTCAGGCCCTTGTTCATCAGCGCGCCCATCGGGATCTTGTCGACCAGCCCGCCATAGACGCCGGGTACGGACAACACGCCCGCCGGCCGGCAGACGTAGATCATCTCGCGCAGCACATGGGGCCGGTCGGACTCCAGCATCACCGCCTGCTTGACGCGGTCATAAGCGGAATCGAGCGAGCCGGCGGCATGCGCCTCCAGCCCGACCGCGTCGATGCATTTGTCAGGGCCCTTGCCGGCGGTCTGCTCGTTGAGTGCTTCCGGGATGCTGACCTGCTCGAAGTTCAGCGGCGTCGCGCCGAGCTGCTCCGCCATCGCCAGGCGCTCCGGCACGCGGTCGATGGCGATCACGCGTTGCGCGCCCTGCAGCAACGCGCTCAGGATGCAGAACTGCCCCACCGGCCCCGCGCCCCACACCGCGACCACGTCCTCGGGCTCGATCTCGCACTGCGCGGCGGCCTGCCATCCGGTGGGCAGGATATCGCCCAGGAACAGCACCGACTCGTCCGAAAGCCCGTCCGGAATCCTGACCGGCGCAACGTCGGCATAGGGCACGCGCACATATTCCGCCTGCCCGCCGGCATAGCCGCCCGTCAGGTGCGAATAGCCGAACAGCCCGGCCGTGGCGTGGCCGAACACCTTGTCGGCGGTCGCCTTGTTGCGGTTGGTGCGCTCGCACACCGAGAAGTTGCCGCGCCGGCACTGGTCGCACTCGCCGCAGCAGATGGTAAAGGGCACCACCACGCGGTCGCCCACGCGCAGGCGCCGGTTGCCGGGGCCCACCGCGACCACCTCGCCCATGAACTCGTGGCCCATGATGTCGCCCTTTTCCATGCCGGGGACGAAGCCATCGTACAGGTGCAGGTCGGAGCCGCAGATGGCGCAGCTCGAGACCTTGACGATGGCATCGCGCGGATGCTCGATGACCGGGTCTGGAACCGTGTCGCAGCGGATATCGTGCTTGCCATGCCAGCAGAGTGCTTTCATCGCGAACCTCGCGTAGTCCTCGGACGCGCGGCGGTGGCCGCGCCACTGGCGCGGGCCGACGCAAGCTCTGTTCCAATGCGCCGGCGCGCGGGCGCCAAGGCAGCCGGCGGGGTCACGCTGCATCACCCCCGGCGTTTTACACGGCACCAACGGCAAGAACTACAACGCACGAGGAGGATTACAATCGGCATCACCGCCGTTCAGATCCGCAGCGCACCATCCCGCTGCGCACGAGCTTTTCCACGAGACCTCCGGGCACGTACCCGGATCCACCCGAGACGACCATGCTGAACCTCCAGGACTCCTCGCTGCTGCGGCAGCAGTGCTATATCGACGGCCGCTGGCTCGACGGCGAGCGCCGCATCGACGTGACCAACCCCGCCACCGGTGAACGTGTCGGCCAGGTACCGCAACTGGGCGCCGACGAAACCCGGCAGGCCATCGAGGCCGCCAACCGCGCATGGCCGGCCTGGCGCGCGCGCACTGCCAAGGACCGCTCGGCGCTGCTGCGCAAATGGTTCGAGCTGATCATGGCCAACCAGGAAGACCTGGCGCGCATCATGACCGCCGAACAGGGCAAGCCGATCGCGGAGTCGCGCGGCGAGATCGCCTACGCGGCCTCGTTCATCGAATGGTTTGCCGAGGAAGGCAAGCGCGTCTACGGCGATACCATCCCCGCGCCCGCGACCAACCAGCGCATCGTGGTGACCAAGGAGCCGGTGGGGGTGTGCGCGGCGATCACGCCGTGGAATTTCCCCGCGGCGATGATCACGCGCAAGGCCGGCCCGGCGCTGGCGGTGGGCTGCACCATGGTGCTCAAGCCCGCCTCGCAGACACCGCTGACCGCGCTGGCATTGGTGGCGCTGGCCGAGCGCGCCGGCATTCCCGCCGGCGTGCTGTCAGTGGTGACCGGCTCGGCCAGTGCCATCGGCGGCGAGATGAGTGGCAACCCGCTGGTGCGCAAGCTGACCTTCACCGGCTCGACCGAGGTGGGCCGCGTGCTGATGGCGCAGACGGCGTCGACCATCAAGAAGGTATCGATGGAGTTGGGCGGTAACGCGCCCTTTATCGTGTTCGACGATGCCGACCTCGATGCCGCGGTCGAAGGCGCGATCGTGTCGAAGTACCGCAATGCGGGCCAGACCTGCGTCTGCGCCAACCGCATCTACGTGCAGGCTGGCGTGTACGAAGCCTTCGCGCAGAAGCTGGTGGCCGCGGTGGGCGCGCTCAAGGTCGGCAACGGTATGGACGACGGCGTGCGCATCGGGCCGCTGATCGACGACAAGGCCGTGGCCAAGGTGGAAGAGCATATTGCCGATGCGCTCGGCAAGGGCGCCCGCATACTGCGGGGCGGCCAGCGCCACGCGCTGGGCCATTCGTTCTTCGAGCCCACCGTGCTGGCGGACGTGGCCCCGGGCATGCTGGTAGCGCGCGAGGAAACCTTCGGGCCGCTGGCGCCGCTGTTCCGATTCGAGACCGAAGACGAGGTAGTGGCAATGGCCAATGACACCGAGTTCGGCCTGGCCAGCTACTTCTATGCGCGCGACCTGGGCCGCGTATGGCGTGTGTCGGAACGGCTGGAATACGGCATCGTCGGCGTGAACACCGGGCTGATCTCCACCGAGGTGGCGCCGTTCGGCGGCGTCAAGCAATCGGGCGTGGGCCGCGAAGGCTCGCGCTACGGCATCGAGGACTACCTGGTGATCAAGTACACCTGCATGGCGGGGATCTGAGCCTGCAGGCTCCGGCGTCCGTGCACACGGACGCCGCAGCGTTTGTCGTCAGCCCGTGGTCGGCGGCCAGCCGGCGCGGCTGGTCACCCCGGACCGGCACGGCTCGCCTGTCCGGCAATCGCCGCGAAGGCGCTCGATCTGGGCGTGGAAGCGCTCCATCTGCTCGAACTGGTAGCTGGCGCGCTCGAAGCTGTAGCGCGTGCCGAACGCATACAGCGCGCCATCGGCCGTGCGCGACAGCCCTTCCAGCGCTTGCGCCAGCGCGCGCCCTTCCACGCTGCGGTGCCGGCGCAGCCGCCACGACAGCGCTTCCTGTCCCTCTCCCAGCAGCGTCTGGTCGAGATAGCCGAGCCGTTCCGCCGTTTCCTGCGCGTCATACAGTGCCGACAGGTAGGCGCACACGGCCGACAGCCGCTGGTTCATCTCGCCGCCGCGCAACAGCAGCTCGCGCGCGCAGGCGCGGAAGCGCTCTGCCACATAGGGCTCGCCGCCGCCGACGGTTTCCTGCGCATAGGTGGCCAGCGGCCGCACCGCGGCTGCCAGCCCCGGCGGCAGCACGCTGGTGCAACGGCTGGCGATGGCCTGCTGCAGCGCGCCGTCGAGATCGCAGCAGGTCGGCATGTCCGCATCGACATAGAACTCCAGCAATGCCTGCCGACCCTGCCCCACCGACACCACCGTGCGCGCCGGCAGCCGCGCTGCCGCGGCCAGCACGTCCAGCGCCGCATCGATGCAGTGCCCCGCATCGCCCCCGCCACCCAGTGCGTGGACAATGTCCTGCGCCTGCACTGCACCCACGATTTCCGTGCGGGTGCTCGCGGGCATGAGGCCGCCCCGGCGGCTGCCGGCCCCGGCCGTTGCAGCGTGCATCATTTCGACATGCGTCATCGCATTGCCCGTCATATACCCTCCGAATCCGATTGCTGAGCCCGGCCTGCCGGGCGAGGTTCCGATACCGTCAAGAGATTCCGGCTGTGCGTCATGGCAGTCCGCCGGTGTCCTGCGATGCCATCACGATCGCCGCATGCAGGTTCTGCAGCTCGTGCGGGGGCCCGGTCTCGGTCAGCATGGCCAGCAAGCGGGCGTCATCGAGCCGGAAGCGGCACAGCACCACGTTGGACCGCGCCAGCGCCACCATCTGGGCCGGCGTCAGCGCGGCCAGCGCCAGGCCCAGTTCGCGCCCGATGCCGAGCCGGAACAGCGCTTCGGCCTCGTTCTCGCGCATCAGCCGCTGCACCAGCAGCAGGTAGGACAGGTTCAGCGCCTTGACCTCGCGCACGAGCTCGCCGGCGGAGGTGGGCGTGCCGCTTCCGGTATCCATGGCGGCATTCATGGCATCGCACCCGCCGCGCAAATCGTCGGGCGCCCGGCGATGGCGCGCAGCGCAGGCTTGTCGAGCAGCTCGACCCTGCGGTGCCGCACGCGGATCAGCCCGCTATCGTCGAGCCGCGAAAACTGGCGGCTGACCGTTTCCAGCGTCAGGCCGATATAGCTGCCGATCTCTTCGCGGCTCATGCGCAGGATGAACTCCGACGACGAGAAACCCCGCGCGGCAAAGCCGTCGGCGATCCACAGCAAGAAGGTCACCAGCCGCTCTTCTGCCGTCATCAGTGCCAGCATGGTCTGCAGCGCCCGCGCGCGCTGCGCCTGCTGGTCCAGCGCCAGGAAAAGCTCGTTGCCCAGCACCGGCGTGGCCTTGGTCGCGGCGCTCACCAGGGCGACCGGGATCAGGCATAGCTTGGTGTCTTCCAGCGCGGTGGCGTAGGACGCGTAGCGGGGAAGGGCCACGCTGTCCAGGCCGACCATGTCGCCGGGAAAGTGGAATCCGACCACCTGCGTGCGTCCGTCGCCGGTGGTGACATGGGTCTTCACTGTGCCGACACGAATCGCATACAGCGCGACCACCGGGTCGCCGAGCAGGTACAGCGACTGGCCCTTGCGCAGCCGGACCGTGCGCTGCCGCGACAGCCCGCCCTCCATGCACAGGCGCGCCATCGGGCAATGAGCACTGCATGGCATCGGGTCGGAAATCAGGTGGGACAATGCAGGACGATCAGCAGGCTGTGTCATGGGCGCCTCTTTCAGGAACCTGCACCGCGCGACACCCGCTGGTGCACCGGCGCCCGGACCGTCCGGAACTTGCGGCGCGGCCAAATGGCTTGTTACTGTGAAGCGGAGATATCAAATGCATGTTCCCGTGACAAATATTGACGGCGCAAAAAAGCTGTGGCCCATTTTTACGGAGCCGATATTGCCGAACAATCTGTACATTCCGAATCTCCGGTCGGAAGCTTCCGGCGCCGTACCGGAATCGCAGGAATTCCGCGACACGCAAGGCTCGCAGCAACACGAGGCCGTCTTGCTTTCCCTGTGTGGTCCCGGCAGGGGTATCCTTGCAGCACGACGAGCATCGAGCGCCCTGGCGCTCCCCCGAACGCACGCCAGGAAACCGCCCGTTCAGGACACGCCATGAAGAAAGCCCCCGCCGACCCGCAAGAACTTGCCGGTGTCGCCAACGGCCCGGTAGCCGGCGGCGTGCCTGGCGAGATGCCGGCCAACGTACCCACTGATGTAAGCATCGGCGCCCTGGGCGATACGCCCTACCGCACGCTGGTGGAGTCGGTCCAGGACTACGCCATCTTCACGCTCGACGTGGACGGCCACGTCTCGAGCTGGAACAAGGGCGCCGCGCGCATCAAGGGCTATACCGCGGCCGAGATCCTGGGCAAGCACTTTTCCACGTTCTACACCCCCGATGCGGTTGCCCGCGCCTGGCCGCAGGCCGAACTGAAGGCCGCCGCCGAACTGGGCCGCTTCGAGGACGAGGGCTGGCGCGTGCGCAAGGACGGCACCCGCTTCTGGGCCAACGTGATCATCACCGCGCTGCGGGATGCCGACGGCACGCTGATCGGCTTCGGCAAGGTCACGCGCGACATGACCGAGCAGCGCCGCACCGCCGAGGCGCTGCGCCAGAGCGAAGAGACGCTGCGCCTGCTGGTAGAGGGCGTGAAGGACTACGCCATCTTCCTGCTCGATCCCACCGGCCATATCATCAGCTGGAACTCCGGCGCGTCCTATATCAAGGGCTACCGCCGCGACGAGATCATCGGCCGCCATTTCTCGCTGTTCTACCCCGCCGAGGATGTCGCCTCCGGCAAGCCCGCGCGGCATCTTGAGCGGGCGCGCCGCGCGGGGCGCGTCGAGGACGAGGGCTGGCGCGTGCGCAAGGACGGCTCGCTGTTCTGGGCCAACGTCACGCTGACCGCCGTCTATGACGAATCGCGCTCGCTGTTCGGCTTTGCCAAGGTCACGCGCGACATGAGCGAGCGCCGTCGCCGCGAAGAGCTGGAGCGCTCCAGCCAGCGCATGAACGAGTTCCTGGCCACGCTCTCGCACGAGCTGCGCAACCCGCTGGCGCCGGTACGCAGCGCGCTGGAGGCGATACGCCTGGCGCCCGCCGACGGGGCCCTGACCAACAAGAGCCTGAGCATGATCGAGCGCCAGGTGGCGCATCTAAGCCGGCTGGTCGACGACCTGCTGGACATCGGCCGCATTACTTCGGGCCGGATCGAGTTGCGCCCCGAGCCGGTCGAGTTCAACGAGATCATCGCCCTCGGCATCGAGGCCGCGCGTCCGGCGCTCGATGCCAGGCGCCAGCATGTGGCGGTGCAGACCTACGCCGCCACCATCCGCATGAATGCCGACAAGACCCGGCTGGTGCAGGTGATGCAGAACCTGGTGCTCAATGCCTCCAAGTTCTCGCCGCCCGACACGTCGATCGGCATCGTCACGGCGGTGCAGAACCGGACGCTGCAGGTCCAGGTGACAGACGAGGGGCGCGGCATCGCGCCGGAGTCGCTCGAAGACATCTTCAACCTGTTCGTGCAGGAAGGCCGGCCCGGCACCGACGCGCATGGCGGCCTGGGCATCGGCCTGTCGCTGTGCCGCTCGCTGGTGGAGCTGCACGGCGGCACCATCGCCGCGGCCAGCGCGGGGCCGGGTCTGGGCAGCACCTTCACGCTGCGCCTGCCGATGCCAGCCGGGCACGAAGCGCTCACGCCGCAACCCGCCCACCCGCTGACGCAGGAGCTGGAGGCCCAGCGCATCCTGCTGGTCGACGACAACCGCGACGCCGCCGACAGCCTGGCCATGCTGCTGGAATTGTGCGGCCACGAAGTGACCATCGCCTACGACGGCGCCGAGGCGCTGCACGTGGCGCCGCGCTGCCGCCCGCATATCGCGCTGATCGACCTGGCCATGCCGGGCATGGACGGCTTTGAGGTGGTGCGCGCGATGCGCGACGTGGCCGGCACCGAGCAGACCCGTTTCGTCGCGCTGACCGGCTTCGGCCAGCCGGCCGATCGCCAGCACACCGAGAACGCCGGCTTCCACGCGCACCTGGTCAAGCCGGTGGAGCTGGAGACGCTGTTCGGCACCATCGCGCGGCTGCGCGGCCATCCGTGAAGCCCGCGGCCTGGCCGCGGCCTCGCTGAACCCGCCCTTCGCCAATGCCAAACCCGCGGCCGCGCACGCTGCGACACACTGACACCCTTTCATCGCAGCGACAGAAGAAAGGAGACAGCGATGCAGGGTTGGAGGATCGGCCGGGTAGGCCTGGGGGGCTGGTGTGGCTGGTATGGCCTGAGGCGTGCAGCCACGGGGCTGCTGTTTGCGTTTGCCGCCACGGCGGCGGGGACCGCGCTGGCGGATTATCCGGACAAGCCGGTGCGGCTGGTGGTGCCGTTCCCGCCGGGGGGCGCCACCGACCTGCTGGCGCGCGAGATCGGCAATGCGTTGTCAGTGCGGCTGCACCAGCCGGTGGTCATCGACAACCGGCCCGGCGCCGGCGGCAACCTGGCCGCGATCGCGGTGGCGCGCGCGCCGGCTGACGGCTATACGCTGCTGTTCGGCACCTTCGGCTCCCTGGCGGTCAACAAGAGCCTGTACGACAAGCCGGGCTACGATCCGCTGAAGGATTTCGCGCCGGTGGCCTCTGTGGCCTACCTGCCCAATGTGCTGGTGGTCCACCCGGGCGTGCCGGCGAAGAACGTGCAGGAACTGCTGGCCCTGGCGCGCAGGGAACCAGGCAAGCTGACCTATGGCTCGTTCGGCAACGGTTCGTCGTCGCACCTGGCCGGCGAGCTGTTCACGCACCTGGCCGGCGTCAATATCACGCATATCCCCTACAAGGGCAGCGCCGCATCGATGACCGACCTGATCGGCGGGCGCATCACCATGATGTTCGACAGCGTCTCGACCGCGCTGCCGTATATCCGCGACCACCGCGTGCGCGCGCTGGCGGTGACCACGCAGAAGCCGTCGGAGCAGTTGCCGGGCGTGCCCGCGCTCGCCGCGGCCGGCGTGGCCGGCTACGAGCTGACGGCGTGGTTCGGCGTGGCCGCGCCGGCCGGTACGCCCAAGGCGGTGATCGACCGTCTCAACGGCGAGATCGTGGCGGCGCTGAAGCAGCCGGAGATGGCGGCGAAGCTTGCCAGCCAGGGCACGGTGCCGTTCCCGGCCACGCCGGCGCAGTTCGGCAGCTATATCCGCGCGCAGTACGAGAAGTGGGACGGGCTGATCAAGTCGGCCAAGATCCGGCTCGACAACTGAACCCGGCGCGCGTCCCCACGCGGGCCCTTACAGGACCTTCAGCGCGCCGAAGCGCCACGACAGCCGCCGCGCCGCCTGCCGCACCAGCGCGGCGGTGGCGCCTTCGGTGCTGCTGTCGAAGCTGCCGCTCGACCCCATCACCGCGATCACCAGCGCCAGGCTGCCGGTATGGTCGAACACCGGCGCGGCCAGCGTGTCGATGCCGGGCACCGGGTGGCTGAGGGCATTGTCGAGCTGCGCGGCCCGCACGCGTGCCAGCCGCGCGGCATAGGCCGGCGCCAGCTTGCCGCCGGCCGCGAGGACTTCCGCGGACGCGGCGCCGGCCATGCGCGGCGCGTCCGATTCCAGCAACCCCGCCAGCACGTTCTCGGGAAGGTGCGCCGCCACGGTACGGCCGATGGCGGTATGGACCAGCGACAGCACCGTGCCCACGCGCAGGCTCACATGCTGCGGGCGCGCCGATTCCTCCAGGCGTACCACCGTCGGCCCCAGCGGGCCCAGCACCGCCATCGCCACGCTCAGGCCGGTGGCGCCGGCCAGCTCCGCCACCTCCGGTTCCGCCTCGCGCGTCGGCGACAGCCGCTGCAGCGCGATCAGTCCCAGCTCCAGCCCCAGGGGCCCGCACAGGTAGTTGCCCGCGGCGTCGCGCGCCAGCAGGCCGATCTTCTGCAGGCTGACCAGGTGGGGGAAGGCCTTGGCGGCGGGCATGCCGGCGGCCAGCGCCAGGTCGCGCAGTGCCAGCGGCTTGCCGGCGGCTACCAGAGCGGCCAGCAGCTGCCCGGTGCTGTCGAGCGACTGGACGCCGCGCTGCGGCTTGCCGGCCTCCGTGTCGCTGTCGGCGGTCCGGGACACTGGTGCGGTGGGATTTTTCGCAGTCATGCGAGGCGGTCCTGTTGCTGCTGCAACGCGGCGCCGATGTCCGCGGCAGCCTGTTGCAGCGCCTGCGCGGCCGGGCCGCGCCAGTCGACGTCGATTGCGCCGGTGGAGCCCACCAGCGTCAGCGCCAGCCGCAACGCGCCGGTGGCGTCCAGCACCGGCACGCTGAGGCTGCTGACCGCCGGACTGGGCGTGTCGATGCTGCGCTCGATGCCGCGCTCGCGGATCGCCTGCAGCGACGCGTTAAAGCTGGCCAGGTCCGCTTCGGTGGCTCCCGGCTGCTGCGCGCGCCACAGCGGCTGCCATTGGTCTTCTGGCTGGAAGGCGCAGAACACGCGCCCGGTGGCCGTGGCCGCCAGCGCCATCACCGTGCCCACATGCAGGTTCACATGCAGCGGCGCGCTCGCCGGCACATAGCGCACGATGGTCGGCCCCTGCGGCCCCGCAATGCTGATCGCTACGCTGAAGCCGGACGCCTGCGCCAGCGCATCGACGCGCGGCTGCGCGGCGCGGTAGGCCGGGTCCTGTTCCAGGTGCAACATGCCAAGCTGCAGCGACAGCGGCCCGGGTTCGTAGCGGCCCGACAAGTGGTCGCGCTTGATCAGGCCCAGCCGTGTCAGGCTGACCAGGTAGGCGTGTGCCTGCGCCGGCGCCAGTTGCGCGGCCTCGGCCAGCGCCGCCAGCGGCATCGGCGCACGCGCCGCGGCCAGCGCAGCCAGCAGGCGCCCGCCCACCTCCACGCTCTGGATGCCGCGCTGTGCCTTGTCGGCAAGGGGGGCGCTCTCGCTTCCCTCGCCTGCGGTAGTGGCTGTCCCCGCCTTGCGCCTGGCCATTGCCATCCTGTGTGATCGGAAAACCCGGATATTAATCGAACGTGGGCCGGACGCCGCCTGCGCAGGAACGACGGCGCGGGTGGGTGCGGGTTTACCCGCACTCACAAGTGCTACGCTGATGCCTGCTGCCTCACCCACGCTTTATTTGCCATAGGCTAACGATTTAGCTATTGATTAATTTTCCAACGTTTCCTAAGATTGCACTACCCCGTCGCACCACGTCGTGAGACACCCATAGAAACGGGGGCGAGACAGCCGGCGCGGCACTGCCCCGCGTGCCACCGCACCACACCGCATGCCCGTGGCCGTCTTGCCCTCCCCACACAAAGGAAGACGCCATGTCCAAGGCATTCGCTTCGCAAGCTGATCTGGAAGAAAAGCAGATCACCTTTACCCAACTCTCCGAGAACGCCTGGGCCTATACCGCCGAAGGCGATCCCAACTCGGGCGTGATCATCGGCGACGACGGCGTGCTGATCGTCGACACCACCGCCACCCCGGCGATGGCGCAGGACCTGATCGCCCGCATCCGCACCATCACCGACAAGCCGATCAAGTACGTGGTGCTGTCGCACTACCACGCGGTACGCGTGCTCGGCGCGTCGGCCTACTTCGCCGAAGGCGCGCAGCAGATCATCGCCAGCCGCGGCACCTGGGAAATGATCGTCGAACGCGGCGAGGCCGACATGAAGTCCGAGATCGAGCGCTTCCCGCGCCTGTTCGCCGGCGTCGAGACCGTGCCCGGCCTGACCTGGCCGACGCTGGTGTTCGAGAAGGAAATCACGCTGTTCCTGGGCAAGCTGGAAGTGCGCATCGCCCACCTGGGCTCGGGCCACACCAAGGGCGACACCGTGGTCTGGCTGCCGCAGCAGAAGGTGCTGTTCTCCGGCGACCTGGTCGAATACGACGCCGCCTGCTACTGCGGCGACGCCCAGCTCGAGGACTGGCCGGCCACGCTGGACGCGCTGCAGGCGCTCGGCGCGGAAAGGCTGGTGCCCGGCCGCGGCCCCGCGCTGACCACACCCGAAGCCGTCAAGCAAGGCATCGCCTACACCAAGGACTTCGTCACCACGCTGTTCCAGGCCGGCAAGGAAGCCGTGGCCGAGAAGCTCGACCTGAAGGCCGCGATGGCCCATACCCGCCGCGCGATGGACCCCAAGTTCGGCCACGTCTTCATCTACGAGCACTGCCTGCCCTTCGACGTCTCGCGCGCCTATGACGAGGCCAGCGGCATCCGCCACCCGCGCATCTGGACCGCGCAGCGCGACAAGGAAATGTGGGCCGCGCTGCAGGACTGACCAACAGAACAACAAAGTCGGGAAACAAGCTTTGGATGGAGACACAGGCATGAGCAGCATCGACTACCAGCGGCTGTCATTCGAGTACAAACCCTGCGCGGAACAATCGGCAACGGCCGACCCGGCCACGCATCCGGTGGTCGTGGTCGGGGCCGGGCCGATCGGCCTGGCCACCGCCATCGACCTGGCCCAGCGCGGCGTGCGCGTGGTGCTGGTCGACGACGATTGCACGCTGTCCACCGGTTCGCGCGCGATCTGTTTTGCCAAGCGCACGCTGGATATCTTTGACCGGCTCGGCTGCGGCGAGCGCATGGTCGACAAGGGCGTGAGCTGGAATGTCGGCAAGGTGTTCCTGCGCGACCAGCAGGTGTACAGCTTCGACCTGCTGCCCGAAAGCGGCCACCGCCGCCCGGCATTCATCAACCTGCAGCAGTACTACGTCGAGGGCTACCTGCTGGAGCGCGCGCAGGCGCTGCCCAATATCGAGATCCGCTGGCACAACAAGGTGGTTGGGCTCGAGCAGCGCCAGGCTGGCACGCCTGAGGCCAGCGTGGCGCTGACCGTCGAGACGCCTGGCGGCTGCTATCCGCTGGCGGCGCGCTACGTGGTCGCCGCGGACGGGTCGCGCAGCCCGATGCGCAAGCTGCTGGGGCTGGACAGCAAGGGGCGCACCTTCCGCGACCGCTTCCTGATCGCCGACGTGAAGATGGAAGCGGACTTCCCCACCGAGCGCTGGTTCTGGTTCGACCCGCCCTTCCATCCCAACCAGTCGGTGCTGCTGCACCGCCAGCCCGACAATGTCTGGCGCATCGACTTCCAGCTCGGCTGGGATGCCGACCCGGTGCTGGAGAAGTCGCCCGAGCGCGTGATCCCCCGCGTGCAGGCGCTGCTGGGCAAGGACGTGAAGTTCGAGCTGGAATGGGTCAGCGTGTACACGTTCGCATGCCTGCGCATGGACAGTTTCCGCCACGGCAATATCCTGTTCGCCGGCGACTCGGCGCACGGCGTGTCGCCGTTCGGCGCGCGCGGCGCCAACAGCGGCGTGCAGGATGCCGAGAACCTGGCGTGGAAGCTGGCCTATGTGCTGCAGGGGCGTGCCGCCGATACGCTGCTGGACACCTACGCCAGCGAGCGTGAATACGCCGCTGACGAGAACATCCTCAATTCGACCCGGGCCACCGACTTCATCACGCCCAAGAGCGCGGTCAGCCGCGTCTTCCGCGATGCGGTGCTGACGCTGTCGAAGCGGCACGCATTTGCGCGCGGGCTGGTCAACAGCGGGCGGCTGTCGGTGCCGGCGGTGCTGCATGGCTCGCCGCTCAATACCAGCGACGATGCCGGGGACTATGCCGGCAACATGGTGCCCGGTGCGGTCTGCGCCGATGCGCCGGTATCCGGCGCGCAGGGTGCGGGCTGGCTGCTGTCGCACCTGGGCGGCGATTTCACCGTGCTGCGGTTCGGCAATCCCGATGCGATCGATGCCGGCACGCTGGCCGACCTGGCCGCGCTGAAGGACAGTGGCGTGCCGCTGCGGCTGGTCTACATCACCGACGCGGCGCAGCCGTTGATCACCTGCAGCAATGCCACCGTGCTGCGCGACGACCAGGGCCTGGCCGCCGCGCGCTACGGCGCCACGCCCGGCACCTGCTACCTGGTCCGCCCGGACCAGCATGTCTGTGCCCGCTGGCGCCGTGCCGATCCCGTGGCGATCCGCGCCGCGCTGGCGCGCGCCACCGGCGCCGACCTGCGCACGCCGGAGCCCGGCCGCATGGCCGCCTGACACGCGCCAGACCAGCAACGCACAGCAAAGACCTCCCCATGCCCAATACGCTCAACACCCAGCCCAACCTGGCGCGCCCGGACGACTTCTACGAAGCGCTGATCGAGATGCACCGCGACCTCGACGAAGCGCAGAGCCAGGCCGCCAACGCGCAGCTGATCCTGCTGCTGGCCAACCATATCGGCGACCACGACGTGCTGCTGGCCGCGCTGCAGGCCGCGCGCGAAGGCGTGGCCGACATGCCTGCCGCCACGCCAGCCTGACCTGATTGCAGGCGCGGCCATGCCGCGCCTGCCGAACTCTTTCCCCGAAACACCCCCCGGCCAACGCGCACAAGACGCGTCCCGGACTGGCGGCACCCACTGGCTGCCCGCCGCCGCAGCCGCCACCGTACGGAGACAACGTTCATGAGCCATCCGGTCTCAGGGGACCTTTCGTCCCTAAATCCCCTAGCGTCCCCCACCCTTGCCGCGCACGCTGAAGACGCGCTCTACCGCAAGGTCTGGCTGCGCATCATCCCGTTCCTGTTCGTCTGCTACGTGGTCTCGTTCCTGGACCGCATCAACATCGGCTTTGCGCAGTTGCAGATGAAGCAGGACCTTGGCTTCAGCGATGCCATGTATGGCCTGGGCGCCGCGGTGTTCTACGTCGGCTACGTGCTGTGCGAAGTCCCCAGCAATATGCTGCTGGCGCGCTTCGGCGCACGGCGCACCTTTACCCGCATCATGGTGCTGTGGGGCATTGCCTCGGTGGCGATGATGGCGGTATCGACGCCCGCGCAGTTCTACACGCTGCGCTTCCTGCTGGGCGTATTCGAGGCCGGCTTCTTTCCCGGCATCGTGCTCTACCTGACCTACTGGTTCCCGGCGCGGCGCCGCGCCGCGGTGATGGCGATCTTCTTTGCCGGCGTGGCGGTGGCAGGCGTGCTGGGCGGGCTGGTCTCGGGCTGGATCATGCGCGACATGGCCGGCGTGCTCGGCCTGCAGGGGTGGAAGTGGATGTTTGCGATCGAGGGCGCACCCGCGGTGCTGCTCGGGCTGGTGGCGGCGCGCTGCCTGGTCGATGGCCCGCAGCAGGCGAGCTGGCTCAATGAGAGCGAACGCGCCCACCTGGCGCGAGCCACCTCCGCCGAGGCGCGTGCCGGCGGCCATTCGCTCGAGGCGCTGCGGCAGGTGCTGCGCAACCCGCGCGTGTACCTGTTCGCCTTTATCTACTTCTCGTTGACCTGTGGCTCGCTGGCGCTGAGTTTCTGTATGCCGCTGATGATCCGCGACTTCGGCATCACCGACGTGATGTCGGTCAGCCTGTATTCGGTGGTGCCCAATGCGGTGGGCGCGGTCGGGCTGATCCTGATCGCACGGCACTCGGATCGCACCGGCGAACGCCATCGGCATTTCCTGCTGTGCACCGCGGGCGGCGCGCTGGCGCTGGTGGCGCTGACGCTGCACCTGCCGAGCCTGGCGGCGATGCTGGCGATCCTGTCGGTGGCGGCGGTACTGATCTTCGCGGCGCTGCCGGTGTTCTGGTCGCTGCCGCCCAGCTACCTGCCGGGCGCTGGCGCAGCGGCGGGCATCGCCTTTATCAGCAGCATCGGCATCACCAGCGGCATCGTCAGCCCGTGGATGATCGGGCAGATCAAGACCCAGACCGGCAGCATGGACAACGCGCTGTACCTGCTGGCGGCGCTGCTGCTGGCGAGCGGCCTGGCCATGTGGCTGGGCGTGCCAAGGCAGTCCGCGCGGCAGGCCTGAAGCCCGCCGCGGGCCTTGTCGAAACGGGGATGGCCGCACCCGCCCGGGTGCGGTCTTCAGTGGGACCGGCCGCAGGGGATGACGGAAGCAATTTCCTCGCGCATCACCTCGACCACATCGTCTATCTCCAGCCCTTCGGCCGTCACCAGCACATCCTGGCCGCGCCCGATGGCGTAGACCACGCCGCGCCAGCGGCCGGGCTCGACGGCTTCGCACAGGCGGATATTGAACTCGGTGTCCTGATCCTGGCTATAAACGGTCACCAGGTCGCCAACCTGCGGGGCTCTCACTGATTCTCCGTCGAACGCCCGGGCCACAATGGTCACCGGCGACTGCGTCAGCCCCCTGGCAAATCTTGCACGCATGGTCCGCTCCTCTTTTTGCGATCCAAGTCCAGCTTACAAGAGGCGGCACAAATAACCAGAACTTTCCATCAGAAAGTCGGGCTTGCTGCCCTTGCGCTTGTCAGACGCCGCCGGATAGACAACGCCTGTACGTGCGCCACAATGAAAGCATCCCTTATCCCGGAGACCGCAAATGGGCAGCAACCTACACGTCGTGCCGCACCAGGATGGCTGGGATGTCATCCACGAAGGCGCGCGCTATGCGGAATCTCACCATGCCACGCAGGAAGAAGCGATCGCGGCCGGCACCACCAAGGCACGGCGCGAACGCGTCGAACTGCTGATCCACGGCCGCGACGGCCAGATCCGCTCGCGCAACAGCTTCGGTCACGACCCGCGCGCCGTGGCGGGCTGAAGTCCGCCGAGCGGTAGTCTCGCCGCGCCTGATACGGCGACAACATGCCTGCCAGCCGGGCTGACCTGCACGCCGCGGCGGCGCTTGCCGCCGCGGCGATTCCCCTTCCGGCCACCGATGACGTGGCCGAAAGTCCTTTTAGCGGTCCCTTTGCGAGCGCGCTGGCGGTCCAGGCGGATGCGCTTGCCGCGCACCGCGTGGTGCTGCTTGGCGAAAGCAGCCACGGCACCGCCGAGTTCTATCACGCCCGCGCCGCACTGACGGCGCATCTGGTGGCGCGCCATGGCTTTCGCATCGTCGCGGTCGAAGCCGACTGGCCCGATGCCGCCGCCGTGGACCGGCACGTGCGCGGCCGCCCTGCGCTGCCGGCCGAATCTCCGGGTGAGGCCTTCACCCGTTTTCCGGTCTGGATGTGGCGCAACCTGGAGGTCGCGCGCTTTATCCGCTGGCTGCGCGCGCACAACGACACGCTGCCGCCTGACCGGCGCACGGGGTTCTTCGGGCTGGATATCTACAGCCTGCGCGCGTCCATCGCGGCGGTGCTGGCCTATCTGGAAGGCGTCGATCCGGAAGCCGCGCGCGAAGCGCGCGAGCGCTACGCCTGCCTGGAGCCCTGGGGCCGCGATCCTGCGCGCTACGGCCGGGCGGTGCTGCACGGCACGCACGAGGACTGCGAAGACGCCGTGGTCGAACAACTGCAGGCGCTGCTCGGCATGCGCCTGGCCTATGCCCGCGACGGGCATGACGAGTTTCTCGACGCCACGCAGAATGCGCGGCTGGTGGCGTCGGCCGAGCGCTACTACCGCGTGATGTACCACGGCAGCGACGATAGCTGGAACCTGCGCGACACCCATATGTTTGAAACGCTGGAACAGCTGCTGCAAGTGCAGGGGCCACAGTCGCGCGCGGTGGTGTGGGCGCATAACTCGCATATCGGGGATGCGTCGAAGACCGAGATGGGCACGGCCCAGGGGCAGCTCAATATCGGCCAGCTCTGCCGGGAGACCTTTGGCGATGCGGCCGCGCTGGTAGGCATGAGCACCTACGACGGCACCGTGGCCGCCGCGACGTGGTGGGATGGGCCCATGGAGGTCAAGACGGTGCGTCCGGCACGCCCGGACAGCTACGAGCACCTGTTCCACCTGGCCGGCCACCAGCAGTGCTGGCTCGACCTGCGCGGTGCGCGCAGTGCTGCGCTGGACGATGTGCGCAAGGTGTTGATGCCGGCGCGGCAGGAGCGCTTTATCGGCGTGATCTACCAGCCGGAGACGGAGTTGCAGAGCCACTATGCGCGGGCGGTGCTGCCGCGGCAGTTTGATGCGGTGGTCTGGTTTGACAGGACCAGGGCGGTGCCGGCGTTGCCGGAGAGGCCGGCGGCGGGAGCGCCGGAGATGTGGCCCTATGGGCTTTGAACGTCAGGCTTGCAGCGTATCGCCATCCCGCCTGGCTGCCCTCCCCGCGCGCGGGAGAGGGGCGAAACCCCGCAGCGGTGAAAACTCACTTCCGCGACTTCGGCGCCTTAGGCTCCGACGCAGGGTAGTCATACCGCTGCGCCGACTGCGGCCCTTCGTTGAGCGCCGGTGACGCAGGCGTGGCGGGCGTGGCCGGCGTGGCCCGGGTACCCGCCCCGCCCGGCGTAGCCGGTGTCGCCGGCGTGGCAGGCGTCGCGCGTCGCGTATCCCCCTGCCCCGGTAACACATCCGATGCCGCCGATCCCGGCGCGCGCGTGTCCAGGCCAGGACGCGATGTAGAAGTCTGGGCCCAGGCCGATGCGCTCAGCAGTGCAGCCAGCGCAAGCATTGCGATGTGCTTCATGGCAATCTCCTTTTCAAGAACGCGTGCAGAGGCGGATCCCATGCCATCAGCCGCCGGTGCGGTCCGGCGCGACCCGGATGCGGTTGACGACGTCACTCACGCCGGCGCAGCCGCGCACGCAGGCCTCGATCTTGTCGCGATCGGCCGCGGTGCCGATGGCGCCGTCCAGCGTGACGCGCCCCTGTGCCACGCGCAGCGATACCTCGCTCACATCCAGGCCGGCGTCCCACAGGCGCTCGCACAGCGCGGCCTGCAGCGCCGCGTCCGCCTGCGTGGTGCTGCCCGGCGCGCTGGCACCGTTCTGGCTCGTCGATGGATCTGGCATGCCGGTGCTCATTCAGTACACCTGCGTGCCGCGCCGCGGCACGCGCAGGTGGTTGGCGACTTCCTGCACGCCGTAGACCTCGTCGGCGATATCCTCGATGCGGTACTTCTGCTGCCGCTCAGGCACGCTGCCTTCCAGTGTCACAACGCCCTGGTCGACCCTTACCTCTACCTCGTTCAGGTCCAGCCGCGCGTTGCGCGTCAGTTGCTCGCACAGGTCTTCGAGGATGCGTTCGTCCGTGCGCTGGTAGTTGCGCGGGCCCACCGGCCGCGCGCGTTGCGGACCGCTGTGGTACAGGCCCATGCGCTCGTTGAAGCCGGTGAACTGCCGGTACGGGTCGGCAACGCCCTGGGTCCCGCGTTGCGTCCCCCTTGGCGCTTCGTCGTAGGGCCCGCGCCGCCGCGTGCGCGCCATGTCGAATTCGCCCGGATCGACCGGCTCGTCATAGTCGTAGACGCCATAGGCGCCCACGTAGTGGCTGCGCATATCGGTTTCGGGCACCGCGCTCTCGTGCCAGGGCTCACCGCGCCAGTTGTTGCTCCAGTCCTGGCGCCGGTCGCCTCGTCGCTCATCCCTGCGGTCCATCGCTGACTCCCCTGAGGTTGGTATTACTTCTGCCGCGGCGGCACCAGCTCGCGGTCCGGCGCGCGCAGCTCACCCGCGCGCAACTGCCGCACCGCGCACGCCAGCGCCCGCGCCACGTTGTCCACTTCCGCCTGCACGCCGGTGTCTTCATCCAGCGCCACATGGCTGGTGGCGTAAGGCTTGTAGTAGCCGATAAAGCGATCGAGCCGCGCCTGCGCGCCCGCATCGATCAGCCCCATCCAGTCCAGCCAGTCGGACAGCGCGCGGCGCACCCCCTCGATACCGGCGACGTCGCCGTGCACCACCAGCCCATAGGCGCGGCCCGACAGGTGCTTGGGATAGTCCCAGCCCGCCAGCTCCAGCTTCTTGGCGCGCACCACATCCTTGCCCTGCGTACTGGTCGGATCGGGGTTGCCGCCGTCGGCGCACACGAGCCGGTCCATCATCAGCTTGAGCGGGCTGGTGACCTGATACCAGTACACCGGCGTCACGATCAGCACGCCATGGCAGCCGGCCCAGCGCGGGTAGATATCGTTCATCCAGTCATTGACCTGCCCCAGCGCATGGTTGGGATAGCAGCTACACGGCCAGTGGCACAGCGGCATCGACGTCGATACGCAGCCCTTGCACGGGAAGATGCGCAGGTCCGCATCCGACGTGAGGTGGCTCAGGTCGAGCACATCGACCTCCATGCCGTCCGCTTCAAGCTGTTGCCGCGCGCGCTCGGAGAGTCGCCAGGACTTGGACATCTCGCCCGGACAGGTGTAGTCATTGCGCGCGGCCGAGCACACCAGCAGCACGCGCGACGGTGTGGCGGGATCCGCCTGGCGCTGCTGCGCGGCGGCGATGGCTTCGCTGGCGGCGCGCCATTCGTCGGACAGTTCGTAGGCGGGGTCGGCATAGCCGGGCCCGGCCTTGCGCTTGAGCGGCGCCTTGCGTCCTTGCTGATAAGCGTCCCAGGCGATGCACTCGAGCCGCTCCAGCGCGTCGTCCTCCTGCCGGTAGGCAGGATCCGTGAAACGCGCCAGGAAGCGCTGGCGGAAGGTTTCGCGCGGCAGCGGGCTGGTGACCTGCCCCTTGCGGACATCGGTGGGATCGCCGGGATGGGCCTGTCCTGACTTGGGCGCCTGCTCGGGCATGACTGTCTCCATACATCCTGGTTGCCCGATCGCATGCAAGATGGACGCCATCGCGGCGCGGCGCCGGGCGCTGCTGTGGCGGCGGCGGCGCAGCGCCCGCCCACGCAGCTTTTACAGGCGGCTGCCGGCGCTGCATGTACATTTTTCCCCGCTTGGCGCGCGCATGGCGCAAGCCATGGGGCCCGCGAAGCGCCTGTACGCCGCGTGCCGGGCAGCACGCCTGGCGTGGCGGCGCTGGCACGGAACCTGCCGCCGCTGCCATCAAATCCACCCCGGGGTGCCGTCATGGACATCATGGAAGTCCTGGTCGATGCGATGCACAACCTCGTTGGCGAAGGCGATGACCTGGCCTGGTGGCAGGGCGCCGTGCGCGCCGCCATCATCTTCATTGCCACCTGGGCGATGCTGCGGCTGGCCGGGCGCCGCGCGTTCGCGCAGAAGACCTCGTTCGACCTGTGCATCGTGCTGCTGCTGGGCGCGGTGCTGTCGCGCGCGGTAGTCGGGGCGACCTCGTTTGCCGTGGCGTTTTCCGCCGCGCTGGCGCTGGTGCTGCTGCACCGCGCGGTGGGCTGGCTGTCGGGCCGCTACCCGGCCTTTGACCGCATCACCGGCGGCCATGCGCTGGACCTGCTGCGCCAGGGCGAGCTCGACCGCGAGCGCGTGAGCCGCGCGATGCTGACCGAAGAGGACCTGAAGGCCAACCTGCGCGCCACGCTGCAGACCGACAGTTTCGATGACCTGAGCCGCGTGGTGCTGGAGCGCGATGGCAAGGTGACGTTCGTGCGCGGGCGGACGGAACGCCAGAAACCGGAACGCGAAGAACCGGACCGCGACGCGCAGGCACGGCGCGGCACGATGCGGCCCCCCGCGCAGGGCGGGCATGCGGTGTCGCGCGGCAACGGCGTGCCGGTCCGCCATCCGGGCGCACGGCGATGACGCATCACGGCAGCGATAACCCGACCATCGCGCGCTACCTGCTGCGCCACGGCCTGCACGTGGTCACCGCGGAGTCATGTACCGCGGGGCTGATCGCCTCGCGCATCGCCGAGGTGCCGGGATGCGGCGCGGTGCTGCGCTGCGCGATCGTCGCGTATTCGCCGTGGGCCAAGGAAGAACTGCTGCACGTGCCGCCCGAAACCATCCGGCGGCACGGGCTGACCAGCGAGGAAGTGTCGCTGGCCATGGCGCTCGGCGCCATGCAGCTCACTGGTGCCGACCTGGCGATCGCCAATACCGGCGTTGCCGATGGCAGCGGCGACGGCGATACGCCCGCCGGCACGCAGTGCTTTGCCTGGGTGTTCCGCCGGCCGGGCCATGCCGCGCGCAACGTGCCCGACACCGCCGCGGGCGTTGCCGCCTACACCGAGACGCGGCGCTTTCCCGGCGAGCGCAACGCCGTGCGCGAGGCAGCCGCCGACTGGGCCCTGGCACGCATCTGCCATTACCACGAGCTGGCGCGGCGCGGCCAGGGCGCGACGCACCTGCGCCTGGTCGCACCCGGCGACGCGCCAACGCATCCATGAATCGCCGCCAATGCAGCGGCGCAACTGAATCGCCGGTCTGCCGAAACGGCGCACCGGCGTTACCAGGGCCCTGGGCCCGACCGACGTAGTCTTGCAATGGAGATCATCATGAAACGCACCCTCGCTACCACGGCACTGGTCGTCGGCACCGCGCTCTGCCTGCCGGCCTTCGCCCAACAGGCTCCGGTTTCGCCAACGGCGCCAAACCCCAGCGCACCGCCAGTCGAAGGCGCCGGCGCTTCGCGCAACCAGCCGGCTGCCACCGATATGAGCGCCTCGGCGCCCGGTGCCACCAAGGATACGGTGAAGAAGTCCAAGCAGAAGACCGGCAAGTCGAACACCGCGCGCAGCAAGAAGCCGCGCGAACAAGGCGCGCCGCCGGCACCGACCGCCGATGCACCGAGCGGCCCGAAGGGCGACTCGCCGGATCCGGCACCGAAGCAGTAACCCGGCAACAGCCGGGCACGGGGAGCGGCGCCACTGCGCGGACAGGCGCCTGCTGCCACGCGGCGTGCGCGGCGCGGACAGGACTTACTGGCCGCCGCCGCGCACGGCCCGCGTTGCCTGCGCCAGCGCGGCCTCGCGCTCGCGCCGGCGCCAGCGCACGCAGCGCCACAGCTCTTCCACATAAGGCAGGCCGGACAGCAGCACCACTGCGCCAAGCAGCCCGGCCAGATAGGCCGGCGGCAACGGTTCGGCTTTCAGCGCCAGCGCCATGCGCGCGGGCTCGCTGCCGAGTCCGAACAGGGCCAGGAACTGGCCCCAGTGCATCACCACCACATACGACGCCGCGGCCAGCGGCAGCACTTCGAGCAGGCTGTGCATATGCTGCTCGACCGGCGAGATATGGCGCCGGGTGCTGGCGTACTGCACGTCCCACCATGCCGTGGCTTCGTGGATCACCACGGCGGCCAGCATCACCCCGATCACCAGCGCATTGACCTCCAGGAACAGGACCAGCAGCAGCGGCAGCCCGACCTCGGCCAGCATCAGCATATGCAGCATCGATTCGCGGGCGCCGGCATTGCGCTCGATGTGGGTGACGCGATGGCACAGCCAGTCGCCCACGCCGGCCAGCAGCCATAGCGGCACCAGGCCGTACATCAGCACCAGGCGGGCGGCGTGCTCGAAGGCTTGCAGGTCTGCGGACGTGGCAGTGGTGGGCATGGCAGCTTTTGCGCGAAGACAGGAGCGGTGAAGGCATCCCGCAAGTTCAGTGCCCGCCGCGCGCTGCCCCGGTGTGGCATGCAAATCGTTCGAACCCTTGTAAATAGTTCGCCCCGCAGCCACGCCCCCTACAGCGTTGGCCGCGCGGTCCGGTACTGTTCGCGCAGCACGCGGAACAGCTCGTGGTTGACCTGCACGCCGCGATACTGCCGCCGCACCACCGCGCGCAGCCGCGAGCCCAGCACATGCGCGCGCAGCGCCCGCGCATAGCGCCGCTGCACCGCGTGTTCGCCCTTGCTGACCGCCTGCAGCAGGGCCCGGTCCGAGCGGTGCTTGCCGAGGCCCCTTCCCGCCGAGGCGGCCGACGCCGCGGGCACGCTGGGCGTCTGCGGCAGCTCGCCGAGATCGAGCAGGCAGGTCTGCAGCTCCTGCGCAGCCAGCGCAAATGCATTGGCCCGGCTGGTGAACAGCGACTTCAGATGCGGGTTGGTGGCGGCCATTGCCGCGCGGCGGCAAGAACGCTCGCCATCGCGCGAGGCCGCGATCAGTGCATTGAGAAGGAGGATCTTCTTCTTCGCCATGGCACACCTGTCCTGGTCCGTGGCCGGACCCGTGAAGTCATCGATCGGGACCGGCTGGCCGGTCAGACAAGGATAAACGCCGGTCCGCGGCGCCAGCCGCGGCAAACGCCCGCCGCGACGCGGCGAGCCACGCCTTGCGCGCCTCACGCATGCCGCGCAGGTTCATCACGATCAGCGCCAGTTGCAGCACGATCAACGCATAGGCATCGCCATGCCAGCCCCACGCGATCCACAGCACGTTGCTCGCCAGGAACGCCCAGAAACCCGCGCGCCGGCGCGCAATCGAACGCGAGCCCACCAGCCAGGTGGCGAGCACCGTCACCACCATCGCCGGCCACTGCGTTGCCTCCAGCCACCAGTCCATGTGCATGTCTCCGGCCCGCATTCAACGATCGCAGCTTGCGCCGGGGCGGCGACGTCCCGGCGGCTGCCAGCCAGCAAGGGCAAGAAACGTACCGGCCAATGCACCCCCTCCGGCCGGCAGCAGCGGGTCGGCGCGTTCTTTCCATCGGCAAGGCAGGAGCCGGTACTTTTTACAAGCGGATGCGCATGATGCACATCGCGCCATGCAGCGCATCCCCTTGAACCGTCTAGGGTTCTCCCGAATGGCGGGGCCATGGGGCGCGCTGGCACGCACTTCGCATGGCAGTGCCATCCCGCTGGCCCGGCCGCAAGGCCTCGCCGTGGGTTTTTTTGCTCCATTGGAGCGCCACACCGGGAGGACTTTGTGCGGATCTGCCAGATCGACCTGACCGGAACGCCCGACGCCGATGAACACGCGCTGCAACGCGTGGCGGCGCTGGGCTTCGACCATGTATTGATCGGCGGCTGGCCGCGCCTGCCCGGCGAGGACGCCCTCGCGGCGTGCGCCCGGCATGGGCTGGCCCCGCTGCTCGATATTTCACTGGATCGCTACACGCCTGACGGCGGCGATGGCGCAGTCGATCCGCGCTGGATCGACACCGCCGCGCCCGCGGCTGCGCCGCACGAGACCGACAACCACATCCCCGGCTCGCGCCTGCGCTGGCACGACCCGCATGTGGCCGAGCCGCTGGTGCAATGGTGGGCGGCCCACCTGCGCATGGCGTGGGCCGCCGGTGCCGCCGGCTTCTGCTGCCGTGCGCCGGCACGCGTGCCGGGCAGGTGGTGGAGCGCGCTGACCTCGACCCTGCGCGGCGATGCCGTGCCCGGGCAGGCGCGCGGCACGCCGCTGTTTCTCGCCTGGACGCCGGGGCTGACGCCCGCGCAACTGGACGACCTCGCGCCGGCAGGCTTCGATGCCGCCTTCTGCTCGCTGCCGTGGTGGGATTTCCGCAGCCCCTGGCTGACCGAGGAAATCGCACGGCTGCGCCGCTTTGGCCGGGTGCTGGCCGCGCCCGCGCTGACACCCGCACGCCAGGATGCGCTGAGCGCGCGGCGCGCATTGTGGACCGCCGCCGCCATCGGCGACGGCATCCTGGTGCCGGCCGGCTTCGAGACCGGCGGCGCGCTCGCGCGCGATCCGCTGACGCCGGACGGCGCGGCGCATGACGGCGCCCCGTACGATCTCACCCACGAACTGCTCGAGGCCAATACCTGGCTGGCCTCGCGCAACCCCGCGCCGGCGCTGTCGGTGCGGCTGCTGAGCGGTCCCGATGCGCCGCTGACGGTGCTGGCCAGGCTGCCCGCCCCCGATGGCGCCTGCGGCCTGCCGCGCGATGCCGGCGACGATACAGCACCCGGCTTGCCTGATGGCACCGCAGCGCTGGCCGTGGTGGTCAACCCCGATCCGGCGGCGCCCGGCACGCTGGGCGCGGACCGCGTGTTGAGCGCGCTGCCACATGCCAGCGCGCACCTGGAAGCCTCGCCGGGCGGCCCCGGCGGCACGATCGACGGCACCAGCCGCCTCGATGCGCTGGCCAGCATCACGCTGGCACCCGCCGATATCCGCCTCTATGAAGTGCCGCCGGTGCCGCTGACGCGCCCCGGCATGCCGCGCGCCGATGCGAGCGCGCCGCACGGCCACGAAACGCTGGCCGCGACCGGCCTGGGCAGCGTGGTGGCGGCGATGGAATCCCCGCGCATCGCCATCGAACACGTCGAGCCCTCCTGCGACGAGGGCCGCTTCGCGGTGCGGCGCATCGTGGGCGAACGCGTGACTGTCAGCGCCGACATCTGGATGGACGGTCACGACAAGCTCGCCGCGGCAGTGCTGTGGCGCGCGCCGGGCGAGACCGACTGGCATGAAGCACCGATGCACCATGTGGTCAACGACCGCTGGCATGGCAGCTTCCCGCTGGTGGCGCTGGGCCGGCATGAATTCACCGTCGAAGCCTGGCGCGACACCTTCGCGAGCTGGCTCGACGAGATCGGCAAGAAGCGCGCCGCCGGGCTGAACGTCGCGCTGGAAATCGAGGAAGGCGCGCGGCTGGTGGCCGATGCGCTGCTGCCGCCGGCCGGCAAGAACGGCAGGAGCAGCAAGAAAGGCAATGGCCGGAAGAACGGCGCCAGGGTGCCCGCGGGCGGCGCATTGTCCGCCCTCGTGGATGAACTGACCGCCGCGGCCGGCGACGACGAACGCCGGCTGGAGCTCCTGCTGTCGCCGCGCACTGCTGCCGCGATGCAGGCGGTGATGGCCACACCCGCCGGGCGCCCGTTCGCCTCGCGGCATCCGATGGCGATGCCGGTCGAGGCCGACCGCCTCGCGGCGCGCTACGCAAGCTGGTACGAGCTGTTCCCACGCTCGCAAAGCAACGACGAGAATCGCCACGGCACGTTCGACGACGTGATCGCCCGCCTGCCCGCGATCCGCGCGATGGGCTTCGACGTGCTCTACTTCCCGCCGATCCACCCGATCGGCCGCACCCATCGCAAGGGCCGCAACAACAGCCTGCGCAGCGAGCCGGACGACCCCGGCAGCCCCTACGCCATCGGCGGCGAGGAAGGCGGCCATGACGCGCTGCATCCCGAGCTGGGCACCTTCGACGACTTCCGCCGGTTGCGCGACGCCGCCGCGGGGTATGGGCTGGAGCTGGCGCTCGATTTCGCCATCCAGTGCTCGCCCGACCACCCGTGGCTGCGCGACCATCCGGAATGGTTCGCGCACCGTCCCGACGGCTCGCTGCGCTACGCCGAGAACCCGCCCAAGAAGTACGAGGACATCGTCAATGTCGACTTCTACGCCGCGCCGCCCGCCGGTGCCGCGCTGTGGCAGGCGCTGCGCGACGTGGTGATGTTCTGGGCCGACCAGGGCGTGCGCATCTTCCGCGTCGACAACCCGCACACCAAGCCGCTGCCGTTCTGGGAATGGATGATCGCGGACATACGCGCGCGCCACCCCGACACCATCTTCCTGGCCGAGGCGTTTACCCGGCCCAAGATGATGGCGCGCCTGGCCAAGCTGGGCTTTAGCCAGTCGTACACCTACTTCACCTGGCGCAACGCCAAGTGGGAGCTGACCGAGTACCTGAACGAGCTGACACAGAGCCCGCTGCGCGACTTCTTCCGCCCGCACTTCTTTGTCAACACGCCGGACATCAATCCCTACTTCCTGCACAACGGCGGCCGCCCCGCGTTCCTGATCCGCGCGGCGCTGGCCACGCTGCTGTCGGGGCTGTGGGGCATGTATAACGGGTTCGAGCTGTGCGAGAGCGCGCCGTTCGTGCTGGACGGCAAGGTGCGCGAGGAGTACCTCGACTCCGAGAAATACCAGCTGCGCGCGCGCGACTGGAACCAGCCCGGCAATATCGTCGCCGAGATCTCGCGCCTCAACGAGATCCGCGCCGGCCACCCGGCGCTGCAGAACCACCTGGGCCTGCGCTTCTATCACGCCACCAGCGATGCGGTGCTGTGGTTCGCGCGCTTCGTGCCAGGCACCGACTACCGCTTCGGCGACGACGTGCTGCTGGTCGCCATCAACCTGGACCCGCGCACCCCGCACGAGACCGATATCGAACTGCCGCTGTGGGAATGGGGCCTGTCCGACCATGCCCGCGTGTCGGTGCAGGACCTGATGCGCGGACAGCGCTTTGAACTGCGCGGCAAGCACCAGCGCATCCGGCTGGACCCGGCGCAGACGCCCTTCGTGGTCTGGCACGTACGGCCGCTGGAGCGGCCCGCGCCCCGCCCCGCCGCCGCCCCGGCCTCGACCGACCCGCACGGCGCCTGACAAAGGCACACGTGGAGACACGGATGAAACGCCTAACAGAAACCGCCAGCGCCGCACTGCTCAACGCCGATCCCCTCTGGTACAAGGACGCGGTCATCTACCAGCTCCACATCAAGTCCTTCTACGACGCCAACGGCGACGGCGTCGGGGACTTTGCCGGGCTGCTGGCCAAGCTCGACTACCTGGTCAACCTGGGCGTGGACACCATCTGGCTGCTGCCGTTCTACCCGTCGCCGCGCCGCGACGACGGCTACGACATTGCCGACTACCGCAACGTCCACCCGGACTACGGCACGCTGACCGAAGCCCGCCGCTTTATCGCCGCGGCCCATGCGCGGGGGCTGCGCGTGATCACCGAGCTGGTGATCAACCACACCTCCGACCAGCATCCGTGGTTCCAGCGCGCGCGCAAGGCCAAGCCCGGCTCGGCGGCGCGCAAGTACTACGTATGGTCCGACCATGACCAGTCCTACGCCGGCACCCGCATCATCTTCTGCGATACCGAGAAGTCCAACTGGAGCTGGGACCCGGTCGCCGGCGCGTACTTCTGGCACCGCTTCTATTCGCACCAGCCCGACCTGAACTTCGATAACCCGCAGGTGCTCAACGAAGTCCTGTCGGTGATGCGCTTCTGGCTCGACATGGGCATCGACGGGCTGCGCCTGGACGCGGTGCCGTACCTGGTGGAGCGCGAAGGCACCAGCAACGAGAACCTGCCGGAGACCCACGCCGTCATCCGCCATATCCGCGCGCACCTGGACCAGCACTTCCAGGGCCGCATGCTGCTGGCCGAGGCCAATATGTGGCCCGAGGACGCGCAGCAGTATTTCGGCCTGACCGGCCCCGAGCCGGAAGGCGACGAATGCCATATGGCGTTCCACTTCCCGCTGATGCCGCGCATGTACATGGCGATCGCGCGCGAAGACCGCTTCCCGATCACCGACATCATGCGCCAGACGCCGGAGGTGCCGCCGAACTGCCAGTGGGCCATCTTCCTGCGCAACCATGACGAACTGACGCTGGAAATGGTGACCAGCAGCGAGCGCGACTACCTGTGGGAGGTCTATGCCTCGGACCGGCGCGCGCGCATCAACCTGGGCATCCGCCGCCGGCTGGCGCCGCTGATGGAGCGCGACCGCCGCCGCATCGAACTGATGAACAGCCTGCTGTTCTCGATGCCGGGCACGCCGGTGATCTACTACGGCGACGAGATCGGCATGGGCGACAACATCCACCTGGGCGACCGCGACGGCGTGCGCACGCCGATGCAGTGGTCGCCCGACCGCAACGGCGGCTTCTCGCATGCCGACCCCGAGCGGCTGGTGCTGCCGCCGCTGCAGGGCCCGCTGTACGGCTATGAGGCGGTCAATGTCGAGGCGCAGGCGCGCGATCCGCATTCACTGCTGAACTGGATGCGGCGCATGCTGGCGCTGCGGCGCAAGCACCAGGCCTTCGGCCGCGGCGCGCTGCGCTTCTTGTTTCCCGGCAACCGCAAGATCCTGGCCTACCTGCGCGAATACGAGGGCGAGCACATCCTGTGCGTGGCCAACCTGTCGCGCGCGCCGCAGGCCGTCGAACTGGACCTGTCCGCCTTCAACGGCCGCGTGCCGGTGGAGATGATGGGTGCCACCCCCTTTCCCGCCATCGGCACGCTTACCTACCTGCTGACGCTGCCGCCCTACGGCTTCTACTGGTTCGTGCTCAGCGACGAGGCGCAGCCGCCGTCGTGGCACGTGGAGGCGCCCGAGCAAATGCCAGACCAGATCACCCTCGTGATGCAGAACATAGGCCGGCCGGAACTGACCGACGCGTCGCGCCGCATCATGGCCAGCGAAGTGCTGCCGCATTACATCAGCCGGCGCCGCTGGTTCGGCGCCAAGCATGAGCGCATCGAGCGCGTCGGCATGGCGTACGTGCTGCCGTTCGCGCGCGGCGGCGCGGGCGAAGACGTCTACCTGGCCGAGGTCGAGGTGGCGCTGTCCGGCCGCACCGAACGCTACCAGCTGCCGGTAGGCATCCTGTGGGACCGCGAGAGCGCCGACGGCGTGTCGCAGCTTGCACACGGGCTGTCGATGGCGCGCGTGCGCCAGGGCAGCCGCGTGGGACTGGCCACCGACGGATTCGTGGTCGAGCCCTTCGCGCGCGAAGTGGTGCGTGCGCTGCGCAATGGCGTGGAAATGCGCGCCGGGCAGGACCTCATCCGCTTCCAGGCCGAACCGGGACTGGCCGCGCTGGAACTGGAGCGCGACCCCATCGAGTACATGTCGGCCGAGCAGTCCAACAGCTCGCTGTCGTACAACAACACCGCGGTGCTCAAGCTGGTGCGCCGGCTCTCCGGCGGCATCCATCCCGAAGCCGAGATGACACGCTACCTGACCGCGCAGAGCTACGCGCACGCGGCGCCATTGCTGGGCGAGGTGGTGCGCACCGGTGCCGACGGCGTGCCGCATACGCTGATGCTGCTGCAGGGCTATATCCTCAACCAGGGCAACGGCTGGGACTGGACCCTCGACTACCTTGGCCGCGCCATCGACGATGCGCTGCCGGCGCCGGAAAGCGAGGACGAGTTCGCCGAGGCCATGAACGGCTACGCCGCGCTGGCCGGCACGCTGGGACGGCGCCTGGCCGAACTGCATGCGGTGCTGGCCCGGCCCACCGATGAAGCGCCGTTCACGCCGGTGCCGGCCAGCGACGACGATGCGCGCGCCTGGGCCGGACAGGCAATGAAGGCGCTGCAGCGCGCGCTGACGCTGCTGGAACGGCGCGCCGACAACGTGCAGGGTTCGGTACGCATGGCGTTCGAGTCCGACGTGCAGACGCTGATGGATGCCCGCGACGCGCTGCCGGGGCTGGTCGATCAGCTGGCCGCGTCGGCGCCGGGCAGCCTGCAGACCCGTATCCACGGCGACTTCCACCTGGGCCAGGTGCTGATCGCGCAGAACGACACCTACCTGGTCGACTTCGAGGGCGAGCCCGGCCTGCCGCTGGACTGGCGGCGGCGCAAGACCTCGCCGCTGCGCGACGTGGCCGGGCTGCTGCGCTCGATCGACTATGCCGCGGCCACGGTCGGCACCGATCGCCAGGAACGCACCCATACCGAACTGCCGCCCGCGCTGGCCGAACGCCGCGCCGTGCTGCTGGAGCGCTTCCGCACCACCGCCAACGAGGCCTTCCTGAACGCCTACCGGCAACATATGGAGGGCTCGGCCGCACCATGGGTGCAGCCCGACCAGCTCCAGCCGCTGCTGGACCTGTTCCTGCTGGAACGCGCGGCCTACGAGGTCGATTACGAAGCCGCCAATCGCGTCGCCTGGATCGACCTGCCGGTAAGCGGTCTGGCGCGGCTGGTCCGCAAGCTGACAGCGGCCACGGGGGTGCAACCATGAACCCCTCCACCACAGCCGGAAGCCGCAGCGCGCAGCAGGCCGGCATGCTGCCCGGCCACGAGCTCGATGCGCTGCTGGGCGCGCGCCACCCTGACCCGTTCGCGGTACTGGGGCCGCATCCGGATGGCGACGGCGTGCTGGTGCGCGCCTGCCTGCCGGGCGCGGTGTCGGTGCAGCTTGCCGATGCCGGCGGCGCGCCGCTGGCGGATATGGAACGGCTGCACGGCGGCGGCATCTTTGCCGGGTGGCTGCCGCGCGAAAACCGGTCCGGCAAGGCCAGTGCCGCCGACTACCGGCTGCGCGTGCAATGGGCCGACGGCACCGGGCAGTGCAGCGCCGACCCCTATGCCTTCGGGCTGCTGCTGGGCGAGCTCGACCTGCACCTGATTGCGGAAGGCCGCCACTTCCGGCTCGGCGCCTGCATGGGCGCGCAATGGCAGCGCGTGGACGGGGTCGACGGGGTGCGCTTCGCGGTATGGGCCCCCAATGCGCAGCGCGTGTCCGTGATCGGCGATTTCAATGGCTGGCATCCGGCGCGGCACCCGATGCGGCTGCGCCATCCCAGTGGCATCTGGGAGCTGTTCGTGCCCGCGGCGCTGGGCGCCGAGCCGGGCTGCCGCTACAAGTACGACCTGCTCGATCCGCACGGCACCGAGCTGCCCGACAAGGCCGACCCGCTGGCGCTGGCCACCGAGCCCCCGCCCGAGACCGCATCGGTGGTAACGGCGCCCGGCAAGGGCGCGCCGCCGTTCGAGTGGCAGGACGCCGAATGGATGGCGCGCCGCGAGGCCACCGACCCGTACGGCGCGCCGATGTCGGTCTATGAAGTCCATGCATTGTCGTGGCTGCGCGCCGCCAACGATACCCAGCGCGGCTGGGAGATCCTGGCCGAGCGGCTGGTGCCATACGTGCAGGAGCTGGGCTTCACCCATATCGAACTGCTGCCCGTCACCGAGCACCCGTTCGGCGGCTCGTGGGGCTACCAGCCGCTGTCGCTGTATGCGCCGACCGCGCGGCTGGGCCCGCCGCAGGCCTTCGCTGCCTTTGTCGACCGCTGCCACCAGGCCGGCATCGGCGTGATCCTGGACTGGGTGCCGGCGCACTTCCCCACCGACCCGCACGGGCTGGCGCGCTTTGACGGCACCGCGCTGTACGAGCACAAGGACCCGCGCGAAGGCTTTCACCAGGACTGGAACACGCTGATCTACAACCTCGGCCGCAACGAGGTGCGCGGCTTCCTGCTCGCGGGCGCGCTGCACTGGCTCGAGCACTTCCACGCCGACGGCCTGCGCGTCGATGCGGTGGCATCGATGCTGTACCGCGACTACAGCCGCGAGCCCGGCCAGTGGGTCCCCAACCGCTTCGGCGGCCGCGAAAACCTTGAAGCCGTCGACTTCCTGCGCGAACTGAACGCGGTGGTGCACGAACGCTGCCCCGGCGCGCTGACCATCGCCGAGGAATCGACCGCGTGGCCCGGCGTGACCGCCAGCGTCGCCAGCGGCGGGCTGGGCTTCGACTTCAAGTGGAACATGGGCTGGATGCACGACACGCTGCGCTACCTGGGACATGAGCCCATCCACCGCGCGTGGCACCACCAGGACATGACTTTCGGCCTGGTCTATGCGTGGTCCGAAGCGTTCGTGCTGCCGCTGTCGCATGACGAGGTGGTGCACGGCAAGGGCTCGATGATCGGCAAGGTGCCCGGCGACGACTGGCAGCGCTTTGCCGGCCTGCGCGCCTACTACGGCTTCATGTGGACCCATCCAGGCAAGAAGCTGCTGTTCATGGGCGGCGAGCTGGCGCAATGGCAGGAGTGGAACCACGACGCCGAGCTCGACTGGGCGCTGCTGGACCACCCCATGCACCGCGGCATGCACACGCTGGTGCGCGACCTGAACCGGCTCTACCGCGAACTGCCCGCGCTGCACGCGCTGGACCACAGCCCCGAAGGCTTCCAGTGGGTGGTGGGCGACGACAACCACAACAGCGTCTTTGCCTGGCTGCGCCGCGCCGCACCGGACAGCCAGGAGGTAGTGCTGGTAGTGGCCAACATGACGCCGGTGCCGCGCCAGGGCTATCGCCTGGGCGTGCCCTTTGCCGGCACCTGGCAGGAATGCCTGAACACCGATGCCGAATGCTATGGCGGCAGCAATGTCGGCAACGGCGGCGCGGTGGCCGCGGTGGAAGTGCCTTCGCACGGCCAGCCCGCGTCGCTGGCGCTGACGCTGCCGCCGCTGGCCACACTGGTATTGCGATTTGAACAAGGTAGTGGCGCACAAGGCGCGGCGACATGAACCGACCGTTCGCGGACCGGCTGCTGCCGGGCAAGCCGTATCCACTGGGGGCCCATTGGGACGGGCTGGGGGTCAATTTCGCGGTGTTCTCGGCGCATGCGTCGCGCATCGACGTGTGCCTGTTCTCCGGCAACGGCCGCAAGGAACTGGCGCGGCTGCCGCTGCCGGAATGCACCGACGAGATCTGGCACGGCTACCTGCCCAACGCGGCGCTGGGCACGCTGTACGGCTACCGTGCGCATGGCCCCTACGATCCCATGCACGGGCACCGCTTCAACCCGCACAAGCTGCTGCTGGACCCGTATGCGCGCCAGTTGAGCGGCCCGGTGCGCTGGGCCGATGTGCTGTTCGGCTACCGCCTGCAGAGCGCGCGCGGCGACCTGACGCTGGACCGCCGCGACAGCGCCCAGAGCATGCCCAAGGCGGTGGTGATCGACGAGAGCTTCCACTGGGGCGACGACCGCCCGCCGGCGGTGCCATGGCCGTCCACCGTCATCTATGAAGCCCACCTGCGCGGCCTGTCGATGCTGCGCGACGACCTGCTGCCCAACCTGCGCGGCACCTTCGCCGCGCTGTGCGACCCGCGCTTTATCGACCACCTGGTGCAGCTTGGCGTCACCACCATCGAGCTGCTGCCGATCCACGCCATCCTGCAGGACCGCTTCCTGCTGGAGCGCGGGCTGCGCAACTACTGGGGCTACAACACCATGTCGTTCTTCGCGCCGGAGCCGGCCTACCTCGGCACCGGGCAGTTGCAGGAATGCAAGGTGGCGATGCGGCGCCTGCATGCCGCCGGCATCGAAGTGATCCTGGACGTGGTCTACAACCACACCTGCGAAGGCAACGAACTGGGGCCGACGGTGTCCTGGCGCGGGCTCGACAACGCCAGCTATTACCGGCTGATGCCCGGCGACGCGCGCCACTACATCAACGACACCGGCTGCGGCAACACGCTCAACCTGTCGCATCCGCGCGTGCTGCAGATGGTGCTGGATTCGCTGCGCTACTGGGTCGAGTGCTACCACGTCGACGGCTTCCGCTTCGACCTGGGCAGCACGCTGGGGCGCGAGGGCAACGGCTTCGACCAGGGCTCGGGCTTTTTCGATGCGCTGATGCAGGACCCGGTGCTGCGCCGCGTGAAGCTGATCTCCGAGCCGTGGGACCTGGGGCCCGGCGGCTACCAGCTTGGCAACCATCCGCCGGGCTTTGCCGAGTGGAACGACAAGTTCCGCGACGTGGTGCGCCGCTTCTGGCGCGGCGATGCCGGCCAGCGCGGCGAGCTGGCGGCGCGGCTGACAGCCTCGGCCGACCTGTTCGACCGCCGCTACCGGCGCCCGTGGGCCAGCATCAACTTCATCACCGCGCATGACGGCTTCACGCTGGCCGATCTGGTCAGCTACAGCGGCAAGCACAACGAAGCCAACGGCGAAGACAACCGCGACGGCACCGACGACAACGCCAGCGCCAACTGGAGTGCGGACGGCAGCGTCGAAGGCCCCACCGACGACCCCGACATCCTGGCATGCCGTCAGCGCGTGGCGCAGGCCCTGATGGCCACGCTGCTGCTGTCGCAGGGCACGCCCATGCTGACCGCCGGCGACGAATGGGGCCGCACCCAGCAGGGCAACAACAACGCCTACTGCCAGGACAACGAGATCTCATGGCTGGACTGGAAGCAGGCGCAGGCGGGCAGCGCGCAGCCGCTGCAGCATATGGTGCGCCGGCTGCTGGCGCTGCGCCGCCGGCTGCATGCGCTCGCCGGCGACCGCTTCGCGCACGGGCGCGAACAGCCGGCGCGCGGCATTGCCGACATCGCCTGGTTCGATACCGACGGCAAGCCGCCCACGTCAGAGGAATGGGCCGATCCCGAGATCCGCACGCTGGCGCTGCGCCGCGCGGCCGCGCCGCAGCAGCCGGAACGGCCGCAACTCGGTTCGCTGGCGCAGGAGGAAGAGGACGACGGCCGCAACGTACAGGTCACGCTGCTGTTGCTTAACGCCGGCGATGCCGACGCGTCGTTCCGGCTGCCCGGGCCCACGCTGGACTGGACCCTGCTGTTCGACAGCAGCCGGCCCGAAGCGACCGAGGCCGAGCTTGCCGGCGAAGCCGTCGGCGACAGCCAGGACGTGGCCGGCCACTCGCTGGTGCTGCTGGCGGCGCAGGCGCGCAGCCGCGAGAGCGCGCGCCCGGAAAGCCCGCCGCTCGGGGCGCCGCAGGAAGCCCCTCAGGAAGCTACGGAAGAAGTCGCGCTGGAAGCGCGCCAGGAGGCTGCGCCATGAGCCGGCGTACCGGCATCCACAGCCCGGCTCGCACAGCGTCGGAACGCGGCCTTACTCCGCTGCAGGCGCTGGCATTGCGCGCTGGCCTGCTGCCGCAGTGGACCGATGCCTGGAACCATCCGCAAACGGTATCCGACGACGCGTTGCAGCGCGTGCTGAATGGCCTCGGCCTGCCCTGCGCCACCACCGGACAGTGCGAGGCTTCGCGCGCGCGGCTGGCCGCCGACGACGCGGCCCATGCGCTGCCGCCGCTGATTACCGCCGAGCGCGGCCAGCCGGTGGCGGTGCCGTGGCCGCATACGCTGCCGCAGCGCCCGTACCGGCTCACGCTCGAAGACGGCGCCATCGTCGCCGGCACCGCGGTGCGCCAGGGCAACGACAGCGCCAATGGCGGCACCATGCTGCTGCCTGCGATCGATGTGTGCGGCTATCACCGCCTGGAACTCGGCGAAGCGCACACGGTGCTGGCGGTGGCGCCGCCGCGCTGCTATGGCGTCGCCGACGCGCTGCGCCACGCCGGCCGCACGCGCGACCCTGCGCGCCCCTGGGGCCTGGCGCTACAGCTCTACAGCCTGCGCCGCGGCGCGCCCTGCGGCATGGGCGACCTGACCGCGCTGGCGCAGTGCTGCACCTCGGCCGCCGCCGCGCACGCCGATGCCGTGGCCATCAACCCGCTGCACGCCGGCTTTGCCGCGCTGCCGCAGCGCTACAGCCCGTACGCGCCATCCAGCCGGCTGTTCCTGAACCCGCTCTACGCCGATCCCGCGGCACTGTTCGGGCAGGCCGCGGTCGACGCCGCCATCGCTGACCTTGGCGCGGGCGAGACCCTGGCCGCGCTGGAAGCGCGCCGCGAAATCGACTGGATCGCGCTGGCGCCGCTGCGCTATGCCATCCTGCACTGGCTGTGGCAGCGGCGCGGGACGCTGCTGCCGCGCGCGGCGCTGGACGACTGCGCCGCGTTCCGCGCGCGCGGCGGCACTGCGCTGCACGCGCATGCCTGCTACGAGGCCATCCAGGCGCAGCGGCTTGCCGACAGCGCCAACGGCACCAACCACAACGCCGCGCCCGACTGGCGCAGCTGGCCGGTCACGCTGCGCTCGCCCGCCGATGCCGCGGTCGCGGCCTTTGCGCAGGCCCATGCCGATGACGTGGCCTGGCATACCTTCCTGCAATGGATCGCCGCCGACGGGCTGGCGCGCGCGCAGCGTGCGGCCCGCGACGCCGGCATGGCCATTGGCATCGTCAGCGACCTGGCGGTAGGGGCCGACCCCGGCGGCAGCCAGGCCTGGACCCGCCAGCAGGAAATCCTCGCCGGCGTCCACGCCGGCGCGCCGCCTGACCTGTATAACCCGCTGGGGCAGGACTGGGGCGTCGCGGTGTTCTCGCCGCGCGGGCTGCGCCGGCACGGCTTTGCCGCCTTCCTCGAGATGCTGCGCGCCAACCTGGCCCATGCAGGTGGGCTGCGCATCGACCATGTGCTCGGCCTGGCGCGGATGTGGCTGGTACCCGCCGGCGCGCCGGCCAGCAACGGCGCCTACCTGCGCTATCCGCTTGACGACATGCTGCGGCTGGTGGCGCTGGAATCGTGGCGGCACCGCGCCATCATCATCGGCGAGAACCTCGGCACGGTGCCGCCGGAGCTGAACGCCGCGCTGTCGGCGCGCGGCGTGCTCGGCATCGACGTGCTGTGGTTCCAGCGCGAGGAACACAGCGCTGGCACCACGCAGCCATCTGACGACGCGGAAACCGCGCGCGACAGGAACCCCGCCAGCGCCACCAACAGCGACACCGTGCCCGCCTTCCTGCCCCCCGCGCAATGGCCGCCGGAGGCTGTCGCCACCACCTCGACGCACGACCTGCCCACGGTGGTCGGCTGGTGGGCGGGGCGCGACCTGGACTGGCGCGACCAGCTGCACCTGCTGGCGCCCGGCGAAACCATCGAACAGGCCCAGGCCGCACGCGCGCGCGAACGCAGCGCGCTGTGGCAGGCACTGTCCGCCGCCGGCCTGTGCCATGGGCGTGAGCCGAGCCCCGAGCGCGCCCCGCTCGACGCAGTGCTGGCCTGGCTCGGCACGGCGCGCACCGCGCTGCGCCTGGTGCCGCTGGAAGACCTGCTCGGCGCCGCCGAGCAGCCCAACCTGCCCGGCACCACCAGCGTCCATCCCAACTGGCAACGGCGCCTCGATGCCGACGCACGCGCGCTCGCCGACACACCCGAGGTGCGCGCGCGCGCCGAGGCCGTGCGCAGCGGACGCCACGGCGCGCGCCATCCGCCGCCGCGGCGGCGCTAGCCGCCGCGCAGCCGATCCATGTGGCGGCTGCAGACCTCAGGGCAATTCCCTTCCCCGCGGGATTGCCTGATCCGCTAAGCTCTTCTCACCAACATGTGCAGGAGCCCCGCCATGAAGGAAGCCCCCCGGCCCGAGCATGCCGACGACACCCGTACTGCCCTGTCCGGCGCCAGCCTGCGCCGCGCCTTTCTCGACCACGTCTTCCATACCCAGGGCAAGCTGCCCGGCCACGCCGGCCAGAACGACCTCTACCAGGCGGCGGCGCATACCGTGCGCGACCGCCTGGTGCAGCGCTGGATCAGCACCGCCGAAGCGTACCTGGGCCAGCCCTCGCGCACTGTCGCCTATCTCTCGGCCGAATTCCTGATGGGCCCGCACCTGGGCAACAACCTGATCAACCTGGGCATCTACGACGAGGTGCGCGAGGCCATGACCGCGGCCGGGCTGGACCTGGACCGCATCCTGGATCAGGAGGTCGAGCCGGGGCTGGGCAACGGCGGCCTGGGCCGGCTGGCGGCATGCTTCATGGATTCGCTGGCGACGCTGGAAATCCCCGCGCTGGGCTACGGCATCCGCTACGAATACGGCATCTTCCAGCAAACCATCATGGACGGCATGCAGGTGGAGAAGACCGACACCTGGCTGCGCAACGGCAACCCGTGGGAAATCCAGCGCTCCGAATGGGCGGTGCAAGTGCGCCTGGGCGGCCACACCGAGCACTACACCGATGACCGCGGCCACTACCGCGTGCGCTGGGTCCCGGCCAAGACCGTGGTGGGCGTGCCGTTCGATTCGCCGATCCTGGGCTACCGGGTCAATACCGTCAACACGCTGCGGCTGTGGCGCGCCGACGCCACCGAGGCCTTCGACTTCCACACCTTCAACCGCGGTGACTACCTCGGCGCGGTCAGCAAGAAGGTGACGTCAGAGAACCTGACCAAGGTGCTCTACCCCAACGACGAAACCAGCCAGGGCAAAGAGCTGCGGCTCGAGCAGCAGTACTTCTTCGTCGCCTGCTCGCTGCAGGACATGCTGCGGCTGCTCGATGCCGACGGCATTCCGGTCACGCGCTTCCATGAGAAGTTCGCGGTACAGCTCAACGACACCCACCCGGCGGTGGGCATCGCCGAGCTGATGCGGCTGCTGGTCGACGATCATGATCTGCCCTGGGCCGAGGCCTGGAGCATCACGCAGAATGCCTTTGCCTACACCAATCACACGCTGCTGCCAGAAGCGCTGGAGCAATGGCCTCTGCCGCTGTTCGGGCGGGTGCTGCCGCGCCACCTGGAAATCATCCTGGAGATCAACGCGCGTTTTCTCGACGAGGTGCGGATCCGCTTCTACGGCGACGAATCGCGCCTGGCGCGTCTGTCCCTGATCAACGAGCACGGCGAGCGCCATGTGCGCATGGCCAACCTGGCGTGCGTCGGCAGCCATGCCATCAACGGCGTGGCCGAGCTGCACTCGCGCCTGATGCGCGAGGACGTGCTCAAGGATTTCTTCGCGATGTGGCCGGAGAAATTCACCAGCATCACCAACGGCGTGACGCCGCGGCGCTGGCTGGCGCTGTCCAATCCGCGGCTGACGCGGCTGGTGTCGGATGCGATCGGCGACGGCTGGATTTCCGACCTGGACCAGATCCACGCGCTCGAGCCCTATGCGGACGATGCCGGCTTCCGCCAGCAATGGCAGGCGGCGCGGCGCGACAACAAGGCCGACCTGGCGCAGCTTATCCGCGACATCACCGGCGTGGTGGTGGACCCGTCGTCGATGTTCGACGTGATGGTCAAGCGCATCCACGAATACAAGCGCCAGCACCTGGCCGTGCTGCACGTGATCGCGCTGTACCACCGCATCAAGTCCGATCCCAACGCAGAGATCCAGCCGCGCACCTTCCTGTTCGGCGGCAAGGCCGCGCCGGGCTACGTCTACGCCAAGCTGATGATCCGCTTCATCACCTCGGTGGCCGACGTGATCAACCGCGACCCGCAGGTGCGCGACCGGCTCAAGGTGGTGTTCCTGCCCAACTTCAACGTCACCTACGGCCAGCGCATCTACCCGGCGGCGGACCTGTCCGAGCAGATCTCGCTGGCGGGCAAGGAAGCGTCCGGCACCGGCAACATGAAGTTCGCGATGAACGGCGCGCTCAATATCGGCACCATGGACGGCGCCAATATCGAGCTGCGCGAGGCGGTCGGCAACGACAACTTCTTCCCGTTCGGCCTGACCGCGCCCGAGGTCTACGCGCTGCGCGCCGACGGCTACGATCCCGCGGCCTATTACCACAGCAACCCGCAGCTGCGCGCGGTGATCGACCTGATCCAGCAGGGCTTCTTCTCGCGCGGCGATCCGACGCTGTTCCGCCCGCTCTTTGATCCGCAGCTGCGGCATGACCCTTACCTGCTGCTGGCGGATTTCGCTTCGTACATCGACTGCCAGCAGAAGGCGTCGGACGCGTTTGCCGATACCGAGCGCTGGCAGCGCATGTCGGTGCTGTCATGCGCACGCTCTGGCCGGTTTTCGTCGGACCGGGCGATTCGCGAATATTGCGAGCGCATCTGGAAAGTCGGGCCGGTGCCGGTGCGGCTGCTGCACCGCGCCAGCGGCGCGCCGGGCGAGATGGAAGGCGGGGCGCGTGCGCCGCGCGCGGCCTGAGGCCGCCTCCCGGGCTGGCCGAATGCGGCGCAGCGTGCGGTATCGCATGCGCAAAGGGCTCCAGTAGTTTCTACAATCAGCCATGTAACAAGGCCCGCCGCGCAAGCGCGCCCTTCCTTGCTGACCGCGCCACGAATGCGCCGTTCTGCTGGCATGGAGTTCGCATTGCGCAAGGGCTGGCTGAACCGGCGGTGTCGCACTCCGCAAGCGGGCCGCCATCCGCAGCATCGCCGCTTGCACTACGCGCCACCGACCGCCGCCACTGCGTCCCGCTGCGCGCCCTCGCAAAGCCCATGAAGGCAGGAGCCGAATTTGAACGCGAACCCGTTTCCTCTCGCCCCCGGTGCCAGGTCCGCCATGCCGAACCTGGCCCCGCTCGACTGCTTTGCGGCGCCTTCGGCGCAAGCCTTCACCTCCAACGACGACCATGCCCAGGACTACCTGTTCGGGCCCGCGTGGCTGCCCGACGGGCGCGTGCGCTTCCGGCTGTGGGCGCCCGATGCGGCCGACCAGGGACAGGCGGTGCGGCTGGAAATCGCGGGACTCGGCCCGGTGCGCATGGCGGGCGGGCCCAATGGCTGGTTCGAGGCCATCGTGCCGTGCTGCGAAGGTGCGCGTTACTGGTTTCGCCTGGACGACGGCACCACCGTGCCGGATCCGGCCTCGCGCTGGCAGGCCGACGATGTGCACGGGCCCAGCATCGTGCCGGCGCGCGACGCCGCCCGCGCCTTCGCGTGGGGCTGCCCCGACTGGCGCGGCCGGCCCTGGCACGAAGCCATCGTCTACGAGCTGCACGTGGGCCTGTGCGGCGGCTACGCCGGCGCCGCGCAGCAACTGCAGCGGATCGCGGCGCTTGGGTTCACAGCCGTGGAACTGATGCCGCTGGCCGAATTCCCCGGCGAGCGCAACTGGGGCTATGACGGCGTGCTGCCGTTCGCACCCGAATCCAGCTATGGCACGCCGGACGACTTGCGCGCGCTGGTGGACCGTGCCCACCAGCTCGGCCTGATGGTGTTGCTGGATGTGGTCTACAACCACTTCGGCCCCGAGGGCAACTACCTGCACCGCTATGCCAGCGCATTCTTCCGCGCCGACTGCCAGACGCCATGGGGCCCGGCCATCGATTTCCGCCGGCCGCAGGTGCGGCGCTTCTTCACCGAAAACGCGCGCTACTGGCTGGAGCAGTTCCGCTTCGACGGGCTGCGGCTCGACGCCGTGCATGCGATCGAGGACGAAGGCTGGCTGGCAGCACTGCCCGGCGAGCTGCGCACCATGCGGGCCGCAGGCGACGGCAGCAACCGCCATATCCACCTGGTGCTGGAGAACGACAACAACGATGCCGGGCTGCTGGCCACCGGCTTCGATGCCCAATGGAACGATGATGCCCACCATGCGCTGCACGTGCTGCTGACCAGCGAGGACGACGGCTACTATCGCGACTACACCGGGGCGGCAGACACCGGCAGCGGCGCGGAACGCGGCCTGCCGGCGCTGCGCCACCTTGCGCGCGTGCTGGCCGAGGGCTTTGCCTACCAGGGCGAGCCGTCGCTGCACCGCTCTGCCCACTCCGCCCCCTCCGCCACATTCCCCGATACGCCGGTGCGTCGCGGCCAGCCCAGCGCGCACCTGCCGCCGACGGCATTCATCACCTTCCTGCAGAACCACGACCAGACCGGCAACCGCGCCTTCGGCGAGCGGCTGGCCGCACTGGCCGACCGCGACGCGCTGCGCGCCGCGGTGGCGCTGCAGCTGCTGTGCCCGCAGGTGCCGCTGGTATTCATGGGCGAAGAAACCGGCTCGCAGCGGCCCTTCCTCTACTTCACCAGCCATCCGCCCGAGCTGGCGGCTGCGGTGCGCGAGGGACGGCGGCGCGAATTCGCCGCCAGCGCGGCCTTCCGCGACGACGCGCGCGCCGCGGCGATTCCCGACCCCAACGACGTCGCCACGTTCGAGGCCTCGCGCCCGGCACTGGAGGACGACGGCGACTGGACTCCGTACTACCGCGAGCTGCTGTCGATCCGGCGCCGCGACCTGATGCACCGGATCGCCGGCTGCCAGAGCAAGGGCGTCGATATCCTCGGGCCCGCCGCGCTGTGCGCGCGCTGGCGGCTGGTGGACGGCGTGGAGCTGAGCCTGTGGCTGAACCTGGGCAGCGAAGCCGTGCCCTGCACGCGCCCGTGCCGCGACAAGAGCACCGCGCTGCATGAAAGCACGCCCGGCGCCGCCGCCGAGCTGTCCGCCGGCATGCTGCCGCCGCTGGCCTGCGTCGCCACCCTGTGCGAGCCCGCGCCGGCGCGGCCGCGATGATGCCGGCCCCCGCGCCGGACCCTGCCGGACGCGGCGCCGGGGACAGCGGTCCCGGCGCACTGCCGCGCGCGACCGCCCGGCTGCAGCTTCATCCGGACTTCACCTTCGCCGATGCCGCCGGCGTGGTCGACTACTACGCCGCCCTGGGCGTGAGCCACCTGTACCTCTCACCGGTGTGCAGTGCGCGCCCGGGCTCAACGCACGGCTACGACGTCACCGATTTCACCTGCGTGCGGCCTGAGCTCGGCGGCGAGGGCGGCCTGAAGGTTCTCGCCGGCCGCGCACGTGCGGCGGGTCTCGGGCTGATCCTCGACATCGTCCCCAACCATATGGCCGCCGATGTGACCCACAACGGCTGGTGGCGCGATGTGCTGGCCCACGGCCGCGACAGCCGCTTTGCCGCCTGCTTCGATATCGACTGGACCCCGCGCGACCCCGCGCTGCACGACAAGGTGCTGCTGCCGATCCTGGGCCAGTCGTACTGGGACACGCTGGTGGCGGGCGAGCTGCAATGGGTGCCGGCGAGCGACGACACGCCCGCGCACCTGCGCTACTTCGACCACCTGCTGCCGCTCGCGCCGGGCAGCATCGACACCGAAGCGGAGCTCGAGCCGGGGTGGTACGACGCCACCCATGCCGATGGCCGCGCGCGCCTGCACACGTTGCTGGAGCGCCAGCACTACCGGCTCGCGTGGTGGCGCAGCGCCGCCGCGGCGCTGAACTGGCGCCGCTTCTTCGAGATCAGCGACCTGATCGGCGTGCGCGAGGAGGATCCGCAAGTCTTCGACATGGTCCATGCGCTGGTCTTCAGGCTGCTGCGCGAAGGCTGGATCGACGGCGTGCGCGTCGACCATGTCGACGGCCTGGCCGATCCCGCCGGCTATTGCCGCCGGCTGCGCGAGGAACTGGACCGCCACGCCGCGGCGCGCCCGCCGCTGCTCAGGCTCGAGCGCCCGTGGCTGGTGGTCGAGAAGATCCTCGGCCCACGCGAACGGCTCGCGCCGGACTGGCAGGTCGACGGCACCACCGGCTACGACTTCATGGACGATGTCGCCGCGGTACTGCACGACGGCGAAGGCGACGCGCCGCTGGCCGCACTGTGGGCGCAGGTCAGCGGCGATGCGCGACCCTATGCCGCGCATGCCACCGAGGCGCGCCGCCAGGTGATGGACCGGCACCTGGTGACCGAATACGAAGGCGCCGCCGCGCGCCTGCACGAATGCGCCAGGCAGGACCCCGCCACGCGCGACCTGACCCGCGCCGCGCTGCGGCGCGCGCTGGCGGCGCTGATGGCGGCGGTGCCGGTCTACCGCAGCTACTTCGACGCGCAGCCCGTTGCGCGCGAAGCCACGGCCGTGCAGGCCGACGAGGCCATGCTGGAAGAAGCGATGCACGCGGCGCGTGCCGGGCTGGCCCCGGACGAAGTGGTGGCGCTGGCCTTTATCGCCGGCTGCCTGCGCACCGTGGCCGCGCCCGACAGCGAAACCGGCGCACTGCGCCGGCGCCTGCAGCAACTGATGCCGGCGCTGGCGGCCAAGGCCGGCGAGGACACCGCGTTCTACCGCTATGGCCGGCTGCTGTCGCGCAATGAAGTGGGCAGCGATCCCGCCCTGCTGGCGATGCCGCCAGCGCAGTTCCACGCCCGCATGGCGGCGCGGCGGCTGGCCTGCCCGCACGCTATGCTGGCCACCGCCACCCATGACCACAAACGCGGCGAAGATGCGCGCATGCGCCTGGCGGTACTGAGCGAGATCCCGGGCCCCTGGACCGACGCGGTGACCGCATGGGAACGCGAATGCGCGCCGCTGCTGGCGACGCTGCCGCTGGCACCGGACCCTGGCGACCGGCTGATGCTGTACCAGGCGCTGGTCGGCGCGTGGCCGATGGAAGATACCGCAGCGCCAGCCGAGCATGACGGCACGCAGCAAGCGCCCGACCTGCCCGAAGCGCTGCTCGCGCGCGTGTCCGCGTGGCAGCTCAAGGCCATTCGCGAAGCCAAGCGCCACGGCAACTGGACCTGTCCCGATACCGAATACGAAGCCGCCTGCGAAGCCTTCCTGCGCGGCATTGCGGCGGGCTGGCCGCAGGGCGTGCTGGCGCATATCGGCCAGTTCGTGCGGCGCATCGCCAGCGCCGGCGCGCTCAACAGCCTGGCGCAGGTGCTGGTGCAGCTTACCGCGCCCGGCATTCCCGACCGCTACCAGGGCTGCGAGGGCTGGGACCTGAGCCTGGTCGATCCGGACAACCGCTGCCAGCCGGATTTCTCGCGGCTGCAGGCGCGCCTGGGCTGCAGCGCGGGCTGGGCGCATTGGCTCGCGCACTGGCGCGACGGCCGCATCAAGCAGCAGCTGGTACGCCAGGTGCTGGCCGTGCGCCGCGACGATCCCGATCTCTTCGGTGACGGCCAGTACAGCATGCTGGCGGCGCATGGCGCGCTGGTGTCGCAGGTGCTGGCCTTTGCGCGCACTGCGGGTGCTCGGCAGGCACTGACCGTGGTGACGCGGCTGTCCGCCGCGTATGTCGATCCGGCGCTGCCGCGCATTCCGCCCGCGTGCTGGGGCGATACCACGCTGAACGTCGGCGCGCCCCAGGCCAGCCGCTGGACCGATGCGCTGACCGGCCATGTGCTCGACGCGCCGGCGGGCCGGCTGCGGCTGCACGACGTGCTCGGCGGGCTGCCGGTGGCACTGCTGCTGCGCGCGACGTAGACGGTGACGTGAGCGACGACGTAAGTGACGACGTAAGCGACGGTGGCAAGACCCTCAGGACTGCTGCGCCGGCGGCGCCTGCGACACGATCGGCGTGAGCGGACCGTGCCTGGGAACGTGCGGGTGACCGTGCGGGGGACCGTAGGGTGCCGCGTGATAGCCATCAGGATGGTGCGGAATGCCGTGTGGCGGCAGCCGTCTGGCCTGGCTGGGCGAAGCGCTGCGCTCCTGCGGCTGGTAGGGCCGGATCACCACCGCGACGTAGTCGTCTTCCTTCGGCGTCACCACGATATACGCGAGTCCCGACATCACCAGGCCGACCTCGCCCAGCTCGGTGGCAATGCGCGCCACGATAAAGCGCTGCAGCAGCAGCGGATTGACGCTGTCGTCGATGGCGAGCGCGGCGGTGCAGATGGTCAGGAAGCAGCGCTCGACCTCGCGGCACACCACCACCACTTCATCGATGGCGTAGCCGGAGCGGCTGGCGCGCACCAGCACCGAAACGCCTGAACTTGGCGCGGCCTTGTGCCAGCCGGGCTTGACCTTGAAGCTGGGCAGGGTCAGGCCGGAGCCGGTGCCTTGCGCCACGGTATTGAAGCGCTGGGCAAAGTCGGATGGCGTGATGGCGAGCAACTGGCGCTCGACGGGCGCGGACGAGACCGCGACCGATGAGGCCAGGATCGCGCTCGACAGGATGCTGGCTAGATTCATGGCTACCTCGCAACTGATGAGCCGCTCCCCCCGGCCGGCTGCGCTGATGGGCCCCTTTGCACGTTCTTGCACGCGGCATGCGGAGTGCGCCGCGGCATCGGGCCGACGTTGCGCGCTGTGCTCGCCGGCACATGCCGCACGCCAGTTATGGCCAGCATTTCCTTCACTATAGACAGGACGGCACGCAAGCACACGACGGCACGCAAGCGGCGCGCCAGCGGTGCCACAGGCAAGGTCGCCAAGCCCCGCGGACACGTGCGCGGAGGGACATGCAGTTTCTGCAGCGGCTGTAAAAACTACGGCGTTTGGGACACTGGGGGCGCTGCGAATGCTGCGGCGTTCCGCCGTGGGTGCTGCCCTTGCCCATCACGACGGCAGCGCAGGGCGCAGAGTGCCGCATCGCTGCAGCCCGGCATCCGCCCGCGTGCGACCAGTGACTTCAAAGGCGCTGAATTACCGCCTACTCTGAAATGACTGGACGATTGCGCCGCGCCGGCCCCGGCCGATTGCGGCGGGAATGGAGCTTGCAGGTCGTATGCAGATGCGGACAGGAATCCCCTGCCCGCCGCAGAACAGGAGGACCGTCATGACATCCCGCACCCGCTTTAGCATCGCCAGCCTGGCGCTGCCGCTGGCGGTGCTGGCCGCCTCCCCGGCCGTCCAGGCCGCCCACCAGGATGCGCCCGCGGCGCCGTCATCCACCGGCCGCACGGCCGCACCGCGCGACACCGAAGTCGCCAGCGACCGCGCCATCACCAGCGAAGTCCGGGCGCGCCTGGCCAACGCCCGCACGCTCGATCCGGCCAAGATCCGCGTGTCGACCACCGACGGTGTGGTCAAGCTGGAAGGCACCGTGCGTGACGACAAGCAGCGCACCATGGCCATGGAACTGGCGCGCTCGGTGCGCGGCGTGACCGCCGTGTCCGACGAACTGCGCGCCGGCACCGATTAGCGCATCGACACCTTACCTGCAGACAAGGGAGACGCCATGAGCACCCATCGCCAGCCTGACCACGACACTACCCGACGCAGGACCGAGCCGCGTCCGGACCCCCACAAGGGCGGCCCGGACACCGAGCATGAGCGCGGCAAGCCCGGACGCGACCGCCGCCACGATGTCGAGCGCGAGCATGACATCCCGGACGAGAACGGCGAGCCGCCATCAGTCAGGCGGCCGGGCAGCAAGCCAGAGGAAAGCGAACCGCCGGTCGAGAACACCTGAAACCGCCGGCTACCTTGCACAGGAGAGACCATGAGCAAGACCGTACGTATCAGCGCGCGCCACGGTGACCGCGTGGGCGGCATCCCGGCCGGGCGCAGCGGCGCCCCGCATGCGGCCGCGGGCGGCAAGCGCTCGCGTGGCCAGACCGCCACGGGCGCCGCGCGCTCTGACGCCGGCAATATCCCGAGCACGCTGGACCCGGATCTCGACCAGGAGACCAACGATATCGAGGATGAAATCACCCACCGCGACGACGAGTCGCACATGCCGACGGAAGACGAAATTCCGGAAGAAGAGATTGCGGATGAAGTGGTGCGCGCCGCGGAAGGATTGCCGGCGGACATGCCGGTCGACAAGGCCGACCGCACCGACGACCGCGACGAGCAGCCGCCCCACCCGCCGCGCGGCGGGGAGAACACCGGCAAGGCCTGAGGCGGCGGCAGGCGCTGTGGCATAGCGGCGCTTCCCTGTAGTTTGCTGCAGGCAAGCGCCGCTGGCTTTGATGCCGTGCTTTTTACTCGGATGCGAGGATGCCGAAGGGCTGCACCCGGATATGGTTGATCACGTCCTGCACGCCGAAGACGCGCTCGGCCATTTCCTCGATTTCGTACTTGTCGCGGCGATCGGTGACGCTGCCTTCGAGCGTCACCACGCCGTCCTGCACGCGCACCGAGACTTCGCTGACATCGAGCGCCTGCTCGTGCGCAAGCCGGTTGCAGACCTCGTCATGCAGGCGATCGTCGTCGCGGCGGTAGTTCTTCGGGCCGGGCCGGCGCTGCCAGCCGGCTTCCGGGCGGTCCCATTCCGGCGGCGCGTAACGACCGTATTCGCGGCCGTATTCGTGGCCGTATTCACCACCGTAGCCGCCACCATATTCGCCGCGTGGCACCTCGCGCCAGCCACCATAGCCACCGCCTGACATACTGCGGCGGCGCGACCATTCATCCTCGTAACGCTCGTCGCCCGGGCCGCGGGCCGGATAGCGCCAGGGCTCGGCATATTCGCCGTACCGGCCTGATTCTTCGGCCTCAACCTCGCGGGTTTCGTCACGCGGCAAGCGCTCTGCGGTGTTGCCGTAGCGGCCCCCCGTCAGTTCGCGCTGGCGGCGATTGCGCGCATGCGCTGGAATGCCGCTATAGCCCTGTTCACTGCTACCGTACTGGCGCTCGGGCCGCCGGCGCAGGTAGTCTTCGTCACCGCCCGGGGGCGGGTATTCGTCATCGCTGTACCTCATCGCTTGCTCCTTGATAGCGGTGCGCTTCGATGTCGTTTCGTCTTGGTCCGGCCACCACTGGCACCTCGAAGCAGGCGAGCAGCGGCAGATGATCGGAGGCCACGCGCGCCAGCGGGCTGCGATGGCTGGCTACGGACACGAGGTGCGCGCGCGGCGATGCCCAGATGCGGTCGAGCGCGAACACCGGCAGGCGAGACGGGAACGTGGCCGTGTGCGGCGTGTGTTCGAAGTAGGCGTGCAGCCAGCGCAGCGGGCGGCCCCACAAGAACCACTCGTTGACATCGCCGAGCAGGATGGTCGGCAGTGGCGGCGCGGCGGCGATGTAGTTCAGCAGTTGCTGCACCTGATGGCGGCGCTCGCCGGGCCGCAAGCCCAGGTGCGTCGCAATCACGCGCAATTCGCTGGCGTGGCCGGAAGCCGTGCAGGCCAGCGTCACGTCGATGGCGCCGCGTGGCTCGCAGCCCTTCACCGTCAGGTCGAGCTGGTTGACCCCCTGCGGCTCGAACCGCGTCAGCAGCGCATTGCCGTAGTCCGCATTGCCGCGCACGCGCGTGAAACCCGAAACCACATGCAGGCCGGTATGCCCGGCCAGGTATTCCAGCGTGTGATCATGGCTGCTGCCGGATTCAACTTCCTGCAGCGCAACGATATCCGCGTCAAGCTCTTCCAGCACCGCGGCAATGCGGTCGGGGCGGTATTTGCGATCGGTGCCAACCGCGCGATGGATGTTGTAGCTGACCACCATCATCCGCGTCAGGTTGTCGGAACGCAGCGGGCCACACTGGGCCGCGGTGGAGACCCCGGACACCCGCGGCGCGTCGCCAGAATCACGCTGCTGCGCAGGATTTACAACGGGTGGTAAGTCCGGTTGCATTCGCATTGGCCGTGCCCTCTCTGCGTGAAGTGTGTCAGGTCAGGAAAGGGGTACCGGTCCGGCACGCTTGTGCGCCGGACCCGGTGTGGCTGGGGATGAAAGGCCAGAGAGGATTCCTTCGGTCAGGCACCGTCCAGGAATGGGTTCGGCTTGCCGACCTTGCGGCCCAGGTCGGGAGTTTCCCAGCGCGCGCCCTCCAGATACGGATCGGGGGTGCGCTGCAGGGTCGTGCCCGGCATGCCAGGCTGCGCCGGCACGGTCGAAGGCTGCGCCTCGGGCGCAGTGGCCGCGGGGGCCAGATCCTGACGCGTCGGCGCATTGGCGCCCTGGCTGTACGGGTCGAACTTGTCGGTGCTGCGCGCGCCCTGTGAATACGGGTCATACGTGCCGCGCGGCGTACCCGGTGCCTGCGCCATGGCGGGGATCGCGGCGGCGGCCAGGGCTACGGCGGCGAGGAGTTGGCTGGGTCGGAAATGCTTCATGGTTACCTCCGGTAGGGACGCAATGTGCGCGCCAGTAACCATGGGCAAGCGAAAGGCGTGCCCGTACGCCTCCCGCCTGCACCGTCATGCACTTCGCCGCCCTACACGATGTCCACCTCGCCCGCCTCCGCCGGCGTGCTGGCGCTGGTCTCGCCGTGCGCCCCACGCGCAAGTACGGGCACCAGCGCAGCGCCGGTATGGCTTGCCGCAATGCGCGACAACCGCTCCGGAGCGGCCGCGCCGACAATGGTGCCGCCGCCCGCGCCGCCTTCCGGCCCGAGGTCGATGATCCAGTCCGCCTCGGCAATCACGTCGAGGTCGTGCTCGATCACCACCACGCTGTGGCCACCGTCGGTGAGCCGGTGCAGCACGCGGATCAGCCGCGCCACGTCGGCCATATGCAGGCCCACGGTGGGCTCGTCCAGCACGTACAGCGTGTGCGGCGCCTTCTGGCCGCGGCGCGTGATGTCGTCGCGCACCTTGCTCAGCTCGGTCACCAGCTTGATGCGCTGCGCCTCGCCGCCCGACAGCGTCGGTGACGGCTGGCCGAGCGTCAGGTAGCCCAGCCCCACATCCTTCATCAACTGCAGCGGATGGGCGATGTTCGACATCGCGGAGAAGAACGCCACCGCCTCGTCGATCTCCATCGTCAGCACGTCGCCGATATTCTTGCCGCGCCAGGTAACCGCCAGCGTCTCGGGGTTGAAGCGCTGGCCATGGCAGACATCGCACGGCACCTTTACGTCCGGCAGGAAGCTCATGCCAATGGTGCGCACGCCCTGCCCTTCGCATGCCGGGCAGCGGCCGTCGCCGGTGTTGAAGGAGAAGCGCGACGCGGTGTAGCCGCGTGCGCGCGCTTCCAGCGTATCGGCGAACAGCCTGCGGATGGTGTCCCATACCCCGATATAGGTCGCCGGGCAGGAGCGCGGCGTCTTGCCGATCGGGGTCTGGTCGACTTCCAGCACGCGGTCGATCGATTCCCAGCCGGTAATGGCCTCGCAGCCATGCCAGTTGTGTTCGACGTTGAGCGCGACGTTGAGCGGTTTCTTCGCTGTTGACCTTGCCCCCCTGGCCTCGTCGTCCCTGGCCGCATTGCGCGCGCGGCGCGTCGCCGGCGACGACAGCACCGAGCGGCCCACCGCGTCGAGGAGGTTGGTCATCAGCACGTCGCGCGCCAGCGTCGACTTGCCGGAGCCGGACACACCGGTAATCGCCACCAGCCGCGACAGCGGAATGCGCGCGGTCACTTTGCGCAGGTTATGCAGCGACGCGCCATGCACGGTCAGCCATTCGGGCGGCTCGGCCGGCTTGCCGGCGGCGCCCGGCCTGACCGTGCGCCGTGGCTGCAGCGGGTGGATGATCGGCCGTGCGAGGAACCGGCCGGTGGTGGACGTCGGCGCCGCGGCGAGGTCATTCACGCCGCCCTGCGCCACCAGCGTGCCGCCGCGCTTGCCCGCGCCCGGGCCGATATCGATGATATGGTCGGCGCGGCGGATGGTGTCTTCGTCATGCTCGACCACCACCAGCGTATTGCCCTTGTCGCCGAGCTTGCGCAGTGCGTTCAGCAGGATCTGGTTGTCGCGCGGATGCAGGCCGATGGTAGGCTCGTCCAGCACGTAGCAGACGCCCTGCAGGTTGCTGCCGAGCTGAGCGGCCAGGCGGATGCGCTGCGCTTCGCCGCCCGAGAGGCTCGGCGCGGCGCGGTCCAGGCTCAGGTAGCCCAGGCCCACTTCTTCCAGGAACTGCAGGCGGCTGCCGATCTCGCTGACCACGTCGCGGGCGATCTCGGCATCGCGGCCGGTGAGGCGCAGGCCCTCGACCCAGCGGCGGGTATCGGATACGGTCCATTGGGCCACATCGACGATGGCGTTGTCATCGAACGTCACCGCGCGCGCGACCGGGTTCAGGCGCGTGCCGTTGCAGTCCGGGCACGGCGTGTCGCCCACCCCTTCGGGTTCCTGCTCCTCGGACGGCAGGCTCTGCTCGCGCCCGCGGTTGTCTTCGACCAGCACGGTATCGTCGTAGGCCGCGCGCTGCTCGCGCGTCAGCGCCAGGCCCGTGCCGACGCAGGTGCCGCACCAGCCGTGCTTGCTGTTGTACGAGAACATGCGCGGATCCAGCTCCGGATAGCTGGTGCCGCACACCGGGCAGGCACGCTTGGTCGAGAACACCTTGACCTCGCCCACGTGCGCGGTGCCGCCATTGGTCATGGCATGGTCCAGCCCGTCGAGCGGCGCCAGCAAGTGCATTACCCCCTTGCCGGCTTCCAGCGTCTGCGCCAGCAGTGCGCGCAACTGGCCCTCGTTCTCCGGCGAGATCACGAGATCTCCGACCGGCAGTTCGATGGTGTGCTCGCGGAAGCGGTCCAGCCGCGGCCACGGGTCCACCGGCAGGAACTCGTCATCCACGCGCAGGTGCGTGTTGCCGCGCGCCTTGGCCCATTTGGCGAGATCGGTATAGACGCCCTTGCGGTTGACCACCAGCGGCGCCAGCAGGCCCACGTGCAGGCCGCGATGGTCGCGCAGCAACTGCGCGGCGATCGATTCCGGGCTTTGCGAGGTCACCGGGGCGCCGTCATGCACGCAGTGCTGGATGCCCAGCTTGACGTACAGCAGGCGCAGGAAGTGCCAGACCTCGGAGGTGGTCGCCACCGTGCTCTTGCGGCCGCCGCGCGACAGGCGCTGCTCGATCGCCACCGTGGGCGGGATGCCGTAGACGGCATCGACTTCGGGCCGGCCCGCCGGCTGCACGATCGAGCGCGCATAAGCGTTGAGCGATTCCAGGTAGCGGCGCTGCCCTTCGTGGAACAGGATGTCGAACGCCAGCGTCGACTTGCCCGAGCCGGACACGCCGGTCACCACATTGAACTTGCCGTGCGGGATATCAACGTTCAGCGACTTCAGGTTGTGCTCGTGCGCATTGACGATGCGCACCACGTCCTCGCCCTCCACTTCGCGACGGGCGCGACGTGCCTGCAACGCGGCCTGCAGCGGGATGCCTTCGCTGTCGGCGCGTCCTGCCGCCAGCATGCCGGCTTCGCCCAGCGCGCCGTCATAGTGGATCAGCGCCTGGCCGGTATGCGATTCGGCGCAACCCTTGACGTCGTCCGGCGTGCCGGTGCAGACCACGCGCCCGCCGGCGTCGCCGCCTTCCGGGCCCAGGTCGATCAGCCAGTCCGCCGCGCGGATCACGTCCAGGTTGTGCTCGATCACGATCAGCGAATGCCCGCCGTCGAGCAGCTTGCCAAAGGCGCGCATCAGCTTGGCGATATCGTCGAAATGCAGGCCGGTGGTCGGCTCGTCGAACATGAACAACCGGCGCGGCACGCTGCTGGGCCTGGTTCGCGACGGCGTGGCCTGCGCGGCCTCGGCCAGGAAGCCGGCCAGCTTCAGGCGCTGCGCCTCGCCGCCCGACAGCGTCGGCACCGGCTGGCCCAGCTTCATGTATTCCAGGCCGACATCGACGATCGGCTGCAGCACGCGCAGCACCGCGGCATCGCCGGCAAAACAGGCGGCGGCTTCGCTGACGGTCAGCTCCAGCACATCGGCAATGCTCAGCGCGCGCGGCGGCTGGCCGGCGACGGCGCGCTCGATCTTGACTTCGAGCACTTCGGGGCGATAGCGGGTGCCGTCGCAGTCCGGGCAGCGCAGGTACACGTCGCTGAGGAACTGCATCTCGACATGCTCGAAACCCGAGCCACCGCAGGTGGGGCAACGCCCGTCGCCGGAGTTGAAGCTGAAGGTGCCGGCGGTATAGCTGCGCTGCAGCGCCATCGGCGCCTTGGCGAAGATCTTGCGGATCTCGTCGAATGCGCCGACATAGCTGGCCGGATTGGAACGCGCGGTCTTGCCGATCGGCGACTGGTCGACGAAGACCACATCATCGACATGTTCCACACCGTTCAGCTGGCGATACGCGCCCGGCGCTTCGGTCGCCTTGCCGAAATGCCGCGCCATCGCGGGATGGAGCACATCCTGCAGCAGCGTGGATTTGCCCGAGCCGGACACACCGGTGACGCACACCAGCCGCTGCAGCGGGATCTTGATCGTGACGTCCTTCAGGTTGTGCTGGGTGGCGCCCTCCAGCACGATGCGCGGCAGCTTGTCGTCCACGGGGCGGCGCTGCCAGTGCGACGCATCGGCAACGCGGCGGCGCCCGCCCAGGTATTCGCCGGTCAGCGTGCCGCCGTTGCGGATATCCGCCGGCGTGCCGTCGAAGACGATATTGCCGCCGCGCTCGCCCGGGCCGGGGCCCATGTCGATCAGGCGGTCGGCCGCCAGCATCACCGAAGGGTCGTGCTCCACCACCACCAGCGTGTTGCCGGCATCGCGCAGCCGGTGCATGGCCTCGACGATGCGGTTCAGGTCGCGCGGGTGCAGACCGATGCTGGGCTCGTCCAGCACGAACAACGTATTGACCAGCGACGTGCCGAGCGCGGTGGTCAGGTTGATCCGCTGCACCTCGCCGCCCGACAGCGTGCGGCTCTGGCGGTCCAGCGTCAGGTAGCCCAGGCCCACGTCGCACAGGTATTTCAGGCGCGTGCGCACCTCGGCCAGCAGCAGCTTGAGCGCATCGTCCAGCATCGCGCTGGGCAGCGTCAGTTCGTCGAAGAAGCGACGGATGCGCTCGATCGGCAGCAGCATCAGGTCGTGCACCGTCAAACCCGGCAGCGCCTGCAGCTGCGAGCGGTCCCAGTCGACGCCGCGCGGCAGGAAGCGGCGCTCCGGCACCAGCACCGCATCGGCATTGTCCTTCGAGCCCAGGCGCCACAGCAGCGATTCGGTCTTCAGGCGCGCCCCGCCGCAGGTTTCGCACGGGGTGTAGCTGCGGTACTTCGACAGCAGCACCCGGATGTGCATCTTGTAGGCCTTCGACTCCAGGTAGCTGAAGAACCGCATCACGCCGTACCAGTGTTTGTTCCACTGGCCATTCCAGTCCGGCGACCCATGGATGACCCAGTGGCGCTCGGCCTCGCTCAGGTCGGCCCAGGGAAGGTCGCGCGGGATGCCCGCCTTGGCGGCATAGCGCATCAGGTCATCCTGGCACTCCTTCCAGGCCGGCGTCTGCATCGGTTTGATCGCGCCCCCGCGCAGCGTCTTGCGCGCGTCGGGGATCACCAGCCCCAGGTCCACGCCGATCACGCGGCCGAAGCCGCGGCAGGTTTCGCAGGCGCCGTAGGCGGAGTTGAACGAGAACAGCGCCGGCTGCGGCTCGGCATAGCGCAGGTCGCTGTCCGGGCTGTGCAGCCCGGTGGAGAAGCGCCAGACCGGGCCGTCATCGCCGTCGCTCAGCACGTAGATATTGACGCGGCCGCCGCCGCGCTTGAGCGAGGCTTCGATGGCCTCGACCACACGCACCTTCTCGGCGTTGCCGATGCGGAAGCGGTCGGCCACCACGTCGAGCAGCTTGCGCGCACCGGTCGGTGACTGCACCACGCGCTGTGCCTGCACGCGGGTATAGCCGCTGACGGACAGCCATTGCTGGACCTCCTCGTCGGTGGCCGATTCCGGCAACTCGACCGGGAACGTCACCACCAGCCGCGCGTCGTGATGCGGCTGGCCCACGGCGGTGCGTGCCTGCAGTTCGGTGTAGATGGTCTCGGGCGAATCGTGACGGACCGGCTGCGCGGTCTGCTTGTCGAACAGCTCCGCCGCGCGCGCATAGAGCAGCTTCAGGTGGTCGTTCAGCTCCGTCATCGTGCCCACGGTCGAGCGCGAGCTGCGCACCGGGTTGGTCTGGTCGATGGCGATGGCCGGTGGCACGCCGTCGACGCGGTCCACCTGCGGCCGGTCCATCCGGTCCAGGAACTGGCGGGCGTAGGCGCTGAAGGTCTCGACGTAGCGGCGCTGGCCTTCGGCATAGAGCGTGTCGAACACCAGGCTGGACTTGCCCGACCCCGATGGCCCGGTGACCACGGTCATCTCGCCGGGGCGCAGGTCGAGATCGACGTCCTTCAGGTTGTGCTGGCGCGCGCCGCGAATGCGGATTAGCTGCTTGCTCGACACGTTTTCTCTTTCGAAGCGTTAAGGGAGAGGCGGGCGGTCCGGCGGCCACTTTCAGGCGCGGCTGCCCGGCAAGGGAACCACCATAGCACAGGGGTTGGACTGGTTCTGGCCAGTCCCGCCTCGAAGCGCTGAGACGACGGTGACCACTGTACATCCATACAGTCTATCAGCTTGGCGGCAGACAACCCGCTCTTATGCGCGCGTGTCCGGCCCCCGATCGGACCATAGAGTTCGAGATCTGCCTGGTAAAAGCCGCCCGGCTCTCTTCCGAGCCAGCACGGCAAGGGCGGCGAGAAACCAGAGCATTGTTCCGCGGTAAACCCGACACGAAAAATGGAGCGCCGATGGGAGTCGATCACTCCATGTGGGCCGTGGCGGAGGCGCGCCGCTCAATCGAGCAAATGCCCCATGCGCGTACGCTTGGTCGCCAGGTATTTCTCGTTCTCGGCGTTGGACGGCACGATATGCCGCATTTGCTCGACCACCTTGATGCCGGCCTTTTCCAGCGCAGCAGCCTTGAGCGGATTGTTGCTCATCAGGCGCACGGACCTGACCTCCCACTGGTGCAGCAGGTCGGCGGCAAAGGCGTAGTTGCGCGCATCGATCGCCTGGCCCAGCGCCAGGTTGGCGTCGACCGTGTCGAGCCCGCCGTCCTGCAGCCGGTACGCGCGGATCTTTTCCGCCAGGCCGATGCCGCGCCCTTCGTGGCCGCGCAGGTACAGCAGGATGCCGCGGCCTTCGGCGGCAATCTTCTGCATGGCAAGCTCGAGCTGCGGACCGCAGTCGCAGCGGCAGGAACCGAAGACATCTCCGGTCAGGCATTCGGAATGCATGCGGATCAGGACGTCATCGCCTGACACGTCGCCCACGCTCAGCGCGAGGTGTTCGATGCCCGAATGGGCGCCCTTGAAAGCGTGCGCCGTAAAGTCGCCGAACCGGGTCGGCAGGCGCGCCGAATCGATCAGCTCAATTTCTGTGTCATTCATACCGGAATTCGTGGTCATTCGTGCCCGGGCGGCCCGGCACCGGCGACATTATGAGCGGAATTGGAGGTTCGCGCTCGGTTTGCCCGGCCGACCGTGGCGGCAGACAGGCAAATCGACCGCGGATCGGTCGTCGGTCAATTCCTACAGCAGTACGCGCTGTCCACTTATGCAGACGCTTCAAACGGGTCTATAGACTCGTATGCAAGGACACGGCCCCCGGGGCCTCGCCAGGGTCTCCGATGCGCATCGCGCATCACCTGGCGGCTACCGCGGGCCCAGGCAGGAGTTCGCCATGACGGTTAATCCTTTGAGCGCGGAAGCAGCGAGTACAAAGATCGCGGCATTGTTTGACACCAAGTCGGCCGCCAGCAACGCCGCCGAACGCGTCTGCTATGAGGCACACCTGAAGCGCGGCCAGGTCAGGCTGGTTCATCCCTATGAGGCACATTTCGGCCGCAAGCTGGAGCCGGAGAACGACGGCATCGTCAAGACCGCAGTGCGCTCGCACCTGATGATGGGGGCGCTGGGCGCGGTGATCGGACTGGCCGTGGTCGGCATCCTGCACCGTCAGGAGGTCGAGGCGGTGATGCAGAACCCGGGGGCCGCGATGGGCGCCGCCATCTTCCTGGGCGTGGTATTCGGCATGCTGCTGGCCGGCCTGGTGACGGCGCGGCCCGACCACCAGCTTGTGATCGCGCCGGTGCGCGAAGCCGTGCAGCACGGACGCTGGGCGCTGGTCGTCCATGCCACCACGCCGCAGCAATGCAATGAGGCGATGCGGGCATTGCGCAATACCACGGGCGAAGTGCTGAGGACCGCGTAGGGTTATCGCGCACCATGACCGCGGCAGTCAAGGCTCGACCGAGGGCTCGCGCTTGAGCGTGCGCAGCACGAAGGTCGAGCGGCTGTGGCGCAGGCCGGGCAGCTTGTACAGCTTGTGCCGCAAGAACTCCTCGTAGCCCTGCGTCCCAGCCACCGCGACCTTGATCAGGTAGTCATAGTCGCCGGTCAGCAGGTAGGCCTCCATCACTTCCGGCAGTTCCGCCAGCGCCTTGCCGAAGCGGTACAGCATGTCGTCGTCATGCCGCTCCAGCGTGACCTCGATCAGCACGGTATCCGGCAGCCCCAGCGCCTTCTGGTTCAGCAGCGCAGCGTAGCCCTCGATCACCCCACTCTCTTCCAGCGCGCGTACCCGGTTCCAGCACGGCGTGGCGGACAACCCGACCTGTTCGGCCAGCCGGGCATTGGACAGGCGGCCGTCGCGCCGCAGTTCGCGCAGGATGCGCCGGTCGGTGTCGTCGAGTTTGGGTTGCTGGGCCATGCCGCCATCCATGAAAGAATGAATATCTATGTATTGTGACATAAGGAGATATTAATTCTCCACTGATGGTAGATTTGGAGAGAATAAAGAAGCCAATTTTGCGGTGCCGCTGGTAAATTAACTTCATCGACATACCAGCCGGAAACGCCACATGCCCGCCACTGCCCTTCCTACCCTGCGACTTTCGCTCCGACTCGACACCGCCGACCTGTTCGGCGCCATGGAATGGGTACTGGCCAATGCCCGGCGCACCGGGCTGGCGCCGGCGCAGCTTGGTTTCGATGCGAGCCGGCAGGCGGTGCTGCACGCCACGATGACGGCGGATGACGTGAATCTGCTGTGGCTGTTTTTGCGCCGGCTGGACAACGGCTGCGACGTCGAACTGCTGGTCGCCGATGTGGACGACCCGGATGGCGACGATATCGTGGCGGAACCGGCCCCGCCGGCCATCAGCCGGCACGCCGGCAACGACACCGCCGTCGCTCTCTCTGCCTGAGCAAGGCCACCAGGCTGACTAGGCCGCCTCCGGCAGCAGCGCGATGCCGTCGAGCTGCGCCGCGCAGGTATCGCGCACGATCGAGACAAAGTCCGCCACGTAGGGCCGCTGCGCCATTGCCGCCGGCACCGTGGCGTAGAGCTCGCTCCACAGCCCCCTCGCGCCAATGCGTTTGGCCAGCACGTAGTCGTGGTCGACGTAGTTTTTGACGCCCCAGTTCGGCAGCGCCGCCACGCCGCGACGGCTGGCCACCAGCTGGAGCACGGCCACGGTCAGTTCGGCGGTGCGGCGCTCCAGCCGGATGCCCGCGGGCTCCAGCACCTCGCGGATCAGGTCGATGCGCTGTTCCGGCACCGGGTAGGTGATCAGTGTTTCGCCGGCCAGGTCGGCGGCTTCAATGCGGCGCTTGTTGCGCAGCCGGTGTTCGTTGGCGATTACCGCCAGGATCTCGAAGCGGAACAACGGCGCCACTTCCAGCCCGCGCCGCATGGCCGGCTGCGAGCCGATCACCATGTCGGCGCGGCCGTCGCTGAGCAGCGCGATGGGATCGGCGTGGAAGCCCGCCACCAGATCGACCTCCACCTCCGGCCAGCGCCGGCGGAATTCATCCATCACCGGCATCAGCCAGTCGAAGCAGGTATGGCATTCCAGCACCACGCGCAGCTCGCCGCGGGTGTCGCCCTTGAGCCGTTCGATATCGCGGTCAGCCGCGCTGACCGCGGCCAGCACCTCGCGCGCCAGCGCCAGCAGGCGCTCGCCCGCTGGCGTGAAGCGCAGGCCTTGCCGGGTCCGGTCGAACAGCGGCAGCCCGTAGTGCGCTTCGATTGCCTTGATCTGGTGCGACAGCGCCGACTGGCTGACATGCACGCGCTCGGCGGCGGTGGCGAGCTTGCCGGATTCGGCGATCGCCACCAGTGAGCGGAAATGGCGGACCTCGATCATGCCCCGCCCTTGATATGAGATAGATTCATACGTTGTTTAAAACTTGTCGCTTGATTCATTTTACGGGCAAACCGACACTGTGCGCCAGACATCTTCCGGAGCAAGACTCATGGCACGCACCCATATCCTCGGCTTTCCCCGCATCGGCGAACGCCGTGAACTGAAATTCGCGCAAGAGGCCTTCTGGCGCGGCGAACGCACCGAGGCCGAGCTGCGCGACGTGGCCGCGCAACTGCGCCGCCGCCACTGGCAACTGCAGGCCGAGCGCGGTCTGGACACCGTCGCCACCGGCGACTTTGCCTACTACGACCAGATGCTGAGCCTGACCGCGCTGCTGGGCGCGCTGCCGCAACGCTTCGGCTTCGATGCGGCACAGCTCACGCTGACGCAGTATTTCGCGCTGGCGCGCGGCAACCGCGAGCAGCCGGCGATGGAAATGACCAAGTGGTTCGATACCAACTACCATTACCTGGTCCCCGAGCTGGATGCCGATACCACCTTCGACGGCGGCCCGGCGTGGTTCTTCGAGGAAACCGACGAGGCGCTGGCGCAGGGCCTGCGCGCGCGTCCGGTGCTGATCGGCCCGGTGACCTACCTGTGGCTGTCCAAGAGCCATGTGGCAGGCTTTGACCGCCTGACGCTGCTGCCGAAGCTGGTGCAGGCCTATCGCCGCATTCTCGGTCAACTGAAGGCGCGCGGCATCGAGTGGGTGCAGATCGACGAGCCCGCGCTGTGCCTGGACCTGGAACCGGCATGGCTCGACGCCTTCGATACCGCCTACGCCGGCCTGCGCGATGCGGGTCCCAAACTGCTGCTGGCTACCTACTTCGACACCGCCGCCGACCACGCACAACGTGCCGCCGCACTGCCCGTCGACGGCTTCCATATCGACCTGGTGCGCGCACCGGAACAACTGTCCGCCTGGCAGGCCGCGCTGCCCGCGCATGCGGTGCTGTCGGCGGGCGTGATCGACGGCCGCAATATCTGGCGCACCGACCTGCGCCGCGCGCTCGACACGCTGCGCCCCGTGCATGCCGCGCTGGGCGACCGGCTGTGGCTGGCGCCGTCGTGCTCCCTGCTGCATGTGCCGGTGTCGCTGGCACATGAAGCGCGCCTCGATGCCGAGCTGAAGTCATGGCTGGCCTTCGCCACCGAGAAGCTCGATGAACTGTCGCTGCTGGCGCGCGCGCTGAACGAGGGCGATGCGGCGGTGGCGGCAGAACTGACCGCATCCGACGCCGCCCAGGCCTCGCGCCGCCAGTCGCGCCGCGTGGTCAACCCGCGCGTGCAGCAGCGGCTGGCTGATGTGACCGCCGACATGGCCAGGCGCAACAGCCCGTTTGCCGAACGCATCGAACGCCAGCGCCAGGCGCTGCAGCTGCCGTTGCTGCCGACCACCACCATTGGCTCGTTCCCGCAGACCGCGGCCATTCGCCAGACCCGCGCCGCCTTCAAGCGCGGCGAACTGGGCGCGCTGGAATACCTGGAGCGCATCCGCGCCGAAATCGTGCTGGCGGTGCGCAAACAGGAAGCGCTGGGCCTGGACGTGCTGGTGCATGGCGAAGCCGAGCGCAACGACATGGTCGAATACTTCGGCGAGCAGTTGTGCGGCTACGGCTTTACCGAGAACGGCTGGGTGCAGAGCTACGGCTCGCGCTGCGTCAAGCCGCCTGTCATCTACGGCGACGTGTACCGTCCCGAGCCGATGACGGTCGATACCGCGCGCTACGCCCAGTCGCTGACCGAGCGCCCGATGAAGGGCATGCTGACCGGCCCGGTCACCATGCTGCAATGGTCCTTCGTGCGCGACGACCAGCCCCGCGCCACCACCGCGCGCCAGCTCGCGCTGGCAATCCGCGACGAAGTGTGCGACCTGGAACAGGCCGGCATCCGCGTGATCCAGATCGACGAGCCGGCGCTGCGCGAGGGCCTGCCGCTGCGCCGCGCCGACTGGGACGCCTACCTGGACTGGGCCGTCACGGCGTTCCGCCTGTCAGCCAGCGGCGTAAAGGACCAGACCCAGATCCACACGCATATGTGCTATGCGGAGTTCAACGACATCCTGCCGTCGATCGCGGCGATGGACGCCGATGTGATCACCATCGAGACTTCGCGCTCGGCGATGGAACTGCTGGAAGGCTTCGGCGAGTTCGACTACCCGAACGAGATCGGTCCGGGCGTCTACGACATCCACTCGCCGCGCGTGCCGTCGGTGCAGGCGATGGAGCGGCTGCTCAACCGCGCCTGCGAGGTGGTGCCGCCGCAGCGGCTGTGGGTCAATCCCGACTGCGGCCTGAAGACGCGTGGCTGGGAGGAAACCGAAGCGGCGCTGGCCAATATGGTCAGCGCGGCCCGGGCGCTGCGCGAGCAGTGGTCCGCGCCGGCGGCGATGGCGTGGAAGCGCGTCGGCAAGGCAGCCCCTGCCGCGGCTGCGGCCGCGGCGCGCCATGACAGCGCCACGTGCACGGCCTGCGCCACGCAGGCGCACTGAGCCTGACAGACCCGGCACCAAGACAAAAGGCCGCATGCCCGCGAGGGCATGCGGCCTTTTTTGGCTTTAGCGCGGCGTACTGCCGCAGCGCGAAAAATCCGTCTCAGTTCACCCGCATCACCGCGGGCGGCATCCAGCTGCCGTCCAGCAGCGCCTGCTCAGGCCAGTAGGCGCGCAGCATCATGTTCAGCCCATCTGGCGGTGCCGGCAGCCAGTTCGATACCTTCGATGCGGGCGGCCGCTCGTGCTGGATATAGAGGTCGAGCGAGCCGTCGCGGTTGTAGCGCAGGCGATCGCGGCTGCCGATGGCATAGCGATTGATCGGGTTGGGGATAAACGCCTGCCGGTCGTTGTACAGCGTCAGCGACCAGAACGCGCGTGCCGGCGGCAACTGGCCCTTGTCGAAATGCAGCACATAGCGCGCCCCGCCCTGCAGCGGCTTGCCGTTGGCATCGGTGCGCGTGGAAGCGTAGACCGCATCCTCCGGCAGGTTGGCGCCCAGCCCCACCCATGCGGTCATGGCGCGGCGGCCGTAGTTGGTGCCGTAGTTGCCCAGGTCGCGGTGCATGACCCAGCCATTGCCGGCATCGGCATTGCCCTTGCGCGCCCACTGCGCGATGGCCGCCAGCGCGGCAGTGGCGCCTTCCTGCACCGCGCGCGCGGTGGAGGGTTCCATCACCGTGGTCTTGAACGGCACGCCGGGCTTGATGCCCATGCGCCGGATCTTGTCGACCATGGCGCTGTCGGCGGGTGCCGGCGGGTTGGTCGGCAGCAGCGCGGCAAAGCGCGTGAAGAACGCCTGCGCGTCCATGGCGGCCACCTGTTCCACCGGCGAGCTCTGCGTATCGACGCCGGCCGCGCGCGGCGCGGGCTTGTCCGGCACACGCCGGCCGCCGCCCCAGGCCGACAGCGGCGTCAGCCGGTACTGGTCCTGCAGCCGGTGCACCGCGGTGAAGTCCTGCTTGCCGTTGGCCTGCGTGCGGCCGACCAGCCAGACCATCGACGTGGGCGAGCGGATTTCCTGCATGCCCCTGGGCAGCGTGCCGCGCCAGTCAGGCCCGGTGATGACGAAATTGCCACGGCGGGTGCCGGTGGTGCGCTTGCCCGGCGACGCGAACACATTGGTCCACGCGTCCATCATCGGCATCAGGTAATAGCGGCCGTTGGTATCGGGCACCGACAGGATCACCGGCCCCTGCGACAGGTCAAGCCAGGCCGACGAGTACAGCGTGTCGGCATTGGGGCTGGCCACGTCGGTAAAACTGGCGTCCGGGAAGGTACGCTTGTGGTGGAAGGTATTGACCGGCGTGCGCGCCGTCATCAGCTCGCGCGTCACGTCCATCAGCACCATCGGATAGGCGTAGGTGAAGACCTCGGCCGACAAGGTCTTCATGGCCTGGTCGGACGGCGGCTGCTCGGCGACGAACGGGTTGGCGGCGTTATTTGGCGCGGAAGCGCAGCCGGACAGCATGACGGCGAACGCGACCGCGCTCGCCAGTAGACGAAAGGAAGGCTTCATGACCCCGATTCCCAATATTCTTGCGGCGGGTCCGGGCGGTGCGGCGATGACTGCCGGCATGTCGTCCCGGAGGCGCATCTGTATCGCCCGCATCTTGGCCGCGCACCGGCTTCATGTCAATTCCCGCGGGGGGGATAGCGAGCGGGCGCACCGGAGAAGACAGATCCGCTGCTAAATTTGGACTAAGGAAGCTCAGGCGCATCTGCAGCTCACGCCTTCGCCGATCAATAACGCATCTGCACATCCTCCACCCTCCCCGTGCGCGCGTTGTACAGGCACGCATAGTGAAACCCGATCGACGACGAGCTGTCATCCGGCTCGAACACGCCATCGCCATTGACGGAAGTCTGGGCGTTCGGGCGGTGGTAGTACTGCTCGCGGTCGGCCATCAGCATCACGCTGCCTGGCTGGGGATAGCGGCGCTTGAGCGCTTCGGCCACGGCCGGTTCGCAGGCGACCGAGGCGGCCTTGGCTACGGCCTGCGGATCGACCGTGATGCGGGTGGTGGGCGGTGGCAGCGGACGCCGCACCATGGGCGGTGGCGTTTCGCAGGCGGCCAGCAAGAACGCCACGGGCAGGCACAGGGTTAAAGCTCGGATCACGCGGAACTCCTACGGGGTGCGCCAGCGCATCCTGCGCGGCTTGCGCCGGCCATCGCGGCCCCAAAAAGTGAAGCGGAGCTATCAGGTTACTGCGTCTGGCCCGAAAAGCCAAAGTCCAGCCGGCTCCCGGGCATCCCGCCCGCGACCGGAAATCCCGGGGAAAGCGAATCGTTCAACGCGGCTACACTATGGGCTTCCCGGCTCCCCCGCACCCCGGCCCGACCAGGCTGGCCCTGCGCCCGCGCCGCAAAGCACACCCAAGATGCCGACACAATGACAATCACAGAGACAAGCGGCAACCGCCCTGCCACCCCCACTGCCCGACCCACCCCGCTGCTGCGCAATGCCGCCAGCCTGCTCGTCGTGCGCGATGCGCCCGGCGGCATGGAAGTGCTGATCGTGCGCCGCGTCGAGCGCGCCAATGACCGCAGCAGCGGCGCCTATGTCTTTCCCGGCGGCACGCTCGACGCGCAGGACAAGGTGCTGCACGCGCATGCCCATGGCCTGGACGATGCGATTGCCAGCGAACGGCTCGGCCTGCTGGCCCATGGCCTGGACTTCTATGTCGCCGCGCTGCGCGAATGCTATGAAGAGGCCGGCCTGCTGTTCGCCTATGATCGCGACGGCCGGCTGCAGTCGCCGCATGCACTCGACGCGGCCGCGCAGGCGCTGCTGCGCGACGCCGTACAGCGCAGCGGCCCCGGCCTGGCGCATGCGTGCGAGCAGCTCGGCCTGCGGCTCGCGGCCGACCGGCTCGCCTATCACAGCTACTGGCTGACCCCGCCCGGCCTGCCCAAGCGTTTCGATACGCGCTTCTTCGTCGCGATCGCGCCGGAAGGTCAGGAGGTCGTGCCCGACGGCAGCGAAATCGTCGAACACCGCTGGATCCGTCCGGCCGAAGGCGCCGATCCGGCCAGCGGCCTGCCGATGATGCACGTCACGCGCCGCACGCTGGGCTCGATCGCGCAGTTCGAGACTGCCGAGGCCTGTTTTGCCTACTTCGCGCAATTGCGCGGCATCGCCTGCATCATGCCGCGGCTGGCCACCGGCGCAGCGGGTGTACGCCCGGTGATGCCCAACGAGCCGTGCTACGCGGAGATCGGCCGTATCGATCCGGATGGCAGCAAGGTGCACGGCCGCTATGAGCTGGCGCCCGGCGTGCCGGTGCAGTTGTCCGAGCGCATCTGGCGCGTGACCGCCAACAACGGCAGCGTGATGACCGGTCCGGGCACCAACACATACCTGGTCGGCGGCGGCGCGCGCAATGAATGGGCGGTGATCGATCCCGGCCCCGACGATGGCGAACACGTGCGCGCCATTCTCGAAGCCGCGCCCGGGCCGATCCGCTGGATCCTGGCCACGCACACGCACCTGGACCACTCGCCCGCGGCCGCGGCGCTGCAGGCGGCCACCGGCGCCACCGTGATGGGCCGCGCCGCGCCGGCGGGACAGTGGCAGGACACGACCTTCGCGCCGCAGCGCGAAGTCATGCATGGCGAGCGCATTGCGCTGGGCGACCACTGCACGCTGCGTGTCTGCCATACGCCGGGACACGCGTCCAACCACCTGTGCTACCTGCTGGAGGAAGAGAAGACCCTCTTCACCGGCGACCACGTGATGCAGGGTTCGACCGTCGTCATCGGGCCGCCCGACGGCGACATGCGCGCCTACCTCGATTCACTGGCCGCCTTGCAGGCGGAAGACCTGGAGTGGCTGGCACCGGGGCATGGCTTCCTGATCGCCCGCCCGCAGGACACCATCCGCATCCTGATCCGGCACCGGCTGCAGCGCGAGGCCAAGGTGGCCGGCGCACTGCGCGAGCTGGGGCCCGCGCCGCTCGGCGAGCTGGTGGTGCGCGTCTATGACGACGTGCCGCCGCGCATGCACCCGGTTGCGCAGCGATCCCTGCTGGCGCACCTGTTGAAGCTGCGCGACGAAGGCAAGGCGCAGGAGATCGATGGGCTCTGGTCGGAGGTCGCGGCATAGCGGGCAACGATGCAACGTTGATCCTCGGAAGATTTTTTCGCGGACCACTTGCGCAAATCGAAAATTCCGATACAATGGCGCCTCTCGTGTGCGGCTGTAGCTCAGTTGGATAGAGTACTTGGCTACGAACCAAGGGGTCGTGGGTTCGAATCCTGCCAGCCGCGCCACCTATGCAGAAAGAGAAAGGGCTTCCGGAAACGGAAGCCCTTTTTCGTTGGCGCTGATTTTTTGATAGCGCCCTGCCTCGCTACCAGCGATACCGCGCCCCGATGGTCCCGCTCGGATTGCGCCCCGCCCTCACCTTGAACCACAACTTCACGCCGGTCGCCGTATTGCCGTGCGCGCCGATGTTGAACGAGAACAGTCCGCGCAGCAGATCGGTATCGATCTTGGTGCCATTGATGTTGATGGTCTGCTTGCGGCTGTCCTGCCACCAGTCCGCTTCCACGAACGGATAGATGCCGGCCAGCCGTGTTGGCTGCGCGCCGTAAAGACGCACGCCGACGCCGGTGGCACTGGAATCGCCGGGCATGGCCTGCGGCATGCCGCTGACGGGAGACATGCCGGGCTGGTAGGCCAGCTGCAGCCGCGGCTGGATGGTCAGCCCGCCCGCGCGCGGCACCACCGCATCGACGGCCAGCGCCATGGTGCGCACGCGGTTATCGGCAAACCCGCCCGCGGTGGTCACATCGTCCAGGTGCAAGGACAGGCGGCGCGGCCGATCAGGCATGGCGGCCGTCTCGCGATCCACGGCCGCAAGGCCGGGGGCATCGTCATCCGGCCCGGGTCCAAGCGGCAATGCTGAAGACGGGGATGGCGGCGATGGTGCCGCATACTCGACGGTGACGGATTCGGCCGGCTTGGGCGACCTGTCCATGCCGGCGAGCAGCAGGTCAGGCACGTCGGCCGCCGGTTGCGCGGGCGGGGGAAGATCCCAACCCCAGCCTGACGCCGGGGCCGCCTGCCCCTGACTATCGGGCACCACGTCATCCGCATGGGCCAGCGCACACAACAGCATGGCAAGGATGCCGCAGTATTGAAGATGATGCAGGCCGTGTCCCGGGCGAGCGGCACATGAATGCCAACCAGGGCAAGTCCCTGCCTCCCTCTCTCTCGATGATGACAAGCGCATCATGGCTACCACCTTCGGACGTTATAGGTACCTGCCCGATGAGCTTGAGGATAGGACAAATGCCCTGCCAGCGTTAGCGTCGAATGTTCGCCCGCGCGCTTCGCAAAGGCAGGCGAATTCCCGCGCGCCGCGGGCGTTTGCGCGGCGCTGGCAGAGATATTCCGGGGGCGGCTTATCCGAAAATCACGCCTTTTCGTCAAGGCCGCAATGGCGTCCGTGAGGGGCAGCGGGAGGAGGGAAAACGGTGCGCAAGGGATAACGCTGAAACCCTGCGCTGTGGCCTCGCAAAACACGGACGAAAAAAAACCGCATCGCTGCGGTTTCTTCCTGACTGAAAACGAAGAAAGGCTCGCTTGCGCGAGCCTTTCCAAAATTTGGTGCCCAGAAGAGGACTCGAACCTCCACAGTGTTGCCACCGCTAGGACCTGAACCTAGTGCGTCTACCAATTCCGCCATCTGGGCTTCGTTTCGCTGCATTGCTGCTGCGATGCGAAGAACGACATTATGCTGAGTGCGGCAGGTACTGTCAACACCCTCCCGCAAAAAAACTTTGCAGTTTCTAGGCGCCGCCGCGCCGGAAATCGACTTGCGCCGGCCGCCCCGGCAGCGCCAGTGACGCCGTCGCCGCCGGCGTGCGTGCGATGGCCTTGCCGCCACGCAGCACCAGCAGCCGCGTCGCGCGCAGCCGGATCGCCTCGACCGGGTCGCGCGCCTGCAGCAGCACCAGGTCGGCGCGGTTGCCCGGTGCAATGCCGTAGCCGTCCAGCCCGAGGATCTGCGCCGGCGTGGTGGTCACCGCGGCGAAGCAGGCGCGCATCGCCTCCTGGCCCGTCATCTGCGCGACGTGCAGCCCCATGTGTGCCACTTCCAGCATGTCGCCCGAGCCCAGCCCGTACCAGGGGTCCATCACGCAATCGTGGCCGAAGGCCACCGGCACGCCGGCCGCCAGCAGCTCCGGCACGCGGGTCATGCCGCGGCGCCTGGGGTAGCTGTCGTGCCGGCCCTGCAGCGTGATATTGATCAGCGGATTGGCGATCGCGGCGACACCGGCCTCGCGCATCAGCGGAATCAGCTTGGACACGTAGTAGTTGTCCATCGAATGCATCGAAGTCAGGTGCGAGCCGGCGACGCGCCCTTGCAGGCCGAGCCGCACGGTTTCGCTGGCCAGCGTCTCGATATGGCGCGACAGCGGATCGTCGCTCTCGTCGCAATGCATGTCGACGCGCAAGCCGCGCCCGGCAGCAAGCTCGCACAGCAGCCGCACCGACTCCGCGCCCTGCGCCATGGTGCGCTCGAAGTGCGGGATGCCGCCGACCACGTCGACGCCCATATCGAGCGCGCGCTTCAGGTTGTCCAGCGCACCGGGCGCGCGCAGCACGCCGTCCTGCGGGAATGCCACCAGTTGCAGGTCGAGGTACGGGCGCACGCGTTCGCGCACGTGCAGCAGCGCCTCCACTGCCAGCAGCCTGGGATCGCATACGTCGACGTGCGAACGGATCGCCAGCAGCCCGCGCGCCACCGCCCAGTCGCAGTAGGCCAGCGCGCGTTCGACGATGGCCTCCTGCGTCAGCATCGGCTTCAGTTCGCCCCACAGCGCAATGCCTTCGAGCAGCGTGCCCGACTGGTTCACGCGCGGCAGTCCATACGACAGCGCCGAATCCATATGGAAGTGCGCGTCGACGAAGGGCGGCGTCAGCAGTTGGCCGGCGGCATCGATCTCCTCGCCCGCACGCGCGGCCAGCGCTGGCTCCACCGCGGTAATGCGTCCCTCGGCAATGCCGATATCGATGTCGGTGCGCCCGTCGGGCAGATTGCAGTGCCGCAGGATCAGGTCGAGCATGGGGTGTCTTCTCTCAGGCGGAATACAGCGTGCATCGTCTCACGGCGATGCATCGCACGCCAACTGCCACCGGTCCAGGCCTTACGCCTGCCCGTCCGCGATCGCGGCAACGGCGCGCGGCTCGGGCGCCAGCCCGCAGCCGCGCAGCAGCAGCGCCACCAGGTGCTCGGTGGCCTGCGCATAGTCCTGCGTGCGCAGCCGGCTCACGCCGAGCACCGCGCACACCTGGGCCTCGAAATCCGCATAGGTCTGCGTGGCCGCCCAGATGGTGAAGAACAGGTGCTGCGGGTCGACCGGCGCCATCTGGCCGTTGTCGATCCAGTGCCGCACCACCGCGGCCTTGCGCGACACCAGTTCGCGCAGCGCATTGCGCAGGATCTCGCCGATCTCCGGCGCGCCGTGCAGCAGCTCGTTGGCGAACACGCGCGACGCATCGGGATGGCTGGCGGACAACCGCATCTTGGCGCGGATGTACTGCTCCAGCGCGACCTGCGGCGGCAGTTCGGCGCGGATGATATCGGTCTCGGACAGCCACAGCTGCAGCGTGTGCGCCAGCACCGCGCGGTACAGCGCCTGCTTGGTGCGGAAGTAGTAATGCAGGTTGGATTTCGGCACGCCCGCGCGCAGCGCGATCTCTGCCATGGTGGCGCCGGCAAATCCCGCGCGCGCGAACACATGCTCGGCCGCGCGCAGGATCATGGCCTGGTTCTCCTGCCGGATGCGGCCGCCCGAGGTGTCCCGCCCCTGCCGTACCTCCCGCAGGGGCAGCCCTCGCCGTGGCGCGGCGCTGGCGCGCGCATCCATCAGCGTGTGCCGTACAGGCGGTCGCCGGCATCGCCCAGGCCGGGCACGATATAGCCGTGCTCGTTGAGCGTGTCGTCGATGGCGGCGGTGACGATGCCCACCTCGGGATGCGCGGCGCGCAGCGCGCGCAATCCCGGTCGCGAGGCGATCAGGCACACGTACTTCATCGTGGTGACGCCGGCCTCCTTCAGCCGGTTCAGGGCCGCGATGGCCGAATTGCCGGTGGCGAGCATCGGGTCCACCACGATCACCATCCGTTCCTGGATGTCCTCGGGCATCTTGAAGTAGTACTCGATCGGCTCCAGCGTCTCGGGATCGCGGTACAGGCCGATATGGCCGACGCGCGCCGCCGGCAGCAGATCCAGCATGCCGTCGATAAAGCCGTTGCCGGCGCGCAGGATCGACACCAGGCACAGTTTCTTGCCCGACAGCACCCGCGACTGCGTCGGCGCGATCGGCGTGCGGATGGAGATGGTCTCCATCGCCAGGTCGCGCGTGGCTTCGTAGGTCAGTAGCTGCGCGATTTCGCGCACCAGCCGGCGGAAGTTGTCGGTGGTAGTTTCTTCGCTGCGCACCAGCGTGACCTTGTGCTGCACCAGCGGATGGTCGACCACCAGCACCCCGGTCATCACGGCGGCATCGGCCGCGGCCGGGGAACTGACGTCGGGGATCACGTCAGGGATGAGGTCAGGGACGACAACAGCATCGACGGGAACAGCGGAGATGTCGTTCATGGTGATGCACTCCTGTGGCCACGTTTTACACGCAATCCCTTGCCGGCATCGCGCGGTTGCCCGCGCGATGCTGGTGCTGCCGCGGGGCGCCGCGGAGATGGGGCGCCCGCAGGCTCAGAACACCGTGCCGTCGCTGATGATGCTGAACGGCGGCGCGCCGCCCGGACGCCGCTTGGCCGCGATGCGCCGGCCCGCGGCCCAGGTCCCGCCCTCCAGCACGCGCGCCAGCGGAAAGTCCGCTTCCGACAGCCCCAGCGCCTGGCGCACGCCATCGGCCACCAGGTCGAGCCCGCTCACGGTCAGCGCACGCCATTCGACGATCACCGGCTCGTCCACCGCATGGGGGTGGGCGGTGAAGTCGGGGTCGCGCGGCACCATCAGCTCGAAGTCATACAGCAGCCCGCCGTTGCGGTACTCGGGCAGCCCGGTCAGCGCATCCAGCCCCGTTACGGTCAGGCCCGCGTCTTCCAGCGGCTCGAGCAGCGAATATGTCAGCCACTGCGTCAGCTTGTGGAACGGCACCAGCCCGCCCGGCGCGGCCGGATGGCGCCAGCAATCGCCCAGCGACACGCCTTCGATGGTGATGCGCCCCGGCCATACCGGTCCCAGCCCCACCAGCAACGTGCGCAGCAGGAAGCTGGCCTCGAGCCGCTCATTGACCGCGTGCGCCTTCAGGTAGTCGAACAGGTTGCCAAGCCGCGCCGGCCGGCCGAACAGCGCCGGCGTCGCCTCCATCACTTCGCCCAGCCGGCGCAGCAGCCCGGCGCGGCCTTCCAGCCCCACCAGCGGGTTGTGCTGCGCGACCTGGAAAGCGTGCGCGATGCTGTCGGCGTCGATACGCTGCAGCCGCTCGGCATCCGCGCGCAGCGGGTCGCCGGGCGCGGCCGAGAAACCGCCGCGCGCGAACAGCACGAAGCTGGCCACGCCGAGTCCTTCCGAACGGGTCAGCACCAGGTCGCTCGACGGATCCCGGTAGCGCCAGTCGGCACCGGCACCGGCGTCCAGCAGTACGCTCGGGATCACCAGGTCGATGCCGATGCGGGCGCGCTCTTCACGGTGGTCGGGCCCGCTCAGCCCCGCGCGCTCGCACAGCACCTGCCAGCGGTCGGCGCGCTGCTCGATGCCGCCGCTCTCAAAGTGGCGCCAGCGGCTGTGGTACGGCACCTGCAGGTCCGGGTACCGTTGCCGGATGGTGCTGGCGACGTAGTCGGCAATCGCATGCACGCGGTCGGGATGCCACGTGAACAGCTGTGACGCGCCGCTGGCCACGTGCTCCGTGACCGCCGCGCAATGCGTGCGCACCGCCTCGGCGCACAGCAGCGCCGACGCAGGGTGCCCTTCCGGCACCGGGCTCAACCAGCCTGCGCCCGGCCGCATCTCCTCTCCTGCTCCCCGACGGTCCATGCCGTCACGATCCTCTTCGGGATACATGGTCATTCGTTCAACCCCCTGCCCTTTGCCAGGGCCAGTTCATCGGCATCCGGCGGCGTGTAGTGCGTAAAGTAGCCGGCGGCCACCTTGGCGTCGATCTCCACACGCGCGTCGGCGGGAATCAGGGCCTCGGGGATCGCCACCTGCTCGACCACCTCGATGCCCTGCGCCACCAGCGCGCCGTGCTTCATATTGCTCATCGACGCCCAGCGGTCGATGCGGCGGATGCCAAGCCAATGGAACACATCCGGCATCAGTTCCTGGAAACGCATATCCTGCACGCCTGCCACGCATTCGGTGCGGGCGAAGTAAGTCTCGGCACGGTCGCCACCGACTTGCCGCTTGCGCGCGTTGTAGACCAGGAACTTGGTCACTTCGCCCAGCGCGCGGCCCTCCTTGCGGTTGTAGACCACCAGCCCGACACCGCCCTGCTGCGCCATTTCGATGCACACCTCGATGCCATGTGCCAGATACGGCCGGCAGGTACAGATGTCTGACCCGAACACATCGGATCCGTTGCATTCATCGTGCACGCGGCAGGCCACGCGGGTTTCGGGCCTGCCAAGCTGGCTGATGTCGCCGAAGAAGTACAGCGTCATGCCGCCGATGGGCGGCAGGAACACCTTCAGGTCGGGACGGGTCACCAGCTCCGGGAACATGCCGCCGGTCTGCTCGAAGAGACTGCGGCGCAGCATACTTTCCTTGATGCCGAAACGCGCCGCCAGTCCCGGCAGGTACCAGACCGGATCCACTGCCGCCTTGGTCACGCGCACATCGCCGTTGGCGTAGAGGATGCTGCCGTCGGGCGTGAGCCGGCCCGCGGCGATGGCCGAGGTCAGCTCCGGCATATTGATATGCGCGCGGGTGACGGCGATGGTCGGGCGGATATCGACGCCGGCGGCAATGCGGTCGGCGAAGACCGTCGACACCAGGTGGCCCCACGGATCGAGCGAGACGATCTTGTCGGGGTCGCCCCACTGCGGGTGCGGGCCGATGGCCTCGGCCGGCGCGGTATCGGTCAGGTCGGTACGATGGTCGCGCTGCAGTGCCCCCGCGGCCACCGCCAGCGCGCGGTAGATGGCATAGGCGCCGGCATGGGTGCCGATCACGTTGCGCTGCGCGGGGTTGGCCAGGCTGGCGATCACCGGTCCGCGCCCGGCCGCCGTGGGGGCGCCCCAGTGGATCGGTTCGGCCGGCTTGTCGCGGCGCGCGTGCGAAGTGAGGACGATATGGTCAGACATGGCACCCTCGGTTCCCGATGGAATCCTGACCAAATGGTCAGGTTTACGTTTCCATACTAGGCAACCTTCATGCCATCACCCAATGCCCGTTTACGCCAGTTTTGCCGCGTTATGTGTGGCGGCGAACGCAAGCCGCGACGATGCCGTGCACGCGTCGCGTGCCGGCCGCATGACGTTTTCGTGCGCATTGCGGCAAGCATGCACCAAGAAACGGCGCGCATCGGCAGCACGGCAGGGCACGGCGCTGCCGCTGCGCAAGCTGACGCTCGCGCAGCGGCAGCGCTTGCAACCCTTACACGGTGGGAGGAGTGGGAGAACCCCGCTTGTCGCGCTCGTTGCTCAGCATCGCGCGCAGCGCGGCGAGCGGGCTGGCGCTTTCCACATAGCGATAGAACAGCGCGCCGGCCACGTTGCTGAGCATCCACGCGGCCACCATGCCGAGCGCGTTCAGCACCGGCTGCCCCGGTGCCAGGCTCGACACCAGCGCATTGACCAGCAGGCACACCGGGAAGTGGACCAGGAATACCGAATAGGAAATCCGCCCGAAAAAGCCGACCGCACGCGCCTGCGGCCAGCGCTCCATCCAGCCGCCGCGGCGCGAGATCGCCAGCACCAGTGCGGTGGCCAGCGCCACGGCGATGCGCAGCCGGAAATCGACGATCAGCGCCGCCAGCACTACGGCGCCGAGTACCAGCAGCGCCATCGACGAGCGGCCCGGGTGCGACGCCCAGTAGGCGAGCGCCCCCATGCCGTAGGCGCCGAAGAAGTACACCGCCCAGATATCCCATGCGGCATCGCGGTTGAACCAGAACAGCGAGGCCACCGCCAGCACGGCCACGATGCCGATGCTCGCGCCGGCACGCGCCGCCATCTGGCCGCGCGCCAGTGCGCGTGCGCCCCATAGCGCCGCCAGCAGCAGCGCAAACAGCTGCAGGTCGATGGCGACGTACCAGACACCGGCCGACAGCGCGTCCACGTCCAGCACGTTATGCAGCAACGCCACGTGCGCAAGGAACTGCAGCAACTGCGGTGGCGCGGGGATCGATTCGTGCACCATCCATTGCCGCGCCACGGCGGCGCCGGCAATGCTCAGCAGGATCGCCACGGCATAGGGCACCACCAGCTTCTGGTAGCGGCGCCATAGCACTGCCAGCGCAGGCTGGCGGATCTCCAGCCGGCCCTCGGGCGCCAGGCTGCGCGCCGCGAGGAAACCGCTGATCACCAGGAACACCTGCACCGCGATGCGGGCATAGTCATACAGCCAGTCGACCAGCCCGGGCGCCAGCCGATAGGCGGCGTCCGACATCGGGCCATAGAAGGCAAGGTGGTGGAGCACGATCAGCTGCGAGCTGATCGCCTTCAGGGCGTCGATGCACGGCAGGCGCGATGGACGGGGGCTCATGTTTATAGGAAGACTGCAAACAGGCGTAGAGCCGCGATTCTACCCGGCAAGCGGGCCGGGGCCGCAATGCAGGGTTTCCATGAGGTGTTGGCGCCGGGCAAGCCCCAAGTTGACAGCGCGGAGCGATGTTGGCGACACTGGCCCGGGCCGCCTCTGTGTGAGGCAGGCCACATACACGACCGCCCGACGGCGGCATTTCTCAGGAGAAACCATGAACAAGTTCGTCGCGACCGCGATTGCGCTCTGCCTCGGCGCCGCCTCGCTGGCCGTGCAGGCCCAGACCGCCGGCAAGCAAAAGTTCGACCCGTATTCCCAGGGAGCCAAGTCGGGCGAGAAGTTTGACCCGTACAGCCAGGGCGCCAAGGCCGGCGACAAGTTCGACCCGTACTCGCAGGGCGCGAACAAGAGCACCCGCACCGACCTGACCGACCCTGCCGCGCCGGCGGCCGACAAGAAGCCGGCCAAGAAGGCCGCCAAGAAGAAGGCCCTGAAGAAAGCCGCTCCCGCACCCGCCGCAAGCTGAGCGCCCGCCGCGTGCACAGAAAAACCCGCCTCGGCGGGTTTTTCTGTGAACTGGCGACCCGCTCAGGGCGCCTGCGAGTCGCGCTCCAGCGCCGTCACATCCACACGCTGCACCTTGTCGTTCTGCCGCACCTCGGTGCGCAGCACGAAGGCCTCGGCCGGGCAGTACCAGTCGGTGATATGCATCACCGTGGGATCGACCTGCACCACCTCCGCACCCACCATCAGCGGTCCCAGCGAAGTGCGCTTGTCATAGTTGATCGGCAGGCATTCCTTGCGCCCCATGGCGGTATCGATCATCTGCTTGCGCCCGACCTGCCGCGACCCGATATGGATCGATGCGTGCAGCGCGCGCATGGTGCTGACCACTTCGTCCGATGTCAGCGGGTAGATCTTCAGCGAGACGCTCGATTCAAAGGTTTCGCCCTCCAGCGTGCCGCCCTCGCGCAGGTCCAGCCCCGCGTAGTTGAACACGCCCTTGCCGCGGAAGGCGGCCTCGCCGTACATGCGCGCATAGCGGGCACGGGCGTTGATGATGGCGTTCTGGCTTTCGATGCTGGTCTGGTCGGCCGGGCTGCGTTCGATCACCACCTGGTGCACCTGGTCCATGATCACCGGCGGGCCCATCAACGCCGACATCGCTGATTTGGAGTTGATCTGCAGTTGCGCGCGGCAGCCCGAGGCGCTGCGGCTGACGTCGCGCAGCGTCATGCTGATCGACATCGGCATCACGCCGTCGCCTTCCATCTGCACGTGCGCGCCCGACTGGAACCACGGTGCATTGCACAGCACCGCCGCCGCCTTGGCCGAGACCTGGCTCACCGCGGCCTGCGCGGCCGCCATGGCCGCAGCGCTTGCGGCAACACCTCCCGCAGGGGCAGCCCCTTGCTGTGCGCCGGCTCCCGTTGCCAGCGCGATCCCCACCGCCAGGCACGCCAGCTGATATTGCGCCTTGATCCTCACATCCTTCCCTGTCTTAGAATGGTCCCGTCGCCCCCGACATAGCGCCCGGCATATCAAGCGAAGCCCGCTCAGCGGAATTATGGTGTCTTTGGGCCGCCTTGGGTAAATCACCCGTCTCCCGGAAGGAGCCGCATTGCCGCCGTGCTAACATGCCCGCCTCGCGTGCCCGCATGGTGGCTGTGGCGTCCCAGGCGCATGCCAGTCCACCATCGACGGTGCCCATCCGGCAGTTTGCGCCCTGGTGTCTCCCTGATGTCCACCAATGGGCCGCGCAATGCGTTGTGATGGCTTCCCGTCACGGCGCACCCTCGCAAAGGATCATCCATCCGTCGTGCTTTTCCAGGAGTTCTATGCGTAGTTCATTGACCTCGCGGTATGCCGGCCTCTCCGTTGGAGCCACCGCCGGTGCCATCGCCCTGGTCAGCCTGTTCATCCTGCTGGTCTGGTTCGGTACGCTCGACATGCGCCACTTGCTGCGCTCGGACGAGGGCCGCTACGCCGAGATTGCCCGCGAGATGTTCGCCACCGGCGACTGGGTCACGATCCGCTACCACGAACTCAAATACTTCGAGAAACCGCCCTTCCACCTGTGGGTGACCACGGTGGCCTATACGCTGTTCGGCGTCGGCGACTGGCAGGCGCGCCTGTGCGTGGCGCTGTCAGGCATGCTGGGGCTGGCCGTGTCGATGCTGGCCGCGGCGCGCTGGTTCGGCACGCGCGCGGCCATGCTGACCGGGCTGGTGCTGGTATCGGCGCCGATGTGGAATATCGCCGGCCACTTCAATTCGCTCGACATGACGCTGGCCGGGGCCATGGCCTGCGTGCTGGCCTTCATGCTGCTGGCACAGCACCCCGACGCCACGCCGGCGGCGCGCCGCAACTGGATGCTGGCCTGTTGGGCGGCGATGGGCGTGGCGGTGCTGGTCAAGGGCCTGGTGGGGCTGGCGCTGCCGGGCCTGGTGCTGGTGGTCTATACGCTGGTGACGCGCGACCTGGGCCTGTGGCGCCGCCTGCATCTGCTGGCCGGCATTGCCGTCATGCTGCTGGTGACGGTGCCGTGGTTCTGGCTGGTGTCCGAGCGCAACCCGGAATTCCTGCGCTTCTTCTTTATCCACGAGCACTGGCAGCGCTACACCTCCAACGTGCACCAGCGCGACGGCGCAATCTGGTTCTTCGTGCCGCTGCTGCTGATGGGCTTCCTGCCATGGCTGGGCCTGGCGCCGCAGATGTTGCAGGCGGTGCGCGAGCGCGCGGGAGTCGAGCGCGGCACCTCGCCGCGGCCGTTCCAGCCGGCGCTGCTGGCGGCTTTGTGGGCCTCGTCGATTTTTGTCTTCTTCAGCCTGTCAGGCTCCAAGCTGCCGGGCTATATCGTGCCGATCTTCCCCGCGCTGGCGCTGCTCGCCGGCGTGGCGCTGGACACCGTGACGGAACGCGCGTGGCGCTGGCAGGTCAATGCCATGATCGCGCTCGGCGTGGTGGGGCTGCTGGCCTGCCCTTTCGTCGCCATGCTGGACAAGCCCAGCACGCCCAATGCGGTCTATCGCGAATTCACGCTGTGGATGGGCATCGCCTTCGTCGTGATGCTGGCCGGCGCGCTGCTGGCGCGCCGCCTGCTGCGTACCCGCGGCGTGTTTCCCAGCGTGGTCGCCTATGCGCTGGCCATGTTCGTCTGCTGCACGGTGGCGCTGCGCGGCCATGAGGCGATGGGCCGGCCGAGCTCCGGCGCAGACCTGGTGCCAGCGATCAACGCCGTGCTGGCGCCCGACATGCCGCTGTACAGCGTGGGCATGCTGGACCACACGCTGCCGTTCTACCTGCGACGCACCACCATCCTGGTCGCGCATCCGGACGAGCTGGAATTCGGCATCGGCCAGGAGCCGCAGAAGTGGATTCCCACCATGGACGCCTTTATTGCGCGCTGGCAGGACGGGCAGCGCGCGGTGGCGATCATGTTGCCCGACACGTACAAGGCGCTGACAGCGCGCGGCGTGCCGATGCACCGGATCGCGGGCGATCGCCGCCGCGTGGTGGTCGGCAATTTCGCGCTGCCGGGCCAGGGACCGCGGGCGGCATCCCAGGGACAGTAAATCGGCACGACACCACGGCACCACGCCAGCAACACGCGGCTCCATGACGCTTTCGACTTTCGCTTTCATCTTTTCCGGCGTGCTGCTCAATGCGGCCGCCCAACTGCTGCTCAAGGCCGGCGTCAACGCCGTCGGCGCGATCACGCTGGACCGCGGCACGCTGCTGCTGACCGCGCTGCGCGTGCTGACGCAATGGCCGGTGCTGGCCGGGCTGACGCTGTACGTGGTCAGCGTGGGCGTCTGGATCGTGGGGCTGTCGCGCGTGGACGTGTCGATCGCCTACCCGATGCTGTCGCTCGGCTACGTGGTCAACGCGGTGGCCGCCTGGTACCTGTTTGGCGAGATGATCGGCCCCTTGCGCGTGGCCGGCATCCTGCTGATACTGGCTGGCGTCTTCCTGATCGCCCGCTCCTGACGCGGTTTCCCGGCACCCCGACCGCAGCACCGACCGCATCCCATTGCCAATCCCATGACCGCTCCTGCCGAATTCCTGCCTTTCGTCCGGCCCGATATCGACGCCGCCGCCATTGCCGAAGTCACCAAGGTACTGGCCTCGGGCTGGATCACGTCCGGCCCGAAGATGCAGGCGTTCGAAGCCGCGCTGTCGGACCTGTTCGGCGGGCGCCCGGTGCGCACCTTCGCCAACGGCTCGGCGACGATGGAGATTGCGCTGCGCATCGCCGATATCGGCGCCGGCGATGAGGTCATCACCACGCCGATCACCTGGGTTGCCACCGCCAACGTGGTACTGGCGGTCGGCGCGCAGCCGGTGTTCGTCGATATCGACCCGCGCACGCGCAACCTGGACCTCGATGCGGTGGAAGCCGCGATCACGCCGCGCACGCGCGCCATCATGCCGGTCTACCTGTCGGGCCTGCCGGTGGACATGGACCGCCTCTACGCCATCGCCGCGAAGCACAACCTGCGCGTGATCGAGGATGCCGCGCAGGCGATCGACTCGCGCTGGAAAGGCCAGCGCATCGGCAGCTTCGGCGACCTGGTCAGCTTCAGCTTCCAGGCCAACAAGAACATCACCACCATCGAAGGCGGCTGCCTGGTGATGAACACGCAGGAAGAAGCGGTGCGCGCCGAGCGCCTGCGGCTGCAGGGCGTGATCCGCACTGGCATGGACGGCATGGACGTCGAGGAGCCCGGTGGCAAGTTCAACCTGACCGATGTCAACGCCGCGGTGGGCCTGGCGCAGCTCGGCAAGCTCGATGCCATCACCGCGCGCCGCGCGGAACTTGCCGAGGCGTATTTCCGCGGCGCGGCCGACCATGGCCTGGCCGAACTCGGCATCGAACTGCCGCAGCCGCTCGATGCGCAGGCCGCCACCACCAACTGGCATATGTTCCAGGTGGTGCTGCCGACCGAACGCCTGCAAGGCGGTCCGGCGCAGGCACGCCAGAAAGTCATGGAAGCCATGCGCGAGCGCGGCATCGGCACCGGCGTGCACTACCCGCCCATTCATCTTTTCACCTACTACCGCTCGCTCGGCTGGCGCGAAGGCATGCTGCCGCACGCCGAACGCATCGGGCGCGGCATCGTCACGCTGCCGCTGTTCCCCGCGATGCAAGCTGCCGACGTAGAGCGGGTCTGCGCAACCCTCAGCGAAACATGCAAACGTCTTTCCAAATGAGCCCGGTCCAGGTTTCGGTCGTCATTCCGGTCTACAACGAAGAAGACGGGCTGCAAGCCCTGTTCGACCGCCTCTATCCGGCGCTGGATGGCCTCGGCGAGTCGTACGAGATCATCTTCATCAACGATGGCAGCGTCGACCGCTCGGCGGCGCTGCTGGCAGCGCAGTTCCACAAACGCCCGGACGTGACCCGGGTGGTGCTGTTCAACGGCAACTTCGGCCAGCATATGGCGATCCTGGCGGGCTTCGAGCATACCCGCGGCAAGATCGTGATCACGCTCGACGCCGACCTGCAGAACCCGCCTGAAGAAATCCCGCGGCTGGTCGAAGCCATGCGCGCCGGCCACGATTACGTCGGCACCATCCGCCGCCATCGCAACGACACCGCGTTCCGCCGCTATGCCTCGCGCGCGATGAACCGGTTGCGCGAGCGCATCACCAAGATCCGCATGACCGACCAGGGCTGCATGCTGCGCGCCTATGACCGCAATGTGATCGACACCATCAACGCCTGCCGCGAGGTCAACACCTTCATTCCCGCGCTGGCGTACACCTTTGCTTCCAACCCGGTCGAGATCGAGGTCAGCCACGAGCAGCGCCACGCCGGCGAATCCAAATATTCGCTGTACCAGCTCATCCGCCTGAACTTTGACCTGGTGACCGGCTTCTCGATCGTGCCGCTGCAGTGGTTCTCCGCCATCGGCACCATGCTGTCGCTGTTCTCGGGCGTGCTGTTCGTGCTGCTGCTGGTACGGCGCTTTGTGCTCGGCTCGGAAGTGCAGGGTGTGTTCACGCTGTTCGCCATGAACTTCTTCCTGATCGGCATCCTGCTGTTCGGCGTGGGCCTGCTGGGCGAGTACGTCGGCCGCATCTACCAGGAAGTGCGCGACCGGCCGCGCTACCGCATCAAGGCGGTGCTGGAAGCGGATCCGGCGCGCAGCGCCACGGCACCTGCCGCGGCCAGCACGGAGCGATGATGCGCGCCGTCGTCTTTGGCTACCACAATGTCGGCGACCGCTGCCTGCGCGTGCTGCATGCGCGCGGCGTGGAAGTGGCGCTGGTGATCACGCACCGCGACCGGCCCGACGAGAACATCTGGTTCCGGCGCGTGGCCGATACCGCGGCGGAACTGGGCATCCCCTTCCTTTACGGCGAAGACCCCAACGATCCCGCCATCGCGCAGGCCGTGCGCGATGCGCGGCCCGACGTCATCTTCTCGTTCTACTACCGCGCCATGCTGCCGGCGCACGTGCTGGCGCTGGCGCCAGGCGGTGCCTTCAACATGCATGGCTCGCTGCTGCCGAAATACCGGGGCCGCGTGCCGGTGAACTGGGCCGTGCTGCACGGCGAAACCGAGACCGGCGCCACGCTGCACGCGATGGAAGCCAGACCCGACGCCGGCTATATCGTCGAACAGACCGCGGTGCCAATCCTGCCCGACGATACCGCGGCCGAAGTCTTCGCGAAGGTCACCGTCGCCGCCGAACAGACCCTGTGGCGCGCGCTGCCCGCGATGATCGCCGGGCAGACGCCACAGCGGCCGAACCTGCTGGCCGAAGGCAGCTATTTCTCCGGGCGCAGGCCCGAGGATGGGCGCATTGACTGGAGCCAGCCAGCCGCCAACGTCTACAACCTGATTCGCGCGGTCGCGCCACCCTACCCCGGCGCGTTCACCGAGTTGGCCGGCCAGCGCCTGATCGTGGCGCAGGCGCGGCGTCCGCTGCCTGATGCCGCGCTGGCGCTGCCGGCAGGCACCCCGCCCGGCCTGCACCTGCGCGACGGCCGCATCGTCGGCCTGTGCGGCGACGGCGGCCTGGTGCTCGTGACCCAACTGCTGGCGCAGGACGGCTCTGCCGTGTCGCCGGATGCCTGCGCCCAACTTCTTACCGAACAGTCCAACGAGGAAAACCGATGAAAAAGGTCCTGATTCTTGGCGTCAACGGCTTCATCGGCCACCACCTGACGCGCCGCATCCTGGAAACCACGCCGTGGGAAGTCTACGGCATGGACATGTCCACGGACCGTCTGGGCGACCTCGTCGATCACCCGCGCATGCACTTCTTCGAAGGTGACATCACCATCAACAAGGAGTGGATCGAGTACAACATCCGCAAGTGCGACGTGGTGCTGCCGCTGGTGG
>NZ_JBEFLI010000023.1:0-85657 GCF_040578825.1 Cupriavidus necator | reverse complement strand
CAACCCGGCAGACCAGCCCCCTTCCCGCCCCCCGCGGCGCCGGCGCATCGTTGCCATGGCCTCGGTCGCCGTCGCGGTTGCCGCGGCGGCCGGCTACTGGGTGCAATACGGGCGCCACCAGGTATCGACGGAAAACGCGTATGTCGAAGGCAATGTGGTGCAAGTGACGTCGCAGGTCGGCGGCGTGGTCACCGCGATCCTCGCCGACAACACCGATCTGGTCGGATCCGGCAGCACGCTGGTGGAACTGAACGGCGTCGATGCGCAGCTGGCCCTCGCCGCGGCGCAGGCGCAGCTCGCGCGCACCGTGCGCCAGGTACGCGGGCAGTTTGCCGCCGCCGGCCAGGACCGTGCCAATGTGGAGCTGCGCTCGGTTGACCTGGCGCGCGCCCAGGAAGACATGGCGCGGCGCTCCGCACTGGCCGCCAGCGGCGCCATCTCCGGCGAGGAACTGACCCATGCCAGGCAGGCCGTGCGCACCGCGAAGGCGTCGCTGGCAATGGCGACCGAACAGCTCAAGCGCAATCAGGCACTGGTCGAACGTACCTCGGTGGACTCTCACCCCGAGGTGCAGGCTGCCGCGGCGCAGGTGCGCAACGCCAGCATCGCGCTGTCGCGCACGCGCATCCCTGCGCCGATCGGCGGCGTGGTCACCAGGCGCTCGGTTCAGGTGGGGCAGCGCGTGAGCGCCGGCGTGCCGATGATGTCGGTGGTACCGCTGGACCACCTGTGGGTCACGGCCAACCTGAAGGAATCGCAATTGCGCGATATCCGCCTGGGCCAGCCCGTTACGCTGACCACCGACCTGTATGGCGATGGCGTGGTGTACCACGGCCGTGTTGTCGGGCAGGACGCCGGCACCGGCAGTGCCTTTGCGTTGCTGCCGGCGCAGAACGCCACCGGCAACTGGATCAAGGTGGTGCAGCGCGTGCCGGTGCGGATCGCGCTGACACCCGCGGAAGTCGCGGCCCACCCGCTGCAGATCGGCCTGTCGATGAAGGTCTCGATCGATACGAGTTCGCGCGACGGCAAGCGGCTGGTCGCAGTCGATGCAAACAGCCAGAACTACCGCACGACGGTGTTCGCCAACGAGCTGGCACGTGCCGACGAACTGGTGCGCCGCATCGTCGAAGAGAACCTCTAGAGTCCTGTTCCGCAACCTGACGGAGACGCCGACATGAAGCCCGCCAAACCCCCAGGCCTGCTGCTGCTGACGATCGGCGCGCTGACCTTGATCGACTTCCTGCAGAACGGCATGGTCGCCTTTGCCGCCGCCCCCATCATGGGCGAGATCGGCGCCAGCCCTGAGGAATACAGCACCGTCGCGGCGGCCTACGCCAGCGTGGCCGTGGTCATGATCGCGCTGCAGCGCTGGATGGTGGAGCGCATGGGATGGCGCCGCTATGTGCAGGCCGCGCTCGGCGCGGCGGCGATCGGTGCGATCCTGTGTGCGGCAGCCACCAGCTACCCGGCCTTCCTGGCAGGCCGCATGGTGACGGCGCTGGGCTGCGCGGGCATGGTGACCTCGTCACGGCTGGCGGTAAACCTGATTCCGCCCAGCCCGGCGCGCTTTCTCGGCATCAAGGCGCTGGCCACGGGCGTGTGCGCGGGCATGGCGCTCTCGCCCTGGCTGGCCTCGGCCATTGTCACCGCGGACCGCTGGCCGTTGATCTTCTGGCTGGTGGCCGCGGCCGCGCTGGCGCTGCTGCCGGCCACGAGCGTCCTGCCCGAAGGCACGGCGCCGCCAGCGCAACGCTCGCGCGCGCATCCGGTAAGGCTTGCCGCACTGGCGGCGGGCAGTTTCCTGGTGTTGTTCGTGCTGCAGCGTTCCTATTACGACTTCTACGCCGACCGGCTCTGGCTGGTGACGGGTGCCGCCACGGGCGCGACGGCCCTGCTGGCCTTCATCTGGACCGAATCCAAAAGCGCAACGCCCCTGCTCAGGCTGCGCAACCTGGTCGAGCCGCGCTACCTGAGCGGCCTGGCGCTCTTTACCTTCTGCTATGTCACGCTGGGCTCGAACGGCTACCTGCTGCCGATCGTGCTGCAGCGCTCGCTGGGACATTCCTGGGCCACCACCGGGCAGTTCTATGCGCTGGGCCTGGCCGCCGGGGTCGTGACCTGGCTGACGATGACGCGCTTGCTGCCGCGCTGGCCCAGCCCGCGCAAGTACTTTGTCGCGGGCTTCCTGGCGCTGGCGGCCTCATCCTGGCTGATCAGCCGGATCCCGCCCGCGCCAGACCTGTGGGGCCACGTGCTGCCCGCGCTCGCGCTATACGGAATCTTCATCATGACGCTGATTCCCGTCACGGCCATGCAGACCTTCAACGGCGTTGCGCACGACGAGTCGGTGTTCTCGCATGCGCAGCAGACCAAGAACATGCTGGGGCAGATGGGCCTGGCGCTGGGCGTGACCATTGCCACGGTCGGGCAGCAGTGGTTGACGACGTTGCATTACAGCACGCTGCATACCGCCATCAATGCCGGCAGCCCGCAGTTCCAGGAGACCCACGCGCGCTACACGGCGGCGCTGTCCGCCTCGATGGAGCCCATTCGCGCCGCGGAACTCGCCACGGCGCAGATCGCGCAGGTGCTGGCGCAGCAGTCCGCGCTGCTGGCCAGTCTGGACCACTTCCGCGCGCTGGCGGCAGTGGCCGTGATCGCGATCGCGGTGAGCCTGATCCAGAAGGTGATTCGGTAAGTGCCGACCCGCATTGGCCGAAGGCGCGGGCACCGCGCCGTCAGGCGGGATGGTGGCCGCGCTGATGGGCGTTCTTGCGATCAGCCTTCGGCTGAACCAGCAAGCATCCGTGCGCGAGAGAGGCGTTGACGATGCCGGCGCACGCGCCGTGCGCGTTCGCGCAACGCATGGATGGTTTCGATGGCGAGCGTAAAAAGCGTCCTGAGCCCTAGCCACGGATTCCGCAAGCACCGGCATACCTGCTCGCTTCGCCCGACGCCTGACACACACCATGTGCAAAAGTGCTCGCAGTTGTTGGTCAGGAACTGATACTGGTCTTCGCCCAGGCGGGACCTTGCCCTCTCCACCACTTCGGTGCCGGCATAGATCGCATCCGGATCGGCCTGGATGCTTACGCCCTTGCCAGCCGCAAAGCCACGCAACGCAATGTATTCGATCGGACGGCGCTTCGCGGAACGGTCAAACCCGCCATAGTGGATGACCTGCCCCGCTCCGGCATAAATGCCGTGATGGAAGTAGCCATCGCGCTCGGTAATCAGATGGGCACCGATTTCGATAGCGCATGGCGCGCTCTCTGGCGACGCTGCGAGCCGATCAAAATATAGAGTTTCCATGGCGGGCCGCTAATAGCTTGAATGCAGTGAAATCCGTACCGCTGGCGGCTTCTCGGATAAACCTGCCGACGCGCTGGTCACCGATGCCAGACTGCGGGCAAAGGGATTCCCGCCGGGGAGGGTCGTCCTCGGGAAACGTCTTCACTGCGTGCAGGTTCAGGGTTGCTCCGGCGTGTCGCGGTCGCACTGCGCGATCGCACCGGCCTTGATTCAAGGGTAGGCGGCGGGTACTGCTAAGCCCATTCTACGGACGGCTGCCGCTGCCCCTACATAGGCGTCGAGGGCTCATACGCGGGTATATCCACGGCGACCGTTAATGCGTAGTTGTACGGTTATGTCACCGCATGGCAATGGGGCATCCATCGAGGATGACGTTTTTGTCGCCGTTGCCTGCCTTGCAGGGTGGACGATCAGTCTCCCGATATCGGTTCCGGTCGCCCACGGACGCCGCCATTTGGCCGTTCGGATCACCTAAAATGGCTACGGTGATCATCGGCGTCGCCAGGATCGGTGCCTGCCGGAACAAGGAGCCAAGATGAGTTCGTCGACGCATTCGACTTCGGCCCAAAGCCCAGACGGCCGCAAGGAGCCCGTGGTCTATGTGGTCGACGATGACGAGTCGATGCGGCTCGCCCTGTGCGGCCTGCTGCACTCGGTGGGGCTACGGGTGGAGGCCTTCGAATCGTCGCAGGACTTCCTGGCGTTCCCGAAATCCGACGCGCCCAGTTGCCTGGTGCTCGACGTCAGGCTGCGCGGGGAAAGCGGCCTGACCTTCCAGGAGCAGATTGCGAAGAGCGGCGTGCGCATGCCGATCGTTTTCATGACCGGGCATGGCGACATCGCGATGACCGTCAAGGCCATGAAAGCCGGGGCCGTCGATTTCTTCACGAAGCCGTTTCGCGACCAGGACATGCTCGACGCCGTCGCCAATGCGCTGGCGCGCGACGGTGAGCGGATCGCGGCCGAGCAGTCGACCGCGGCGGTGCGTTCCGCCTACGACTCGCTGACACCGCGCGAACGGGAAGTCATGGGCTTTGTCGTGACCGGCCTGATGAACAAGCAGATTGCCGCCGAGCTGAATCTCAGCGAGATTACCGTGAAAATCCACCGTGGGCAGGTAATGAAGAAGATGGCGGCGCGATCCGTTGCGGAACTCGTCAGGATGTCGGAATCGCTGGGCGTCAATCCGAAGCAGAAGAAGCCGTCCTGACGTCGTCGACAGCGGCAGGCGACAGCGCAAGCGCCACTCCCCGACCGTCGTCCTGCGCTATGCCTGGTCCAGCGCGACGCCCAGCCAATACGCAATGACGTCGGCCTTCACCGGCTTGTCGAGCACAGCCAGCGCACCGTTCGCAAGAGCCTGGGCCTTCAGGTCGGCCGCCGGGAATGCGGTGATAAAGATGGTCGGCGGCGCGTATCCGAGCGCCAGGATGCGGTCGTGCATCGCCAGCCCCGACATGCCCGGCATCATCACGTCGGAAATCAGGCATGATGTGTGCGCGATGTGGCCCGACTCCAGGAATTCCTCCGCCGATGCGAACAGCCGCGCAGGCCTGCCGAGCGAACGTACAAGGCTAGCCGTCGCAAGGCGGACAGCCTCATCGTCGTCCACAATCGAAACTGTTTGAGCGGAGCACAAAAGACCGGCCCTCACGTTCTGGATACACGCGCCACGCAACCAACGCCATCTGGTGAATCAGCGTGCACCGGCGTGGCACTACGCTACCAGCGTAATTGCCATGACAGCCCCGGGGAATCATACGAACGTATAAATCCGCAGCGATCCCGTCGCCGGAAAGATGCCGGCGAATCGGATGCTGCACTTGCGGACGCCGCTGGCAGGCTGCCTTATACCCCGGTATGAACATCCGAAGCGTACGTAGGGGCCACGCCACCGCTCTGTAGAATGGTTTTGCTGCGCCCGCGGGCTACCCTTTACGCAATGGCGATGCGATCGCGCTCTGCGTTCGCAACGGCCCTGAGAAAGAGTGGGAGTCAGCAATGGAGCAATCGGATATCTCGAAGCGTGGCTTTCGCGTCGGCCTGCCCAATCCCGGCGACGCCTTGTCGGCATGCTTCGCGACGAGCTACACGGGCATCATCGCGTTTATGGCGGTCGCAACGGAGGGAAGCTTTGCCAGGGCCGGGGAACGATTGGGGATCGGGCGCTCGGCGGTCTGCCGGAATGTGCAGAAGCTTGAAACGCAGCTAAGCACCCGCCTGTTTCTGCGGACCACGCGGTCAACACAACTGACGCGTGAGGGCGAAAGGTTCTTCGAGAACTGCAACCGCGGCGTGACCCATATTGTCGAGGCGATGAACGACATGCTGGAGCTTCGCCAGGGCCCGCCGCGCGGCCTGCTTCGCATCAGCGCCCCCGTCGACTTTGGACGCAAGGTGGTTGCACCGCTGCTGTCCCGGTTTGCCGAGGCCTACCCGGATATCGCGGTCGACCTGTTGCTGGATGACCGCCCAGCGGATTTCGCCGGCGATCAGATCGATGTCGCGTTCCGCAACGGCCGCATCGAGGATTCCAGCATCATCGCGAAGCAGCTGACGCCGATGCAGATGGTGCTTTGCGCGTCCCGCTCCTACGCGGAACGGCGGGGACTGCCGTCGACGCTGGAAGAACTGAGCCAGCACGACTGCATCAACTTCCGGTACTCCGGCGGCCGTGTTTCCGAGTGGGAGTTCAAGGTCGACGGGCAACTCCGCAGATACCTGCCGGCCTCCAGACTGACGTTCAATGACGCGGACCTGGTCTTGCAGGCGGTCCTGGATGGCCGCGGCATCGCCCAGATGACGGGATACCAGATCCGTGACCATCTGGCGCGCCATGCGCTGGTGATGGCATTGCCGCGGCATATGCCGGACGACCGGGCCCACTATATCTGCTATCTCTGCCGACAGCATCTGCCGACGCGCATCCGGGTCTTCATCGACTTCATGACCGACCAGATTCGCGCGCTCAATCTCAACTGCGTGGCCGGCTTCAACGAAATCGGCACCGAAGAGACACTGGCGGCATAAGCATCGGCATGCCTTTCGCGCCACATACAAATCGCCGCGGCTAACGGCCGCGCCAATCCGACCGGCCGTCAACGCCGGCTCCCCGTTCACTGCAACCCCATGCCGACCCGGTCGCCGCGGTGTATTCTCCAACTTGCTGCATTCGCGGCATGGGTGATCGAAAAGATGCCGTGTTGTCATTCGCTTTCGGTGCGTAACCTGCCCGGCTGAATCGGACGCAAGCTGCATCCGATGGCATGCTGGCTGACAGCCTGATGGCAGCATGCGGCAGACGGAGAGCTGCATATGGTTCAGGCGCCGATGGGTAGCACCCCCCAGGTATTGTGGGACGACGGCGAGCGCATCTTCTGTCGTGGGCGGCGCCCTGGCGACAGCTCCGACCAGCACGTGCTGCTCGCGCGGCCGGCGGCCGAGCACCCCCTGCCCGCCAGCCTGGACCGCCTCGCTCACGAGCTTGGCCTGCGGGAAGAACTCGACGGCGCGTGGGCGGTGCGCCCGCTGGCGCTGGCGCGCGAGGCCAGCCGCACCATGCTGGTGCTGGAAGACCCCGGCGGTGAGCCGCTCTCTCGTCTGCTCGGCGCGCCCATGGAGGTAGCGGATTTCTTGCGGCTCGCCATCCGCATCGCCGCGGCATTGGGCAAGCTGCACCAGCGCGGCCTGGTCCACAAGGACCTCAAGCCCACCCACATCCTGGTGAACTGTGCCGACGGTCAGGCGCGGCTGACCGGATTCGGCCTGGCCTCGCGGCTGCCGCGCGAGCGGCAGTCTCCCGAGCCGCCCGAGACCATTGCCGGCACGCTCGCCTACATGGCGCCCGAACAGACCGGCCGGATGAACCGCTCGATCGATTCGCGCAGCGACCTCTATGCGCTCGGCGTCACGCTATACGAGATGCTGACCGGCGCGTTGCCGTTTGCGGCCGCTGATCCGATGGAATGGGTGCATTGCCATATCGCCCGCATGCCGATGCCGCCCCGCGCGCGGGTGGCAACCGTCCCGGCAATGGTCTCGGACATCGTGATGAAGCTCCTCGCCAAGACGGCTGAAGAGCGCTACCAGACCGCCGCCAGTGTCGAGCATGATCTGCAGCGCTGCCTGGACGACTGGCGCCGGCAGCGCCGCATCGACGACTTCCCCCTGGACGAGCACGGCACGCCCGACCGCCTGCTCATTCCCGAGAAGCTGTATGGGCGTGAACGCGAGGTCGATACGCTGGTGGCCGCGTTCAACCGCACGGTCAGCAAGGGCGTGCCGGAGCTGGTGCTGGTCTCCGGGTATTCCGGCATCGGCAAATCCTCGGTCGTCAACGAACTGCACAAGGCGCTGGTGCCGCCGCGCGGGCTGTTTGCGTCCGGCAAGTTCGACCAGTACAAGCGCGATATCCCCTATTCCACGCTGGTGCAGGCATTCCAGAGCCTGGTACGGCCGCTGCTTGGCAAACGCGACACGGAACTGGCGAGCTGGCGCGCCGCGTTGATGGAGGCGCTGGACCCGAATGCCCGGCTGATGACCGACCTGATCCCGGAACTGAAGCTCATCATCGGTGAGCCGCCGCCAGTTCCGGTACTCGAGCCCCAACAGGCGCAACGCCGCTTCCTGCTGGTGTTCCGGCGCTTCATCAGTGTCTTTGCCCGGGCGGAACACCCGCTCGCACTGTTTCTTGACGATCTGCAGTGGCTCGACGCCGCCACGCTCGACCTGCTCGAGGACCTGCTGACGGGATCGGACCTGCGCCACCTGATGCTGATCGGCGCCTACCGCGACAACGAGGTCGATGCCACGCATCCGCTGAGGGCCAAGCTCCAGGCAATCCGCAACGCCGGTGTCAGGATCGATGCCATCACGCTGGCACCGCTCGCCAGCGAGCACGTCACGCAGCTGATCGCCGAGGCGCTGCACAGCGAGCCGGCGCGCATCGGGCCACTGGCGCAGCTGGTGCACGACAAGACCGGCGGCAATCCGTTCTTCGTGATCCAGTTCCTGCACGCGCTGGTCGATGAGGATCTGCTCGCCTTCGATCATGACGCAAGGCATTGGCGCTGGGATCCCGGCCGTATCCATGCCAAGGGCTACACCGACAATGTCGTGGACCTGATGGCCGGCAAGCTGACCCGCCTGCCGGCCGGGACGCAGCACGCGCTGCAGCAGCTTGCCTGTCTCGGCAACGTGGCCGACGTCACCGCGCTGTCCACCGTGCTCGGGCTGCCGGAGACGCAGGCCCGGGCGGCGCTGTGGGAAGCAATCCGGCAGGAACTGGTCGAGCGGCAGGAAGCCTCATACGCCTTTGTCCATGACCGGGTCCATGAAGCCGCCTATTCACTGATCCCCGAAGCCTCGCGCGCCGCTGCCCATCTGCGCATCGGGCGCCTGCTCGCCGCGCAGACGCCAGCGGAGAAGCGCGAGGAGGCCATCTTCGAGATCGCAGGCCAGCTCAATCGCGGCGCCGTGCTGATCACCGCGCAAGACGAGCGCGAGCAGCTGGCGGCGTTCAACCTGCTCGCCGGCCAGCGCGCCAAGGCGTCCACCGCCTATGCCTCGGCCCTCACCTATCTGGTCAGCGGTGCGGATCTGCTGGACGACGATTGCTGGCAGCGACGGCATGACCTGCGGTTTGCGCTGGAGCTGAACCGGGCCGAATGCGAATTCCTGACCGGGCAGTTGGCCGTCGCCGATGAGCGCCTGGCGGCGCTTTCGGAGCGCGCCACCACGACGGTCGAGAAAGCCCTGGTCACGTGCCTGCAACTGGATGTCTACCTGGTCCTGGACCGGAGCGACCGCGCGGTCGAGGTTTGTCTCGCCTACCTGCGGCATGTGGGCATCGCATGGTCGCCCCATCCGGCCGATAACGACGTGCGGCGCGAATACGATCACATCTGGTCTCGGCTTGGAGACCGGACCATCGAGGAACTCGTCGATCTGCCGCTGATGGACGACGCCGCCTCGCTCGGCACCGTCGAGGCGCTGAGCAAGCTGTTCGCGCCGGCCTTGCAGACGGACGCCAACCTGGCTTGCCTGACGATCTGCAAGGCGGTCAGCCTCAGCCTCGAGCGGGGCAACTGCGATGCCTCGTGCGTGCTCTATGCCAATGTCGGCCGGGTAGCGGGGCGGCGTTTCGGCGACTACCAGGCCGGCTACCGCTTCGGCCTGCTGGGCTGCGAGCTCGTCGACAAGCGCGGGCTCAGGCGCTTCGAGGCCAAGACCTACCTGTGCTTCTCGATCTTTGTCGTGCGCTGGCTGAAACCCGTGCGCACCTGCCGTGAACTGCTGCGGCGCGCCTTTGCCGCCGCGAACCGGATCGGCGACCTGCCCTACGGCGCCTATGCGGGCAACAGCCTCAACTCCGACCTGCTCTTCGCCGGCGAGCCGCTGCCCGAGGTACAGCGCGAAGCCGAGCGCGGCCTTGCCTACGCCAGGAAGGTGCGGTTCGGCCTGGTCGTCGACTTCATCACCACGCAGCTGGCGCTGGTCCGGATGCTGCGCGGCCTGACGCCGAGATTCGGTTGCCTGGATGACGAACAGTTCGAAGAATCCGGGACCGAAGCGCATCTGTCAGGCAGCCCTGACCTGGCGCTCGCCGAGTGCTGGTACTGGACCCGGAAACTGCAGGCCTGCTATCTCGCCGGCGACTATGCGTCGGCGCTGGAGGCCGCAGCGAAGGCGCAACCGCTGCTCTGGACCTCGTCCTCGTTCTTCGAAGAAGCCGAATATCACTACTACGGCGCGCTGGCTCACGCGGCCTGGTGCGACTTCGCCCCGGTCAGCGAGCGGCCGCGGCACCTGGACGCGATGGCTGCGCATCATCGCCAGCTCCGGCACTGGGCGCAGCACTGTCCGGACAACTTCGCGGACCGCGCCACGCTGGTCGCCGCCGAGATCGCGCGTGTCACCGGCAGCGTGGTGGAGGCCGAACACCTTTACGAGCAGGCCATCCATGCGGCGCAGGAAAGCGGCTTTGTCCACAGCGAGGCGCTCGCCAACGAGCTCGCGTCCCGCTTCTACGCCGCGCGCGGACTGGAGAAGATTGCCCGGGTGTATTTGCAGGATGCCCGCTACGGCTACCTGCGTTGGGGCGCCGATGGGAAGGTGCGGCAACTCGAGGAGCGCTATCCGTACCTGAGGACGGAAGAAGCCGCACCCGGGCCCACCAGCACCATGGCAACGCCGGTCGAGCACCTCGACCTGGCGACCGTGCTCAAGGTATCGCAGGCCGCCTCGGGCGACATCGTGCTGGACAAGCTGATCGACATGGTCCTGCGCACGGCCATCGAACAGGCCGGCGCCGAACGCGGCCTGCTGATCCTGGCGGACGGCAGCGAGCATCGGATCGCAGCGGAGGCAACGACCGGCGGCGACGCGCCCCGGCTGCAGCTGCGCGATGAGCCGGTGAGCGCCGCGATGCTGCCCGAGTCCATTCTCTACCACGTGCTGCGGACCCGTGAGAGCGTCGTTCTCGACGATGCCGCGTCGGAGCCGTCGTTCGACGCCGATCCCTACATCCGCCAGCACCGCGCCCGGTCCATTCTCTGCATGCCGCTGATGAACCAGGCCAAGCTCACCGGCGCGCTCTACCTCGAGAACAACCTCACGGCCCGCGCGTTCAGCCCGACCCGGATCGCCGTGCTGAAGCTGGTGGCCTCGCAGGCGGCCAGCTCACTGGAGAACGCCCGGCTGTACCGTGACCTCGCGGAGCGCGAAGGCAAGATCCGCCGTCTCGTCGATGCCAACATCATCGGCATCATCGTCTGGAACGCCGGCGGCGACATCGTCGAGGCCAACGATGCGTTTCTGCGCATGGTCGGATACGAGCGCGAAGACCTGGTCTCGGGCCGCGTGCGCTGGACCGACCTGACGCCCGCGGAATTGCGTCCCAGCAACGAACAGGCCCTGGCGCAGGCCGTGCAGACGGGGCGCGCGCAGCCCTTCGAGAAGGAGTACATCAGGAAAGATGGCAGCCGCGTGCCGGTCATCGTCGGTCTGGCGACTTTCGCGGACAGCCGCAAGGAAGGTGTCGCGTTCGTGCTCGACCTGACCGAACGCAAGCAGGCGGAAGAAAGAGTCCGCGACAGCGAGCGGCGCTACCGCGACGTGCAGACGGAACTGGCGCACGCCAACCGCCTCGCCACCATGGGGCAGCTCACCGCCTCGATCGCGCACGAAGTCAACCAGCCGATTGCCGCGACGGTGACCAATGCCCAGGCCGCGCTGCGCTGGCTGGGCGCCCAGCCGCCCAACATCGACGAAGTCGGGCAGGTGCTGGGCCGGATCATCAAGGATGCCAACCGGGCCAGCGATGTGCTGGGCCGGATCCGCGAGCTGGTCAGGAAGGCGCCACCGCGCAAGGAGGCGGTGGACATCAACGAGGCAATCCGCGAGGTGATCGAGCTGACCCGCGGGGAAACCGCGAAGAGCGGCGCCGCGGTCAGCACGCAGCTCGCGGACGGCTTGCCATGTATCGAAGGCGACCGTGTGGAACTGCAGCAAGTGCTGCTGAACCTGATCATCAACGCGCTCGAGGCGATGAACGAAATCAGCGATGGAGTGCGGCAATTGCGCATCAGCACCGCGGAAGCCGACGCCGGCTGCGTGCTCGTGGCAGTGTGCGATTCAGGGCCGGGCTTTGCCGCGCAGAGCGCCGACCACGCTTTCGTGCCCTTCTACACCACCAAGCCCGCCGGTCTCGGGATGGGGCTGTCGATCTGCCGGTCGATCATCGATGCGCATGGCGGCCGGTTGTGGATCAGCGCCAACGTGCCCCGCGGCGCCGTCGTGCAGTTTACCGTGCCTGCGTGTGGATCCGATTTATCGTGATTGCCGCGCAGCGCGAGGGCCTCACCCACGCCGCGCGGCGCGGGACTATCGCGCCGCAGTCGATTCGCGTTCGAACTCGCGGATCACCGGGTTGCCAAGGATGGCATCCCTTCCCGCTTCGATCAGGCGATCCACGTCCTTCTCGGGCAGTCGAAGTCTGGTCGGCAGATCGTTCAGACTTGCAGCTCGCTCCTTGTCGAGGGCCTCAAACGAGATCCGCGTGACGAAGAATTCGACTTCATTGCACCGCCAGCCTGGGCGGCGTGCAGCGATCTCCTGCTGCCGGGAATGCGGCAGCCCACACCGATACGCCACGAGATCGTCGCGCCACCGTTGCATCATGGGAACGAAGGCGTCATAGGTCATTCGAACGCTGGTCGCCATTCCCGCGTCGATGGCTGCGCTTGCGACTTCGATTCCGGATGGGCCACCCGGGCTTTGGTTCCAATCGCCGCGCGGGCCCTGACCGGCGTCAACAACGATGAAAAGCAGCCGCCGCACATGGATCGCATCGTTCTCGCTCATGGGACCGTAAGCCGTGCCCAGCAGCAGGCGCGATTGCAAAATGGTCGCCAGGCCGTAGTTGTCGGTCACCCCGCCGTCTACCAGCTTGATGTACTTTCCTTTCGAAGTGTCCCGGTGACCGCGAACGGCGGTTGCCAACGCGCCAAGCAGCAGCGATTGCCCGGGCCGCTGGGCGTGGTCAAGGTTCGGCAGCGGTGTACTGCAAGCCTCGGGATATTTTTGAAGGACGATCGGTGCGAAGAAGAGCGGGACCGCCATGGATGCGGCGACGGCTTCGGAAACGGGAAAGCTCGCGAGATCACTACATAGCGCATCGAATGCCAGCTGGCTGAACGGGAACGCGACCCGGTAGTAGACGTTCGTGGCGTTGATCCAGACGAGCGGCTTGCCGCGGCGGAACATGTCGGCGAACGTCGCGCCCTTGAACACGTCTTCGTCGAGCCATGTCTGGAGATCTTCCCGATTGTTGAGGCCTCCCGCGAAGAGGCGCGCAAGGTTGACCGGATTCAGAAGACTGAAGCGAAGTCCCGCCTCTCCGTCCTTCAAGAGCACTGATCGAAAGGTTGCCAGGCTGGCCTTGCCGTGCAGACCGTAGTACGCCGCGGTGATGGAGCCTCCGGACACGCTGCTGATAAATGAGACGTCGTCGAGCAGGGACGCGCCCCCGGGACCTCTCATGGCGTCGAGCCCCTGCAGCGCGCCGAAGGCAAAAGCTGCGGCTCGCGTGCCGCCGCCAGAGAACGACATGGCGACGGTTGTCGGGCCGGCGACGTCGGTGGGTTCGCGCATGGCCGCGGATGCGCTGCCAGCCGCGGCCTGAGGCAGATTGCGCGGAGCATTGTGAGAAAGCGACCCGCAGGCACTGAGTCCCACGAGCAGAAGCAGCATCAGAGTGCGGCAGGCCCTGCCGCAGGCGTGTCGCTCTCTCCCTGCCCCGCCCATTCGCCAAGGCAGGCTGCTCTTGCGGCGAAGAGTATGGTCGTGTCGAAACTTCCACATTGGACTAGGTCAGGAACGTGCTCGGCGTGGTGACGGCCCGCAGGAAGTGAAGGTCGGGATTCGTTGCCGCCAGGATCCGGTGTGTCCGGGTCCCTCGGAATATTACGGCATCTCCATGGGGGCTGCACGACCCGCAGATGGCGCCTGAGCAGCTTCGGGAGAAAGTTGGAGGGCGGACGAAGTCGATCAGGTACAGAATGCTAGCTTGACCGACCTTGGTTGGTTCGCTTGGTGCCACGCCGCTAGCGGTCATATTCAATCTCCTCCAGGTTATCGGAGCCGCGACAGGCGGGATGGGTCTATTCGAGTTGAATGCGCCCCCGGTCTCGCATGTTACACCGCCGCATAGCCACACACTTACGGAAGAAGAGGCAGAATTTGCCGCCGCCCCCTTCCGTGGTGGATGATGCATGACCGATACACGCTCATGTCGGTTTGATCATGTCACGCGCATAAGCGAGCCCCGTGCCATACCCACCACCATGCTCAACCACGATCGAGCGAGCCTTCTCATATGTGTCATGACGCGTCCAGTGGCTCGATCACCTGGGCATGGACCGGAGCCAGCGACTCATGCTTCGTGGCGGTGCGCTGGTCGATCTGTTCGGCGGGACGACTCCGCCCTATTGGCTTTCGATCCACTGTATGGCGAAGCGCATCAACTCCTTGCCGCTGGGAATATCCAGCTTTTCCTTGATATTGGCCTGATGTGCCTCGATGGTCTTGACGCTTCGATTCAGTTTGTTGGCGATCTGGCGGGAGCTGAAGCCGAGTCCGATCAGGTGCAGGACCTGGAACTCCCGTTCCGAAAGGCTGGCGATTGAGCCTGTCAGAACTTTTTTGGGAACCGTCAGCGCCCGCGCCAGCTTGTCATGCATTGCGGTGCTCAGGTAAATATTGCCTGCCAGCACCTCATGAATGGCGTTCAGAATATGCTCCGTTGCCTCGAGTTTCATCAGATACCCGTTTGCGCCTGCCCGCAGGGCGCGTTCGGCAAACAGGGTTTCGTCATGCATGCTGAGGACGAGGATGGCCAGCTCCGGATAGTGTTGCCGGAGGGTTTTGACAAGATCGAGGCCGGAGTCGGAGTGCAGGCTGAGGTCCACAATGGCCAGGTCAGGCTGGCAAGCCACCGCAGCCATCGCTTCTTCGGCACTGCCTGCCGTACAGCAGACGCGCAGATTCTCATGCAGATTCAGCAAGTGGGTTAAGCCTTCCCGGATGATGGGATGGTCATCCACGATCAGTATCCGGGTTGCGCGGTCGGGGCTAGATGGCGTCCCTTTCATGGCCCGGACCCTCCCGTATCGGATAGCGGATGGCAACCGTGGTACCACCCAAAGCATTGCGGGCAACCGTGCAAGAGCCGCCCAGCAGGCTCGCGCGGTGACGCAGGTTGTGAAGTCCCAGACCCGAGGCACGCTCCATTTGTTCCGGGTCGACCCCCACGCCGTCGTCGCTGATGGAAAGCTTCTGCATTCCGCCTTCGCGCTCCAGGTCGATCCAGATGTGGCTGCCATGGCTGTATTTCAGCGCGTTATTGACCGCTTCCTGTGCCGCACGGTAAAGGTTGATCTGCATCGGCGGATCCAATACGTCCACATCTGACTCGATGCGGAGCGCGCAGTCGATGCCATTCAGCGAGCGGGTCGTCTGTGCCAGACCTTGCAAGGCGACCGTAAGGCCACCGGATTCCATGGCGACCGGATCCAGGCCATGGGCAATCTTGCGCGTCATCCAGGACGCCTGTTTCACCAGTTCGACGATGGTAGCCGCTTCCGCGGCGGCTGGGTGGCTATGCTTCTGTAGTTCCTGATGCAAGGTGGCGCAGTAGAAGCCCAGGCTGGTAAGGTGCTGCCCGAGGCCGTCATGCAGTTCCCGGCCGATGAGCCTCTGCTGCTGGTCGCCGATTCGGATCACCTCTGCTTCCAGCAGACGACGTCGCGCCATCTCCTGCTTCAGTTCAATGTTGGCGTGCTCCAGGTCCTGGGTTCGATCCTGCACGCGCTGTTCCAGCTCGACATGGGATGCCATGAGGAGGCTATGGACACGCTTTTCCTGAGCATGTGCCGCTACCAGCAGCAGCCCGGTTACTGCCACGACATTGGCGAAGGCGCACCATCTCACGAGGCTATCCACCGGAGATTCGGCGGCAAAGGGGCCAGTGCCGTTCGTCGTGCCCCAGATGGCCACGATGGAAACCAGCAAGGTCGAGAGGCTGGTGCCCAGGTGATCGAAGCGCAGGGCCGCCCAGATCGTGAACGGAAAAATCGCGAGGGCTGCCGGATAGTAGCCGTGCCCTGCGAGTTCGGTGGCGCCGAAGATGAGGTAGCTGACCCAGAAGATCGCAACGGTCAGTCCGCACGCTTCCGCGGCCTGCCTTGCGGAGCGGATCGGGCTGGGATACGTGGCCAAGGTGAGCAGCGGCGGGGCCACCACAAGCACCCCCATCATGTCACCGAGCCACCATTCCAGCAGGGCTGTGCCGTACTCGGTGACTGGCACCAAACCCCCTCCGACGAGCGCGGTCGCACCGATCACCGCACTCACTGCCGTGCTGGCCGTCGCTGCCAGGATGATGAAGGCGATCACATCCTTGATGCGGTCCAGGGTGATCTGGAATCGCGCTACCCGCGTCAACAACAACGACGCGGTCAGGGCCGCAGCCGTTGCGCCGAAGCCAATCACCGCGGCCACCGGCAAGGGCACGCCCGCCGACATGTTGGCCAAAACGGAGCCAATGGCGATGCCGGGGGCGACTCCAAAACCCATCACGAGCAGCGCAACGAGGGCGATGCCGCTGGAAGGCCACACCAGGGACACTGCGCCGCCCACTACCGCATAAGCAAGTCCCAGCTTTGCACTTGCGAAATACGCCAATGCGACCAGTCCAGTGTTAACGAAGAGGCTGAGTCTCGCGCTGCGCGGAGTGATTACCATTGCTCGCTTCAAATCCTGGGGACAGCCCTTGGCACATCAGGTCTTTTTTTCGTTTAGCCGCAATGACAATACTCTTGCGAAAGTTAGTATCCGGCGCACGTGTGGCAAATCACGTGTTTGCACCGGATCCGTGCCAGGCGAAGTGCTACGAAACCCTTGGTGCTGCAAGACTACTAATCTACGTCAGAACTCCCCGGTACGGTAAGCGTAGCCAGATGGATTCGCTGAGCCATGCCGTCGGGGTTCGACGCGAAATTCTGCGTGCGTGTGAGGGTTATCCCGCCTCGTTCCGGGTCTTCGGCCGCAGCGCAAGAGGCCGCGGTCCACCATGCCATCGAATAGGGTAATCCCCTAGGCTCCTTTCGGAGAACCGCCTTATTCAACCGCTGACCGTCAGGGCCTACATTGAAGTGGTACGAGAAGTTGCGGCGCCAACTGGCGCGAAAAGAATTCGTTTCGGGTTCTTGCAACCACCCTGAACAGGAGGTGAGAAAAATGGTGAAAACTGTCTTATTGCTCGCTGCAGCAGGTGCAGCGCTTGGCGCCAGCGTGTCCTATGCCGGCATCGGTACGCGGGATGTCTACACCGACGGCGCTCGCGTGACGGGGCCTCGCGACACATATACCGATGGAGCGAAGACCACAAGGTTCGACGTCTACTCAGATGGGACGAAGGTCGGGGACCGACGAGACGTGTTCACCGATGGCGCGAGAATCACCAACCGCGATGGACTGGTTGACGACACTAAGTAAGCAACTACAGAAGGGTCGACCAAAACACGCAAGCAGCGTTCTCATCTTCGACTACAGCAATCTCCCCCGAGCAGCCCTCTCGGGGGATTTTTTTTCTAAGCCGACGTTTGCGTTCCAGCAGCTCGCGCAGTGCCTGGCTGGGGATCAGCGCCTCGGGATCCCTGAGCAGCCGCGCAGATAGCCCGACCTTGCGGAGCAAGGCCCCCGCATCGTGGCCGAGCGACTCCGTCAGCTCGATATAGCCGCTCAGGCTGGCGCTCCTGACAAGTCTTCCGGCGTTTTGCATAGCGAGGGCCCGGCGTGTGCGATGACTGCGCCGGCGCGTTCGTGTAGGGCAATGGGTTGCATGGGGGCAGGTTGCCTCGCACGCTGATGCGTGAAGTATGCCTCAAGGAAGGATCTGGACCTTGCTGGCGCTATGATCGCGAACCGCGACTCACCGCTCCCCCACCCTTTCAGGCATTTTTTTCCCGACATAGCGCCCTCTGGGCCGTATCACCTGCCCCACCCCCAGTTGCTCCAGGCTATGCGCCAGCAGCCCGATGCTGCGTGCCGTGGCGAACATCCCGAACGCCGCATCGTCGGGCAGCCCGTAATGCGTCACCAGCGCCGCCAGGGCTACGTCGATATTCGGTTGCAGGCCGGTCAGGCGGGTCGCTTTCTCGATAAAGCGTGCGATGACTTCGGGCGGGTCGAACAGGGCCAGCAAGGCAGCCGTGCGCGGATCGCCTTCGGGATAGAGGTGATGTCCAAAACCAGCCAATGGCAATCCGGTCGACAGATGGTGGGCGATCACCTGGCCCTCGCCCTGCCGTTCCAGTTCATTGAATAACGCCTTCACGCGGCCCGAGGCATCGCCATGCAGCGGACCGGACAGTGTGGTCAGGCCGGACAGCAGGCAGGCCGGCAACGATGCTCCGGTTGACGCTGCGATGCGCGCGGCAAAGGCCGAGCTGGTCAGCTCGGGGTCGACCAGCAGCACCATTGCGGTCCGCAGGAGATCCGCCACCTGCGGGGATTGTTTCCACCCTTGCGCGATGCGCAGGTGCAAAGGCTGACCGTCGGCGGCAGCCGCGCCGCACCGTGACCGGCGCTTCCTCAGGGATTGCGGAGCGAACGCAGGAACAGGTAGGTCATGAGTATGCGGGAGGGGGTTTTCTGAACAAAGAAGTAAGGCTGGGGCCTGGCGCCGAATGCCCGGAAGAAGCGCTCGACCGGCTCCAGCATCGACCCTTCGAAGTCAAACGTGCGCGCCACGCCAGAGGCAAAGCGGATGGCGTACCAAATGCACAGGCTGGACGCGCCGCTGGTGCGCAGCTTCGGGTCCGAGCCGGCCATCAGGTAATAGGCGACTTGCCCGTCCCAGACCAGATAGACACCCGCATGACGGCGGCCCGCTTTATCCACGGCGATGAATATCTTGCGGGCCCCTCGCGCGGCGCACGCAGCGTCAAGGCGGCGCACGTAGTCGGCGGTATATGGCAACCGCATGCGTTGCCGGGTGAAGACCTGCCGGTTCAGCTGGATGAACTCGTCGACACCAAGGTCGTCTCGCACCTGGAGACCATGGCGGGAGCCCGCCTTACGGATTTCGCCCCGGATGTTGTGCTGCATGCCATTCCAGAGCGCGCCCGTATCCGACAGGTCATCGAGCACGTACGTGTACTTGGTGGTCTGGCGGAATCCCTTCCAGGCAAAGGGCAGCCAGTTGGTCTGACTGGGATCCCAGTGCTGCTGGAAATGGTCGAACCGCGGCAGCTTCGCAATCAGTTCGTCCATCAACTCCTTCTGTTGACCCAGCACCCTCGCCGGCTTTCCCTCCATCGGTGCCAGCCACGGTCCGGCCATCTTGGCCAGCGCGGGCTGGGCGATGACCGAGAACCCGTACATGCGCCGGGGGGCGTACGGCAGGCTTGCGACCACCTGGCCACCGCGTTCCACCAGTACAGCGCCCCAGTTCCCGGGACCGGCAGTGGCGTCCAGATACCATGCCTGGCTGAACAGCGGAATATTGGCAGTATTGCAAAGCTGGCGGTACCGGCGTTGCGCCGCGTTGCCCCCAACGTCGATGTCAGGGATCTGCCTGACCGGAGCAGCGGGCCCGATCGCGGCTGGCGCATCAGGACCGGCGGCATGGTCAGGGTGCGCTTGACAGTCGCGGTCGGCAGCCGGCCGGGCAGGCTTTGTCGCGGCATCGGCAATCACATTCGACATGTTCATCGCTTCTTCCATGCCGTTAGTTCATGGTTCGTTTCTTTGTCGACCTGAGGTACTGCGCCGGCGGAACCCGAGCGGTGATAGTCCCGGCCGCATCCACACATCAGAGCGATGCTCCTGCCTTATCTACCAGTCGTGTCTGACGGCGCTTTTTGTAAGCCAGCTTACGCTATTCACCGCTACCTGAGTGATGGCGTTGTCGATGGTTCTGTGGGGTTACGCGCATAGGCAGCTGGTACGGTCGCTCGTCAGGTTGGTGGAGCCGGCCTATGCTTACCAGCAGGGGCGCAATAGAGTTCCGCTTCAGGTGCCTCATCGACTGTCCCTGTCGCCGATGCCAGGAGACCAGCGGACGCCGGCCTCCTGGGATGATCCCGCCTCAGGCAGGCACGGCTTCCCGCTCACCATGCAAGGCCCGCGCAACGGTGGTCACCCTGCGGCCCTGGAATCTCGCCACGGCAAGATGGTCTTCATCCGGCTTGTCGGCGTCGAGATTCGAGACATGCGTGGCGCCGTACGGTGTGCCGGCCTTGAACATCACCGCATCGGCATAGCCGAGCGGCACGATGATCAGTCCGAGATGCGCCATCGGGGTATAGATCGACAGCAGCGTCGACTCATTGCCGCCGTGCCTGGACGACGTCGATCCGAATACCGAGCCGACCTTGCCGTTCAGCTTGCCCTTGAACCAGAGACCGCCCAGACCATCGATATAGGCTTTGAGCTCCGTCGAAATCGAGCCGAACCGCGTTGGCGTACCGAACACGATCGCGTCCGCCCATTCGGCGTCGGCCTCCGTCGGCGCTTCATACCGCGCGTTCATCGCCGCGGCGTTCTCCAGCCAGCCCGGCGCCTGCCGCATGACCTCCGGGCCAACCACCTCGCGGGCGCGCCGCAGGCGCACCTCGGCACCGAGTTCCATGGCGCCTTCGGCAACGGCCTTCGCCAGTCGCTCAGTCGAGCGGTTGCGGGAGTAGAAGGCAATCAGAATCTTGGGTGTAGACATCGTCTTTGGACTTTCCTTGTCGAACGTTGTGGGGACTACACGGCGATCGGCTCAAGCCGGCCGAGCAACTCATCCTTGCGGCTTTGCAGCCAGGGCGGCAGCTGGAATTCCTCGCCGAAGTGCCCGGGCGCCTCGTCGATCGCGAAGCCGATGTCGGTCGTGGTCGCTTCGAAGATCACCCCGCCCGGCATCTTGAAGTACATCGAGCGGAAGTAATTGCGATTGACGGACTCCGACGTGTCGATATAGCCCATGGCCATGAACCGTTCCTTCAGGATCATCTGCTGCGCCACGTTGTCGACGGCAAAGGCCACATGGTGGACGGTGCCCTCGCCGTAAATGGACGACCCTTGCCGGCGCTCGGGCTCGTGGAGGAGCTCGACCACCATGCCCGGGCCACCCGTGCCGGTCTCGAAGCGATGGTAGGGACCGGAGGCACCCACATTGCGAAAATCGAGCGCTTCGGTCATGAAGAGGATCGACTCGTCTACGTCGCGCAGCGACAGCGTGACGCTGTGCACGCCGCGGATCGCAACGGCTTCGGGAATGTCCGCTGCCGTGCAGGCCGGCCTTGGATCGTGATCCGTTTCCACGAGATCGAATTCAATGCCGCACGGGTGGAAAAACCGCTGACGCCGCTCGCCAAAGCGCTCGGTCATCTCCGAGGCATACGAAACGCCCTTCGCGCCGAACCGGTCTCTCCAGAATTCGAGCGAGTCGCGCGGCACGGAATAGTTGATGACGCGCACTTGCCCCGAGCCGGGCCTGGCCTTGACGCCCTTCTGCCCGAACGGGAACGACGTCACCAGCGTGCCGGGATCGCCATTGGCATTGCCGTAGTAGAGGTGGTAGATCGGATCCTCGCCGTCGAGCAGCACGGTTTTCTTCACCAGGCTCTGTCCGAGCACCTTTACGTAGAAATCGACATCTTCCTGTGCGCCGCTGACACCAGCGGTCAGGTGATGAAACCCTTTGATAATCGACATCAGTGTCTCCCGTTCGAAGTTGAGGGATTGAAACAGAGCGGCCCAGCGCCGCCGTCAGAGAAAGTGGTGAAAGCCCGGTCGCATCACGCTTCGACGACCGATACGAACTCTTCGAGCTCCAGCTTGCGCAGCTGCATGTTGTTTTCCGGCAAGCTGTCGTCGGCGTAACCGAGCGACATCCCTGCAATCACCATCTCGGTTTCGGGGATGCCGAGATGCTTGCGCAGCACGGGGTACTGCAGCGACCAGATCTGCTGCGGACAGGTATCCAGGCCCCTGGCGCGGGCGGCCAGCATGATGTTCTGCAGGAAGCAGCCGTAGCAGATAAAGCTGGCCCGCTCCAGGCGCCGGTCCATCGTGAAAATGAAGCCGACGGGCGCGTCGAAGAACCTGAACTGGCGCTCGACATCGCGCCTGCGTCCAACCTTGTCGCTCCTGTGTACGCCTTGCGCGTCGCCGAGCTGGCCGCGGAACGTATTGAAGCGCTCGGAGTAAGGCTCGTGCAACGGCTGGGGGAAAAAGGGGTATTCGGGTTCCAGTTTCTCCGGGTCGGCCCGGTATGCCTGCACCGCGGCGTCGACGAGCCGCGCCCTTGCCTCGCCGACGACGATGTAACAGCGCCAGGGCTGGGTATTGCTCGAACTCGGCGCGTACTTCGCCACGGAAAGAATCTCGCGCACGGTGTCGAGCGGCACCGCGCGGTCGAGAAAGCCGCGCTTGGTCTGGCGCCCGCGAATCAGTGCATCGACCACAACAGCTACATCCATCTCTTGTCTCCTCTGTTGATGAAAGCGAGCTTAGTTGCTGCAGATTTTTTGAGAAGGGCTGGCGCTTGCACGCAGGGTCCGAGGGATTCGAACGATCGCATGGCGCGGTCCTTTGCGGCGTCCGACCGTGGCGCCGCGCGCACCCCTTGCAGTACCATGGGATGGAACGCCCACCCCGATCGGCCCAACCGCTATCAAGGCAGCCAGATGCTGGACCTGAAAGACGTCTTTTACTTTGTGCAAGTGGTCGACCGCGGTGGCTTTACGTCTGCCGGCAACAGCCTGGGGCTGCCGAAGTCGACGGTAAGTCACAGGGTGAAGGAGCTGGAGACTTCGCTGGGCGTCCGCCTGATCAACCGCACCTCGCGACAGTTCGCCGTGACCGACGTGGGCGCGGAGTTCTACCAATACGCCGTTGCCCTGCTGGAGAGCGCCGACGTCGCCGAACAGGCGATGCGCCAGCGGCTGACCGAACCCAGCGGGATCATTCGCGTGACGGTAGCGGTCGAGCTCGCGCAGTTTGCGCTGCGCCGGATCCTGCCGACGTTCCTGAGCAGCAATCCCAAGGTCAGCATCGTGGAAATCGCCACGGACCGGCTGGTCGATGTCGTCGGCGAAGGCTTCGACCTGGCGATCCGCGGGCATACCTCGCCCCTGCAGGATTCCAACCTGGTGCAACGGCCCATTGCCAGGGCGCCATGGTGCCTGTTCGCGGGCGCCGAATACCTGGAACGGATGCCGCCGCTGACGGAACCGGAGCAGCTTGCATCCCATGCCATCGTCGCGATGGTGCGCAAGCCGCCGCTGCAGTGGCAACTGCACGGGCCCGACGGCAGGCTCGTCACCATCCCGATCGAGCCACGGTTCTCGAGCAACAGCATGATGTCCCTGAAGGAGGCAGCGTGCGCCAACATTGGCGTAGCAGCGCTGCCAGGGTATATCTGCCGGGACGAGCTGCGGGCCGGTGTGCTGCGGCAAGTACTGCCGGGCTGGATCGCCGCGGACGCGCGCATCTCCGCCCTGATTCCCTATCGGACCGGACAGCTTCCCGCGGTGCGGTCGCTGGTCGATTACCTCGCCGTGGAGCTGCCCAAGGTCACTGCGTTCGACCGGAGCTGAGCTGGCTCCTCTCCCCTCCAACGGGCGTTCCATATTCATGGACGCTGCGTTCGGCGCCAGCCAGCTTTCAAGGCCGAACTGATCGACTATCGTTTCCAACCAGGGATAAGCCAACCGCAACGTCACCCTGGAGTGGAACACTGATGAACCAGCTTAACTGCCTGCCACAAGATGCGATCTTCTGGGGCCACGACATACTGCCGACTGCTGTCGCGTCGCTCGGCCAGCACGGCATCCGGCGCCCGCTGACCTTTACCGTCGAGCCGCTGCGGGACTTCCACGCGCAACACCTGCAGGCGCATGTGGACGCAGGCGTGGGCGTCTTTACCGACCTGCCGCCGCATGCGCCGGATGTCGGCGTGCGTCGCGCGCTGGCAGCGTGCATGCGTGCCGGCGCGGACTCGGTCATCGCGCTGGGCGGCGGATCCGTCCTTGATGCCGCGAAGGCCGTCTCGCATCTGCACCATCAAGAGACAGGCCGCCACCTTGCCATTGCCGCCTTTCCGACCACATTGTCTGGCGCCGAGTTCTCGCACTATTTCGGCATCACCGAGACGACGGGACCGCAGCCGTTCAAGCGCAGCTATGCCGTACGCGAGACGGTGCCGAAAGTGGTGGTCATCGACCCGAAGCTGCTGCGCAACACGCCGCGCGAACTGCTGCTTTCCTCGGCGATCAAGGGCATCGATCATGCCGTGGAAGGCATGCGCCAGGTCGGCGTGGACCATCCGCACGCCATGCTCGCGGCAGCGGGCGTCGAGCGGTTTTTTGCCGTGCTGGAGAAGTGGCCGCGCGAGCTCGATACCCAACGGGCGCTTGCCGAAGGGCATGTCACCACCGACGATCTGCTGCAGTTGCAGCTCGCCGCCTGGCAGTGCTACTTCTTCCCCGCGTCGGTCATCTACGGCCTGAGCCACCGCATTGGGCACATCCTGGGCGGGACCTTTGGCCTGCCACACAGCGTTACCTCCTGCATCACCCTCGCCCCGGTGCTGCGCGCCTGCGGCGAACGCTATGGCGACAAGCTGCAGATCTTCTGCCGCGGCCAGGCGACCAGCCATGCCGCGACACGGCTGGCCGACAGGATCGCCCAAGTGGTAGAGCACCTTGAGCTCCCTGCCCGGCTTCGCACGCTGGACTTCGACCGTTCGCTGTTGCCGCGCGTGGGCGCATTGCTGCGGCAGCATTACCCCAGCGAGGTGGGTGACCTGGGCGACCGCAGCGGCGCAAGGCTCGATGCTTTGCTGGAGAGCTTGTGGTGAAGCGCCAAGACATCGAACCATGCGGGCCCATCGCGCATTTCACCGGGCTGCGCGACACGCTCATGTCCCTTGGCAAAGGACGTACGACCGCCTATGCATTGACGGAGCTGACGCTCAGCCGGGCCGAGTCCAGCAAGAAGGACTTCAATGCCTTTTCGGTGATCGACTGGGATTGCGCGCTCAAGGCAGCGATGGAAAGCGACAGGCGCTATGCGGCGGGCCAGCAGAGGCCACTGGAAGGTCTGCCGGTGGCGGTCAAGGACCTGATCGACACAAGGGGCATCGAGACCCGCTATGGCTCGCTGGCATACATGGGTCATGTGCCAGACGCCGATGCCGATGTTGTCAAAGCCCTCGTGGACAAAGGCGCGATCATTGTCGGCAAGACCACCACACATGAGTTTGCATGGGGTGTCTCCACTTCCAGCGAGGCCTTCGGCGACACCCTGAACCCGCTGGACCGGCGCCTGATTCCGGGCGGCTCCAGCGGCGGTGCCGCCGCTGCCATTGCCGCCGGCGTGGTCGCGGGCGGGCTGGGCACCGATACCGGCGGGTCGGTACGGATTCCCGCCGCGCTTTGCGGCGTCGCGGGCTTCAAGCCGACACTGGGCGCACTGTCCACGCGCGGCATCTTCCCGCTGGCGCCCACGCTGGATCACCCCGGCATGCTCGGACAGGGCGTCGACGACATCATGGTCCTGGCGGAGGCCTTCGATATCGCCATTCCCGATAGCGATGCGTGGCTGTCCGCACGGCTCGGGGTCATGGCGTCGCTTCCACCGGTGCAGCCTAGCCCGGCCGTTTCCGCGGCGTTCGACCGTGCCATCACGCGGCTGCGCGAGATATTCGCCTGCGAGTCCGTCGATCCCGCCGACCTGTTCGACGGCGCCTACAACGCGTTCGCGTCCATCGTCCTGACCGAAGCCAGCATTGAGCACTTCAGGAGAAACGACGAGGCGCGCATCGCCAAACACTACAGCCAGGAAACCCGGCAGCGGCTGGACCTGGCAAAGGAAATGGCGATCCGTGACTATGCCGCGGCCCAGCAAACGCGGCACCGGCTGATGCGCCGGCTGCGGGCGACGATGTCGACGGTGGACTACCTGGTGCTCCCCACCTGCCCGTGCCTGGCACCGGCACTGGATGCCAGTTCGATCGCGATCGGCGGCTGGACCGGCACGGTGCGCCAGGCACTGATGAGCTATACGGCACCGTTCAATCTCGCGGGCTTCCCTGCCATCTCGATTCCCTTGCCTGCCGCCAGCGGCACGCTGCCAGCCGCCATGCAGATCGTTGCCCGCCCCGGCGACGACGGCGCGCTTCTGAAAATCGCGCTGGAAATGGAGCGCTTGCTTGAAACCGTTTCCAGCGTCGTCTGACTTGCATCACCTTGGAGGAGCACAACATGCATCAAGCGCAAACGACCGACAACAGCACGCCCGTTGAGAACACGTCCGGACACACGCCCTACAGTTCCTGGCTGCAGACCGAAGCGCTGCACAGCTTGCAGCAGCCCGTCAGCGATCATCCCGGCGAGTACGGATTTATCGTCACCGCACAAGTCTCGGAGCTCTACTGGATGCTGATCATCCGGGAAATCCAGGCGGCACAACGCCACTTGCGCGAGAACAACCTCACCGAGGCGCATCGCGCGCTGCTGCGCGTGGTCGCCCACCATGAGCCGCTCAATGCCACGTGGCGTTCGATCGCCTGGATGACGCCAACCGATCTGCTGTCGATGCTGTCGCAGGTCTCCGCCAGGCACGGCCAGGACACGGCGCTGCAGGGCTGGACGTACCGGCATATGGTGTACCTGCTGGGGATCAAGCAAGCCGAGCATCTCCAGCATTTTGTCCCCCAACCTGAGCGCTGGTCTCAACTGAACCGCGCGCTGTCCGAGCCAAGCCTGTACGACGACGTGCTGGCGTATCTTTCCCGCGCCGGCATGAAGCTTCCGGACGAGGTGCTGCACCGGAACCTGAGCGAGCCGTACGTGCCGCGCCAGGAAGTCGAGCAGGTATGGCGAACGATCTACACCAGCCAGGAAACCAGTCCCGCGTTGACCCAGCTCGGCGAAACGCTGATGGATATCGCCGAAGCCTTCACCACCTGGAAATTCCGCCACCTGATGGCCACGCGCCGCACCTTCGGCGGGCGAGCGGCCTACTTTGGCACCGAGGGCATTGCCTGGTTGAAGCCAACGCTCGACGAAATTCCGTTTCCCGAACTTTGGTCGGCAAGGGGCTTTATCGGTGATCCGCCCGCCGGCTGCCCCCACCACGCCAAACGGTAAGGCTGACCCCAGGCCCGATCGCTCGGGATACGGCGTCTCATCCCTCGGCGCCATGCCGTCCTACTCAGGCATGAGTCACCCCATACCTGGTATGACGGCCTGATCCATCATGGTCGGCCAGCGATACCCACGTCTAATGGATTCACCCCGCTTGACGTCCGAGAATGAAACGGACCGTGCTGCACCGCTGTCATGGGGACAGCGGAAACACAGCACGGTATCGCCTCAGGAGGCTCAAGCACCATGGACGTCAAGACCATCCGGGAGCGCGCGTTTGCCACGCCGCTAGTCAGCCCGGCCTACCCGATGGGGCCGTATCGCTTTCTTCATCGGGAGTTCCTTGTCATCTCGTACCGCACTGACCCGGACCTGCTGCGTGCAGTCGTGCCCGAGCCGCTGGAAATCGCCGAGCCGGTGGTGCACTACGAATTCATCCGCATGCCCGACTCGACGGGCTTTGGCGACTACACCGAATCCGGCCAGGTGATCCCGGTCACCTACCAGGGGCGGCGCGGGAACTACACCCACGCGATGTTTCTCGATGACCATCCGCCGCTCGCCGCCGGGCGCGAGCTGTGGGGATTCCCGAAGAAGCTGGCAAGTCCGCGGCTCGCCGTCGAGACCGATACGCTGCTGGGCACGCTCGACTATGGCCCGGTCCGGGTAGCGACCGGCACGATGGGCTACAAGCACCAGGCCATCGACAAGAACCAGGTTCGGGACGCCCTCGCCAACACACCCAACTTCCTGCTCAAGATCCTGCCGCATGTGGATGGCTCTGCCCGTGTCTGCGAGCTGGTCTGCTATTTCCTCAAGGAGGTCGACGTCAAGGGCGCATGGACCGGCCCGGCGGCGCTGTCCCTCTTCCCGCACGCGCTGGCACCGGTGGCATCGCTGCCGGTACTCGAAGTCATTGGCGCCAGGCACTACATCGCCGACCTGACCCTGGGGCTAGGCGAGGTCGTCCACGACTACCTGCAGTCGTGACCGGCATCCCACTCAGCAACCTCGTACCCCATCTCACCACTCCCCGGAGAATGAACATGAAGCTTCAAGGCAAATCGGCTATCGTGACCGGCGCCGCCAGCGGCATCGGCAAGGCCATCGCGGAACTGCTGGCCAGTGAAGGCGCGGCCGTGGCCGTGGCTGACCTGAACGAGGACGCCGCGCGCAAGGTCGCCGACGCGATCGAAACCCGTGGCGGCCATGCCATGGGCGTTGCCATGGATGTCACCGACGAGGCCGCGGTGGATCGCGCGACACAAGCCGTGGCGGACCGGTTCGGCGGCGTCGACATCCTGGTGTCCAATGCCGGCATCCAGATCGTCAACCCTGTGCACGAGTACAGCTTCGCGGACTGGAAGCGCATGCAGGCCATCCACCTGGACGGCGCCTTCCTGACCACGCGCGCCGCGCTCAAGCATATGTACCGCGACAACCAGGGGGGCACCATTATCTACATGGGCTCCGTCCACTCGCATGAAGCCTCGCCGCTCAAGTGCGCCTACGTGAGCGCCAAGCACGGGCTGCTGGGTCTGGCGCGCGTGGTGGCCAGGGAGGGTGGCGAGCGCAATGTCCGCTCGCATGTCATCTGCCCCGGCTTTGTCCGCACGCCGCTGGTCGACAAGCAGATTCCGGAACAGGCGCGTGAACTCGGCATCAGCGAAGAGGAAGTGGTGCGTCGCGTGATGCTGGGCGGCACCGTCGACGGCGTCTTCACCACGGTGGACGACGTCGCGCAAACCGCCCTGTTCCTGTGCGCCTATCCTTCGGCCGCGCTGACCGGACAGTCGTTCGTGGTGAGCCACGGCTGGTACATGCAATAAGCGCGTTGCATCCCGGGGGCGGCACGCCAGTCGAGCAGGAGAGAATCATGTATTACGAAAGACAAGACTTGCAGGGCAGCTCAGGCACCGCAAGGGTCAAGACCGAAGTGGATCGCGGCTACGCCGTACGGGCGCTGGTTCTGCAGGGCGGCGGCGCCCTTGGCTCTTACCAGGCAGGCGTCTACCAGGGCCTTGCCGAAGCCGGCATCGAGCCGAACTGGATCGCGGGCATTTCGATCGGCGCGCTGAACGCGGCGATCCTCGCCGGCAACGCGCCCGAGCATCGCGTAACGAAGCTGCGCGAGTTCTGGGACTACATCTGCCGGCAGCCATGGCTTCCCAGCCTGGTCCCGTACGACACGATTGCCGAAACCGCACAGCACTGGCCGGATCCGCTGCGTATCTGGTTCGATGGCATCGAGGCCGCTCGCGCGCTGGTGGAGGGACAGCGCGGGTTCTTCTCCCCTCGCCTCTGGCCGGCGCCGTTTGCGCAGTCAGTGGGCGCGCACAGCGCCAGCTATTACGACACGAGACCGTTGAAGGCCACGCTCGAGCGCTTCGCCGATTTCGACCGGATCAACCACCATGCCGAGATGCGCGTGTCGGTTGGTGCCGTGAACGTGCGCACGGGCAACTTCGTCTACTTCGACAATACCGAGACCAGGCTTCGCGCCGAGCACTTCATGGCTTCCGGCGCGCTGCCACCAGGCTTTCCCGCGGTGGAGATCGACGGCGAATTCTATTGGGACGGCGGTCTGGTTTCCAACACCCCGCTTTCCGCCATCCTGAGGGCAAGGCCAAGGCGCAACGCGCTGATCTTCCAGGTCGACCTGTGGAGCGCACGCGGACCGCTGCCCGAAGACCTGATGGCGGTGGCGGCGCGCCAGAAGGATGTCCTGTATTCCAGCAGGACGCGCTTCATCACCGACTATATGAGCGAGCAGCAGAACTTCCGTCGCATGCTCAACGATGTTCTCGCACTGGTGCCGCCAGCGCGCCGGCAAAGCGAGGCCTTCCAGCGTGCGGCGGCCAATGCCTGCGACGCCCGCCGCAACGTCATCCAGCTAATCTACCGCGACAAGTCGTTTGAAGGCAGCGCGAAGGACTTTCAGTTCGGGCCGCTGACCATGAAGGAGCACTGGGCGAGCGGACTGGAAGACATCCGCGGGACGCTGCAGCATCCCGAATGGCTTGCCATGCCAACGCACGAGAACCCGTTCGTCACGCATGACATCCACCGGCGGCATGCCGAGCTCAGTCAGTAGGCGGCCATCGGCTGCGGCACCGCGCCAACCCCATGGCGCGGCGCCGCTGAGGGGGTGGCGCGATGCTGCGGCAGTTCCAGTTGCAGCGCCATCTTGACGAGATCGGCAAAGGTCCGCGCCGCCATCTTGCGCATGGCCCGGGCACGGTGGACCTTGATGGTCACTTCGCTGATGCCGATCTCCCCCGCAATCTGCTTGTTCATCAGTCCCGATACCGCCAGCAGCATAACCTCGCGCTCACGGTCGCTGAGCGACGCAAAGCGCGCGCGCAGGTCATCGCCGCATTGCAGCGCCTGGCGCTTGCTGCGATCCATTGCGACAGCTTCGGTGACGGCATCCAGGAAGTCCTGGTCACGGAACGGCTTGGCGAGGAAGTCAACGGCACCAGCCTTCATCGCCCGTACCGTCATCTCGATATCGCCATGGCCGGTGATAAAGACCACCGGCAGGCACCACCCGCTCACGGACTCAATGGGTTCGCCTGCAGTGTATTCCAGTAACAGTAGGTTGCAGAGGCGATCTCCGTGTCCAGCCCATGCAAGGACGAGTCTTTCAGGCAAGGTCACCGACGGAATCGCATCAACAAAGTCAGGGATGATCTCCTCTTTGAACCAATGCACATAATTGCGGTAGTAAGCTTCAAATAGAAGCGGTTGCCTTTTGCATTTCTCAAAATCTGACGACCGCGCATAGAGTGACGGGGGGTGAGTCACTTCCTACCTCCTGCCTTGGAATTGCGCCTGGCTTTGCGGTGGGCGCGCGATGCCGTCAAGACGTGATCTACTGCTCGCTTAGGAATTACACGCGAAGCGATCATCGCGCTACTGGCCCGCTTCATCGAAGTACCAGAAGGTCGCACCCCACGAGTTGCCTTCGATTTCAGGCATGATCTCGCCTTGCTGGAACTGACGACGGCCGCCCGTGTATGCGGGTGAAGTCCAGAAACCGCTCCGCGGGCACGGCTCTCCGGCTTCGCAGCGCAGAAGCGTTGAAGACGCGGACGAAGAGCCATCGGTCGGGGGCGGCGACACGGAGCGGGCGTAGGCTACGAGGTCTTTCGGGTAGTACATCGAGTTAATGGTCGAATCGTCGATGCCATGCAGGTATGCGATTGCCCCGGCTTCCCATGCCCAGTAGCCAAAGTAACCTCCACCGCCCTCGTCCGTCATGCCCTTGTGAGCGTTATACCAGCCAGTGCCTTTCATGCCGCCGTACCACTTCTTGAGGTAGGTTTTGAGGTCCGCCAACTTCTCATCCGGTGTGTCACCTGCGGTGGCATCCAGTAGCGGCTCGTATGGTTCGTCGTGATAGAACGTGTCGAGATAGGGACGATCTCGCAAGTAGCGAGTCAGCAGTTCTTCTACTAAGGCATCGTCTTTATCGAACGCCGAGCCTGCAATCAAGCCGTGAAGGCGAGGAATCAAGTCCTCACGATGCAACAGGATGGCAAGTGAAAGCAACCCGACATAGTGCACGTAGTCGTCAATGTACGCTAGGTCAACACCGGAACAGTGCGGGTCGCCTTCGGCCTCCCTTTGCGCCGTTGCTGCTTGTTCGTGGCACTGAACGATTTCGGCGAGTTGGTCTCGCAGTTCTTCGACAGACTCCCCCGCCGTGTACTTAAGAGCCAGCACTGTGAACAACTCACTTGCATATGCGCGCCATGCGAGGTGCAACCATTTGGGTTCCGTATTCGAAACAGATCCCTCCTTCAAGGCAGGCCGCATGACGCTTTCGAACCACTTAATGTAGCTGGAGTAGTACGTTTCGAACAGGAATGGTTGCCGCTTGCGCCTCTCGAAGTCTGGCGGCTGCGGGAATAATGATGGTGTGTTGGTCATTGTTTCACTCCGCCTTTGGAAGCACGTGCTTTCGCTCTCCGGCGCTCTTCCGCAGCCAGTTCTGCGTCACCGAAAATGCGCGTCGCGTTATGGCAGTCATGTTCGCTATCCTGCGGCGGTTGTCCGCCATTCGCTTGATGCCTTATCCATTTCGCCAGCGCGATTGTGTGGTCGTAAACCGCCGGTACGCTGAATAGGAGCACATGCCTCGAATAGCGCGCCTGATTGCCCGCGGGAATTAAGAGTTCGCTGCGAGCTACTAAGTCGTTAGTCGCATTGCTGATGCGATCCTGGATCCACGTGTGGCTCATCTGCATAGTTTTCGGCTCTGGCTTTTGCGGTGGTGGCAACGATGCGGGCTGGTGAGGTTGTTGAGCGACCTTGCTGCTACGCTTGCCGCTTCGACCGCGTCCACCTCTACGCTTGCCCTTCCACTCACGGAGCTTCTCCTTGTAGTCCCCATATTCCTGCTTGTCGTGTCGGTCCTCGAGCATCGTGCTCAGCGGCGTGGCGGGATTAGTGTAAGCCTTGGCCTCAATCACGGCATAAGACTTACCGTTCTTGCCGTTGGTGCGCCACAGTGCATCAATCCCGCGGCCTCGGAGGACCAAGGGCAACAGCGGCGTCATCGCACCACGGTCATTGAGCTTGCGCGGAGCCTTGGGATCTGGGCTCGGCCACTTGCCATCCATGCCCCAGTCATGTGTTTGCCAACCAGCGGCCCAGCCCTGTTCGATCACCCAGTAATCAGCCATGTGCTCACCGAGCACGCCCTTGAAGAAAAGGCGGCTCTGCGTGAGTTCCGAGACCGCTGCGTGGAAGATGCTCTCCCGCCCGGTGTGCCCGATGCTGGAATGCTCTTTCGCTTCCGAGGCGGTTCCACCCTTGGCGTTCGGCTTCTCTGCCTTCTTGGGCACCTTCTTGCTGACGTAATCGGCCTCGGCAGAGTTGTTCGGCTGCTTCTTCAACCAACCCCGCACCTCGCCTGAGAACTTTCCGAATTGCTTGTTCAAACCTGGCTGCAAGCGATTGGCGGTGTCAACGATACGCTGGCGGGTGCCAGCATCCAGCGCCTCCACCAGTCGGTTACTCTTGAGCGTCTCGGTCAGCGTCTTGATATGCGGTTGAAACTTCGACACATCAAGCAGGTCGAGCACGGCACCACGACCGCGCCGGGCGGGATCTGCATTATTTTTGCTCGCAAAGGGTTGATGGACGGATCAAGCCGAAGTCCGTGGCTACGCGGGACATCCCCGGCATACAGCAGACCCATGATCGTCTCGTCATCGGCGTACGGCATGGTCACCAATGCCTGTTGTGATCTGCCCAGAATTTTGGATTTGATAAGATACACATTTTTAACACTTAAGGCAAAGTGCGCTATATCCCAGCCCTTCGTGGAAATCCCACATCAATCAGAATTGGTTGATCTCAATATAGGAAACACGCAGGTAGGCATCTGTAGACGCAATGTGTCAAGGAATCAGAAATATCCCAAAGAAAAAAAAGCCGACGTCTCCGGGAGGGGGACGTCGGCCAAGCGGGACGTTAGCGGTACGACGTAGATAAACCGGTTACTGCTTCACCGGCGTCAGAATCGGCGCGCCCTTGTTCTTGATCAGAAACACGATGAACTTCGCGGGCTGCGTGTTACTGAGATTTCGCCCGACGGTGTGGATGTCGTTAGGGCCTTCATGGAAGGTGTCGCCGGCGTTGAGCTTCACTTCCTTGCCGCCCTTGACGCCCATGACGATGCTGCCCTCGAGCACATAGATGAAGCCGTGCGCGTCATGGCGATGGACCGGATCGCCGCCGCCAGGCGGATACTCCACGGCGATCATCTGGACCTCCTTGCCCGCGTACTCGGGCAACGGTTCCGTGGCCAGAGGCGTGACCTTCACCTCCGGTGCAGCCGCTGCCGGCGGCACAATCGTCAGGCTCGACAACAGCACGGTCGTCGCGACGCAAAGGGCTTTCTTCATGGCATCACTCCAGGTTGGCCTTGTCGAGTCCGAACGCCTTGTCCGACGAGCCGGGTACCGTGCGGAATGCCACGTTCAGGCGGTTCCAGGTATTGATCGACCCCACCAGGAAGGTCAGATCCGAAAGCTCCTTCTCCGAGTACTGGGTGCGTACGCGCTCGAAGATGTCATCGGGCACGCCGTGGGCGGGAAGGTTGGTCAGCACCTCGGTCCATGCCAGCGCGGCGCGCTCGCGCGGTGAGAACAGCGTCGACTCGCGCCAGATTGCCACATGATGCAGGCGCAGTTCGCGCTCGCCGTGGATCCTGGCCTGCTTGATATGCATGTCGACGCAGAAGCCGCAGCCATTGAGCTGCGATGCGCGGATCTCGACGAGTTCGCGGATGGGCTGCTCGATCGTGGTCTTCTGGAACAGCGCGCCAAGCTCCATGAGCTTCTTGGACAGTTCCGGGGATTGCTGGAAGTAGTTGAGGCGTTGGGTCATGATGTCGTTCCTGGTGAGCTGGGTGAGTCGGGTTCACCGTACCTGCTGCATGCTTGTTGCAGCAGGTAGGGCTTGGGAAGAATCGTAGGCTTTGGCACAGGAGGCCGGTAGTGCCGCGACGGTGCGCACGCTGTTGTCGGTTCGGCACCAATCGCGGCACCATTCGCGACCCCAGCCATCGCACCGTCAGTCTGAAACCGTCACAACGCTGTGTATGCCGTCGCGAGTCATCTTTGCATAGGGGCACAGGCGCTCGGTATGGCGGACGAGTTCCTCCGCGACATGCCGTTCCACGACCGGCATGCGGATGCGGACGTCGGCAATCAACGCGTAGCCGCCATCGACGGGGTCGCGGCCGAAAGACACTTCGACCGCCACCACGGTGCCCTCGATATCGATCTGCGCGCGCTGCGCGATCAGACTCAGCGCGCCGTGGAAGCAGGCGGCGTAGGCTGCCGCGAACAACTGCTCGGGATTGGTGCCGCTGCCCGGCCCGCCCAGCGCCCCGGGCAAGCGCAGGTCGAGCACGAGATTGCCATCGTCGGATCTCGCGACGCCGGATGCGCGGCCGTGCGCGCACTCTCCGCCCGATACCGTGACCGTGGTCGTGTACAGCGCGGTGAATCCCTGGCCCCGGTATCGATCGAGCAGCGTCAGCGGTGGCGGCTGCAGCCTCTCCTTTTTCATATAGGGTCCCCGGACTATTTTTGCTGCGACTGGCGCATCCATTCTTCGAAGGTGATGCGCCCGAGGCGCGCCTCGCCTTCCGGCACTAGCGTGCCTTCCTGGAGCTCGGCACCGAAGTAGCGCGTGGCCGGATCGGCCGCGACGGTGCGCGAGTCGCCGATGGCCTTCAGGTAGCGCTGCACGAGGTCGCTCATCTTGAAGCGCTCCGGGCCGGCGATCTCGACAATGCCATTGACCGGCGCGGCAACGGCGCTATCCGCCACCGCGTGCGCGACGTCATCGGAAGCGATGGGCTGGATCAGTGCGGGCGAGAGCTTGATCGTGTCGCCCTCCCCCGCGGATTGCACGATGCCGCCGAGAAATTCCAGGAACTGCGTCGACCGGACGATCGTGTAGGGAATGCCCGCATTCCGGATCAGGGCCTCCTGGGCAATCTTGGCGCGGAAGTAGCCGCTCTGTGAGAGCTTGTCGGTACCCACTACGGACAGCGCGACGTGGTGGCTGACGCCCGCCGCCTTCTCGGCTGCCGCCAGGTTGCGGCCCGAGGTTTCGAAGAAATGCAGCACGGCGTTGTCTTCGAACGAAGGCGAGTTCGCCACATCCACCACCACCTGCGCGCCGGCGAGCGCTTCGGCCAGGCCTTGTCCCGTCAGCGCATTGACGCCCGTCTGCGGCGCGGCGGCAAAGACGTCATGGCCCTGGGCGGCAAGCCGCGCCACAACCTTCTTGCCGATCAGGCCGGTACCGCCGATGACAACGATTTTCATGCTGCTTCTCCTTGATGAGGTTGGAACGAATCCACACCCATGCTAGGTAAAGCGGCGGCGCCCCGCCAGACCGACGCGGGACGACACGGTGTTTCCTGTCTGGCACCAATCCGGATGCCGGCGCCGCAGCCGCATGCCCGATGCCGGTGAATAGCGTTGGGGGGACGTTGTCCGGGCGAAAGCCGGGGACGCTAGCGATTCACTTTCAGCCGGTATTCGCTGGGAGACAGCCCGAAGTGCCTTTGAAAGGCCACACGCATGCGCTCTTCGCTGCCAAAGCCGCACTCGCGCGCGATCTGGTCGACCGGCCGGTGCTGGTCCTGCAGCAGGCGCCGCGCCGCTTCCAGCCGGAAATGCTCGACGCCTTTGGCCGGTGTGCGTCCGGTCTTCTGCTTGTAGACCCGCGCAAAATTCCGCGGGCTCATGCCGACGCGGCTGGCAAGCTGCTCGACGGAGAGTTCTTCCCGGGACAGGTTCTGCACGATCCACAGGTGCAGCGTCTCGAAGACCGGCACCTGCCGGCTTTGCGTGATCAGGATCTCGCTGAGCTGGGGCTGGGCACCCGGCCGCTTCATGTAGACCGCAAGCTCCTTCGCGGTATTCAGCGCCACCTCGTGGCCATAGTCTTCCTCGACCATGGCCAGCGCCAGGTCGATACCGGTGGTGACGCCGGCGGAGGTCCAGAGATGCTGCTGCTGCACGAAGATGGCTTCGGGGTCGAGGTCGACCGTCGGAAACAGTTCGCGGAACCTGTTGTGCATCGCCCAATGGGTGGTCGCGCGCTTGCCATCCAGCAAGCCCGCGTATGCCAGCAGGAAAGCCCCGCTGCATACCGATGCCACGCGCCGGACTTCCTTGGCGGCGGTGTCCAGCCACGCAATCAGTGCCCCGGAATCCTTCGCAACCTCGAGCATGTTCGGGGACCCCGGCACCACCACCGTGTCGACCAGTCTCATGTCGAACGATGCCAGCGCCGCGGTCTGCATCGAAGTGCCTTCCACCGCCGCGACCCCGCCGCCGGACAGGCTGGCGGTATGGCAGCGATAACCTGCCATGCCCCGCTCGCGCGCGTAGCCGGAGGCAGCCCAGAACACCGTCTGGGGCCCGGCGAGGTCAAGCAGGCTCACATCGGGGTAGGCCACGAAGAGAACGTTACGTGGCATCTCTTCAATGGTTCCCGGGGTGAGCGGCGGTGGGATCAAGACCATGGCTGGAATCGCTGAAATCGAGCGATGGTATGCCATCTGAACGATCGTGCGCAAGCGAGGCGCCGGCCGCTGTCATGTCCCGCGGTTGGTGTCCCGCCGGAGACAACTGGCGTAGCGGCGAGGTTTCCACTTTCGCACCAATCCCCGATAAAGCCCGCGCCGCGTGGCGAGAGGGGCTGGCCGTTTGGCAGGAAATCTGGGCACGCTGTCATTTACGGTACAGGAGGGCCTGATTAAGATCAGCGCAGTCGCCATCCGGGTAAGCGTTTCGATCCAGCCTGGCAGTCCCGCCGCAGGAATTCAGTCATGCATCGAGACGTGTCCCGTAGTCCCTACGTATATCGGCATAGGGCTGAAGGAAGCAGCGGCAATCACTTTGGGGCAGCACAAATGGATCCATTGGACGTAGCGGGCACATCGGACACATCGGCGGAACGCGGTTTTCGTCTCAGCCTGCCAAATCGCGCTGACGCCCTCTCCACGAGCTTTGCCGCGAGCTACGCGGGCATCTTGGCCTTTATGGCGGTGGCAAGCGAAGGCAGCTTCGCCAGGGCTGGCGAACGGCTGGGCATCGGCCGCTCGGCGGTGAGCCGCAACGTCCAGAAGCTCGAAACGCAGCTGAGTACGCGGTTGTTCCTCCGCACCACGCGCACCACGCAACTCACCCGCGAGGGGCAGCGCTTCTTCGATAACTGCCACCAGGGTGTGACGCATATCGTGGAAGCCATGAACGACATGCTGGAGCTTCGCCAGGGCCCGCCACGTGGGCTGGTGCGCATCAGCGCGACGGTTGGCTTCGGCCGGAAGGTCGTTGCGCCGCTGCTGGACAAGTTCATCAAAGCCTACCCCGACATCGCGATCGAACTCTTGCTCGACGACCGCCCGACCGATTTCGCCTCCGATCAGATCGACGTCGCCTTCCGCAACGGGCGCATCGAGGATGCCAGCATCATTGCCAAGCAACTGATTCCCATGCAAATGGCGCTCTGTGCCGCGCCGTCCTATGTGGCAGCGCACGGCCTGCCGCATACGCTGGAGGACCTGGGCCAGCATGAATGCATCAACTTCCGCTTTGCAAGCGGCCGGGTGTTCGAATGGGAGTTCAAGGTCGACGGTCACATGCGGAAATACCTGCCGCGGGCCCGCCTGACGTTCAACGATTCCGATCTTGTGCTGGACGCGGTACTGCAGGGATGGGGCATCGCGCAGATGGCCGGGTACCAGATCTGCGACCATATCGCAGCCAATGAACTCGTCGTGGCGCTGGCCAGGCATGCTCCCGACGACCGCGGACACTACATCTGCTACCTGAGCCGGCAACACTTGCCGACCCGCATTCGCGTCTTTATCGACTTTATGACAGAGCACATCCGCGCGCTGAATCTGCAATGCCTGAGCGATTTCTATATGGATGCCCCGATTGCGGCGCGAGGACTGGCAGCTTGAGTCCGGCACATTGAGGTCTGCCGTCGATGCTGCGGCATTGGTGCGCATAAGGAAACGCTGAGGAGTCCGGTACGAATCTACTGCTGCATGGCCGCGGCGCCTACCCTGTTAGTCATCGGCGCCTGGACCAAACCAGTGGAGAGCACTATGTACCGCTACGGACTTGTCATTTCGTTTGTCGGCTGGATTTCGGTGGCAACGCTCAATATCGGGCTTGCGCTGGCGGTTTGCCGCAGTGGCGTGATCTGAGAGGTCGCCGTCGGCTGGCCCCCGCATATGGAATGCCGGTTTTATTCGTTGGCATTCGCGTGCCGCGGGCGTACGTTCGTGTGTTCCGATATCCCCCGCGAACGTCATGACCGCTTCCCGACGACAGTTCCTGCGCCACGGCGCCGCCGCCACGGCCGCGCTCGCCGCGGGCCCGATCCTCTCCTTCACCACCTTCGCCAGCGGCAACGCACAAGCGCAGGGGCGCCCGGTGCTGAAGGCCGGCGACCAGAAAGGCGGCCTGCGCGCGCTGCTCGAATCCGCCAACGCGCTCGAGGGCCTGAGCTACGACATCCAATGGACCGAGTTCCCGGCCGCGGCGCCGCTCGCCGAGGCACTGAACGCGGGCGCGGTCGACAGCGGTCCGATCGGCGATGGCCCGGCGATCTTCGCGCTGGCGGCCGGTACGCGCATCAAGCTGATCGGCGCCAACCGCTCTGATCCGTACGGTACGGCAATCCTGGTGCGTCCTGACTCGCCGCTGCGGCAGGCAGCCGACCTCAGGGGCAAGAGCATCGGCACCAACCGCGGCTCGATCGGGCACCTGGTCACGCTCAAGGCGCTGGAATCCGCGGGGCTCAGGCCAGAGGACGCCAACATCCGCTTCCTGCCGCCGGCGGATACCAAGCTCGCGCTGAGCAACGGCTCCGTGGACGCGTGGGCGACCTGGGAGCCCTATACCGCGATGGCCGAAACCAGTGGCCACGCGCGCGTGCTGGTCAGCGGCCGCGGGCTGTGGTCCGGCCTCAGCTATCTCGCCGCCACCGATGCCGCGCTGGCAACAAAGCGTGCGGTGCTGCAGGACTTCCTGCGCCGGGTGGTGCGTGCACAGCAATGGTCCTACCAGCACGTACCGGAGTTCTCGGCGACGCTCGCCCGCATCATCGGGATTTCCCCGCAGGCGGCGCGGCTGCAGTTCGAGCGGCGGCATACGCAATGGCGGAATATCGACGCCGAGCTGATCGCCGAGCAGCAGCGCACGGCGGATTTCTACCTGAAGGCGGGACTGCTGAAGCAACGGCTCGAGGTGCGGCAGACCTTCGACACCGGCTTTGCTCTCACCGCTTGACCCGGATTCGCACGGCGCGGCAAGGATCCCTGCCCCGTTACGGCGTCCAGCCGGGCAGCGCCGCTGCCTGCCGGAAAGGGGAGCTGCCACCCGCGCATCGCCCCCTCTTGCATCCAAACGAAGCCACGAGGTCCAGCATACGCACCCCTCTCCCGCGCGCGGGAGAGGGGTGGGGGTGACCGCCTCGCTCAGCATGCGCGGCATGGCCAGCACCACCGGCAACCATCGGTGGATCTTCCATGGCTTGTTGATGCGCATGCCGATCAGGAAGACGACGAACTCACCGTCGAGCTCAGCGGTCAGGCGCCTGGCGTGGATCATAGTCTGGTGTTGTCCTTTCCATAGTCCCTATGCCATCCGTTGCGCGGCTTCCAACCCGGCAAGCACCTTATCCAGCGTCACGGGAAACTCCCGCACCCGCACCCCGGTGGCGTTGTACACCGCGTTCGCCACCGCCGCCCCTGCGCCGCACACGCCCAGTTCCCCCAGGCCCTTGATACCCAGCGGGTTGGCATTAAGGTCGGGCTCGTCCAGGAACACCACATCCATCTGCGCCACATCGCCGTTGACCGGCACAAGATATTCGGCAAGGTCGTGGTTGATGAAGCCGCCGTAGCGCGCGTCCAGCAGCGTCTGCTCCATCAGCGCCGCGCCGATGCCCCAGGTCATGCCGCCCAGGATCTGGGAGCGCGCCGTCTTGGGGTTGAGGATGCGGCCGGCGCCGATGACGGCCAGCATGCGCCGCATGCGGACTTCGCCGGTATCGGCATCGACTGCGACTTCGGCGAAATGCGCGCCATAGGCATGGTGAGAATACGCCTTGTATGCTTCACCCATGCCTGCCACGCGGCCGTCCGCCTGCAGCCCGCCAGGCGCGATGCGCGCCAGCAGGTCGTCCAGTCGTTGCGTCTGACCACCCAGGGTAACGGCCCCATCAGCGAAGCGCGCCTCAGTGGGGGCGCCTTCGGCCTGCCCGCGCGCGGCGGCGACGATCCGGCGCTTGAGCTGCGCGCAGGCATCAGCGACCGCCGAGCCGGCGCTGGCCGCGCCCCAGGACCCGCCCGACCCCGCCGTGCGGGGAAACCGGCTGTCCCCCAGCTCGACCCGCACCCAGTTCAGCGGGACGCCCAGGCTTTCGGCCGCGATCTGCGTCAGGATGGTGTAGGTGCCGGTGCCGATGTCGGTCATGTCCAGCCGCACCGTGACGCGCCCGCGGGCGTCCATGGCCACCTGTGCCGCCGCGGCGCCGAGGTAGTTCGGCCGTATCGCCGCCGCCATGCCCATGCCTACCAGCCAGCGCCCTTCGCGCACGCTGCGTGGCGCGGCGCGGCGGCGCTGCCAGCCGAAGCGTTCGGCGCCGGTGCGCATGCAGGCCACCAGGTTCCGGGTCGAGTAAGGCAGGCCGGTCTCGGGCTCGCGCTTGGGCTCGTTGCGCACGCGCAGCTCGATGGGGTCGAGCCGCAGACGCTCGGCCAGCTCGTCCATGGCGCACTCGAAGGCCTGCATGCCTGGCGCCTCGCCGGGCGAACGCATCCATTCGCCGCGATTCAGGTCGACCGGCACCAGCCGGTGGCGCGTCGCGCGGTGGGGCGCGGCGTACAACGCGCGGGCGAACACCGCGGTCTGCTCGCAGTACTCCTCGAACCGGCAGGTGGCGGACCAGACTTCATAGCCCATCGCCGACAGCCGCCCGTCGCGGTCCGCGCCCAGGCGGACACGATGCGACATGGCCGCGCGATGGCCGGCATTGGCATACATCTGCTGGCGCGTCAGCGCGATCTTCACGGGCCGCCGCAGTTCGCGGGCCGCCAGCGCGGCCAGCACGGTGTCGGCATGGATGATCAGCTTGGAACCGAATCCGCCGCCGGTGTAGGGGCTGACGACGCGCACCCGTTCCGGCGGGATGCGCAGCGTGGCGGCCAGGCCGGCCTGGAAATTGCCAACCGTCTGCGATCCCGTGTAGACGGTCAGGCCCGCATCCGACCATACCGCCATGGTGGCGTGCGGCTCCATCGGGTTGTGGCTCTGGTACGGCGTGGCGTATGTCACGTCCACCGCGACGGCGGCCTGGGAGAACGCGTTGTCAAAGTCGCCCGTCGCGCTGTCGGGCGCAAAACCGGCGTTGGTGCGCGGTGGCTTGTAGGCTTCGCTCAGCCTTGGCGTCAGCTCGAATTCACCCCGCTCAGCCTGGTAGCGGACCAGTACCAGCGCGGCCGCGGCGCGCGCCGCCTCGAAGGTTTCGGCCACGACCAGCGCCACCGGCTCGTCGTAGTAGCGCACGCGGTCCGATGCCAGGTATGGCCGGGCGCGCGTGAACACGTCGCGCGGGGTGGGCGGCACCGATGGCCCGAAAGGAGGCTGCGCCGGCGCGTTCAGATGCGTCATCACATAGAGCACCCCGGGCGCCTGCCGCGCCTGCCGGGTGTCGATGGCAAGGATGCGGCCGCGCGCGATGGTGGCACCCACGATATAGCCGTACGCCATCGGCGCGCCGCCGTCCGCCCGCTGCTCATAGGCATAGGTGGCGCGGCCGGTCACCTTCAGCCTGCCGTCAACCCGGTCGATGGGCAGGCCCACCGGAGCGCCCGGCCCCTTGCCTGCATCACCCTGCAAATTCGTCGTCATGTTCGCTCTCTGTCGCTATTGCACGTCGCCGCGGCCACCGGCGTATCGAAATAACACCCTGCGGTCATGCCCGCTGCGGGGCGGGCTGCGCGGCAACAGCCAACGCCTGCCGCAAGGTGCGCACGGCCAGCGGAATCTTGAAGTCGTTGCCGCCATGGCCCCGTGCGCCTGCCAGCGCTGCGTCAGCGGCCGCGCGCCAGCCGGCCGCGTCCGCCGCCCTGCCGGCCAGCACCTGCTCGGCGGCGTCCGCCCGCCAGGGGCGCGGGGCCACGCCGCCCAGCGCGATGCGCGCGCCCCGCACGCGGCCGTCTGCCACGTCCAGCACCAGCGCCACCGACACCAGCGCAAATGCATACGAAGCGCGGTCGCGCACCTTGCGGTAAAGCTGCCGGCCGGCCGGCGGTGGCGGCAGCGTGACCGCGGCGATCATCTCGCCATGCTCGAGCTGGGTCTCGATATGCGGCGTCGCACCCGGCAGCCGGTGCAGCGCACGCACGGCGATGACGCGCCCGCCGCCCTGCGGCAGCACGGTGTGCACGCGCGCGTCCAGCGCCACCATCGCCACGGCCATGTCAGACGGATGCACGGCGATGCAGGATTCGCTGGCGCCCAGGATGGCGTTCATGCGGTTGTGGCCCTGCATCGCCGCGCAGCCGCTGCCGGGCGTCCGCTTGTTGCAGGGCATGTGCGGGTCGTAGAAATAGGCGCAGCGCGTACGCTGCAGCAGGTTGCCGGCGGTCGAGGCCTTGTTGCGGATCTGGCCGGACGCGCCGGCCAGCAGCGCCTGCGACAGCAACGGATAGCGCGCCCGCACGCGCGGATCGGCCGCCAGATCGCTGTTGCGCACCTGCGCGCCAATGCGCAGCCCGCCGTCCGCGGTCTCGTCGATGGTGGCCAGCGGCAGGCGGCTGACGTCGACCAGATGGCGCGGCTGCTCGATGCGCAGCTTCATCAGATCGAGCAGGTTGGTGCCACCGCCGATAAAGCGCGCGCCGGCCCGGGAGGCAACGGCCTGCACGGCTTGGGCCGGGTCTTCGGCGCGCTCGTAGCTGAAGGTCATCATGAGCGGCCTCCCCGGGCGGCGTCGCGGATGGCGGCCACGATGTTTGGATAGGCGGCGCAGCGGCACACGTTGCCGCTCATGCGCTCGCGTATCTCGGCCTCGTCGAGCGCGAAGTCGCGCCCGGCCACGTCGCGGCTGGCATGGCTGGGCCAGCCGGCGCGCGCTTCGGCCAGCATGCCGACAGCGGAGCAGATCTGCCCGGGCGTACAGTAGCCGCACTGGAAAGCGTCGCGCGCGATGAACGCGGATTGCACGGGATGCAGCCTGTCGCCGTCGGCCAGGCCTTCGATGGTGGTGATCTCGTCGCCTTCGTGCATGACCGCCAGCGTCAGGCAGGCATTGATGCGACGGCCGTTCACCAGCACCGTGCAGGCGCCGCACTGGCCGTGGTCGCAGCCTTTCTTGGTACCGGTCATGCCCAACTGGTTGCGCAGCGCGTCCAGCAGGGTCGTGCGCACGTCCAGCTCGACCGCATGTTCCGCGCCGTTGATGCGCAGGGTCAGCGGCCGTACCGGCACGGCGGCGGTTGGCGCAGCCGTCGATGCGGCTGGGGCGGCTGGCGCGGCCGATGCGGCCTGGGCCGGCGCAGCGCCAACTGCGAACAACATGCCGCTCGCCGCGCTGGCCCGCAGCACAGCGCGGCGACCCGGGTTTTGCGGATGGTCCGCCTGATCCATGGTCTGCTCCTGATAAGGACGGCAAGGCCTGGCCCTGCCGCGCGGCGCGACCGACTTCCCCCGCGGAAGCCGCCACAGCCGGCACCGGCAGTATGTCGGACGCCGCGGCGGCGTTTCTTTCACATATCAGGAGGAAATATCAGAATCCTGGCGCAAGTGCGTGCGATAGCTGCGCGGCGTCGTGCCGGTCAGGCGCTGGAAGGTGGAGGTGAAATGGCTCTGGCTGGAAAACCCCAGCTCCAGTGCCACGGCACTGAGCGGCATCGAACTGCCGCGCAGCAGGCATTGCGCGCGCCGCACGCGTCGCGCGATGACGTAGGCGTAAGGGGCCATTCCGGTCTCGGCCTTGAAGCGGCGCGCGAAGGTGTCGACCGGCATGCCGGCCACGCCGGCCAGGTCGCTCAGCGAGAGCGACGTATCCAGCCGCGAGTCGATGTAGTCGGTCAGGCGCGCCAGCAGCCGCTTGCCCAGCGCCGGGACGCGGCGCACGGGCGCGGCCGGCGTGGCGCCGGCGATGCGCAGCGCCACCAGGGAAACCAGTTGCTCAAGGTAGACGGCTTCGGGAACGCGGCCAGCGGCCATGTCCGCGCTGAACGATTTCAACAATGCCTGCACCACCGCGTCGGCAGTGTCGTTGATGCGCATCGGCAGTTGCGCCAGCCGGTCGCAGCCCGGCAGGTCCAGCGCGGGATCGAGCCATAGCGCCGTATAGACCAGGTCGGCGTCGCGGAAATGGCCGCTGCGTTCCGCATGGGCGGGCACAAAACTGAGCGAGCCCGGTCCATCGCGCCCGTCATGCATCAGGCGTCCTTCACTGTGAATACAGGTGCGCCCGGTCGTCCCGCGCTCGGTCAGCACGATCAAATGGCGCGGGGCGCTCCAGCGGAATTCCGCCTCGCCGCAGGCCCAATGGCGATGGTCAAAGACCACGCCGCCGTCGAGCATCGAGGTCGTGAACGCGGCAGCGGTCCTGGCCTGGCGGGCCCGCAGCCGCCCGTGGCCGATGGCAGGGGTGAGCGTCATCATCGTTCCTTTAAGACGGGCGATCCGTGGCGGACTTCCCCAGAACGGCAGCATGAGCGGCTGATATAAACCGAATCGCTCATCCCGGAAGCGGCCAATACGCCTATGCGGCCCAGATCTTTGTATCGATGCTGCGCAGCAATAATACAAAGAACTGTCAGTCCGCGCACACGCGAACTCGCCGATGGCTGGCTGAGGCCGTAGAAACTTTGCCCCGGCACGTGGTTCTAATTTTTGTATGCTGAGCAAATTGTCTGCTAATCGACGCGCCATCTGGTTCTGGCTTGCAGTCGGCACCGTAGCGGTGCTGATCGCCCTGCTCGTCCTGTCGCCTCCCTTCAAGGCCCTCGCCGACGAGGCCATCGCCTGGGCGCAGTCGACGATAGAACAGCACCCCGCGGCGGGCGCGCTGGTCTTCTTCCTGTTCTCCGCCGTGTCCGCCATGCTCGCCTTCGCCTCCAGCGTGGTCCTGGTGCCACCGGCCAGCGCGGTGTGGGGCAAGCCGCTCACTGTTCTTCTGCTCTGGGGCGGCTGGCTGCTGGGCGCTGCTGCCGCCTACGGCATCGGCCGGTTGGCCTATCCATTGCTCGCCCGTAGTGGTTACGCGGACAAGCTGGCGAAGTACCAGGACTACGTGTCGCAGCGCATGAAGTTCTGGGCCGTGCTGCTGTTCTGTATCGCGGTGCCATCGGAGATTCCCGGCTATCTGTTCGGCACCATGCGTTACCCCTTCCCGAAATTCCTGGCCGCGATCGCCATCGCCGAAGCGGGCTATGCATTGGGTATCGTCGTCGCCGGGGAAAGCCTGGCCATCGATCGGCCCTTACCGTTTTTCATTACCGTCGGCATCCTGGCGGTGGTCGCGGCGCTGGCCGGCCTGGTGCTGCGTGCCAGGAAGCGCAAGTCGGGCAGCCTGCAGCAGCGCTGAGGGGGTGGCAGCACCATGCCCCAGAAGCGCAATCCGATCTCCAGCGAGCCGATGCTGGCCGACTCCAGGGCGGTGCGCCAGCATGCCGGGCTGATGGTCGACGCGATGGTGCAGGACTTCGAGCGCGCCACCGGCCCTGGCATGCGGAATGGATCGCTATCCCCGAGAGCTTCATCCTGACCGCCGGCGCGCTGCACCAGGCCAGGTTTGCGCTGGGCGGCCTGATCGTCGACGAAGCCCGCATGAAGCACAACCTGGGCATCTCCAACGGGCTGATCGTGGCCGAAGCCGTGATGATGGGCATGGCGCCCCACATCGGCCGACAGCAGGCGCACGACGTGGTGTACGACGCCTGCCGGACCGTCAATACGCACGGCGGCACGCTGGCCGACGCGCTCGCGAGATCACGCGCTGGAAGGCGGTGGCGGCCAAGGCCAATATCTCGCTGGATTGCGCGCCATGAACCGGTTCCGCGTAGAGCACGATGCCTTCGGGCTCAACGCCCCCGCGGCACCGCCGTCATGCCTCGGCTGCGACCGATACACTGCCGGCGACTTGACGCGATGGCCGTGCCCCATCGCCCGCACCATGGAACTGCGCAAGCAACACCTCGCGCTGCTTCGCCACCGTCTCCAGGCTGGCTTCCTTCACATGCCCGAAGCCGCGAATGTCCTCCGGCAATGAGGCCAGTCTGACGGCGATATCCAGGGTGTCGGCACGCAGCGAAGTGCAGAATGCCTCGGTCATCGCCACGTATTCGTCGATCAGGCGCCGCTCCTCGCGCCGCTCCGCCGTCCGGCCAAACGGATCGAACGCGGTGCCACGCAAGCGCTTCAGGCGGGCCAGCACGCGGAATGCGGTCATGGCCGCGGGACCGAAGCGTTGCTTGACGAGGCGGCCCTGCCCGTCTTTCTTCGCCAGCAGCGGCGGCGCCAGGTAGAAGTTCAGCTGGTAGTCCTTGCCCGGCTCGCCCTCGAACTGGGCGCGCAGCTTGTCGAGGAACGCGGGGTCGGCATACAGCCGTGCCACCTCGTATTCATCCTTGTAGGCCATCAGTTTGGCCAGGTTGCGCGCGACTGCCATCGTCAGCGGCAGCTTGCCGTTCGGCGCCAGCGCGGATTCAGCGGTGCGTACGCGCTCCACCACGGACCGGTACCGCTTGGCGTAGGCGGCATCCTGGTAGGCGGTCAGCAGCGCCTCGCGTTTGCGCAGCAGCGTGTCCAGTGTTTCCGGCATCGGCACCACTTGCGCCACCGGCGCTGCCTTCAGCTGCGCACGCACGCCTTCCTCGCCGCGATGGGCGAGCAGGCGGCCGCAATCGAAGGCGCGCAGGTTCTTCTCCACCGCAACGGCGTTGAGTTCGATGGCGCGCACCAGGCTCGCCTGCGACAACGGGATCCAGCCCTTCTGCCAGGTGAACCCCAGCAACAGCGGATTTGCGTAGATGGCATCGCCCAGCAGCGTCACCGCCCACGCGTTGGCGTCGAGGAAGCTGCAGCTATCGCCCACCGCGGCGCGCAGTTCCTGCTCCGCGGTGGCGCCGGGGAACGTCCAGTTCCGGTTGCCGATGAACTCCGCGGTGGGCGTGTTGGCGCTGTTGACCGCGGCGGCGGTCACGTCGCGCCGCATCTTGGACAACGCCTCGGGCGAGGCCGATACGATGGCGTCGCAGCCGATCAGCAGCCGCGCCTCGCCGGTGGCGATGCGCGTGGCATGCAGCGCGGCCGGCGACGGTGCGATCTGCACGTGCGACAGCACGGCCCCGCCCTTCTGCGCCAGGCCCGCCATGTCGAGCACGGTCACGCCCTTGCGCTCCAGGTGGGCCGCCATGCCCAGCAGGCCGCCGATGGTGACCACGCCGGTGCCGCCCACGCCAGTCACCAGGATGCCGTAGGGACGGTCCAGTGCCGGCAGCGCCGGCTGGGGCAGCGCCGCTGGGTCCATCCCGGTTTTATCACCGCTCACACGGGGCTTGCGCAACTGCGCACCTTCGGCCGTGACGAAGCTCGGGCAGAAGCCGTTGACGCAGGAGAAGTCCTTGTTGCAAGAGGACTGGTTGATCTTGCGCTTGGTGCCAAGCTCGGTCTGCAGCGGCTCGACCGACAGGCAGTTCGACTTCACCGAGCAGTCGCCGCAACCTTCACACACCGCGTCGTTGATAAACGCGCGCCGGGCGGGATCCGCCATGGTGCCGCGCTTGCGGCGGCGGCGCTTCTCGGTGGCACAGGTCTGGTCGTAGATCAGCACGGTCACGCCCGCCGTGTCGCGCAGGCGTAGCTGGATGGCATCGAGCTCGTCGCGGTGATGCACGCTGACGCCGCCCGGCAGCATGCTGCCGTCGCCGTACTTGCCCGGCTCGTCCGTGACCACGACGATCTCGCGCGCCCCTTCGGCCGCCACCTGGTGGGCGACCGCCGGCACCGTCAGCACGCCGTCCACCGGCTGCCCGCCGGTCATCGCCACGGCATCGTTGAACAGGATCTTGTAGGTGATATTGGCGCGGGCCGCGATGGCGGCCCGGAGCGCCAGCAGGCCGGAGTGGAAGTAGGTGCCGTCGCCCAGGTTGACGAACACATGCTTCTCGCTGGTGAAATGCATCTGGCCGGTCCACGCCACGCCTTCGCCGCCCATCTGGCTGAAGGTCTCGGTATTGCGGTCCATCCACATCGCCATGTAGTGGCAGCCGATGCCGGCCAGCGCGCGCGAGCCTTCCGGCACGCGCGTGGAGGTATTGTGCGGGCAGCCCGAGCAGAACCAGGGCTTGCGCTCCACCGTCAGGCGCGGGCGCGCGGCCTCGCGCTCCTTGGCCTCGATCAGCGCCACGCGCGCGGCAATGCGCGCACGCACGTCGGCGGGCAGATCGGCCTTCTCCAGCCGGCGCGCAATGGCCTTGGCGATCAGCGCCGGCGACAGCTCGTAATGCGCGGGCAACAGCCAGTTGCCGCGCGGCACCGACCATTCGCCGCCGTGGTTGCCGCGTTCGTCGAACTTGCCGTAGACCTTGGGCCGCACGTCCTCGCGCCAGTTATACAGCTCTTCCTTCAGCGCGTATTCCAGGATCTGGCGCTTCTCCTCCACCACCAGGATCTCTTCCAGCCCGGTGGCGAACTCGCGCGCATCCTGCGCGTCCAGCGGCCACACGCAGCCCACCTTGAACACGCGGATGCCGATGCGTTGGCAGGCGTCGTCGTCCAGCCCCAGGTCGGTCAGCGCCTGGCGCACGTCCAGATAGGCCTTGCCGGCGGTCATGATGCCGAAGCGGGCGTTGGGCGAATCCAGCACCACGCGGTTGAGCTTGTTGGCGCGGATATAGGCCAGCGCCGCATACCACTTGTGGTCGAGCAGGCGCGCCTCCTGCGCCAATGGCGGGTCCGGCCAGCGGATATTGAGGCCGCCCTCGGGCATGGCGAAGTCCTGCGGCAGCGTGATCTGCACGCGCTCGGGGTCGATCTCGACCGAAGCGGTGGATTCGACCACGTCCGTCACGCATTTCATCGCGACCCACAGCCCGGAATACCGGCTCATGGCCCAGCCGTGCAGGCCGTAGTCGAGGTATTCCTGGACATTGGACGGATACAGCACCGGGATCCCCGACGCGAGCAGCACGTGTTCGGACTGGTGCGCCACCGAAGACGACTTGGCCGCATGGTCGTCGCCGGCCAGCACCAGCACGCCGCCGTGCTGCGCCGAGCCGGCCGAGTTGGCGTGCTTGAGCACATCGATGGAACGGTCCACGCCGGGGCCTTTGCCATACCACATCGAGAACACACCGTCGCGCGTGGCGCCGGGGAAGAGATTCACCTGCTGCGTGCCCCAGACCGCCGTCGCGGCCAGGTCCTCGTTGACGCCCGGCTGGAACACCACGTCGCTGGCCGCCAGGTGCGACTTGGCCTGCCATAGCGCCTGGTCCAGTCCGCCCAGCGGCGAGCCGCGGTATCCCGAGATATAGCCGCCGGTGTTCAAACCCGCGGCCGCGTCGCGCGCCTTCTGCAGCAACGGCAGGCGCACCAGCGCCTGGGTGCCGCTCATGTAGACGCGGCCCTTGGGCAGGGTGTACTTGTCGTCAAGACTGGCTTCGGCCAGGGTGTCGGCCAGCGCCTGCTGCGATTGAGGGGAAAGAGGGCTGTTCACAGACGGGGTCTCCGGGGTCAAAGGCTTGCTTTTATGGATATGTCGAGCCAGTGTAGAAAGCGCTTGCTGTATCGTAAAATCACAATTTCAGACAACAGGTATCCGATTTCCATATGTCTCCGACTAAGCGCGGTTCCCGCTCCGGCAGCCGGAAAAACTCAGTCCCGGAAAGTGCTTTGCCGGCGGCAAAGGAAATCACGCTGCGGCAGATGCGCTACTTTCGCGCCGCCGCCGCGACGGGACAGTTCTCGATGGCTGCCACGGAAGAGCATGTATCCCAGTCGGCCATCACCAATGCCGTGCTGGCGCTGGAGCAGTTGCTCGGCGCGCGCCTGTTCGACCGGCTGCCGCACGGCGTGGCGCTGACGGCAGAAGGCAATCACCTCTACCAGCACGTCACGCGCATCCTCCAATCCGTCGACGATGCGCTGACGCAGCCGCGCATCAGGCTGGACAGCATGGGGGGCAGCGTCAGCATTGCCGCCACCTATACGGTGCTGGGCTACTTCCTGCCTTCACTGCTGGCGCGGTTCCGGAATCACTATCCCAACGTGGACCTGGACCTGCGCGACCTGCATCGCGCCGAGGTCGAGGAGCGCATTCTCAGCGGTGAAGTCGAGCTCGGCGTCGTGCTGCTGTCCAATGTCGCGGAACCTGAGCGGTTTTCGCATCGCTCGCTAATCCGGTCGCGCCGCCAGCTGTGGGCGGCGCCGGGGCATCCGCTGCTGGCGGGCGACGCGCCGTCGCTGCGGCAGGTGGCCGAGTTCCCGTATATCCTGCTGACGGTCGACGAAGGCGAAGCATCCACGTTGCGGTACTGGCGCTCGAAGCGGCTGGCACCGAACGTGGCATTCCGTACCACATCGATGGAGGCGCTTCGTGGGCTGGTCGCGCACGGCTTCGGGATTACGGTGCTGTCGGATATGGTGTTCCGTCCCTGGTCGCTGGAAGGGAAGGAAATCGAAGCGAGACCGCTGTCCGCGGCCATCCCGGACATGGAAGTCGGCCTGCTGTGGCGCAAGGACGCGGAACTGAGCCCCGCGGCGGTGGCGCTGCGGGACTTCCTGATCTACGCATGTGGGCGTTGAGGCAAACGTGGTCAGGCGCTGTCTCAGTTCAGCGTGGCGCCAGCCTGCTTCACGATGCGCGCATGCTTGTCCAGCTCGCTCTTGAAAAACGGCACGGCCGCGTCGGCACCGGTGGGGGTCACGACCACGCCCTGCCCCGCCAGGTGGTCCTGGACCTCGCGCTCCTGCAGCGTGGCCTTGGTCTTCGACTGCAGCGTCGACACAGTCTGCTTCGGCATCCCGGCAGGACCGACGATCGCGAGCCACGCGTCGAAGCTGTATCGCGGCAGCCCTGACTCCGCCAGCGTCGGCACATCGGGCAACGCCGGCACACGCTGCGCGGTGGACACCGCGATGGCCTTCAGCTTGCCGGCCTTGATCAGCGGCAGGACGGCCTGCACCGTCAGGAAGCCGAGCTGTACCTGGCCACCGACCAGGTCGGTGGTGTAGTTGCCCGCCCCCTTGTATGGCACGTGGCGGATATCGACGTTCGCTTCGCTGGCAAAAAGCTGGCCGGCCAGGTGCAGGACCGTGCCGTTTCCTGACGAGCCATAGTTAAGCTCGCCCGGCTTCGACTTCAGCAGCGCGATCAGGTCCTTTGCCGTGCTTGCACTGACCCCAGGATTGACTACCAGCACCAGCGGCAGCGTGCCGATCACCGTGATCGGGGTAATGTCCTTCAGCGCATCATAGGGCAGGTTCTTGTAGATAAACGGGTTAATGACGTGGTTCGATGAAATCAGACCCAGCGTGGACCCGTCTTTCGGCGCCCTGACGATTTGCTGGGTGCCCGGCACACCGCCAGCGCCCGCGATATTCTCGACCACCACTGACTGCCCGAGGTGCTTCCCAAGAGATTGGCTCAGGGCCCGGGCCACGGCGTCGGCCTGCGAACCTGGCTGGGTCGGCACAATGAGCCTGACGGGCTTCGAATCGGTGGCCTGCGCGTGGGCGGCGGCTGCGTTCAGGCCGCCGAAGACGGCTAGGGTGGTCAGGGCGGCAAGCGCATTGCAGGCCTGTCGAAACAGCGAAGTCGGCATTCCTTGTCTCCGTTCATTGAGTGGCACCAGGGACAGTGCTCTTTGGGACGGAGTGTAGTGTTGCGCTGCCGCGGCGGCAGAGTGCTAATCCGCTGGAGCGGGTATCTCAGCCTGGCATACCGTGCGATGCCCCTTTGGCTACCCGCCTTGGCTCTCCCCTTGGCTCTCCCGTCGGCTGCAGCGCGCCGATCAACGCGGCAATCGCCCGCAGCCGCGGCTGCTTGTAAGGGGCATAGATCAGCAGCTGGCGCTCGCGCCATGGCTCATCCAGCGGAATGCGGACGAAGCGCCGGGTGCCGGCATAGGCGGCGCTGGCGCTGGCCGGCAGCACGGCGATGCCCAGCCCCGCCTCCACCATGCGGCAAGCGGCCTCAAAGCTGGAGACCGCCACGCTCTGGTTGAAGGGCAGCCGCAGGTTCGCCGCCTGCTCCCTCAGCTCCTGGTCGAGCGCGCCGCCGGGCTGCACCACCACCAGCGGATGCTCCAGGACTTCGGCATAGCGTATCCGCTTGCGCCTGGTTAGCGGATGCGAGGACGGGATCACCACATTGAGCGGGTCGCTGGCGAACTGCCAGGATTCCAGGCCGGCGGGCGCCTTCGCCGCGACGCCGATGCCGATGTCGACGCGGTCATCGAGGCAGGCCCGGATGGTCTCGGCCGTCGATCGCTCGTACAGCGCGATCTCCACCAGCGGGTGTGCCGCCTTGAAGGCATGCAAGCGCTCGGGAAGAAACCCGATGATGGCGGACGGGCTCGCCGACAGGCGCACGACGCCGGCCACCTGGTCGCCCAGGTCCTGCACCTCGCGCGCAAAACTGGCGATGTCCTCGTTCAGCCTGCGCCCCAGTTCCAGCGCGCGCGCTCCCGCATCGGTCAACACCACGCCGGATGGCGAGCGCACGAACAGCACCACGCCGAGACTGCGCTCCAGTTCGGCAATGCGCCGGCTCAGCGCGGACTGGGCAATATGCTCGGTCTCCGCCGCCCGCTTGATGGAGCCCTCACGCGCCGCTGCCAGGAAGAGTTGGATATTGACGGGATCGATGCGGTGCATGCTTCAGAAAGCCCATGCGGGCAGGCCGAAATGTCGCCTGATACTAACCTTGCGGCCGGCGCGCTGCATACACAGGCGTTTACCCTGATATCGCGCCAACGGATATCCGCCATGCCGCATCAGCGCTTCGTGTCGCCGCGCAACGGCAAGTAGAGTTGCGCAAACATCCCCACCGGAGACTGGCATGAGTGTCCTTGCGCCGTCAGGCCGCATCCTGTTCCTGGCCGACTCAGCGGCGGCCATGGAGAGACAGCTCCAGGGCCAGGCAATGACCCTGGAGCAAGCGGGCACGCTGCGCGACGACGTGTCCACGGACGAAATCACGCCCGTACCGATCCTGACGCACTATGACGACGCGCTCGGCCGCTACCCTTACACGGGCTACAAGGTCGAGGGGACACTGCCGATCGCAGCCAACGCGATTCGCGACGGCGGCTTTGCGGTGACGGTCGCGGGCAACCGCTACGGCAAGGGATCGTCGCGTGAACATAGCCCCGCAGCGGAACAGCTGGCCGGCATCCGGCTGGTCATCGCCAAAAGCTTCGAACGCATCTACCGCCAGAACGCCGACAACATCGGACTGTTCACCTCGACGGACGTCAGCCTGATTCCTCGCCTGCAACAAGGCGAGCCCATCGGGCTGGACACGCTCGTGGCCGGGCGCGACGCACTGGCCGCAGCCGTGCTGCTGAACGGCGGGCTGCTGAAGTTCGGGCAGAAATACCTCGGCAACGTCGGTGAAGCGCCCCCCGCCATGCCGGCGCGGCCGCAAACCCTGTTCGAGAAGATCGTCCACCGGCATCTGCTGGCGACGCCTCTCACGCCGGCACAGCCCGCCCCCGGCGACGGCATCTTCGTGCGCGCCGACTGGCGCTTCATTCACGAGTACTACACCGGCATGTGCGCCCACATGCTGCACGCCACCTTCGGCAAGCCGCTTCAGCTCAAGGATGCCGACCATATCGTCGTGTTCGAGGATCACACCGCCTATGTCGCGGAAAGCCCGGCACATGTGCATGGCGGGCTGGTGGACAACGTCGTCAGGATGTGTGCGGCGCAGCGGGACTTCGTACGCACCTATGGCTTGACGTGCCACCGCACGCTGACCGAGGACGAGTCCCGCGGCGACGATGGCAGCAATGTCGCTGGCATCTCGCACGCCATGATGGCCGAACGCTATGCGCTGCCGGGACAGGTGGTGGTGGGTACCGACTCGCACACGCCGCATAGCGGGGCGCTGGGATGCGTGGCGTTCGGGGTCGGCACTACCGACATGGCCAATGCGTTTGTCACGGGGGCCGTGCGCATGACGATGCCGCAATGCATCCGTGTCAGGCTTCACGGTGCGCTGGCGCCCGGGGTCACGGCAAAGGACGTGGTGCTCCACCTGCTGGCGCAAACGGAGATCAAGGCAGGAGCCGGAGTGGGCAAGGTGTTCGAATTCACCGGCCCGGTTGTCGGCGCGATGTCGATCGACGAGCGCGCCACGCTGACCAATATGTGCGCCGAACTGGGCGGCTTCACCGGCATTGTCGCGCCCGATGCAGAGACGGTCCGCTTCCTGAGGGAACGACGCGGCATCGATTTCGTGGTCGAGCCATGGATGCGAAGCGACGACGACGCCGTCTTTGCCACCACGCTGGAGCTCGACTGCCGGACGCTCGGCCCCATGGTGGCACGCCCCGGCGATCCGGGGAACGGCGTGCCGCTGGCGGCGCTGGACCAGCGTGTGCAAGTGGATATTGCCTACGGAGGCTCCTGCACCGCCGGCAAGCGGGAGGACTTTGACCTGTACCACGAGGTCCTGTCCTGGGCAGCGCAGCGAGGCCTGAGCGTTCCGGCTCACGTCACCCTGTATCTGCAGTTCGGCACCACTGACGTGCGGGACTATTGCATCCGGCAGGGCTACATGGATGCGTTCCATGCGGTCGGTGCGCGGATACTGCAGCCCTCTTGCGGCGCGTGCGCCAACTGTGGGCCGGGGTCTTCAGTGCGCACGGATCAGGTGACGGTCAGCTCGATCAACCGGAATTTCCCCGGGCGCTCAGGGCCCGGGCAGGTCTGGCTGGCAAGTCCGCCTACGGTGGCAGCCAGCGCGATCGGTGGGGAGTTGCTGTCGTTTGACGCATTGCAGGCGCGTGATGGCAGTGAGCCTGGGGGCAGCTGAGCAAACAGCCGCGCAGCGCACGTTTACGCGTGTACACGAAGCCACGAAGCCGCGCGTACGCTCCCCTCTCCCGCGCGCGGGAGAGGGGCCGGGGGAGAGGGCTGGCGCATGGCAAGCATCGAAACGCCTCACTCCGTGGAGGCTCCTGCCCTCTCCCCCGCCCCTCTCCCATAAATGGGAGAGGGGAGAAAACAGCTTCATCGTGAAGAGCTATCGCCCTACTCCAGCAGCTCCGGCTCCCGCGTCCGCTCCGGCCTGATCAGCTCATCGTCAGCGCGGCTCCCGGCAAAGTAAAGCTTGCCCGGCAGCCAGAGCAATGCGTACCGCCTGTTGCCATCCTTGCAACGCAGCCAGCTGCGGCCGTTCCTGTCCCTGGCCACCGCCAGCAGCGTGACGATGAATTCGGCGTTGTCGAAGCTTCGCACCTCGACATGACCCTTGCCCTCGAGGTCCTCTTTCCAGAAACGCTCAACCTCCGCAGCGAGCGAGTCATATTCGGTTTCGATCGTCATATCGCACTCCGTTTCGTGCGCCTCCGCAGGCATCTGCGCCCCGGCCGGATGCCCAGGCGCCCTTGATCATTCTAGGAGGGCCTGCACGCGTCAGCGAGACAGCCATCACCCCGTGCTAGGATGAATGCCCGCCCAGCAGCTGCCGCATCGGCCATGACAACCCTCTACTCAACCCTCGGCGTACAACCGGACGCCACCCTGGACGAGATCAAGCGCGCCTACCGGCGTGCCGCGATGAAATGGCATCCCGACCGCAACCTTGGCCGCGAGAAGGAAGCGCACACGGCCTTCCAGGAAATCCGCGACGCCTACGCCATTCTTTCCGATGCCGTGCAGCGCCAGATCTACGACGAGGTCTTCGAGCGCGAGATGCAACGCTGGCAGGCAGAGCACCACGCGCAGGAAGCACAGCAGCGCGAGGCGCAACGTGAGGCGCAGCGCGTCGCGCAGGAGCACTACGAGCAGATGGTCGCGATCGCGATGCGCTTTGGCGACGACGGCCACAACCGGGACGTCATGTTCGGCGTGCTGCTCGGCCGCGACTGCGACGCGGAACTGGCCGCACGGATCGCCGACAGCGTGTGGGCGTTGCAGGAGTCGCGGCGCGCCGCTGCGCGGGCCGCGGACGCATCCGACGCCAAGGCGGCCCCGCCGCCCGGCGCCGCGGCGGCGCCAGACCACGACGAAGCGACGCGGCCCCGGCGTCACCCCGGCGCCTTCGATTCGTTCTGGCACGGCTTGTTCGGCCTGCGGTCCTAGCGCCGGGATGTAGAAGGCGGCCGCGGGGCCACCCTTGCATTCGCAAGCTGACAGGCTAATGTTGGACTATGCCGCGGGAAGACGACGGAGGCAGTCATGGGCATGGTCTCAATAGAACCTGGCAGCTATCAGTTTGCCCCGCCGCAAAACCCCGGTGAAGTGATCGACCTGATCAGGAAGCATGCGATCCAGGTCGTCGATCTCAGGTTCACCGACCTGCCCGGCGTGTGGCAGCATTTCTCGATCACGCTGCCGGAAGTCGGCGACGACCTGTTCTCGGAAGGCATCGGCTTCGACGGCTCTTCCATCCGGGGCTTCCAGGAAATCCACGAATCCGACATGCTGGTCAGGCCCGACCCGGCCACGGCATTCATCGACCCGTTCTGCACGACACCCACGCTGGCGCTGATCTGCGACGTGCTGGACCCCGTGCTGAAGCAGCCGTATTCGCGCGATCCGCGCCACATCGCCAGAAAGGCGGAGCGGTACCTCGAGCAGACCGGCCTTGCCACGGCTTGCTACGTCGGCCCGGAACTGGAGTTCTTTATCTTCGACTCCATTCGCTTCGGGCAGGACCAGCACTCGGGCTACTACCATGTCGAATCGGCCGAAGGCGAATGGACCTCGGGCCGTGACGAAGGCGCCTATGGCGGAGGCAACCTTGGCTACAAGCAGCGGTACAAGGAGGGGTACTTTCCCGTGCCGCCAAGCGATACGCTGCAGGACATCCGCTCCGAAATCGTACTGGCGCTGATGCAGGCCGGCATCCGCGTCGAAGTGCATCACCATGAAGTCGCCACGGCGGGCCAGAATGAAATCGACATGCGGTTTGCGCCACTGACGCGCATGGCGGACAACGTGATGATGTACAAGTACATCTGCAAGAACGTCGCGCGCCGCCACGGCAAGGTCGCCACGTTTATGCCGAAGCCGCTGTTTGCCGATAACGCCAGCGGCATGCATTGCCACCAGAGCCTGTGGCGCGGCGACGAGAACCTGTTCTATGACGAAAACGGCTGGGCGCTGACGTCCCAGATGTGCCGCTGGTACATCGGCGGCCTGCTCAGGCACGCGCCCGCGCTGATGGCTTTCTGCGCGCCGAGCACCAACTCCTACAAGCGGCTGGTGCCCGGCTACGAGGCGCCGGTCAACCTGGCCATGTCGCAGCGCAACCGGTCTGCCGCGGCGCGGATTCCGATGTATTCGGATTCCCCGGCCGCCCGGCGCGTGGAATTCCGCTGCCCTGACCCGTCGGCCAATGCCTACCTTGCGTTCGCGGCCATGCTGCTCGCCGGCCTTGACGGCATTGAAAACCAGACAGACCCCGGCGATCCGCTCGACAAGAATATCTATGACCTGCCCCCGGAGGAAGCCGCCGGCATCCGGCAGGTGCCGGGCTCGCTCGAAGAGTCGCTTGCCGCGCTGGAAGCCGACTCAGCGTTCCTGCGCAAGGGAGATGTCTTCACGGAAGATGTGATCAGCACCTGGATCGAGTACAAGCGCACGCGCGAGATCGATACGTTGAAGCTGCGGCCACATCCGTGGGAGTTTTATCTGTACTTTGACATTTGATTGCGGTGCAGGCGCTCGGTAGCCAGGTGAGGAGCGTTCGTCCACCTGCACGCTGATCCGAAGCCACCACCGCAGGTGAACGCTCCCTCTCCCGCCCGCGGGAGAGGGGAACAAACCCGCAGCAGGCTGGCCCTTTAAGCCTCAGCACGCCACCGCACCTCACCGCCCCCAACCCCCCTACAGGATTTCCATGATTGACGCCGCCGGGCGCCACCGCTCCGCCCGGCCCGCGGCGGCTTGCGCCCGCGCGCGGCATCCTGGCCCCAGCGAATTGCCCGAACTGGACCTATTGGCCTGTCCCGGCCCTCACCTATAAACCCGGGACACCCAACTTTTTCCTTTTCGAGGAGCACAACCATGCGGTGGATCAGGCAGATTGCAACGTGTTTGGCCCTGGTAGCAGCGCTGGCGCCAGCCGCGCACGCGCAAGGCAAGAATGTAGTGATTGCTTACCAGGACATGGTGGTGCCCTGGCGTTACGCGCAGGAAATGAAGGAGCTGGAAAAGCAGACCGGCTACACCGTTTCATTCCGCCAGTTCGCGGGAGGCGGCGATGTGATCCGCGCCATGGCTTCGGGCCAGATCGCCATCGGCGAAGCCGGCACTTCGCCGATTGCTTCGGCCCTGTCGCAAGGGCTGGACGTCGAGCTGTTCTGGATCCTCGACGACATCAATGCGGCAGAGGCAATGGTCGCGCGCAACGGCAGCAAGATCGCCAGTGTCGCCGACCTGAAGGGCAAGCGCGTCGGGGTGCCGTTCGTATCGACCACGCACTACCACATGCTGGTCGCGCTGGAGCGCGCCAGGGTCAATCCCAAGGAGGTCCGCATCGTCAATATGCGGCCCCCTGAGGTCGCCGCCGCCTGGGAGCGCGGCGACATCGATGCCACCTTCATCTGGGACCCGGTACTGGCCAAGCTCAAGCAGTCGGGCACCGTGCTGACCACCTCGGGCCAGATCGCCGCCGACACGGGCAAGGCCACCTTCGACGGCATGATCGCCAACAAGAAGTTCGCCCGCGAGAACCCTGAGTTCATGGTCAGGCTGGTGCGCGTGCTGGCTGCCGCCGATGAGAACTACCGCAAGAACAAGGCTGCGTGGACCGCCGATTCGCCCATGGTCAAGGCGGTAGCGAAGCGGTCCGGCGCCAAGGCTGAGACGGTGCCGGCGAGCATGGCGTTGTACGCCTTCCCCACGCTGGAGGAGCAGGTATCGGCGCGCTGGCTGGGCGGCGGCGCGGCGCGCGCGCTGCAGTCCGCGGCGCAGTTCCTCAAGGAGCAAGGCACGATCCAGACCGTCCTGCCGGACTACGGCGCCGGCGTCAATGCGGAATGGGCGAAGCGGGCCATGCGTTGACGCCGTGTCCGTGTCGCTGAAGATGGCCGCCGCGCGGCGGCCCCGCAAGTCCCGTATCGGAATATCGGAAGTCTGGGAAGCCCATCATGTACCAACTAGAAATCGATAACCTCAGTGTCAACTACGGCACTGGCGGCGGTGCCAGGACGCTGGCCCTTTCACAAGTCAACCTCAAGATGGCGCGCGGCGATTTCGTCGTGGCGCTGGGTGCCTCCGGCTGCGGCAAGACCACGTTGCTGTCGTGCATCGCGGGCTTTATGGAACCCTCCGAAGGCGAGATCCGGCTATGCGGCAAGCCGGTGCGCGGGCCGGGTGCCGAGCGTGGCGTGGTATTCCAGAAGCACGCGCTGATGCCATGGCTCAGCGTGGTGGACAACGTGGCACTGGGCTTGCGCCTGCGCGGCGTGGCGCGTGCCGAGCGGCTGCGGATCGCGCAACAGAAGCTGGCCGAGGTCGGACTGGAAGCAGTCGCCGGCAAGCCGGTCTATCAACTGTCGGGCGGCATGCAGCAGCGCGTCGGCATCGCGCGGGCGCTTGCCTGCGATCCCGCGGTGATGCTGATGGACGAGCCGCTTGGCGCGCTCGACGCGCTGACGCGCGAGTCGATCCAGGCGCTGATCCTCAAGCTCTGGGCGCGGGAGCAGAAGATCGTTTTCTTCATCACCCACAGCGTGGAAGAGGCGCTGTTCCTGGCCACGCGGCTGATCGTCATGACGCCCTCGCCCGGGCGCATCGCGCATACCTATGAGCTGCCGTTCGCGCGGCGCTTCATCGAGTGCGGGGATGCCCGCGCGGTCAAGTCCGACCCCGAGTTCATCCGCTATCGCGAAGAGATCGTCGATCTGATCCATGCCACCGCCTGAGGAACACAAGATGTCAGCTTCCGTCCAACGCATCGAACCCACGCCGCCCGGCCCCGCCGTTGCCGCAGCGGGGACAGCAACGACGCGCACGCCCATGAAGACCGTCTCGGGCTATCGCCTGCCGGGAGAAGGGTCAAGCTCGCGCATCTCCACGGTCACCGTGATCCTGCTGCTCGCGCTGTGGTGGCTGGCCAGCCATCTGCGCTGGCTCCCGCCACTGTTCCTGCCAACACCGGAGTCCATCGTCACCGCCTTCATCGACGCCTGGCAGGGCAACCTGCAAGGCGGCCAGCCCCTGACCGAGCATTTCACGGCCAGCATGCTGCGGGTGTTCGGCGCCTTCGGGCTGGCCACGGTCACGGCGGTGCCGATCGGCGTGATGATGGGCGTATCGCGCATCGCGCGCGGCATCTTCGATCCACCGATCGAGTTCTACCGCCCGTTGCCGCCGCTGGCTTACCTGCCACTGATCGTGATCTGGTTCGGCATCGACGAGACCTCGAAGGTGCTGCTGATCTTCCTGGCCTGCTTCGCGCCGCTGGCGATGTCGGCGCAGGCTGGCGTGCGCTCGGTCACGATCGAGCAGATCAATGCGGCTTACTCGATGGGTGCCACGCCATGGCAGGTGGTACGCCATGTGGTGATCCCCGCGGCGCTGCCCGATATCCTTACCGGCATGCGCATTGCCATCGGCTTCGGCTGGACCACCCTGGTCGCAGCCGAAATGGTGGCGGCAACCGCCGGCCTGGGCCAGATGGTGCTCAACGCCTCCAACTTCCTGCGTACCGACGTGGTGATCATGGGCATCGTGCTGATCGGGCTGATCGCCTATGTCTTCGATCTGCTGATGCGCAAGCTGGCGAAAGTGCTGGTGCCCTGGAAGTGCCGGATGTGAGCGTCGCTTAGCGTTCAGTACCGGCCACCGCGCACGCCCATTCGATCATTGGCAACAACCGGGGCGGCAGCAGTTGCCGCGCCTGGTCGAACGTCGCCCAGCGGAACTCATGATGCTCGGGGCGGCCCAGTTCCGCGCTGACCGGCAAGGCAACGTCGCCCCGGGCCGAGACTGCCAGATAAAAGCGGGCAATCTTGCCCGCGGCACCGTAAGGCGCGGTTTCGCGGTAGTCCTCGCCCCAGGGAAGTTGCAGGCCGGTCAGCCCGGTCTCCTCTTCGGTCTCGCGCAACGCCGCCTGCAGGGGTGTCTCGCCGGGCTCCGGCAACCCCTTCGGGAAGTCCCAGTTCCGGTAGGCGCGCAGGATCAGGCAACGCCACTCGCCTGCCTGCGGCCGCAGCACGACCAGTCCCGCCGATCGTTTCACCGTCTTCATCGCTTGTCTCGCCCATGGCAGGCATTAACGGTACCACGGCCGCGGCGGAAGTTCCTCGCTACCTATCTCGACGGTGCGGCCGTCTGGAGCCGCGCCGTGATGCTGGCGACGCGCCCCGTCGGCAAGTTCGCATGCTCCCCGTAGAAGAAGGTCGCGGGCGGCACGACATGCCGCAGGAACCGTTGGACATCCCGGCTGCCGATGCATATCTTCGACCGCTCCGACGCCGCGCCCAGCAGGACCTCCCGCGCGGCCCGGTCGGCCTTGTCCATCCCTACCGCGCGCGAGCGCTGGTCCGTCAGTTCGTCGTCGACCAGCACATACCGTCCGGGCAGAAGATGCGTGAGCACGAAATCGCTCAGCGCCTCCTGCACCGAGATCGACAGGCCAAACAGGCGCTTTGGCATATTGGAGGGATTGATGCCGCCCCAGTCATAGGTACCGCCCTCGCGATTGCGCCGGGGGTTCACGGTGAACTTGGACGACATGGTGCCGATCGCCATCACGTGGATATCGGCGGGCGACTGCAGCAAGGAATACTGGGCTTCATGCACGGCCAGCAGGCCCGGCGCATTGGCGTACAGGCCGCCATCGACAAACTGGTTGTGGTTGAACGTGTAGCGCGAGAAGTAAGCGGGCGCGGCACTGGTGGCCATCGCGATATCGACGATCCGGAACTTGTGGTCGCGCTTGAAATTGATATGGTGCGGCGTCTTGAAGATCTGCGGCCGGCCGGTGGAGTAATTGATCGCCGGAATCACCACGCGGTGCGAACAGGCGCCCAGCACGCGGTCGCCGAACATCTCGCTGCCCGACAGCAACTCCGCCAGGCGGCGCGAAGAAAACGGCGCGCGCCAGATGCCCGCAAGCGACCAGCGGCGCCTGAAGATCTCCTCGCCGTACTCGGTCAGCAGATCGACAATGCGGCGCGCCGGCACCTCCAGCGCAAGGGCCAGCGCAATGATGCCGCCGATCGAGGTCCCGGCGATCAGGTCGAAGCGGGTCGCGATGGGCGCGCCGACCTCATCCTCGAAATCGGCAAGCAGCTTCGCCGTGTACAGGCCACGGTAGCCGCCGCCAGACAGCGCGAGGATCTGGAACCGGGATTGCGCAGCCTCGTCCAAGATTTCCCTCCCTCGAACCAGGCGTGAATGTGCCGGGAACGCCGTGAGATGCCATGCGCATCTATACTAGGCGATGCTGCGATTTTTGAAATTAGACGGGGTTTAAGTCTGAGTTTCAGAGACACGGTGGTAGTAGAGCGCTTGTTCACCTGCGTGCCGAACGAAGCCACCACCGCTGGTGAACGCTCCCCTCTCCCGCACGCGGGAGAGGAGAGCAAACCACACCGCACGCATTTCACCGCCCCTGCACATACGCCTCCACCCGCGCCCCGCTAATCGCATACCCCGCATCCCCCATCATGGTCTCGGCACGCTCCACACGCATGGTGCCGCTGACCCAGACAGTATCCATCGTCCGCAACCCCTCCAGCGGCTTGCCAGCGCGTACGTGAACAACCTGATTAGCCGGCGGCGGCGGCACATGAATACAAGCGCCAAAATACGGCACCAGCAAGAACTCCCGAATCGCTTCCCCCTCCCCGTCCAGCGACACCACAAACCCCGGCAGCCGTACCGCCACCCCGTCCATCGCGGGCTCCACCGGCGCATCACGCCAGTATTCCTTCGCCTTTTCAAGGGCCGCCTGCGCGCGCGGGTCATCGTCAGCCATGTCCTGAAGCCGAAGGCCCTTGAACGGCGCCATCGGGTCCCACGCCTTCGGCAGCAGATCCTTCCAGCCAATTTCGCGATAGACAGCATCAGCCGCTACCGCGGAAGCTTGAGGCGGTGTCAGCGCCTGGCCCACCGCATACGTATCCGCCGCCTTGCCTTTCACGCCCTCACCCCGCGACAGCAGCCAATGCCCAGCGCCAGCGCACAGCACGACCACGACAATGCCAATCGTGGCCAGCACCGGTGCCGATACGCGCCCCGCTTGTCTTCCCATACGATCCTCAGATAGAAGGCGTCAGCCCGTCATGCAGGCTGAGCCGGTACGCCCGCCATGCCGGCAACAGCGAAGCGATGGCTCCGGCCGCAATGATTGCCGCCAGCAGCGGCCACTCGCCCGCATGCGGCCATGCCACCGGCAGCGCCATGCCGAGGCTGGCTTCGAGCCACGGTGCCAGCGCAATACTTCCCACCGTGAGCAGCAAGAAACCGGCAAGTGTACCGGCCAGCATCAGCAGCATCCCTTCCGTCGCCAGCAGCACCAGCAGGTCCATTGGCCGCGCACCCACCGCGCGCAGCAGCGCCAGTTCGCGCCGCCGCTCGCCCAGCGCAGCGAGGATCGACGATGCCAGTCCCGCCAGCCCCACCACCACGATCAACGCGGACATCAGCAACAAACCCTTCTCGCCGATACTGACGATCCGCCAGAACTCGTCCAGGGCCACGCCGGGCAGCACCGCCATCAGCGGCTCGTGCGCATCGTCGGCGATGTCTCGCTGCAACGCGAACACGCGCGAACGCAGTTTCAGCCCGACCAGGACGCCGGTGACATGCTCGGGCACCAGCGAGAACTTGCCGACCTGGTCCGGCGGGATCGACAGCCCCGGCATCGGCGTGCCCGCCTGCCAGTCCAGGTGGATCGCCTCCATGCCATCGAGCCGGATATGCACGGTGCGGTCGACCGGCGTTCCCGTCGGCGCCAGGATCCCGGTCACCACGAACGGCTTGTCGGCATGGTCATGATGGCCGGCCAACGGCCCTTCTGCATCGCCGTGGCTGAGCACGATGCGGTCGCCCACGCGATAGTGCAGCCGCCTGGCCACTTCGGCACCCAGCACGGCATCGAACACCGCCTGGAAAGGCTTGCCCGCGGCCAGCTCCAGCGCGCGCCGGTCGCCATAGCGATAGTGCCGAAAGTACTCCGCCGTTGTCGCCAGCACCGGAAAGCCACGATGGGAATCGCCCAGCGAGAGCGGAATGGTCCACGCCACCAGCGGATGCGCGGCAATCCGCTGCGCGCTGTCCCAGCCGATGTCGTGCTGCACGCCGCCGAGGCGGAACACCGTGGCCAGCAGCAGTTGCACCGGGCTGGCCCGCGCCCCCACGACGAGGTCGGTACCCGAAACGGACTGCGAGAAGCTGACGCGAAGCTGATGCCTGACGCGCTCCACGCCAAGCAGCAGCGCGGTCGACAGCGCAATGGCCAGCACCATCAGCAACAGGTTGTAGCGCCGGCTCCAGGCGCTGCGCGCCGCCAGGCCTGCCAGGGTCATCATGCCGCCTCCGTGACGATGCCGGCCGCCAGCGCGACATGCCGGTCGAACGACGGCATCAGGCTGGCGTCATGGCTGACAAAGACCAGGCTGGCGCCGGCCGCCCTGCATTCCTGCCGCAGCAGGTCCATGAATGCGTCTTGCCGGTCAGCGTCGAGGGCCGAGGTGGGTTCGTCGGCCAGTACCAGTTCAGGCCGGCCCAGCAATGCGCGCGCGGCTGCCACGCGCTGCTGCTGTCCCACCGACAGCTGCGCCGCCGGCCGGCGCCAGATCGCTTCCGGCAGATCCAGCCGTGCCAGCAGCATCGCGGCAGCGGCGGCGGGTCCGCCTCCCTGCTCCACTGTCCGCTGCCGGCGGCGGGCCGAGAACTTGCAGCCAAGCAGCACGTTATCGAGCACGGACAGGTACGGCAGCAGGTTGAGCTGCTGGAAGATGATGCCGATATGGTCCGCGCGAAAGCGGTCGCGTTGCGCACCGGTCAGCCGGTTCAACGCCGTCCCGTTCAGCACGACCTGCCCCTGCTCGGGGACCAGCACGCCCGCCAGCAGTCCCAGCAGCGTGCTCTTGCCGCTGCCGCTGGCGCCCGAGACGAACACGTGTTCGCCGGCGGCCACGCGGAACCGGTCCAGCCGCAGGCAGGGGGCGTCCTGCCCCGGCCAGGTGAAAGCGATGCCGGTCAGCATCGCAGTGGGTGGAGGTTGTCTTGATTCCATGATCGAGTGAAGGCTGTCCGCTCACGGGCGCGCCAGGCGCGCGCGCAACAGGAAGATCAGGCCGAGTATCGCCGCAGCCAGCGCAAGTTGCTGCAGGCCGCCATGCCAGGCCGGCGTGCGCGCGCCTTCGGTCCATGCGAAGCGGGGCACGTCCCGGTATTCGGCGGGCGCGACGCCACGATAGCTCATGATGCGCGGCACGAAGAACGCCCGCCACCGCGCTTCAAAACTGTCCACCTGTGCCATGAAGCTGGCATAGCGCGGCGCGTCGCTGCCCGCCAGCCGGTCGGCGGCAAGCAGCAGCGACAGCGAAGGCGAGAGCCAGGCCCAGCGCTGTGCCTGCTCGAAACGCGCCGCGCGCACGCGGTCGAACGCGGACACGACCGGCTGGATCCGCGCCTGCTGGTCGAGGTAGCGCGGCATGTAGGTGACCGGCCAGGTGTGCTGGCGGGCTGTTCCCGGCAGCCAGCCGGGATGCGCCCGGTACCAGTCTTCCACCAGCTTCGGCATGCTGGTCTCAGCGTGCTGCTGCGCCGAGCGGATCTGGACGATCGCAGCCAGCCGCGACGGCATCGGCGCCGAGCGGTCGGCCAGCGCGGAAATCATGGCCGGCGTGCCGAAGGTGGCGATGGCCCACAGGCCCAGCCCCGCCAGTACCGCCGTGGCACCCGGGCCGGGCAGCAGGTTAAGCGCAGCGCTGGCCGCGCTCCAGCATGCAACGAACGCGGTGACGCAGAACATCCATGCGAGATACGCGACCAGTGTCGCGGCCGGGTCCAGCAGGAATGCCAGCGCGGAGGCAAGCGCGGCAATCCCCCACACCGCGCCGGCCCGCACCGCCATCGCGGCAGCCAGCACGCACCCGGCCGCTGCGCCGTTGGCCACCGACATCCGCCACGTGCCGCGTTCGCGCTCGCCCTGCACGATTCCCGCGCACAGGCACACCAGCACAAGCGGCACGAGCAGCGCGATGGCCGTTGCCAGGTCGAAGGTACCGTAGCGCTGCAACAGCGGATTGGCCAGCTTCTCCTCGTTGCGCGCATCCGTGTGGCGGCTTTCCACGGTGACGCGGATCGCCGGCGGCAGCAGATCGAACAGGCCGCTGCCAAGCGCAAGGCCCCCTGCCGGCCGCAGCAGCGCCGGCGGGGCCTCGGACCTGGCGAAGCGGAATGCCGCCATGGCTGCCTGGTCGGGCGACTGACCGGGCGATGCCGGTGCGGCCCGGGCCTCGGCAAGCCGCGGCGCGGCGTGGCCGCTTGCCTCCAGCTGCTGGAACTTCGCATGCCAGGCCCGTGCCCCGAACCCCGACGCCAAGGCACAGGCGCACAGGGCGACAGCGAACAACTGCATCGCCCGGCGCGCAGTGCCGGCCGCGAAGAAGCGACGCCATTCCGCGATAAAGGTCTGTTTCAAATGACTCATGGCTGCAGTTTGCGGAGGGAGAAAGACAGGCCGGCCACGACCAGCGCGCACCACAGGCACAGGATCGCAATCTCCGGCAACGCGGCACGCAGCGCGAAATTCGCCGGCGGCATCGCGTAGGCAAAGGGCTGGATCGCGCGCCACAGCGCCGCGCCCGCGTACTTGTCTTCAAACGAGGTCAGCCCGCGCGTATGGCTGGCATCCCATTGGTCGATGGCCGTATTGACCGTGCGGCGATAGCGCTCCGCTGCGGCTTCGTAGTCGCGCTGATGCGCGAGATCGGTGCCGGCCATCTTCATGGAGAAGTTGCGGATCGCCAGCGTGGGGCTCAGCAACGCAGCAGCGCGCATCACGTTCTCCTGCGCCGCGTAGCGTTGCCACAGCCTGTCGAAATGCAAGGCATGGACGCGGTCGGCATAGGCGTCGCGCGCCAGCCGTCGCAGCGGGGCCGCGCCCACCGGCAGGTCCTCGAGGCGGCTGGCGCCATAGCGCGCCAGCAGTGCCGCGTCATGGCGCTGCTGGCGCGCGGCCAGGTTGCCGTCGCCCGGCAAGCCCTCCGTGTAGTCGCGCTGGATCGCCGCCCAGAACGCCTGTGCCGACGGTAGCTGCACCGCATGTCGCGCCGCGGCCGCGCCCAATCCCGGAATCACGAAGACGAAGGCAAGCCACAGGCCCACGAGCGCAAGCAGCGCGCTCCTGCCGTCGGCGGCCCAGGCCGATACCACCAGGCCCAGCCCGACCAGGATCCCGGTGTATAGCAAATAACCCGCTCCAAGCCCCAGCGCCCGCCACAGCAAGCCGCTCTCCCGCTCGCCACCGGCGTAAGCCGCGATCACCGGCACCATCGCCAGCATCAGCGCAAACACGGCAAAGCTCGCGGCCAGCGCCACGAACTTGCCGGCGACGAGATGGCCCGGCGCGAGCCCCACGCTGTGCATCATGCGCAGTGCGCCGCGCTGGCGCTCGCCACTGATCGCATCGAACGTGACGGCGATTACCAGCAGCGGCAACAGCGTGGCGAACACAAACCCTGCGCTCAGGTCGCCGAAGCGCGTGGACGGCAGCGCGTCCTGCGCCGGCTCGAAGCGCGCGATATTGCGCCGATGCGGTTCCAGCCACAGCGCCTGCCCGAAGTAATCGCCCAGCCCCGGTTCGATCGCCGTCAGCGCAGAGCCCGGCCGGAACACGTACAGGCCGAAGTGCGCGCCGCGATGCGGATGCTTGTCGCCCTGGTCGTCCCATTGCTGCCGTGTCGCGGCGGCGACCTGAGCCACCTCGCGCGCAACCGCCGCCTGCTTTTGCAAGGAAGCAATCAGCGCAACGGCCAGTACCGCCGCGCCGACGAGCAGCAGCACCAGGTAGCGCCCGTCCCTGACCATTGCGCGGATTTCCTTGCGGATGACGGTCCCGATCATGAGGCGATGCCCTCCCCGCGCGCATAGGCCAGGTAAGTCAGCGCCAGGGCCTCGTGATCGACCGTGCGCGCGTCGAACTCCGCCACCAGCACGCCGGCGCGCAGGATGCCGATCCGGTCGGCGAGCTGCTTCGCATTGAACAGGTCGTGGGTGGCCATCAGCACCGCCATGCCGGCATCCGCCGCCTGGCGGACACGGCGTGCCATGTCGTCGGCCGCGGCCGGGTCCAGCCCGGAGGTCGGCTCGTCCAGCAGCATCAGTGACGCCGCTTTGGCCTGGGCGATGGCCAGGCCCACTTTCTGCCGCATGCCCTTGGAGTATTTCGCCACACGCCGCCCGTGCGCATCGCGGGGCAGCCCGGCTCGTTCCAGCAGCGCTGAAGCTTCGCCGCGCGCCAGCCGGATCCCGCCGATGGCGCAGAAATAATGCAGGTTTTCCAGGCCGGACAGGTAGGGATACAGCGCGACGTTCTCCGGCAGATAGGCGACGCGCCGCCTGACCCCCGCGGGATCGTCCGCCGGCGACAGTCCGTCGACCAGCACCGTGCCTTGCGCCGGCGTGATAAACCCCAGCGCCGCATCGATCGTCGTGGTCTTGCCGGCACCGTTGCCGCCCAGCAAGGCGTAGACGCAGCCTTTCGGTACGGCAAGGCTCAGGCGGTTCACCACCGTGCGCCCGTCGCGGCGCAGGACCAGGTCTGTGATCTCAAGCATCGTTGTACCTCTGCGCTCAGAAGAAATAACGCGCGGCCATGCCGAACTGCCATTTCGGCTGCGGCGAGACCAGCAGCCCGGCCGGCGCTCCGTACGCGGCTTCGGATGAGAAGCGGTGCGGCTGCAGCACGGCAAACAGCGAAAGCTGGTACTGCTTCCAGTCCAGCACCGCACGCAGGTCATACCGCGTGTAGGCCGGCATGAAACGCAGTTGCGTCTGCGGCGTCCCCATGTAGTACGGAATGCCCGAGGTGAGGTAGGCATCGGCATTGACCGTCAGTTGCGCGCCTTGCAGCCGCTGGCGGTACTCGGCACCCAGCTTGACCTGGTGCCGCGGCACCGACAGCCGCGCCCCGGTGTTGGGCAGCGGGTTGTTCGCTTCGGCCTGGATGATGTGCCCGTAGCTGGCGTACACGGATACCGCGCGCAGGGGCCGCCAGCGGGCTTCGAGCTCATATCCCTTGCGCGTGGTATCGCCGACGGACTTGAACGAGCCATCCGGCTGCGCCACGATCTCGTCCTCGTTCAGCGTGTAGTAGGCCGCGGCGGTGACGGTCAGGTTGGTGGCCGGCGTGGCGGTGAAGCCGACATCGTAGGATTTCACCTTCGACGGCGACACGTCGTAGAGGGTCCCCCCGGGCGCGCCCAGCGGGCCGACCGGACCGCTGCTGCTGATCTGCTCAGCGGCCGGCGAGCGGAAGCCCTGCGCGACATTGGCGAACAGGTCCAGCCGTGGCAGCACCGACCAGACCGCGCCGAGCTTGGGCGTGGTCACGCCGGCGTAATAGTCGGTGCTTGCCGCCGGCAGCTTGCGGTTGACGATGTCGTAGTCGAACCAGTCGCGCCGCAGGCCGCCGGTCAGCTTGACCGTATCCACTGGCCTGACCTGGCCCTGGACGAACAGCCCGTAGGTCAGCAGGTCCAGCCCCTGCGCATTGATGTAGTTCGCGCTGGGCACGCCACGGACCCGGATCTGGCGCTGCGCGTCGCCGCGGTCCCGGCGCACCTCGGCGCCCACCATCAGCGCGGCCCGCTCGCCGAACGTGAAGTTGCTGGCGAGCCGTCCGCCGAAGATATTGCGGTCATCCGACCCCACCGTATGCTGCACGCTGCTGGTGGCAATGCCGCGCTCGCGCTCGAAGGTTTCGCCGTACAGCGTGGCGTACCAGCCGTCCTGGCCATTTGCCGGTGCGCGGTTCAGCGCGAACATCGAGCGCTTGCCGCTGCCGAACCCCGGCAGCCCGTACTGGGTCGAGCGCGGGTCCACCTTGCCCGACTGCAGGTCGCTCAGCAGCAGGTAGCCGGCGGCCGTCGATTCGGAGCGATAGTGGTTCAGCCGCAGGCTGTAGACGCCGTCGCCGATCCTGGCCGACAGCTTCCAGAACAAGTTGTCGCGGTCGGTGCTGCCATCGTGGCGATAGCTGTGCGTGCGGTAGATGTCGGCGATGAACAGCGACTGGATCGGCGGCGACTCGGGCCGCATCGCATAGCTGCCCGACAACACCAGCGACGCGCGCTTGCCCTCGTACCGGTCCAGCGCGATGCCGATGCTGGATGGGACCTCGCCCGCCTGCGTGCTGATCGGCACCGCGCCCGCGCGGTTCTGGTCGCCATACAGCGCGGAGACCGGGCCCTTGATGACATCGATCTGGCCGATCATGTCCGGCGTGAGCCATTCCAGGAACGCCGGGCCATGGCCGGCGCCGGCCTGGCTGGACGGCATGTTCTGCGGCACCCCGTCGACATACACCGCGGTGTCCGCGCCGTGCGTGCCTTGCGTGGCGAAGCCGCGCATGCGCAAGCCGTTGCCCGTATCGCCCTGGTCGATGTTGTTGGCGACCACGCCCGGAACCCGGCGGAACATGTTGGAGATATCGCGGCCGATATTGATGGTGCCCAGCTCTTCGGCCGTAACCACCGATACCGGGGCCGGCAGCCCGGTGCTGTCCGTGGTCACCACGGTACGCTTGCCCTGCAGGTTGACGTCGCTCTGCGCCACGACGTTGACTTCGGGGAGGACGGGATGATCGGCCTGGGCATAGGCGGCCTGGCTCAGCGCGCCGGAGGAAAGCGAGATCAGCGCGCAAGCCATGGGGCGTGCGGGACGAGGGTTTTGTTTTGGTTTGTTCTTCATGAGGCGCGCGGCAGCCGGCCGTATCTGCTAGGGGCCAAGGGCTTGCCGTACAGGATCGACGGACGTGAGTAAGCCTCCCGGTATTGCGTGGCGCATCGGGAGCGGGATCAGGCGAAACGGACGAGGACGCCGAAAAGGTCGGCGGTGCAGCGCCGCGGGATCAGGCGGCGGCGCAGTGCAGCGCCGGAGGCGCGCGCGAGGGAGGTGGGGAGAGGAAACGGGTGCGCCAGGTCGGCACCGTTAAATCGATCCACACCCGCGACAGCAGGCGCAGCACGATACGGAGCAGCCGCGCGACGATGGCCACGCTCAGGAGCAGATGCAGCCGCGGCGAGCACCACAGGCAATGGCAATCCGTGGTGCCGTCGTCAGGCGCTTCGTCCGTGTCCGCGATCGCTGCGGTGGCTGCCGCTGCCGCTGCGGCCGCGGCCGGGGCAACGGCATTGGCGTCGGCCACCACCGCCGCGGCCCGCGTTTCCGGCAAGGCATGCATGTGCGTCACCGCGCCCCACGATTGGACGAGAGCGAGCAGGAGCATGGCCCAGACGAGACGGACGAAGTCCGCAGGCTTGCGCATTCGGGGAAGCGGTGGCTGTGTCGAGGACGGCTATATTAACGCAACTCAATTGCAATGGTAAGCCGCTGCAACGGGTGAGCCGCGTTTTCGTCCTCAACTCACCACCAGGCGCGGATCCAGCCGCGACACGGCGAATTCCCGCGTATGGGTCACGAATGACTTCAGCAGGATCGAAGGCACCCGCTGCGCGGAGAACAGCACCGAGAAGTCCGTCGTCAGCAGCGGCTCGAACATCCGGAAGCAGACGCCGGTCCCGTGATAATCGAGCGCCGTGATCGGATCGATCAGCGCCACGCCCAGCCCCGCCTCGACGAACGCGCAGATGCTCCACGACACCTGCGTCTCCACCTGCAGCTTGCGCTCGATGCCGTAGGACGCAAACAGCGCGTCGATCTGCAGCCGCGAATCCAGCACGCGCGGGTGCGACACAAAACTCTCGCCCGCCAGGTCCTGGGGCGTGATTACCTCCTGGCTGCACAACCGGTGCCCCACCGGCAAGGCGCAGACCATCCGCGTGCTGAGCAGCCGCTCCCCATGGGTACTGGGATGGTTCATCGACAGGATGGCGAAGCCCACGTCGCAGCGCTGCTCCGAAACCATGTTCACCACGGTGCGGGACGAATGCGCCAGCAACGTGATCTGCGTCTGCGCGTGCTGCTGCATGAAGGCCGCGATGGCACGCGGCAGGAACGACAGCGCCAGCGCCGGGGCCGCGGCGATCTGCAATGAGCCGCGCTGCATGTCGCGGATCTCCAGCGCGGTCTGCGCGATGCGGTCGATGCCGACCAGCGAGCGCTGCACTTCCTCGAACAGCGCCTGCGCCTCGGCGGTCGGGTGCAGCCGGCCGCGCATCCGTTCGAACAGGGTAAACCCGACGCGCTCTTCCAGGTCGGCGATCAGCCGCGTCGTGGCCGGCTGCGAGATATGCAGGCATCTCGGCGGCGCGCGTGACCGTCTGGCAAAGCATCACGGCCCGGAAGGCTTCGAGCTGGCGGATTTTCATGCGGCAATTCTATAGCACGATGTTATGGACGTCGCAAAAAAAAGAATTTTCCAGCGCCAAAACATCGCCCTACTCTATGCCCAGACCGTATGCCTGCAGTCTTTTTTTCGTTGCGGTGCAACCATAACGGGTATGCATGGATTTGGTGATCGATTGCATTTTGATGGTGCACAGAAGGGAGGAAAAACATGAAACCACAAGTTCTGGCGGCAGCCCTTGCCACGTTGTGCGGCACGACCGCCGCCCTGGCCCAGCAACCCACGCTGTATGTCGGAGCCTATGGCGGCTCGACCGAGAAGGTGTTCAAGGAGAAGATCCTTCCGCCGTTCGAGGCGAAGCACAAGGTCAAGGTGGTGTACGTCCCCGGCAATTCCACCGACACGCTGGCCAAGCTGCAGGCGCAGAAGGCAAAGCAGGAGCTCGACGTGGTGCTGCTTGATGATGGCCCGATGTACCAGGCCATGCAGTTCGGCTTCTGCGACACCATCAAGGATGCGCCGGTCTACAAGGACCTGTACCCGCTGGCGAAGATGGGCGACAAGGCCACCGGCATCGGCGTGGTGGCCACCGGCCTCGCCTACAACGCCGAGGCCTTCAAAAAGGCCGGGCTGCCGAAGCCGGATTCCTGGGAAGTGCTGACCGACAAGAAGTACCGCCAGAAGATCGCGATCCCGCCAATCAGCAATACCTACGGCCTGCAGACGCTGATGCAGTTCGCCAAGATGCGCAAGGGCAGCGACCAGAACATCGATCCAGGCTTCACCGCGCTGACCAGGGAGGTCGGCCCCAATGTGCTGGCGTGGGAGCCGTCGCCGGGCAAGATGACCGAGCTGTTCCAGAACGGCGATATCACGCTGGCGGTCTGGGGCAGCGGCCGCGTGCAGAGCCTGAAGGACACGGGCTTCCCGGTCGAGTTCGTCTACCCGAAGGAAGGCGCGCCGGCGCTGCTGACCGCCGCCTGCCCGGTGGTGCAGAGCGATGTGCCCGAGCCATCGCAGGCACTGCTGCAGTATCTGCTGTCCCCCGAGGTGCAGGCGATCCTGGCGGACAGCCAGGGCTGGGGGCCGATCAACGGCAAGGTGAAGCTCGAGCCAAAGGTGGCGGCGAAGGTGCCATACGGCAAGGAGCAGATCGACAAGCTGCTGCCGACCAACTGGACGCTCGTCAATGAGAAGCGGGCCGAGTGGACCAATCGGTGGAACCGGACGGTGGAACGCTAACGGCATCCATCACCGCGTCGGTTTGCTCGCCGCACGGGGCGTCGGTGCGTTGGTATCCCGCAGTTCTGCCCGCGCCCGCCCTCTCCCCCGCCCCTCTCCCGCACGCGGGAGAGGGCAGCAAACAAGTGGCGTGCTGGCTTTGTCAGCAAGCAAAAAGCCCTGAGCCCCCCACGACAGCATCCGGATAACCATGAGCTTCCTCACACTGACCGGCCTCGCCAAGGCCTACGGCGGCGCCTTTGCCGTCGATAACCTGAGCCTCGACGTCCAGCGCGGAGAATTCCTGTCCCTGCTCGGGCCTTCGGGCTGCGGCAAGACCACCACGTTGCAGATGATCGCGGGCTTTATCGAGCCGACACGCGGGCGCATCGTGCTGGATGGGCGCGACATCACCGGGCTGCGTCCGGAAAAGCGCGGCATGGGCGTGGTGTTCCAGAGCTATGCGCTGTTTCCCCATATGACGGTCGCGGCAAATATCGGCTTCGGCCTGGAAATGCGCGGCGTGCCGGCGGGCGACCGCACGCGGCGCATTGACGAGGCCCTGGAGCTGGTACGCCTCAGTGGCCTCGGCAAGCGTTATCCGAAGGAGCTGTCCGGCGGCCAGCGCCAGCGCGTGGCCATTGCCCGTGCGCTGGCGATCCGGCCGGAAGTGCTGCTGCTCGATGAGCCGATGTCCAATCTCGACGCCAAGCTGCGCGAGGACATGCATATCGAGCTGCGCGCGATCCAGCGGCACCTGGGCATCACGACCATCCTGGTCACGCACGACCAGGTCGAGGCCATGACCATGAGCGACCGCATTGCGGTGATGCACGGCGGCCGCATCGTGCAACTGGCGACGCCGTTCGAAGCGTACGAGCGGCCCCAATCGGCGTTTGCTTCCGGCTTCCTCGGCAAGACCAACAGCATCCGTGGCGTGGTCGAGAACATCAACCCACGCTGCTGCGAGGTGCGCCTGGGCGACACCCTGGCGCACGTACCCCACGAAGGCCGCGAAGTCGGGCGCGACGTGCACGTCTACGTCCGCCCCGAGAAAATCCGCTTAGGCCAGGCTGGCGACGGCGGCATTCCCGCGACGGTGCAGACGCGGCTCTTCCTCGGCAACCACTGGATGCTGGAAGTCGACAGCGCGCTGGGCCGCCTGCGCGTAAGCCAGCCCAACCTCGGCGACGCGCCGCCGGCGGAAGGCGCGGCGGTAAGCGTGCTGTGGGCCGATCACGACCTGCGCGTGCTGACGACGGAGTCGCACCATGGCTGATACCGCTACGCCGGACCTGCACGGCGGCGTCGCCGCCCCTGCCTCTACGTCCACCAACCACAAGCCGCTCGCCAACGCCGCGCCGTGGCTGCTGTCGGCCCCTGCCCTGCTGCTGTTCTGCGGCCTGCTGCTGATCCCGCTGGCGCTGACGGCGTTGCTGTCCTTGCACGCCTTCGACGGCACCCGCGGCGTGCTGCCGCAGATGACCGCGGCCAACTACCTGGAGATCGTGGGCGACAGCTATTACCACGAGATCTTCCTGCGCACCGCGGGCATGGCGCTGGCGGTCACGTTGCTGGCGATCGTGTTCGGCGTGCCGGAGACCATCATCCTGGCGCGGATGCGCAGCCCGTGGCGCGGCCTGTTCCTGATCGTGATTCTCGGGCCGTTGCTGATCTCGGTGGTGGTGCGCACGCTGGGCTGGGCCATCCTGATGGGCAACAACGGCCTGATCAACGAGGCGCTGCAATGGCTGGGCCTTGTCGACGGACCGGTGAAGCTGGTCTTTACGCAGACCGGCGTGATCATCGCGCTGACGCACGTGATGATGCCGTTCATGGTGATCTCGGTGTGGGCCTCGCTGCAGAAGCTCGATCCGCAGGTGGAGCAGGCCGGCCAGGCTTTCGGTGCCTCGCCCTTCACCGTGTTCCGCCGCGTGGTGCTGCCGCAGATCATGCCGGGCATCCTGTCGGGCAGCATCATCGTGTTCGCGCTGTCCGCTTCGGCCTTCGCCACGCCGGCGATCCTGGGCGGGCGCAGGCTCAAGGTGGTTGCCACCGCCGCCTACGACGAATTCCTCAATACGTTGAACTGGCCGCTGGGCGCCGCGATCGCGGTGCTGCTGCTGATTGCCAACGTGATCGTCATTGTCGGCTGCAACCGGCTGGTGGAGCGCCGCTTCCGCCAGGTCTTCGAAGGTTAAGGAGCCACCATCATGCGCAAGAACGGCCTGCTCTCGCTGCTGTACCACAGCCTCTTTATCGCCTTCATGGTCGCGCCGCTGCTGGTGGTGATCGCGGTGTCCTTCACCGGCAAGGGCTATATCTCGATGCCCACCGACGGCCTGTCGCTGCGCTGGTTCCGCGCCATCGGCGACGCGCGCGAAATCGTCGGCGCGTTCCGGCTGTCGCTGACGCTCGGGCTGGTCAGCGCCACCATCGCCGTGGCGCTGGCGGTGCCGGCGGCGCTGGCGCTGGCGCGCCATCGCTTTCCCGGCCGCGGTGCGCTGATGGGGTTCTTCCTGTCGCCGCTGATGATTCCACACGTCGTGCTTGGGGTGGCGTTCCTGCGCTTCTTCACCACGCTGGGCGTGACCGGCTCGTTCCTCTGGCTGGCGCTGACGCATGTGGTGGTGGTGATGCCCTACGCGTTGCGGCTGGTGCTGGCCGCGGCCACGGGGCTCGATCGCGATGCCGAGCGCGCCGCGTTGTCGCTGGGCGCCAACCGCTTCACCGCGTTCCGCCGCGTGGTGCTGCCGCTGATCCTGCCCGGCGTGGCCGGTGGCTGGATGCTCGCGTTTATCCAGAGCTTCGACGAACTGACCATGACGGTGTTCGTGGCCACGCCCGGCACGACCACGCTGCCGGTCGCAATGTACCACCAGATCGCCCAGACCATCGACCCGCTGGTGGCTTCGGTCTCCACCGTGCTGATCGTGGGCACGCTGGTGCTGATGGTGCTGCTCGACCGCATCGTGGGCCTGGACCGCGTGCTGATCGGCAGGCATTGAGCGGCACGGCTCCCTACAACTTCCATTCATATGACGACAAGCGATCTGATCGTGATCGGCGGCGGCCTGGTCGGCACCGCCATCGCCTATGGCGCGGCCCGGCACGGCGCGCGCGTCACCGTGCTCGACGAGGGCGACGATGCCTTCCGTGCCTCGCGCGGCAACTTCGGGCTGGTCTGGGTGCAGGGCAAGGGCTTCGGCATGGCGCCCTATGCGCGCTGGACCGTGGGCTCGGCCCGGCTCTGGCCGCAGTTGCGCGACGCGCTGCGCGACGAAACCGGCATCGACGTGCAGCTCAGGCAGCCAGGCGGCTTTCACCTGTGTTTCTCCGCGCAGGACATGGCGGAACGCCAGCAGCGCCTGCAACGCATCCAGCATGACCTGGGCGGCGATTATCCGTTCGAGATGCTCGATCATCATGCGCTGGCGCAACGGCTGCCCGGCGTGGGGCCGGATGTGATCGGCGCCAGCTATACACCGATGGACGGGCACACCAATCCGCTGAAGCTGCTGCGCGCGCTGCACACCGCCTGCCAGCGCCGCGGTGTGCGCATCCTGGGCCGGCACGGCGCGCAGCGGATCACGCCCGAAGCGGGCGGTTTTACCGTCCAGGCCGGCAAGACCCGCTTCGCGGCACCGCGCATCGTGCTTGCCGCCGGCCTGGGCAATCGCGCGCTGGCCGCACAGGTGGGCCTGCATGCCCCGGTGGCACCCAACCGCGGGCAGGTGCTGATCGGCGAGCGCGCGGCGCATTTCCTCGACTTCCCCACGACCTACGTGCGCCAGACCGACGAAGGCACGATCCAGCTCGGCGACTCGATGGAGGACGTGGGTCTGGACGATGGCACCACCGTTGACGTGCTCGCCAGCATCGCGCAACGCGGCGTGCGCAGCTTCCCGGCGCTGGCCGGACTCAAGCTGGTGCGCGCTTGGGGCGCGCTACGCGTGATGAGCCCGGACGGTTATCCGATCTACCAGCAGAGCGCCAGTCATCCGGGCGCTTTCGTCACTACCTGCCACAGCGGCGTCACGCTGGCGGCCGCGCATGCCTTGCTGGTCGCCCCATGGGTGGCCGGCGGCGCGCAGCCGCCGGGCATCGACGTCTTTGCGGGCGACCGCTTCCTGAACGCCAACCAGCCACTCCATCATGCCCACTGAGACCTTGTTCCAGAGGATCGCCGCGCCCGCTCCGACGGTCACCATCGACTTCAACGGCGCCCCGCTGCAGGTGCCGGCACAATGCAGCGTCGCCGCGGCACTGCTGGCCAGCGGTGTCACGCGCTTGCGCAATTCCCCCGTCAGCGGCGCACCGCGCGCGCCGTACTGCATGATGGGCGTGTGCTTCGAATGCCTGATGGAGATCGACGGCGAGCCCAGCCGGCAGAGCTGCCTGGTCACGGTACGCGAAGGGATGCGGGTGCGCACGCAGGACGGCGCCCGCACGCTGCCCTTGCCGCCCGTGCAGATCGATCGCGCAGCGGAGGTCGAACATGGCTGATCTCGACGTCGATATCGCGATCATCGGCGCGGGCCCGGCCGGCATGGCCGCCGCGATCGCCGCCACCGCCAACGGCGCGCGCGTGGCGCTGCTCGACGAGCAGGAAGCCTGCGGCGGCCAGATTTATCGCGCGATCCAGAGCGCGCCGGCGCAACGCGTGCGCATCCTCGGCCCCGACTATGCCGCCGGGCGTGCATTGGCCGACCGCTTCGCCGCCTGCGGCGCGCTGCATCTCACCGGAGCCGCGGTCTGGCAGGTCACGCGCGAGCACACCGTGCACTATCTGCGCGGCGGCAGCGTCGCCAGCCTGCAGGCAAGGCAGGTCATCCTGTGCACCGGCGCGATGGAGCGTCCCTTCCCGATCCCGGGATGGACCCTGCCCGGCGTGCTGACCGCGGGGGCCGCGCAGATCCTGCTCAAGAGCGCCGATGTGGTCCCGGCCGAGCCGGTGGTGCTGGCGGGCTGCGGGCCGCTGCTCTACCTGCTGGGGTGGCAGTATGTGCGCGCCGGGGTGCCGATCCGCGCCATCGTCGATACGACCGACGGCGCCGACCACCAGCGCGCGCTTGCGCACCTGGGCAGCGCCCTCGCCGGCTGGCGTTACCTGAAGAAGGGGCTGGCGCTGATGCGCGCGTTAAAACGCAGCGGCGTGCCGTTCTACAAGGGCGCGACCGGCCTGCAGGTGGAAGGCGAGGATGCGGTGCAGGCACTGCGCTTCAGCAGCGGCGGCCACGCCCAGCGCATCGCAACGCGCGCCGTGCTGCTGCACCAGGGCGTGGTGCCGAACACCCAGTTCACCTGGGCGCTGCGCGCCGCGCATCGCTGGGACGACGCGCAGCTTTGCTGGCAGCCGGTGGTCGATGACTGGGGCGCGCTGGATATCCCCGGCATCCTGGTCGCGGGCGATGGCCGCGGCATCGGCGGCGCCGTGGCGGCGGCGCTGCAGGGCGAGCTGGCGGGCCTTGCCGCCGCGCACCATGTCGGCAAACTCGACGCCGCACGACGCGACCGCCTGGCGGCGCCGCTGCGCGCGGCGCTGCGATCGCACCTCAGCATCCGGCCTTTCCTCGATGCGTTGTACCGGCCCAAGCCGGCCAACCGCGTGCCGGCCGACGACGTGATCGTCTGCCGCTGCGAGGAAGTGACCGCCGGCGATATCCGTGGTTTTGTGGCGCTTGGCTGCAGCGGCCCCAACCAGACCAAGTCGTTCGGACGCTGCGGGATGGGCCCGTGCCAGGGCCGCCAGTGCGGACTGACCGTGACCGAGATCATCGCCGACGCGCGCAAGGTCTCGCCGCAGGAAGTGGGCTACTACCGCATCCGCCCGCCGATCAAGCCGATCACGCTCGGGGAGCTGGCCCGTGAAGCCTCAAACTGATCGCGGCAGCGCCACCGGCGCCGACGTCATCGTCATCGGCGGCGGGCTGCAGGGCACCTCCAGCGCGCTGCACCTGGCGCGCCGCGGCCTGCGCGTCACGCTGCTGGAAGCCGAGTATTGCGGCCGCCATGCCTCCGGCGTCAATGCGGGCGGCGTGCGCACGCTGGGCCGGCATCTCGCCGAGATCCCGCTGGCGCTTGCGTCGCGCGAGCTGTGGCACCGGCTTGCCGAGCTGACCGGCGACGATGCGGACTTCGTGCCGAGCGGACAGCTGAAGGTGGCGGAAACCGATGCGGAACTCGTGGTGCTGCGCCAACGCGTGGCGGAACTCGAGGCCCACGGCTTCACCCACGAGACCCTCGTCGACGGCCATACCGTGCGCGAACTCGTCCCCGCCATCGCGCCGCATGTCACCGGCGCGATCTGGGTGCGCGACGATGGCCATGCGCTGCCCTATCGTGCCGTCACCGCCTTTCGCCGGGCCGCGGAGCGCGCGGGCGTGACTGTCCACGAGGCGACGCCGGCGCAGCGCGTGGAATACAGCGGGAGCCAGTGGCAGGTCAGCACGCCGCGCGGCGTGTTCCGCGCCGGCCGCCTGGTCAATACAGCCGGCGCCTGGGCCGGCGAGTTCGCGGCGCAGATCGGCGAGCCCGTGCCGGTAGAGGCCGGTGGCCTGATGCTGATGATCACCCATCGCGTCGCGCCGTTCGTCAAGCCTGTACTTGGCGCGACCGGACGGGCGCTGTCATTCAAGCAGTTTGCCAACGGCACGGTGCTGATCGGCGGCGGCCTGCGCTGCGCGGCCGATGTGCAGGCGCGCCACGGTGAGGTCGACATGCTCGAACTCGGCACCAGCGCGCAGACCGTGACCGCCCTCTTTCCGCATCTGGGGCCGCTTGGCATCAATCGCGCATGGGCCGGCGTGGAAGCATTCATGCCCGACCAGATCCCGGTCATCAGTCCAAGCCGCACGGCCCCTGGCGTGGTGCATGCGTTCGGGTTTTCCGCGCATGGCTTCGAGCTGGGCCCTGTTGTCGGGCAGATCGTCGCCGAGCTGGTTACCGAAGGACGCAGTACATTGCCGATCGACGCATTCGCCATCGACCGCTTCCACCATCCCCGCGCCGCCGTTGCCGGTGCGTTGCGGGATTAGACATCGTTGCTGTTCAACCCTGACTCTTGAGGAAATACAGATGAGCAATATCCAGCGCTTCGAATCGAGCAAACGCCTGTCCCGCCTGGTCGTGCATAACGGCGTGGTCTATGTTGCCGGGGTCACCGCAAGCGACAACTCAGGCGATATCGGCGCGCAGACGCGCGACGTGCTCGCGAAGATCGAGAGCTATCTCGCCAGCGTCGGCAGCGACAAGACGAAACTGCTGTCCGCGCAGATCTGGCTCAAGGACATCGACAAGGATTTCGCCGGCATGAATGCGGCGTGGGAAACGTGGATCCCGGAGGATGCGGTGCCGACCCGCGCCACCTGCGAAGCGAAGCTGGCGCGGCCAGAATTGCTGGTCGAGATTATTGTGACTGCGGCGGCTTAGGGCCGTCGGGCATGCCTCTCCCAAAGGCATGCAACGCCGAGACGTCGAGCACATGGATCGTGCCGTACTGCATGCGAACCAGGCCCCCTGCCTCCAGTTCATGCAGGGCACGGTTCACCACCTGGCGCGACAGCCCACACAGCCGGGCGATCTCCTCCTGCGAAATGCGCAGGACCTCCGAGGTCGCGGTGCACAAGGCCGGATTGAACAGTTCCGCGACGCAGATCGCCACCTGGGCCGTGGTGGTCTGCATGCGGTAACTCTCCACCACCGCAACAAACTGGCCGAGGCGCGCGTTCAACTGCCGCACCAGGAACTGGTTAAAGCCCAGACTGGTTTCAAACAACCAGTCAAAGGTCTCCGCCGGCACCAACGCGATCCAGCTGTCGCGCAGCGTGACCACTTCGTAGGGGCGAAGCTCGCGCTTGAGCAGCGCCCCTTCTCCCAGCCATCCACCGGCGGAAACGCCGATAAACGTCGTGCCACGGCCATCCGGCGCTACGGTGTTGACCTTCACCATGCCGTCCAGCACGCCAACCCAATGCAGCGCCGCCGCGCCTTGCTGGCAGACTACCGCGCCCGCGGGGTAGCAAGACACGCGCGTGTCGCGCTCAACGCGCGCGAGCTGTTCTGGAGTGAGGTGTTGCATCCACGGCGCTTCCCGCAGGCGATCGCGCATGGCGGCTTGTGAATCGGGCAAAAGTCCCTCGCAAGTTAGTGGAGCGGCGCTTCCATGGCGCTCCGACGCATCAACCATTGCCTGCCCTTCTCAACGCCGCGCCGACTTCTCCGTAGAAGGCCCGCAGTTTCTCCACCTCGACATCCACCGGCAGCAAGGCAGGCCACAGCAACGCCACCATATCTCTGGCGGTCTTGTCGATATCCACCTGCCGCTGCCGGGCGATCGCATCCCACAGGATGTGCTCCATCGGCCCGAGGATGGCCGAGCGCAGCAGGCTCAGCGGCAGGTCATCGCGGATCTCGCCGTTGTCCCGCGCCCGCGCCAGCAAGTCCATCAACGGCGCCGTGTAGCGGCGCTGCAGCGGCACGAACACCTCTCCCAGCCCCGGCCCCCTGGCGCGGCCCTCTGACAGCACCAGCGCGCACAAGCCTGTGCCCTGGATCAGGAACAGCCGCAGGTGGGTCCTGACAAAGAACTCCAGCTGCACCTTGGTGCTCTGCCCGTGCGGCATGCCTTGCTCGACGGTGCCGATGATCTCGTCATACCAGTCCTCGATCACGCGTACGCATAGCTCGCGCTTGCCATGGAAGTAGGTGAACACCGTGCCTTCGGAGATACCCAGGCGCTGCGCGATCTCGGTGGTGGTGGTGCGCTCATAGCCGAGCTCGGCGAATACCTCGCGGCTGACACGCAGGATGTCCCGGATGCGTTGTTCCGCCTTGGCGCCTGCGGGCACACGGCGGGGCGACGTGACGTCTTCCATCTTGATTGAGTCCTTGCTTGCCCGAAGGCGAGATTATAGGGCGGCCCGGGCTGCGACTTGAGCTTTACTCAAGTTTAGGTTGCCATTTCGATTGGCACCATGTATTTTTCAACCAGCGCACCAACAGGCGTCAGGCGGACGACGGAAGAATTGCGCAATAATCCGGCTTGGCCGCCCAAACATCCGGGAAAACCCGGAGACGCCGCCCAAGAATCCACCGATCCGATATTTTGTTGAGGAACACTCACATATATCCGGCGAGACGAACCACAACCGGGCTTTGGAGACAAGTATGACGATGCAGGCCGAGTCCTCTCCCACCATCCTGCCGATCGGCGGGCTGTCGCATGTGAGGGGGGACACCACCATTCCGCTGTCGGAGCAGACCGTGCCGGAGTTGCTGGCGCAAGCGGTGGCGCGCTATCCCGAGCGGGAAGCCGTTGCCTTTCGCGAACAAGGGGTGCGCTGGAACTGGCGCGAATTCGCCGACGCCGTGGACGCGCTGGCGGCAGGGCTGCACACGCTGGGGCTGGAGAAAGGCGACCGGGTCGGCATCTGGTCTCCCAACCGGGTCGAATGGCTGGTGACGCAGTTCGCCACCGCGCGGCTGGGGCTGGTGCTGGTGAACATCAATCCCGCCTACCGCCTGTCCGAGCTGGAGTACGCGCTGAACAAGGTGGGCGTCAAGGCGATCGTCGCGGCGGAAGCCTTCAAGACCTCGAAGTACCTGGAGATGCTGCAGGTGCTCGCCCCGGAACTGGCCGCCTGCGAGCCGGGCGCGTTGCAGGCGGCGCGGTTGCCGGCGCTGCGCTGCGTGATCCGCATGGGCGACGACCCTACGCCCGGGATGCTGCGCTATGCCGACGTGATGGCGCGCGGCACCGGCGTGGCGCGCGCGACGCTGGATGCCATCACGGCACAGCTCGACCGCCATGACCCGATCAACGTGCAGTTCACCAGCGGCACCACGGGCGCGCCCAAGGGCGCCACGCTGACCCATCGCAATATCGTCAACAACGCACGCTTCATTGCCATGGCGATGCGTTTCTCCGAACAGGACAAGCTCTGCATCCCGGTGCCCTTCTATCACTGCTTCGGCATGGTGCTGTCGGTGCTGGCCTGCGTGTCCACCGGCGCGGCCATGGTGTTCCCGGGGCAGGCGTTCGAGCCGGAAGCCACCATGCAGGCAGTCAGCGAAGAACGCTGCACGGCACTGCATGGCGTGCCGACCATGTTTATCGCCCAGCTCGATCACCCGAACTTCTCGCAGTACGACTTCTCTTCGCTGCGCACCGGCATCATGGCCGGGTCGCCCTGCCCGATCGAGACCATGAAGCGCGTGGTGTCGCAGATGCATATGTCCGAGGTGACCATCGCCTACGGCATGACGGAGACGAGCCCGGTCTCGTTCCAGAGCAGCACCACCGATCCGCTGGACAAGCGCACCACCACGGTGGGCCGCATCCAGCCGCATCTGGAAGTGAAGATCGTGGATCACGCAGGGGCCACGGTGCCGGTCGGCGAAACCGGCGAGCTGTGTACCCGCGGCTATTCGGTGATGCTGGGCTACTGGGATGACGAGGCACGTACCGCCGAAGCGATCCGCGACGGCTGGATGCACACCGGCGACCTCGCCACCATCGACGCAGAAGGCTACTGCAATATCGTCGGCCGCGTGAAGGACATGCTGATCCGCGGCGGCGAGAACATCTATCCGCGCGAGATCGAAGAGTTCCTGTTCCGCCATCCCAAAGTCCAGGCAGTGCAGGTGTTCGGCGTTCCCGATCCGAAGTTTGGCGAGGAGGTCTGCGCGTGGATCGTGCTCAAGCCCGGCGCGACTGCCACGGAAGATGAGATCCGCGATTTCTGCCGCGACCAGATCGCGCATTACAAGGTGCCGCGCTACATCCGCTTTGTCGACGAGATGCCGATGACCATTACCGGCAAGGTACAGAAGTTCGTGATGCGCGAGCGCATGACGCAGGAACTGAAGCTCAGCGAAACCAGGACGGCCTGACGCGCTGGCGCCGGTGCGCGCCACCGGCCTTTCCCCCGATTCCACAGACAACACCAGAGACGACACCGCTATGAACACCCTGCCCGGCCTGAAGTTCGACCTCGGCGAAGACATTGAAATGCTGCGCGATTCCGTGCGCGCCTGGGCCCAGGCCGAACTGGCACCGCGCGCCGCCGAGATCGACCGCACCGACCAGTTCCCGATGGACACCTGGAAGAAGATGGGCGACCTGGGCGTGCTCGGCATCACCGTGGCCGAGGAATACGGCGGCGCCA
>NZ_JBEFLI010000022.1:0-86257 GCF_040578825.1 Cupriavidus necator | reverse complement strand
CGCGCGCCACACTCCTCGCAATGCATGACCTTGCTGACCGGCTTCAAGTACAACGACAGCGTACGGCTCTCTCCCTCCGGCCATTCCACGCGCTCCAGCCGGTAGCCCTTCCAGCAACCCAGTGCTTGCAGCGTCTTGCGATCCAGCACACATCCCCTGATACCTGAAGAAACAGACATCAGCATACAAAATGTGCTCTTTCGGGCCACGGTTTTCTGCGAAGAACCTTTTATTAACGCGCGTCGATCGTTAAGCAACCTTTACTAGCGAACCCCAATGTCGACAGACGACACTGGCTTGCGCACCCAGCTCGCCCCGACCAGCGGCACCATGGGCTATGGCATTCCCTTCGCGGCCAAGCTGCTCCATCCGGAGTGCACGGTGGTCTGCTTCGCGGGAGACGGCTGCTTCCTGATGAACAGTCAGGAACTCGCCACTGCCGTGCAGTACGGCGTGAACATCATCGTCATCGTGGTCAACAACGGCATGTACGGCAGCATCCGCATGCATCAGGAGAAGCACTATCCGGAGCGCGTGCACGGCACCGAACTGGTCAACCCGGACTTCGCGGTGCTGGCCAGCGCCTATGGCATGGCAGGCGAGCGGGTACTGCGAACCACGGACTTCCCGGCGGCGTTCGAGCGCGCGCGGTCGGCCGGCAAGCCCGCGCTGATCGAACTGCGCACGGATCCACAGGTGGTCTCGCCGCGCGCCACGGTCAGCTCGCTGCGAAGGCAAGCGGCACACCAATAACAGGCTAGGGAGGGGGAGAGCAATGTCCAGGGACGAACAGCAAGCCGGTGCGGCGCGGCTCGTGGTACGGGACGTGGAGGCGTTTGCCACCTCGTTCCCGGTTTTGCAAGCTGCTCTTCGATGGCGAGTCGGCTTGCGTAAATCCGTACGAGTACGGCCTTGCACTCCAGTCTCCCGAGAAACAGATAAGGGCCGGCAGCGCTATGCAGTTGCCACTGTCGCAGGCGTGATGGCGAAGCCGAGGTCGGCGGCGCACCGGCGCAAAGCAGCAATGGAGCGCTGGCGCTGCTGCTCCTCGTACTTCTGCTGACCCTGATCGACGTAGTCCTCACCGCGCGTGAGCATGAAGTAGATCATGCGAGCGAGCTTGTGGGCGACGGCCGTATTGGCGCGGGGCTTGTCCATGCGCGCGCACAGGCGCCGGTAGAAGGCGCCTAGCGCCGAACGGTTGCGCGACAGACTCATGGCCGCGAGCTTGAGCGCCTGACGAACGCGGTTGGTCGAGCGTCGCGTGCGCGCCGACAAGACCTTGCCACCGCTGATCCTGGTGCCGGGGCAGAGCCCGAGCCACGAGCAGAAGTGCTTGACGTTGGCGAAACGGCTCAGGAGCCAGCCCGGCAAAGTGCTGTCGCGCCAGGGCCATAGGAGTTCGCGTGCTGCTCATAGCCCGTAGAAGCAATTGGGGATACGAAAAACCGCCTGCCCGAAGGGAAGAGATGGAGGTCTGCATGGGCAGGCGGGGAGAAAAGAGTTGCTGCTGCTCGCACCGGCAGCCGAAAGCCTGAAGCGGCCGACTTCGTGCCTTGTAATCACTTAGGGAAGTGCTGATCAATGAGGTTTGCTCTTGATGTCGCACAGGCCAATGACCGCGGTTGTCGCAATGCGAGAGAGATAGACCGATTCAAGCCGGTTTTTCTCGCGTTTCGCGCCTTTCCTGGCGCTCTTCGTGTGCTCAGGACGGACTGCTCCCCTGCAGCGCCAACAATTGCTTTTTGGCCAGTGCCAGATTCGCCAGACCAAACAGGCTGAACAACTGCGCCGTGTTTGCTTTGGCCCGCTCGACGGCGATCAGCAAGTCCTTGACCGCACCGTCACGCATCGCCTTTATCTTGCCGCGTTTGACGGCCACCTGCCACTTCACGGTCTTGCTTTGCATCTCCTCGCGCTTGTCCACGCCCGTGTAGCCCGCGTCGCCAAACGCGTGCTCCTCGTGGCCATGCAGCAAGGCATGCGCTTGCGACACGTCCGACTCGTTCGCTGCGGTGCCCACCACACTGTGTACCAGCCCCGAAGCCGCATCCACGCCGACGTGCGCCTTCATGCCAAAGTGCCAGGCATTACTTTTCTTGGCCTGGTGCATCTCCGGGTCGCGGCTCTTCTCCTTGTTCTTGGTCGACGGTGGCGCCTCAATGATAGTGGCATCCACAATCGTGCCTTCCTTCATCATCAGCCCACGTTCACACAGCATGATGCCGATCTCGTCGAACAGCTTTCGCGTCAGTTCATGCTCGACGAGCAGGCGGCGGAACTTGAGCAGCCGCAAAACTGATCTGTCGCTTCATCTCCGACTCATATCTTTGGCATGCATATGACAACGCTTACACGCCACTCAACGATGACTGCCGCGCTGATTAAATCAGTCTTTCCTTAGGGCCTTGCTGTCGCGCAAGCGCATGCTGGCAACGTTGCAGCTAGCGGAAATTTCGGGGAACAGTCGTGTGCAAGCCGTCGCCGAACGTGTCAAAATTTTCCAGCTTTGCACTTTCCGTACGTGGATCTGCGGTACCACTTCGCGTGCCGTCGCTGAAAGGATCGAAATTCCCTAACTTCGCTGTTTCGCAATTAACCTGGAGCTTGCCGGGGTGCGCGTTGTGCGCCCCGACCTTGCTTCTAGCGGAGGCGGCTGCCGTGACATTCGAGGCAACCAAAACTGCGAGCGTGAGCGTAGTAAAAAAGACTGACCTGGCGATCATTCGGGTTCTCCTTCAACTGAGTAATTGCTGGTTTTTTCGACAAAATTCTGGGTACATTGAGCAACGTTCCTTACCAGTAAAAATCGTCTTTCGATAATCGCCCCTATTGAAGGACTTCAATTCCAAGTACGATCCCTTGTCCTCCCACGAATCAAAAAGAGTCGGGGGAGTGGCGGATCCAATCCACCGAAAAATGGTAGCCAGCCTCGAAATTGAGTCACGCAACTTAAAATCCCAGTCTTCGACGTCTATCTGAAACGTACCGCTTGCTGCTCGTGTATTCAGTGCAGTCGAATCGGGACTACTACTCAGGCGGACAAGCTCTTACCGTACGAGCTTGGCTCTGGAACAAGGAGGGTGTGCGCTTCCTCAAGCCGATCTTGCTGCAGGTCGGCTGAATCGTTGGGCCTGATCTTGAACCAAATCGAATACATGGCTGGCAGGAACACCAGCGTCAAAATGGTCCCTGCGAAGGTGCCGCCGATGAGCGTGTAAGCGAGTGCCCCCCAAAACACCGAATGGGTCAACGGGATGAAGGCCAGGATCGCAGCCAATGCAGTCAGGACCACGGGCCGAGCGCGCTGCACGGTTGCCTCCACAACAGCATTGAACGGATCCAATCCCGCCTGTTTGTTGTGGTGAATCTCCCCAATCAGAATCAGCGTGTTGCGCATCAGGATGCCCGAAAGTGCAATCAGGCCGACTAGCGCATTGATGCCAAAAGGCTGCCCGAACAGAATCAGGGTGGGCACCACACCGATCAGACCCAGCGGGCTGGTCAGGAACACCATGACCATCGCGGCGATCGAGCGCACCTGAAAAATGATGATAAGCAGGGTGATCGCCAGCATGATCGGAAATAGCGGCAACATGGCTTTCGTCGCCTTGGCCGACTCTTCGATGGAGCCAGCCTGCTCGATGCGGTAGCCGCTTGGCAGCTTGTCCATGATGGGCTGAAGCTGCCTGGTGATCGCCGCGGATACGTCCGGCGGCTGCAAGCCGTCGGCGATGTCGCCCCGCACGGTAATCGTCGGCATACGGTCGCGCCGGCGCATGATCGGTTCCTCCATGCGCACGTCGACCTTGCCCACCTGCGACAGCGGGATGCGCTGCCCATTGGCGCCTGCCAGCGTGAAGTCGCCCATCCTGGCCGGGTCGAGCCGAACGTCGCCGGCCGAACGCGCCATGACCTGCACGGTGCGAATGTCCTCACGCACGGCGGTAACCGGCACGCCGCTCAACAAAAACTGCAGCTGTTGCGCCACGGCGCTGGAGCTCAGTCCCACCGCCTGCAATCGGTCCTGCTGCAAGGTGAAGTGAAGCGTGGGCGTGCGCGTACCCCAGTCAGTATTGACTGTGCGCATCATCGGACTGGCATCCAGCACGTGCTGCACTTCAGCCGCAATAGTGGCTAGCTTGTCCGGCTCCGGACCCGTGATCCGATAAGCAACCGGGAACGGCGAATACGGACCGAATACCAGTTGTGTGACCCGTACGCGCGCCTCGGCGGCGAGACCGTCAGCGATGGCCTGGCGCAGCCGCTGCTTCAATGCGTCGCGTTCGTCCTGGCTGTCAGTGCGGACCACGAGCTTGGCAAAGGACGGATCAGGCAGTTCCGGCCCCATGGCCAGATAGAAGCGTGGCGCGCCCTGACCAACGTAGGCAGTCACGATCTTGGCTTCCTTTTGTTTGGCCAGCCAGGCTTCCACTTTCGCCGTGGCGGCGCTGGTTTGCGCGATCGATGTGCCATAGGGCATCTGCAGCTCGACCAGTACTTCAGGGCGGTCGGAGATCGGGAAGAATTGCTTCTTGACCACCGCCATGCCGAGGATGGCGAAGGCGAAGAGTCCCCCCACCGAACCGGCGACCAGCCATTTGCGCGCGATGACGCGCCCCAGCAGTTGACGGAAGCGGTTGTAGCGTGGGGTGTCGTAAATCGCGGCGTGGCCACCTTCCACCTTTTTGAAGTCGGGCAGCATCATGACGCCCAGGTAAGGTGTGAAGACCACGGCGACGACCCAGGACGCGATCAGCGCAATGCCAACGATCCAGAACATGTTGCTGGTGTATTCGCCCGCGGTCGATCGTGCAAAGCCATTGGGCATGAAGCCAACGGCGGTGACCAGTGTGCCGGACAGCATGGGCGCAGCGGTATGGCTCCAGGCATAGGCCGAGGCCGCCACGCGGCTGTATCCCTCTTCCATCTTCACCACCATCATTTCGATGGCGATGATGGCGTCGTCCACCAGCAGGCCCAAGGCCAGAATCAGGGAGCCGAGGGTGATGCGGTCGAAGTTCTTGCCGGTCGCGGCCATCACCACGAACACCACCGCCAGTGTCAGCGGGACGGCCGCGGCAACCACCAAGCCCGCACGCCAGCCCATGCTCACGAAGCTCACCAGCATGACCACCAGCAGCGCGGCGAAGAACTTGACCATGAACTCATCGACCGCGGCGCTGATATTGACGGCCTGGTCCGTCACCTTGGTAAAGCTCATCCCCAGCGGCAATTCAGCGCTGATGGCCCCGACCTCTTTGTCCAGCGCTTTGCCGAGATCCAGCCCATTCCAGCCTTCCCGCATGACGATGCCGAGCAGCAAGGCGGGCTGCCCGCCGCTACGCACCATGAACGTGGCCGGATCTTCATAGCCGCGTCTGACCGTGGCAATGTCCGTCAGTTTCAGTGTGCGCCCCTGTGCCACGACAGGCGTATCACGGATCTTCTGCAGTTCATCGAAGGCGCCGTCCAGGCGAATGAAGACCTGCGGACCTTTCGTCTCGACGGAGCCCGCAGCCGTCAGCGCATTCTGGCTGTTGAGTGCTGCGAACACGTCCTGCGGGCTAACGCCTAGCGTCGCGAGACGCTCATGCGAAAACTCGACGTAGATGCGCTCCGACTGCTCGCCAATGATGTTGACCTTTTTCACTCCCGGCACATGCAGCAATCGCTGCCGCAACGTCTCCGCGTCGCGCACCAGCAAACGCTGTGGCTCGCCCTTCGCCTTGAGCGCGAACAACGCAAAGGTAACGTCCGCATATTCGTCATTCACCATCGGACCGATCACGCCAAGGGGGAGATTGCCTACCTCATCGCTGACTTTCTTGCGGGCTTGATAGAACTCCTCCTGGACTGCTGAAGGCGGCGTACTGTCGAGCAAGGTCAACGTCGTGAACGCCAGGCCGGGTCTTGTGTAAGTCTCCGTGCGGTCGTACCAGCGCAGTTCCTGCATGCGTTTTTCGAGCTTCTCGGCCACCTGGTCCTGCATTTCCTGCGCGGTGGCGCCGGGCCAGGCGGTGATGATTGTCATCACCTTGACCGTAAACGCCGGGTCTTCCGCGCGGCCCAACTTGAAAAATGAAATGAGCCCTGCCACGGAAATCAGGCAGATAAGGAACACGGTGATGGCACGCTCGCGTACTGCGAGCGCTGACAGGTTGAAACGGCCTTGGCTCACAGGCGCACCTCCGCGGTCGCAGTACTGGTAGCCTGGCCAGCCACGCGGACTTGCTGGCCTTCGCGCAACAGATGCGCGCCGAGCGCAACGATGTGGTCACCTGGTTTGACCTGACCTGTAACGCGAGCGCCCTCGTCACCTAGGCTCTGGATCGCGACCGACCGCCAGGAAACTTTTGCCGGCTCGCCATGGATGACCCACACTCCTGGGCCCTTGCCTGCATCGAAGACGGCTCCAATGGGCACCTGCATATCGCCTTGTGGGTGAGAATGCCCATCTGGGATCCGAATTGTGACCGTGGTGCCCAATGGTGCATTGGCCAGTTCCCCGTCTAACACATAGCGGGCCTCGAACGTGCGGCTGAGTCGATCTGCCGTATCCGAAAGCTGTCGGAGTTTGGCCGGTACTGTGATGCCTTCTTTACCGAAAAGGGCGGCTTGTGCGGCGGAGCCGATGGCCGGACGCAGGGTTTCCGGCAACTGGATAACCGCCTCACGACGCCCAGCGTGGGCCACGCGCACCACGGCCTGCCCAGCGTTGACAACCTGGCCGGGTTCGGCCAGCGTTTCCACCACCACACCATCGCCATCAGCAACCAACTCCGCATAGCGGCTGGCGTTCCGCGCGACATCAGCTTGCGCTTCTGCCGCACTGAGTTGAGCCCTGGCTGCGTCAGCGGCGGCCTTGACCTGATCATAGGCGGACGCCGAGATTGCACCGGTGCCGCGCAAATCGCGATAGCGTGCTTCATCGCCTGCCGACTGCTGTGCTCGTGCTCGCGCTGCAGCGACTGCCTCTTGCTGCGCATGCGCAGCAAGCTTCAGATCGACGGGGTCGATGCGCATGAGGGGCTGCCCGCGCTTGACGGTTTGCCCGGCATCGACGAGCCGCTCCAGCACCTTGCCGGAGACGCGGAACCCGAGGTCGCTCTGGATCCGAGCAGCGACTGTTCCAGTGAACGCGCGTGAGGCAGGAGTTACCGCCTGGACGAGCGCGGGACGTACCAGCGGTGCCTCAGTGCGAGGGTCCGCAGTGGCCCTTTCGCCGCAAGCGCCCAATGCGAACGGCAACGCACAAATAACGGTAGAGGTAGCAAAGCGACGCCAAAGCATGAAAGCCCCACTGACAGATGATCTGGGCTTTCATTGTGGTACGCGTGACTAATTTAGTCAATGGTCACTTCGAAATATTGACCCGTCATGGTGACAGGCTACGGAGCACCAGACTGGACAAGTGCGCCGGCGCGTCGTCCGTGTAGTCAAAGCTGTGCTGCAAAAGCAACGGATTCAGGTACGGGCGCATGACCAGGTAGATAGCCATCGCCGTCTCATCCAACGGTGTCTTGCGCTCGAAGTCCCCGGTTTGCCGGCCCTCTTGCAACACATCACGCAACAGCTTCTGGATGCGCTCTTCATAGGCAAGCACGGCTTGCCAGCGCTCGGTGGCTGCCGAGGCCGCAATCTCATACAGCTTGCGGTCCTGGAAAAATAGCCGAAGGCTCGCCTCGGTAAGGGCTTTGAACATCCGCCGCAGCTTTTCTGGCGGCGAATTGGCCTCCGCCACGGCGGCACTGACCTCAGCCTCGATCTCCCGCAGGCAGTTCGCGCAGATGGTCTCGCCAATGGCCTGCTTGGACTCAAAGAACTTGTAGATATACGCCTTGGAAAAACCGACGGCCTTGGCCAAGTCCGAAACGGCTGTCTTCTCGTAGCCGTAGCGACCGAAGTGCTCGGTGGCCGCGGCAACGATCTGGTCCCGCACGTCATGGTCGGCCGGACCGCGGGCGGAAACGGGATAGGTACTGGTCTTCTTCATGGGCTCCAGCTTACGCGACTCGCGATAGTTGAACAACTGGTGACTGTTTTGTATTATAGTCACTGAGACTTCCGATGGAACCTTCCCATGCTGCCAAAACTCTCCCTTGCCGCACTCTTCGTCGCCAGCCTGGCAACGGGCTGTGCCGTCGGTCCAGATTATGTGAAGCCCGATATGCGGCTTCCGGAACGGTTCCAGGGTCAGGCGGCTGTGGTGCAGCGGCCCGCGAATGCCGAAGCGGATCTATCCACATGGTGGGCCGGTTTTGGCGATCCGCAACTGACCCGGTTCGTACACCTTGCGCTGGAGCAGAATCTGGATGTGGCACAGGCATTCGCCCGTGTCACTCAGGCGCGGGCCGGCCTTGGCGCTGCCAATGCTGCGTTGCTGCCCTCCGGCAATGTCACAGGACAGGCCGCCCGCGCGTACCAGTCCGTCGAAACCCCCTTGGGCCAAGTCTTAAGTTCCAGACCTGGGTTCGACCGTTATGGCAATACTTACGGGCTTGATGGCAGCGCGAGCTGGGAGTTGGACATCTTCGGCGGCCTGCGCCGTGGCCGCGAAGCGGCATTTGCCGAGTACCAGGCCTCCAAAGCTGGCGCGGTGGCCACACGGCTGGCCGTGGCCGCACAGACCGCCGATATCTACATCACTGTCCGTGGTTTGCAGGCTCGCCTGAAAGTGGGCCGTCACCAAGTGCAAACGCAGCAGGAATTACTGTCCACCATCAACCTGCTGTACGGCAAAGGGTTGGCGGCAGAGCTTCAGGTCAGGCAGGCCGAGGGCGCGCTTTCCCAGGTTCGAGCTTCCATCCCGCCGCTTGAGGCGGGCCTGGACGCGGCGATGAACGCCCTGGACGTGATGCTCGGCTCGCTGCCGGGCACTCACCGGGCCGAACTTGCTGAAGGCGGCGACATCCCGGCCGCTCCGCAAATTGCGGTCAGCGGATCACCGGGCGAATTGCTGAGGCGCCGCCCGGACCTCATCGTCGCCGAGCGTCGCCTCGCGGCATCAAACGCCCGTATCGGTGTCGCCATCGCCGAGTATTACCCCAAGTTTTCGCTAAGCGGGCTGATCGGCAGCGCAACATCGATCGGCGCGGGCAATCTCTTCAGCAGCGGCGCGAGTCAGTTCGCCGGTGTGTTGGGTCTGCGCTGGCGCCTGTTCGATTTCGGCCGCATCAACGCGCAAATCGATCAAGCCAAGGGGCAAGAAGCGGAGAGGCTGGCGGCATACCGGCTCGCCGTGTTGCGAGCAACGGAAGATGTGGAAAACGCCTTCTCTGCCTTGGTCAAGCGTGAGGAGCAAGCTGCCGTGCTCACGCAAGGCGTGGAGTCGCTTGGCCGCGCCCGCAATGCTTCGTTCGCTGCCTATCAGAAAGGCGTCGTCAGCCTGATCGAAGTCCTGCAAGCCGACGAAAGCCTGCTACGCGCATCGGACGCGCGAGCGCAGGCACAGACGGAATCGGCACGCGCTGCGGTGTCGGCATTCAAGGCGCTCGGTGGTGGCTGGCAACCGGACGAATCCGCCGTCGTGGCAACCAGGCCGCCAGAGCTCGCTCAATAGCGCCCTGTGCCTGTCATGAACCTGAATGAATGAGGTCGCGCATCCAGCCGGTCTCATCGCAAAAGCTGAACTGCCGCCATCTCAATCCCCGCATACAGAAAGGAACTGCCATGTCGAATTCCAAAGTTGTCGTGATTACCGGCGTGTCATCGGGCATCGGCCGTGGCACTGCCGCGAAGTTTGCCCAGCAAGGCTACCGGGTATTCGGCACTGTGCGCAACTCCGCAACAGCGCAGCCGATATCGGGCGTTGAACTGGTCGAGATGGACATCCGTGATGAAGCTTCGGTTCAACATGGAATCCAGTCCATCATCGCTCACGCCAAACGCATCGACGTGCTGGTCAACAGTGCAGGGGTGACCCTGCTCGGCTCGACCGAAGAAACGTCGATTGCCGAAGCCCAGTCGCTGTTCGACACCAATGTTTTTGGCATCCTGCGATCATTTGCTGCCGGAAAGCAGCGGCATACGGCACTCGAGTCTTGGCCATGATTGGTACCCCCTACGGTTCAAGATAGCGGGTGTCCAAAAAAACGGGTCATCTCCAGGCCTGACCTCGGCCTCGCGCAGTTCCCCAGATAGAGCGCGCTCAATAGTCAGCGGCAGCGCGCCGCATGCAGCCACTTGCGCGCGGTGGCGGGGTCGGTCGACCCCGGCATCGCCGCGGCGGCGTCCGGCGTCCCACAGTTCGTGGCTCAGGTAGCGCGTGATGCGTGGCTGCGTCGGGGCGCGCGGGCGGCGCGCCAGCGCGAGCGGATTGCTGGCCAGGTAGCCGGCCTTGGTGCCCGGTTGAAGAGGCGTTCAGCATCACCAGCGCGTGGCGCACACTCGCCGGCGACAGCGGCCCGGTAAACGGGCGCCAGTCCGGGTGGCCGCAGCTTGTCGGGCTCTCCGCTCAAGGTCGCCGTCAGGCATTGGGCCAATGCTGGTGTCTGGATTCATGCCACGAGCCTCGTCATTGACCCCGGAAGCCCGATCCTGACGCTTCACTGGATGGGCGGCACCGTGCCGAGCTTCTCTGCCGGCATCCGCTCGTACACACCAAAATGCGTATCCACCTCGGTTTGACTGACGATGACAACTTGACATCCTCCCCGCCCTGAAAGGACGGGGATTCCTACTGCATCTAGGCCACGCCGACGTCGATCCCTACGGCGGGGCCGTGCGGCACAGGCCGCTCGACCTCGCGCGACGTGAGGATCGAGACGTACCACTTGCCGGCGCGCAGCGATACCGTGGCGCTACGGACCTCACCAAGAACCAAACGGCTGTTGCGGTAGCGAATCCAGCCGAGTTTCGGGAGGAAGATGCGGCTGTTGCCCTGATCGAGCTTCATCTGCTTCGGGTCGGGGTAACGGAAGCTGTCGCCTTGGCCCTTGAAGCGCGGGAAGTCGGCAAGCGAAGAAATTGGCGTAGGCCCGCTCCGGATCCTTGAGCGTCTGTTGCAGCGGGTGCGTCGGCGCGTCCTTGAGCCACGGTGTTTGCGCGCCGTTGCGCCACTCAGTGAGTAGCTTGCACAGCCCGGCGTAGCCGAGTTTCTTCTCGCCGGCCTCGTAGCGCTCTTTCTGCAACGCCAGCGCCTGGTTGAAGACGAAGCGGCACGACCCGGCGAGCGGCGCATGCCTCCTGAAGTTGATGGAGTCAGTCACCAGCGCGCGGCTTGCGACAGCTTGGGCGATTCGTTCCAAGCAGCGCGATGTCGAGCGCCTCGGAGTAGGCGCCCGCCCGATCCTGTGGAGGATGTTGTATCGGCGTGGAACGGCGGTCGCCCGCCCGGAAAGTCGTCACCGATCCTAAAGGAATGTTGTCAATTCGCGTGGCATGGCAGCGAAACCGCACGCAACCTCAATGAAATCAATGACTTAAACAGCGAAGGAAAGTTGGGTCTTCCACAATTTGTGTGACGAAGGCGAACTGGCGTGTGTTCCGTACTTTGGGTGTCGGGGGCACACTGGCGCGGAGTTGATGCTGGGGCAGCTGAAGGCCCATGACGTATGCGCGATGGCAGGATCTGCTGTAGCGACTCGCATAACCGCAGTTTGCTTTGTGCAAGACCCTCATTGCGGCACCGGCGAGAGGGGCTCGCGGCCTAAACTTTTGGACATCCAAAGGCCCGATCTCAGCCCCATCATGACGCAGCCCACCGCATTGCCAAGCATCCATGGTCACGCTTTTATGGATGGCAATGAGCAACCCTGACGCCGTTTCCAAATGACCGAATCCGTGACCTCCTCCATCATCGAGCACCTCAGGAGCGCTGACCGCCTGGCTATTGCACTGCCCAGCGCGACCTCCGCGACAGGCTCCTCAGTCGATGGGTCGACGACGGAGCTGCGAGGGGTCGTTTGTGGCGGCCCCGGCCGGCCGGAGGCCTTGAGCCCGGCTTCTACTGCCGCCCGACCATCTTCTCCTCGGTGGATCCCCAGATGCAGATCGCGCAGGAAGTTCGGTCCGGTCCTCGCGTTGATCCCCTATGACAGCGTGGACGAGGCCATGGAGATCGCCAATGGCACTGTCTACGGCCTGGGCGCCCATGTGCAAGGGAAGGACCTCGGCGCGGCCCGGGCCGTCGCAGCGCGGATCCGGTCCGGGCAGGTGCACATCAACTATCCGGCCCGGAATCCCCACGCTCCCTTTGGCGGATACAAGCGTTCAGGGAATGGTCGCGAATACGGAATAGAAGGTCTCAAGGAATACCTGGAAACCAGGCCATTCTTGGCTTCCAGGATGCCTCGGCACCCGGTACCGACTGACAGGCTTTCAGTGAAGACATCGCGCATCGCGCAGGAGCAATCATGACCGTGGCCCTAGTGCTGCATCGCGCCGATGGCGCGCCCGTTTCAACTGAATTCCGCAGGGCGGCCTTCGGCAATGACGATCCCTTTGCGCGACAGCGCGAAATCGCATGGGAAGGACCCGACTCCATGATCGCTGGTCGGGCCAGCTTCATTGGCGATCTCGATGTCGCGAGCTTCCCTCACATCGAAACCATCGTCGTGGTGGAAGGAGAGCTGACGCTGACCGCAGCGGGAACGGCCCCGCTGGTACTGGGTCCGCAAGCGGGCGCTGTCATCGGATGCGGCACGGCGCTGCGCATCCAGGCCGGATCCCGCGTGCGGTTTTCCTTCTGCGCGGCGGCTTGCGAGAAACCGACCAACCCCGGCCTCATCCCCTTGCGCGCCAACGCCGACTTCAAGCCGTCCACACCGCCCCCGGCGGAGACGCTGCTGGGCCCATCCCCCCAATGCCGCAGCGACAATGTCTTCACCGACGAGGGCGCGCAGTACCTCGCGGGCACCTGGGACTCGACACCCTACCACCGGGTCGTCCGTCCGCATCGCCTCAACGAATTCATGCATCTGCTGGCCGGCAGCGTGCGGTTCGCGGCCCCCGATGGCAGCGTGCTGTCGGTGGGCGCCGGAGATGCGCTGTTCGTGCCCCAGGGCGCACCGATCGGGTGGGAAAGCAGCGATCGCGTGGCGAAATTCTACGTAGTTCAAAGCGTCCAGGCTTGAATCGACGAGCGAGATCCATCATGTCCCCTCCGCTGCACCACATTCAAACTTCGCCCACGCTGCCGGCTTCGGCTGATGTCGTCGTGATCGGCGGCGGCATCATTGGCGTCTTTACCGCCTACTACCTGGCCAAGCGCGGCGTTTCGGTCGCCCTGGTCGAAAAGGGGAGGATCGGCGCCGAGCAATCGAGCCGCAACTGGGGCTGGTGCCGGCAGCAGAACCGCGATGCTCGCGAACTGCCGCTAGCGAGCAAGAGCCTTGACCTCTGGGAACGCTTTGCCGCAGAAAGCGGAGAAGACACGGGCTTCCATCGCTGCGGGCTCTTGTATCTCAGTAACGACGAGGCGGAGCTATCCCGTTGGTCCAGTTGGGGCGATTTTGCAAAGACCGCCGGAGTGGCAACCTACATGCTCAATAGCCGGCAAGCCGCCCAGCGGGGGCAGGCGACCGGGCGCGCCTGGAAAGGCGGCGTCTTCTCGCCCAGCGATGGCACTGCCGATCCAGGCAAGGCTGCGCCGGCCGTGGCAGCTGCCCTGATCAAGCTCGGTGGCAGCGTTCACCAAAATTGCGCTGCCCGCGGCATCGAGACGGAAGGCGGACGAGTCAGCGGCGTCATCACGGAAGCCGGGGTCATCAAAACCAGGACGGCCGTGCTGGCCGGTGGCGCCTGGGCGTCCTCGTTCTGCCGCCAGCTCGGCATCCGTTTTCCCCAGGCCTCGATCCGTCAATCCATCCTGAGCGTTTCCCCTGTAGAGCATTGCTTGCCGGATGCCCTATTTACGACAGGCGTGTCCATTACGCGTCGCAGCGACGGACGCTTCGCCCTGGCCATCAGCGGCCGCGCACGCGTGGACGTGACGCCACAGTTTATGCGATTCGCCCCACAGTTCGTGCCCATGTTCGCCAAGCGCTGGCGCAGCCTTCTTCCGGGAGGCCTGGAAGGCATTCGTGGTGGGCACGAAACGCTGAAGCGGTGGCGCCTCGATGCCCCGACCCCAATGGAGCGAGTGCGCATCCTTGATCCGAAGCCCGATCTCGCGACGGTCAGGGAGACACACCGTCGCGCTCTCGAACTCCTGCCTGAACTGCGCGAAGCAAGGATCACGGACGCCTGGGCCGGCTTTGTCGACAGCACGCCGGATGGTGTTCCCGGCATCGGCGAAGTGCCATCCATACCGGGTTTCATCCTGGCTGCGGGCTTTTCCGGACACGGCTTTGGAATCGGCCCTGGCGCCGGCCACCTTATCGCGGACCTTGCCACCGGTGCCGAACCGATCGTGGATCCCATACCGTACCGGCCGGGGCGGTTCAGCGGCTCAGCATGGGGCAAGGTCGCTGATTTCTAGGCCGCGCCTGCGACGCGCCAAACCCCGACCCAGCCCATCACTCCGCCTACGCCGACCAGGAGAGGTCCATGAATGAATCTAAGCCGGCACCAAAGGCTTACATGTTTTCGAGCGATGTGATCGTGATCGGCGGCGGCTTGGTCGGCACGGCAGTGGCCTACGGGCTGGGCCAGCTCGGCAGGAGCATCACGGTCCTGGATGAAGGCGACGATGTGTTTCGCGCTTCGCGTGGGAACTTCGGCTTGATCTGGGTTCACGGCAAGGGCCGCGGCGTACCTGACTATGCCCGCTGGAGCCGGGAATCCGCCCGGCAGTGGCCCACGCTGGCGGCGCGTCTGCAGGGCGAAACCGCCATCGATGTCCAGGCCAGGCAGACCGGCGGCTTCTACCTGTGCTTTTCCGAGGCCGAACTCGCTGCGCGCAGCGAGCGGCTAGCCGCCGTGCGCGATGAGGTTGGCGGCGAGTACCCGTTCGAGATCCTGGACCGCGCGGCCCTGCTGCAGCGATTACCCCACGTGGGACCGAAGGTAGTCGGCGCCAGCTACTCGCCGATGGACGGCCATGTCAATCCGCTTAAGCTCCTGCGAGCACTGCACACCGCGTGCACCCAGCGGGGCGTGACGCTCAAGACGGGCCACGGGGTGGAGCGCATCACGCATGCAGATGGCCTGTTCACGGCGCACAGCGGCGGCCAGCAGTTCCGCGCGCCCAAGCTTGTACTGGCCGCGGGGCTGGGCAATGCGCGCTTGGCCGGTCAAGTCGGCCTCCACGCGCCGGTACGGCCGGCACGCGCCACCGGCGAGTCCAAGTTGGCACACCCCGACTTGCTGGTGGAGATTCTGGTCACCGCCGCTGTCTGAGCTGCGAGCGAAGCCGCTTCCGCCTGGGTGTACATGTCTCGGCTGCGGCCCACTTCGCCAATGCCGCGGTGGCCATCCAGTGCACCAGAGTATCGTGCCGCCGCGGCATTCCGCTGTACGGAAGTCGACGCATGGCTCGCGCAGCACTACTGATCTCTCCATTGACACTTCCATGATCCGGCGCATTGCTTTCATCCATACCGTCGCGATGCTGGTCGAGCATTTCCGTCCGCGCTTTCAGTCGGATTTGCCAGACGCAGACTGCTTTCACATGCTGGACGAAAGTGTCCTTCAGGACTTGATCCGGCAAGGTCCTTCAAGCGGCATCACGCGCCGCATCGCCACACTCTCACAGGTGGCGGCCGATGCGGGTGCCGAGCTGATTGTTTTCACGTGCTCGTCGACCTCGCCAGCCATCGATACCGCGCGTCAGACGGTGAGTGTGCCGATCCTCAAAATCGACGATCCCCTCTACGCCCGCGTGGCAAGCGCGCCGGGCCGCGTCGGTCTGATCTGCACGACCCCGTCGACGGTCGCACCGAGCCGGGCACTGCTGACTGCGCACGCGCAGAGCGCCGGCCGCGATATCCCGGCGGAGAGCCTCTTGTGCGCGGCGGCATTCGACGCCTTGGCCAGTGGCCGGCGTGACCTGCACGATCGCCTCGTGCGCGAAGCTGCGGCAGAGTTGGCGCCACGCGTCGATCGCATCGTTCTGGCGCAAGCCTCGTTGGCGCACTTGTGCGAACCGCTCGCCGACCAACTCGGGCTGCCGGTGTTCGCGAGCCCGGAACTGTTGGTGCAAGAGATGGTCGCCCGGGTGCGGGAGTCGCATCCTTCAACGTCCATCGCCGCAATTGTGAAGAAGCAGATCCCAAGACCCTGCTCTCCGACCGATGCCTACCTGGTTCAAGCATCATGCGGCCGCTTCAGATTTCGCCGGCAGCGGTAAAAACAGTCGGAAGTTACGATTTTTGCACGACTTCCGAAATTTTCTGCTGAGCGCTCGGCTGCATACTAATTGCAGACAGGCTGGTGATGCGTTGAACATGGCGAGATAAGCCGGGTTTGATGTTGGATGCGCATATCTGGCGAATGGCACATGCTCTTGATAAGAATAGCGAGGCTCGGTAGATGAAAACACTGCTGCTAACGAAGGAAGAAGTCGGAAAATTGATATCTATGAAGGAAGTCATAGGTACGGTGGAAGAGGCATACAGGGCTTTCAGCAGTGGACAGGTGGTACAGCCTGACTATATCGGCATACATCTTCCGGCACCGCGCGGAGAAATCGACTTCAAGGTCGGTTACTACAAGACCAATGAAATAATCTCGATGAAAGCCTCTTCCGGAGGCTTCCTCGATAACCCGACAGCACATGGCGTGCCTAACGGTATGGGATCCATTCTGCTGTTCGATGCCAGGAGCTGCGCGCTGATCTGCGTCATGGATGGAAGTCTGCTCACCGGTCTAAGGACCGGGGCATCGGGGGCCGTCTCGGTAAAGGCGCTCGCAAGAAAGAACTCGAAGAAAATCGCCACCATAGGTACCGGAAACCAGGCCAGGATGCAGATTCGAGCGATCAGCCTAGTGATGCAGATCGAAGAGATCCATGCCTGGAACAGAAACCCGCAGACGCTGGCCCGCTTCAAAACGGATATCGAAGGCGAGTTCGGTATCCCTGTGATCCTGGCCAATTCAAAAAAGGAGGCGGTTGGGCAGGCGGATATCCTGATCACCGCCACCCGTGGAAAAGGCCCGCTCGTTGAAGCGAGCTGGGTAAAGCCCGGTACCCACATCGTTGCCATTGGTACAGATCAGAAAGGCAAGCAGGAATTGGAACCTGAGATATTCAGGCACGCCAAGATAGTCAATGACTCCATCTCGCAGTGCATCGAAAAAGGGGAAACCTTTCATCCGATGAACGAGAAAATCATCACTCTTGACGATATCCATGGCGAAATCGGCGAGATATTGCTTGGCAAGAAGCCGGGCCGAGAAAACGATGAAGAAATCACCATCTTCGATTCCACGGGCATGGCCATACAGGACAACACCACTGCCGAAAAGATTTATCGAAATGCACTGGAAAACAACATTGGGACTTTCTTTGCGTTCCTTTGAATTTTGATTTTTCGGCAGTAAGGGGAAAGGAAATCCCATGAGCGTTCATCCAACCATTCAGGACATTCGAGAAGCCCACGAACGGCTGAAACCCCATATCAAACATACGCCGCTACTGCGCGCGGAGAAGATGGAGAAAGCCGCCGGTTGTCAGCTCTACCTGAAGCCCGAAACGCTGCAAATCACCGGGGCGTTCAAGATTCGCGGCGCGCTGAACAAGACGCTCTCGCTACCCAGGGAAGAGATCGCCAACGGCATCATAGCCACGTCTTCCGGCAATCACGCTCAGGGGCTCGCCTACGCTGCCCGAATGCTGGGAGTGAAAGCGATTCTGGTACTTCCGGTGACCACCCCGAAAATCAAGATCGCCAATACCGAAGCCCTCGGTGCGGAGGTCATCCTCTTCGATGGCGATACCGCTGCCCGGTGGAAGAGGGTGTATGAAATTGCTGAGGAACACCACTACGCAGTCGTCCACGCCTTTGAAGACCCGCTGGTGATGGCAGGGCAGGGAACGATCGGCTGCGAGATCCTGGAAGATCTACAGGATGTGGATACCGTCATCATCCCCATGGGCGGCGGCGGCCTGATTTCCGGCATCGCCACCGCCATCAAGGAAACCCGGCCATCGGTTCGGGTCGTTGGCGCGGAGCCTGCCTTGACGCCGAAGTACTATCACAGCAGGTTGAACAAGGAGCGCACCACGCTTCCCTTGAAGAACACCATTGCAGACGGCTTGCGGATAAGTGTGCCAGGACAGAACCCCTATCCCATCATCGAGCGCTACGTGGACGAGATCGTTCTGGTCAAGGACCAGCACATCATTCAAGGCATGCGGGCCCTGGCGAAGGACGCGAAGCTGATCGCCGAACCCGCCGCCTCGATCGGTATCGGCGCTCTACTGGCGGGCGTCGTCAAGGTCCGGCCGGATGAAAAGGTCTGCGTGGTACTGACCGGCGGCAACTGGGACCTGTGCGACCTGGCCGAAATATACAATGCTGTCGAGTAAGCTTTCGGCGCGCTGGCCGAACGAGAAGTATGCCGCTGTTGAGTCAATGGATAGGCTGCATATGAAGTCGTGATGGGAGATGTATTGCAAACTTCGTCATCCACGACAATGAATCGGTTCGCAATTCCTCAGCATGCACGCGGCCGGTTTGCAGTAGACTGAAGACGGCAGCGCGCACAAGCACTGGCTTTTTCGAGAACTCGCGCTCGACGATTAGAAGCGGGCGGATGTGCAAAGCGCGAGAGATCAGCCAGTTCCGCGAGCATGCCCACGGCGGTGGTGAACTGCACCCCGCGCATGGCCTGCAAGGCCAGTACGGCCGAGTAGAAGCGCCAGTTGACCACTGCCTCGCGCAGGGCGGCTTCGACACGGCTGCATTGCGCGATCCGGTCCTCGATAGCACGTCAATATTCGTCAAAGGCCAGTTGCTGCCACGCGCTATCGAATACAAAGGCACTGCTCCAGCGCCGGTGCGCTGGTCGCCAGTCGCCTCTGCCGCTGTAGCGGACTCCATGTGAAAGCAGAAAGGCCTTCAGTCGTTGGCGGGCGCGCTTCAGATCACAGTCGGCATCGAGTCGACTGCACGCTCAGGCATCGAAGCCCAGGAAGCGCGTGAAGCCCTCAACGGGCTCACGCGCCATATCGAGACGGTTGACAATCGACTCTCCGTCGGGGAAGCCGAGGCTCATTCCGCACACGACTTGGAAGCCGTCGGGAAACTCGAGGTGCCTGGAGATGATGTCCTGATAGCGCACGAACGACACCTGAGGACACGTGGCCAGGCCAATGGCGCTGGCGGCAATCATGATCGTCTGGATAAACAAGCCATAGTCCAGCCAGCTGAATTTGGTGAGCGATGGATCAATCGCGAAGATCAAGCCAACGGGCGCACCGAAGAAATCGAAGTTTCTCGCCGTTACTTTGGCGCGTTGCTGCATATCGCACTTGGATATTCCCAGCGCGCCGTAATACACCGATCCGAACGCCTCCTGGCGCACTCTCATCGCTTCGGGAAGCGGGTCAGGAATATGTTGCAACGGAGGATGCCGATCCTCCATGTGCGCTTGTCTCAACGTTTCACTCAGCGCGGCTTGTTCCTGCCCAGCCAGTACGTAGACGTGCCAAGGCTGGATATTCGAGTTGCTTGGGGCAAATCTTGCCACGTCGAGAATGTCCTCGACCATGCATTGTGGTACCGGATCAGGTCTGAAGTATCTCACGGCGCGACGGGCGCGAATGATTCCGTCGACGATGGATGCGGTGGGATGAGAGTCTCGAGTAATTGTCATGAGCAGAGAACGAGCAAGGAGGCTTCCTTATGATGACATGGCGTAAAGGAAGCGCACGGTGAAACATATGCAAGGGCAGATTGCACCCGCTGCACAACAGCCACGATTCAATCACCGGCGAGTGCAGGACGCGCGCGGCCCCATGCCATCACGAACAGAGCCATTGCGGCAACAAATGCTGGCACGGCCATCAGCGTGAAGATGTAGATCATGTTGTAGCCAGCCGCGAGCAGCGTGCCGCCGCCCATGGCACCGAGAATGCCACCGAAGCGCCCCACGCCGAGCATCCAGGCCACCCCAGTCGCGCGGCTGTGGGTGGGATAGAAAAGCGCCGCCAGTGCGAGCATCGACATCTGCGCGCCCGTCATGCAAACGCCCGCCACGAAAGTCAGAACCGCCAGCGACCCGGTGCTGGCCGCTCCCTGCCCCATCGCACAGACCGCGGCGCCGAGAAGAAGGAAAGCGAGCGCAACGGTTCGGCAGGGATTCCAGCGATCCATCAGCCAGCCGAAGATCAGCGCACCGAGCACGCCACCCGCCGGAAACAGCGCCGTAACGAGTGCGGCCTCGCGCAGTGTGAAGCCTGCCTCGCGGATCAGCGTGGGCATCCAGCTCGTGAGTGTGTAATAGACGACCAGTCCCATGAAGTAGGCCAGCCACAGCGTCAGCGTTCCGAATCGGTACGGCCTGGCTAGCATCGCGCCGATCGGTGTGCGTTGCTGGTCTTCCCGGCTCTCCGAAACCGTGAAGCGTGATGTGGCGATAGCAGGGTCATCGGCGACCCGGCGTAGTACGTTGCGAATCCGTTCGATCGGCCAGTCCCTGATCACCATGAAGCGAATCGACTCGGGTAACCTGATCAGGCCGATTGCCAACACGACCGGTACAACGCCGCCGACCACGAAGACCGATCGCCATCCGAAATCAGGTATCAAAGCGGCCGCGGCAAGTCCGCCCGCCGAGGCGCCCAGTGTAAAACCACAGAACATGATGTTCAGTAGCAATGCGCGCCGTTTTGCCGGCACATACTCCGATAGCAGGGTCGTCGCATTGGGCAAAGCCGCCCCAAGTCCGATGCCGGTCAAGAAACGGAAAACGGTGAGTTGCCAGATGTCCGTTGCTGCCACGCACGCCGTGGTCCAAAGGCCGAAGAAGAAGACCGAGCCGATCAAGACCCTGCGCCGGCCTATCCTGTCGGCGATCGGTCCTGCCAGCAGCGCACCCAGCGCCAAGCCGACTAGCGCCGCACTGAGCACCGGCCCTAACGCACCGACGGAAATGGACCATTCCCTGGCAACGGCCGGCGCAACGAAGCCGATCGCTGCCGTATCGAAACCGTCCGCAGCGACGATCAGAAAACAAATCAGCAGGATCAGCCATTGATATGGCGAAAACGGATGTTCATCAATGAACTGCTGGACATCGATGACGTTCGATGTCGGCTTCTGGTAAGTACTCATGACAACTCCTGTGGGATGACTCTTCACAGCTCTCTCGACGAACAGGTGGTCGATGCATTGTCGACACCTGCTGGAAGATGAAAGACATCGGGGCGGAGCTTAGAGTCGTAGATGACGAGCGACAACAGGGTCAACCCGGACAGGAAACAGGCTGCTCGTCATTCATATCCCTTTGTCAGTGGCATCTATTTAGCGAAGATGCGGGAAATCCAGCGTGAATTGATCGTGGTGACGTCCTTTCTTTCACAAAAGCACTAATTTCTTCATCGCCAGCGCGAGATAAAGGAGTCATTGAAATCTGTGCATATGGATATTGAACGGTGGAACCTGCGTCACAGATGGAGCTTCTTGCACGGCATGCAATTTCACCTTGCACGGTCGTCGCTTCCGCAGTTGCGCATCATATGGCATCGTGCCTGCAGGCGATACGCCGCGGCGCGGGCACATCGATCAGCATCGTTGACGATGCGAGCCGGCGCTCAACCGAGATCATGAGGACAATATGTCAAATACCGGAGCATCCAATCACAGGGAGCAATTGATCGCTCGCTGCATTCCGTTTCTTGAGGAGGTCAAGGACATGACCACCGGTACCGAAGTCGAGCAATGGCTGAACACAAAATACGGTCCCGAAAGCGCGTTGTACAAGGATCTCGCCCGACTGATCACGATCGGTGTCGAGCAGGAAGGCTGGGCCGCCAACACGGAAATCGCGGGTCATAAGTACCGGCGTTCGCGCCTTGTCGATCCGTCGGAGGCGACCTTCGGCTTCAGCATTACCGCGGTCTATATGGACAGTTCCGATAACGATCAGCGCAACCCGGAAGATGCCTTCCGCGGCGATTATCATTCCCACCCTTATGGCGAGTTCAACTTGGTGGTGGCGCTCAATGAAGGCGCGGCGCTGGCTGGCCCGAATGGCTGGTGCTACGGCGGGTGGACTGCCCCCGCACCAGGCAGTCATCATTATCCCGAGGCCAAGGGCGGCGCCGTGATCGCACTCTTCTTCCTGCCTGCAGGCAGGATTGCCTACAACGTCAAGGCACCGGACGGCCATTGACCCGGTGCGCGGCTCGGCCTTCCGGCCGGGAAAGGATAGCCCGTGACGCCATAGGCCGTCCTTTGGGCGGTCACTGCGGCGTCTGCTGCTGTTCGATGTACTGGCGGATGATTTGTCCGACGGGAGCGCCGCCACAGCTGCCGGCGAAGTACGACGGCGACCACAGCGCACCGCCCCACAGCTTTTTGCGAATGCTTGGGTAGCTCTTCTTGCGGATCATGCGGCTGGACACGCCCTTCAGGTCCAGTTCGATGAACCTTTGACCTTGCGGGCCATTCGGCGCTGATATTTCGCGAGCCGCTGCTCGTGTTTCTTGAAGCTGGCGAGCGGCGCGATGAATGTCGATCAGCAAGAACCACGCAATGATTGCCTTCGAAGACTTGCAGGTGCGCAACATGAGCCAATCGGCAAGCGGCAAGCGGCACAGCCGACGCGCCAGGGCGCAACGTTCGGGCAAAAGCGGGCTCAACAAATCCATCCTCGATCAAGGGTGGTTCGAATTCCGTCGCCAGTTGGAGTACAAAACAGCGTGGCGCGGCGGCTTCTTCGTCGCCGTTCCAGTGGCCAACACGAGCCGTATGTGCCCGTGTTGCGGGCATATTTCAGCCGACAACCGTCGCACGCAAGCACTGTTCGCGTGCGTCAAATGCGGCCACGAAGCAAACGCCGATCACGTCGGCGCGATCAACGTTTTAGAGCGCGGACAGCGCTTGTTAGCCTGTGGAAAGACGGTGCAGTCGGGCCGCTCGGTGAAGCAGGAACCCGCCGAAGCAATCGAAGCCTTCGCGGCCCAGATGCAGTAGGAATCCCGTCAGGGCGGGGAGGATGTGTGCGCCCAGCATGGGCGCGATCTTGGAGGTGAAAGTCCTACCGCGAGCTGACCCGTAACTCGCACTGCGGCAGCCGTGCGAACGTTTTAACGTCTAGGCCTTCGACAACCGCCGGGCCGTCTCCACCAGCTTGGCGCCCACGGCGCGCACTTCGGTCTCTACCGGCTTTTGGATCAGACCGCCATCCACGTCGAATGCCTGATGTGCTGCTGCCAGGGAGAATCCCTGCGGTATCACCAGCATGCCGAGTTTCTCCAGTACGCCGCGCATTCCCAGCATGGAGCGGATACCGCCCATTGGCCCTGGCGAAGCGCTGATCACTGCGGCAACCTTTTGCTGGAAAAGCTGCATGCCCGACTCGCCGCTTGCCATCGGCCGACTCATCCAGTCAATGGCATTCTTGAGCAGCGCGGTATAGCCGCCGTTATATTCAGGCGACGCCACCAGCAGTGCGTCATGCTCTGCCAGCAACTGCTGCAATTCCCTTGCCGCTGCTGGTACGCCGTAGTCCTGTTCGAAGTCGCCGTCATAGAACGGCAACGTATGATCGGCCAGCGATACAAGCCTGACCTCCGCGCCGCTGTCGCCTGCGCCGCGCACTGCCACATCGAGCAATTTGCGATTGACGGAACCGCGACGCGTGCTGCCACACAATGCAAGAATCTTTACTGTCATGTTGATATTCTGAAGCGATGGAAATTTCCGGGTGCGTTACGCGCGCACGCTGCAGAATGTCAGCGGGGCGAACGACCGGAGCCGCATGCCACGATCGTGTCACGATGAGGCGAAAGCTAGGTGCCGGAAAAAAAGGTCAGCCCGCGTGGCGCCAAAGATGTCGATGCGCATGGTGTCCTGATGGTGCCACAGGGACAAGGCCGACTGCGGTGAAATGCGTGCAAGGCGACCTTGCAGCGAATAGGACGAACTAGGTTCGCACCTGGCTCGCCACATCGGCAATTTGCTTGCGCAGCCATCGCAAGGCCGGATCTTCGGCATTGCGGCCGTGCCACACCGCCCGTACCGACGTCATTGGCGTTGGGTAGGGCACCGAATGAATGCGTAACTCACCATTGCGCTCGAACTCGCGGCCCAACGGCGAAGGTACGAGCGCCAGCATGTCACTGTGGCGAACCAGAGAGGGTATCGCCAGCGAATGCGCCACTGCGACACGGATACGCGGCTGCTTTGCAGAACCCGCAAACGCGTCTTCAAGCGCCTGCCGGTCGAACATTTCCGATTGACGTGCAAGACCCCGTTCGACGATAAAGCCGCTGACCGCGCCTTCCTCCTGCCCACCCAGCGACACGGTGACCAGTGGATAGATCAACAAGTCCTCATTGGTGAGCGCACGGTCGCCGATCGGATGATCACGGTGCGTAATCAGTACCTCCGTCTGCTTCCAGACCACCATCGATTGGAGCCGCGCTGGCACTTCGGCAAAGATGCCAATGGCAAGGTCGATACGGCCGATGTCGATCTGTCCGGCCAGATCGAGCCTTGTAGAGGGGCGAACCACAAGGTCGACCATCGGCGCTTCCGCGCGCAGGCGCTGGCTCAGCCGGCTGAGAAGAATCAATGTGATGTAATCGTTCGCGGCCACCACGAATTCCCGCCGTGCGCTGGCCGGATCGAAGGGTTCATCACCGAGCGCGGTCTGGATTTGCCGCAAGGCGCTTCGGATGGGCGTAGCCATCGCGACCGCGCGCGCGGTCGGCTCCATGCCCTTGGCTGTGCGGACGAAGAGGTCATCTTGGAGCACATCGCGAAGGCGGCCAAGCGCATGGCTAATTGCCGATTGACTGAGATGCAGGCGCTTGCCCGCGGCCAGCAGATTGCGATCTTCGAAAACCGCATCGAAGACGCGCAACAGGTTCAGGTCGATCCTTGCGAGGTTCATCTTTCGTCCGAATGACAACGCACCAAATGTTCCGCGCATTCTACCCTCCAGAGCACAACCGGCCGTGTCGCTCGCTTCGCCGATTCGCGTTCCGAGCCATCGTCATGCCGTGGTCCCGCCCTCTCTGTCGATCTTCAGTCGTAGAACAAAGCAAATCTGTCACTCCGGAATCTGCTTGGAACCCCCGCCGTAAATAGAAGTCCGGGCGCTGAATGGGAGCGCTAAAAACCTTGGGGTTCCAAGGCAAGGCACATTGGATGCCGGCAGATCATATCCGGGGGAGACCACGATGAAAATCAGCATTCGCGTTGAGGTCACCCACGGATTATGACGAGAAGGCCACATTCGGGGTCTGCGATATTGACACGCCCATATCGCGAGCTTGAACCGGCGAAGGTCGGCCTGTCTCTGGCTGAAGGGAAAGAGGTACTGCACGAGCTGCAAAGGATAGTGGTGGCAATGCAGGCTGAAGAAATCTGCAGAGAATCGTTAGGTATGAGCCACCAACGGAACCCACGTCGAGGGAGGTTGTTGAGTATTTGGAGCGACTCGTCGACCGGCCAAGTGCGAATAGCTTCGTGACCTGCAAGCTTTCCGATTACCGCTTGGTACCCTACGCGACGCCTGAATATTTAGACAACCATCCCCCCATCCGTACCGTTGATGACCTCGCCGGCCACCGCTGGATCGACTATGTTGATGATCTGGTGTTCTCGCCACAGCAATTCATGTCGCCATTGATGGGCTCCAATCTGATTATCACCGTATTCGCTGTCGTGGTAATTGGCGGAATGGGATCGATCATCGGATCCATCGTGACAGGCTTGAGCCTTGGTGTCATTGAGGGAATTGCCCGCGTCTTTTACCCCGAGCTATCGGCAACAGTGGTCTTCATCCTCATGGCCTTGGTACTGCTTGTCCGGCCTTCCGGGCTGTTTGGCAAAGAGAATTAATGGAGCCTCATATGATTAAGAAACTCATTCTTGTGGCGGCCCTGGGCATCGCTTTGCTCCTGCCCACCTTCGTTTATCCCGTTCTCCTTATGAAGATCATGTGCTTCGCACTCTTTGCATGCGCATTCAATCTTCTGATGGGATTCACCGGTCTTCTTTCTTTCGGCCATGCAGCACTATTCGGTGCGGCCGGGTATGTGACCGGATACGCAGCCCGCGATCTTGGCATCCCAGTGGAAGGGGTCATCGTACTCGGTATGTTGGCTTCTGCCATTCTTGGATTCCTGATGGCTAGTCTTGCGATCAGGCGGAAAGGGATCTACTTCACGATGATCACGCTTGCGCTGGCTCAGATGATCTATTTCGTCTGTCTGCAGACGCCGGTTACTGGGGGTGAAGACGGTATGCAGGGGATCCCGCGTGGCAAACTCCTTGGCGTTCTTGACCTGGGGGACGATACGACCATGTACTTCGTTGTACTGGCAATATTCGTCGCCGCCCTCGCGTTGATTACCTGGATCGTCCACTCTCCGTTCGGGCAAATCCTTAGGGCCGTCAAGGAAAACGAGCCTCGATCTATCTCCCTTGGCTACGATGCCGATCGATACAAGCTGATGGCCTTTGTCCTGTCTTCGGCCCTGACCGGTTTGGCAGGCTCTGTCAAGGCGATCGTGCTCGGCTTCGAGACCTTGGTCGATGTGCATTGGGGCATGTCAGGCATGGTCGTACTCATGACGCTGGTTGGCGGGGTTGGCACCCTTGTAGGGCCCATTGTCGGCGCTGTTGTAATCATGGTGCTTGAGAATAAGCTAGGCGAAATCGGTGAATCGCTGGCGACAGCCACTCATATCGAGTGGTTCCGTGCCCTGGGGGAATCCGTCACGATAGTCACCGGGTTGACATTCATTTTCTGCGTGCTCCTTTTCCGGAAGGGCATCGCCGGCGAGTTCAACGCATTCGTCGCGAGAAGACAGTCGGATGCGATGAGGTCACACAGCCGGACGTGGCTCATAAGCCGGCCCATACGAGGTAGTTGCTGCTGTAAGAGATTTTCTGAAGGGCTCTCGCATGGTAGGTCCGAGAACCAAAGCGTAGAGAGGAACATATGATGCGTGTATTCCAAGTTGATCAGGACTGGTCCATCGATCATCTCCAGATGGCGTCCAAACCGATGCCTCAGCCAGCCGCAGGAGAGGTGCGTCTCAGGATGCTGGCTGCGGCTTTAAATTCTCGCGATCTGATTATTCCTAGCCGCGGTTACGGCAAGCGAATGAAAGATCTGCCGCTCATCGTTCTCAGCGATGGTGTGGGCGTCATTGATGCCGTAGGCACGGGGGTAACTCGGTTTCAGGTGGGGGAGCGCGTGTGCCCGATCTTTTACCAAACGTGGCTGGACGGTGCACCAAACGCCGAACGAATGCAATCCAGCCTGGGTTGCGAGCAGGATGGAACCATGGCCACCCATTTGGTGATACCCGAGGAACGGGTATGCCGTGTGCCCGCCTACCTGTCTGACTTTGAAGCCGCAACGTTGCCTACTGCGGGTGTGACGGCGTGGCGAGCCCTGGTCACCGAGGGGCGACTGAAGCGAGGGGAAACCGTCCTCCTGCAAGGGACTGGCGGGGTCTCTCTGTTTGCGCTCCAGATTGCGAAGTCGTTGGGTGCGGTCGTGATCATTACCTCTTCCAGCGACAAGAAACTTGCCAGCGCGAAGTCGCTTGGAGCGGACTACCTGATTAATTACGAGAAGGAGCCAGAATGGTGGCGCACGGTGAGAGAGCGTACGCGTGGCGTGGGCGTCGATCACATCGTTGAAGTTGGCGGGGCAGATACGCTAGCCCAGTCCGTGCGCGCTGTCCGGACAGGAGGAACAATCAGCTTGATCGGTGTCCTTTCCGGTTCTGATCCAAAAATTCCACTTGGCCAGGTTGTAACGCGGCACATCAGGTTGCAAGGAATCACTGTCGGCAGCCGTGCCGACTTTGAAGCAATGCTGACCCATTTCGAAGCGACGAGATTGCGACCCGTAGTCGATCGCATATTCCCATTCGAGGCGCTTCATTCAGCAATGCATTACCTCGCTTCAGGCAAGCATTTCGGCAAAATCTGTATTCGCCACCCGGAGTGATGTCGTTGACCCAACGATTGAGTTCCTATTCAAATCGGCTGCTTAGTGGAGATTTTCCGGATTTTTCACGAATTGCGGGTCAACCCTCTGCTTTGTTGAGATATGTTCACGCCGGCGTTTCGGGATATCTTTGTTTGGATCGGTGCTGAATTGCCTCGAGCATTCGCGGCTGAACTGCGACGAACTTTCGTAGCCGACAGAAAATGCCACGGCGGACGTGGTGTGTTCTCTGGTCATGAGCATATGGTGTGCTTCGAGTAGACGAAGTTGCTCGACTCATGCCACAAGCTTGGCAAACGTCGGTAGCCTTTCTTGCGAAGAGCTAGACATTCAGGCGCGGGAGAAGACTTTCCTTGGGACAACGTGCGGGGCCGTGTACCGTTGGTTGCGCGGTCTGCCATGTGTCGGTGGCCGGGCGTGGCATAATTGGCAGCAAAGGTGCTCCTTGCGATCACGTCGGGACAGAGAAGGGCCCAAGGTAAGCAGACCGAGATGCATGATCTACTGACTTCTCCCAGGGTACGCCTGCGCCGACGCGGTGCCGACAAGCATCCCCTTATCCTGAAGGCCGCACGCACCCTCATCGCGCAGTCGGGGTTCAGGGAGGCCCAGATGACGGCGATCGCCGAGGCGGCTGGCATAGCGATCGGGACGCTGTATCGATATTTTCCGTCTAAGACCGAACTGCTTGTCGAGGTCGTCAAATTCACGGCACAGCGGGAAGTTGATGTTGTGGCCGGCATTGCCATGCGAGACGGCACCGCTTGCGAGCGGCTGGGCATGGCGGCCTGGACTTTCGCGAGCCGGGCCTTGCGTGGCCGGCGGCTGGCGCACGCGTTGGTGGCCGAACCGGTTGAACCTGAGGTCGAGGCAGCAAGGCTGGCCTATCATCGTGCGCTCTCGCGGGTGTTCCGCACCATCATTGATCAGGGTATTGCCGCCGGCGAGTTTCCCGAACAGGACTCGGCTGCCTCCGCCGACTGCATTGTCGGATGCCTGTTCGAGGGACTCGTCGCTCCCTTGAGCGGCGAAGCAGGAGTGACGGGCGGCCCAATGCAAAGTCAGGCCGCCTCCATTATTTCTTTCTGTCTGCGCGGCGTAGCAGGCACCTCAATCACGTTCGTTCCACCCGCCTGAGAAGTTGAGTGTGACGAAAAAGAAATACACAAATAGAACCACAGTTCTAAGTTATATGTGACGAAAAGGCTCCTCAGCAGCAGGCCACTGCGATAAGTGGCTACCATGCGGGGGTTGATCCTTGACTTCGCGAGGCGGCCATCATAGTCTTAAGTGAATCTAGATTTCACTTAAGGCCGGCGTGCTGACCGGCCCCTGCAGCAGGAGACGGTCGCCGTGGAAATCCTTTCCCCTTTAGCCGAGTCGGGCCAGCGCGTCAGCGAGCTCATCGATCACTATGCCGATCCTGCGGCAAGCCTGGCGTGGATGCTGTGCGACCGGCATGATCCGGCCAGTGTTGCCTACGATATCGTCGATGCGAATCACAGGGTCGAGCGGCTGACATACGGTGAGCTGAGAGTCCAATCCGAAGCCTTTGCTGCCGCCTTGCTCGACCTGGGTGTCAAATCCGGCGATCGTGTGGCGACGCTTGCGGGCAAAAGCCTGGAATACCTCGTCGCGCTGCTTGGCATATGGCGGATCGGTGCCGTGCACGTGCCGCTGTTCACCGCCTTCGCGCCACCAGCGATCGCGCTGCGCCTGGAGGGCAGTGGGGCGCGGGTTGTGGTCTGCGATGCCTCGCAATGCAGCAAGCTTTCTTCTTCCGAGGACGGGGAGCCGGCGCCGAGGTACGACGTTGTGGTGATAGGCGATGATGAGCTTAGCCTCGAAGATCCCGCGCTGCATCGTTATCAAGACGTTCTGAAGACCGGTCACCGCATAAGTCCCGCTGCGATCGGCGGCGATGCCCCCTTCATTCACATTTACACCTCCGGAACCACCGGCAAGCCGAAGGGCGTGGTCGTGCCGTCGCGGGCGATTTCAGCCTTTCACGCCTACGTCGAATTCGGCATCGGCCTGCGCGCCGATGATGTCCACTGGTGTGCCGCCGATCCTGGCTGGGCTTACGGTCTGTACTTCGGCGTGGTGGGCTCTCTGTGCACGGGCGTCCAGAGCGTCTTCCAGAAAGGTGGCTTCGATCCTGCCCTTACCTACGACGTCCTGCGCCAGTGTGGTGTCACCAACTTCGCAGCGGCGCCTACCGTCTACCGATCCCTCATGTGCGCTGACGTGACGGCGCCTGCTGGCCTGCTCCTGCGATCGGCATCGAGCGCGGGGGAGCCGTTGACCCCGGATGTCAACGAGTGGGCAGCGCAGGCGCTTGGCGTCAGTGTCTACGATCACTATGGTCAGACCGAAGCAGGGATGTTGATCAATAACCATCATGACTCCCGCCTCGCGCGCCCCATACAACCTGGCTGCATGGGAATTTCGATGCCTGGCTGGAAGGCCGTGGTGCTGGATCGGACCGAAGAGGTCGAGGTGCCCTCTGGTACGGTTGGTCGCATCGCTTTCAAGCTGGCAGACAGCCCGCTTGCCTGGTTCGCGGGGTACGACGGCTTGCCGGAAAAGAGTGCCGAGAAGTTTTCCGGAGATGGACAGTACTATCTTTCGGGGGATCTGGCGCGGGCCGATGAGACCGGAGCCTTTTTCTTCTCATCGCGGGAAGACGACGTGATCATCATGGCTGGCTATCGGATAGGTCCGTTCGAAGTGGAATCCGTGCTCGCGGCCCATCCTGCCGTCGCAGAATGTGCGGTCATTGCAGTTCCCGACAAGGTGAGGGGAGAGGTGATCGAAGCGTATGTCGTGCTACGTCCTGGCTTTGAGGCGACTGACGAAGCGGCTGTGGAACTCCAGCAATGGGTGAAGACCCGATACGCCGCACACGCCTACCCGAGGCGCGTCACGTTCATCCCGGCGCTACCGAAAACACCGAGTGGCAAGGTTCAACGGTTTGTGTTGCGCGAGGCGCGAAAAAACGCGGACTTGACTGGCAAGGGCGATGAAAAGCACTAGCCCAGGCGCGATGCAAAACCAAGGAGTTGCGGTGCAAACGATTTCCTACGCTGAAGCTGGCAGCGCAGTGGCTGTCCACACGCTCTACGGCTCGACGCGGTCCCGCCATCGCACGCTTGAGGACTTCCTGCAGGCGTCAAGCTGGTTCGCCATATTGACCGACGAAGAGAAGGCGCGTGTCAAAACCGAGACGTTCGAGCGTTATTGCGCCGCGGGTGGCATGGCATGCCATCGCGGCGATCCGGCCGATCACTGGCTGGGCGTGATCGAAGGCATCATCAAGGTGGACACGGCCTCGGCTTGCGGTCGTGCAGTGACCTTTGCCGGCGTGCCCGCTGGATCTTGGTTTGGCGAAGGCGCAGTGCTGAAGTCGGAGATGCGGCCGTACTCGGTTGTGGCAATCAAGGACAGTCGCATTGCCTATGTGCCACGCGAGACTTTCTTGTGGCTGCTGGGACGCAACCATAGCTTCAGCCGCTACGTCATTGACCAGCTCAATGCACGCTGCGGTTACTACGTCGGACTGGTGCATAACTTCCGGCTCCACGAGGCAGCCGCCCGCGTCGCTTTCTGTGTGGCCGAGTTGTTCCATCGGCAGCTCTATCCTGCCACGGAGCGCACCCTCGCCCTGTCGCAGGAAGAGCTAGGCAGGCTATCCGGTCTTTCCCGCCAGAACACCAATCGTGCACTCCGCGAGCTGGCTGAAGCAGGCATGATCGAGATGGAATATGGTGCCATTGTGGTGATCGACCTGGATGGGCTGCGCCGGTACGCGCATATTGGCGACTAGCCCGCCTGGATCCATTGTAGCCAGGGCGGAGGTGGCACTCGCCCTGGCGCCCACTTGCTACAGCATCTCAACCGCGATTGCGGTTGCTTCACCACCCCCGATACAGAGGCTTGCGATCCCGCGGCGGCCCCTGCTCTTGCGCAGCGCACCCAGGAGCGTTACCAGAATCCGGGCACCCGAAGCGCCAATCGGATGACCGAGCGCACAGGCGCCGCCGTGAATGTTGACGCGAGCGGAATCCAGAGACAGATCGCGAATTGCAGCCATCGTGACCACGGCAAAGGCCTCATTGATTTCCCAGAGATCGACAGAATCCGTGTCCCAGCCAATGCAATTCAGCAGCTTCCCTATGGCACCGATGGGAGCGGTGGCAAACGTCGCCGGAGCCTGTGCGTGGGTGGCATGGCCAACCACGCGGGCGATCGGGCTCAAGCCAAGGCTCTCCGCGATGGAGGCCTTCGTCAGCACCAATGCTGCGGCACCGTCCGAAATCGAACTGGAGTTGGCCGCCGTGACAGTGCCATCCTTTCTGAAGGCGGGCTTCAGCGACGCGATCTTGTCGACATTTGCCTTAAGCGGTTGCTCGTCATCAGCAACGGTGGCCGTTGCACCTTTCCTGTCCACGATCGATATCGAAGCGGTCTCCCATGCGACGCTCCCGTCCCGGATCGCCGACTGGGCGCGTTGCGTGGAAAGCACCGCCCATTCGTCCTGCGCTTCGCGAGAAAACCGATACGCCCCCGCACAGTCCTCGGCGAAGGTCCCCATGAGCCGGCCCTTTGTCTCGGGACTGTAACGGTCTTCCAGGCCGTCAAAGAACATGTGGTCGAGCATGGTGCCGTGTCCCAGCCGGTAACCGCTGCGCGCCTTGGGCAGGAGATAGGGGGCGTTGGACATCGATTCCATACCGCCCGCCACCATCATGTCGTTGGTGCCGGCTGCGAGCAGGTCGTGCGCCAGCATCACTGCCTTCATGCCGGAGCCGCACACTTTGCTGACGGTGGTGCAGGCCGCCGAGAGCGGCAGCCCCCCATGAATGCATGCCTGGCGAGCGGGCGCCTGGCCAACCCCTGCAGGCAGTACGCATCCCATCAGCACTTCCTGCACTGCATCGTTCGCAATGCCTGAACGTTCGACGGCCGCCCGGATGGCAGCGCCGCCCAAATCCGGGGCGCCCAGGCCGGACAACGCGCCCTGGAATCCACCAATGGGAGTCCGGGCAGCCGAGACAATGACGATCGGGTCTTTCGTGGTCATGGTTGCTCCTGAATCATTTCGGCGGCATCCGGATCGCGCCATCGAGACGGATCACGTCGCCATTGAGGTAGGCATTGCCAAGGATATATTCAACCAGTCCGGCAAACTCGTCGGGCTTGCCCATGCGGGGCGGAAACGGCACCGCATCGCCGAGCGCCTTCTGCACTTCCGGCGGCATGGCCAGCAGCATCGGCGTCTCCATGATGCCCGGCGCGATGGTCATCACGCGGATGCCGAAGCGAGCCAGTTCACGGGCTAGCGGAAGCGTCATTGACACGATCGCACCTTTCGAAGCCGCGTAGGCGGCTTGTCCGATCTGGCCATCGAAGGCTGCGATTGACGCGGTGTTGATGATGACGCCGCGCTCGCCGGTTTCCACCGGATCCTGGCTTGCCATGATGTCGGCCGCAAGGCGCAGCAGATTGAAGGTGCCGCCAACATTGATCTGCATCGTTCGCATGAACGAAGACAGGGCGTGGATACCGCTCTTTCCGATGACCTTCTCTGCGGGTGCAATGCCGGCGCAATTCACCAGCCCGCGCAGTTTCCCGAGTCCCGAGGCAAAGGCATACATCTCCTTGACATTGGCCTCGTCGGAAACGTCGGTCTTCCAGAAGACGCCACCCGTTTCACTGGCGACGGCCTGACCCCTTGTGACGTCGAGATCGACGATCACGACCGTGGCGCCTTGCTGTGCCAGTGCCTTGACGGTGGCCGCGCCGAGTCCGGATCCGCCACCGGTGACGATAAATACGTTGCCGGAGATTTTCATGATGGTCGAGCTTCTGTTTCAGTGGTTCGTAGCTTGATGCGCGGGAACGGACCCCAGCGGCGCTTGCGAGGCCATTTCGCCTGGCCGGTTCAGCGCGGCGGCGCTTTTGCGATGGTCAATCAGGATGACGGCGAGCGTACCGACAAGACCGGCGACGCCAATGGCCAGGAAGTTCTGTTCCAATGGCAGCTTCATTCCCACCAGCGCACCAATGAGGACCGGGGCGATGATGGCACCCAGTCGCCCGATCCCTGAGGCGAATCCCACGCCCGTCGAGCGAATGGAACCGGGGTAGAACTCACCCGCGTAAGCATAGGCCAGCAACTGCGTACCGAGGGTCGACGCGCCCACGACAAACACGAGGACAAAGAGCAGTTCTGTCGTCTTGGTGTACCCCATCAGGGCGAGAGAAACCGCTCCCGTGGCATAGAACGCAACCAGCACGTGCTTGATATTGAATCGGTCACCCAGCCACCCGCCGCCAATGGCACCGCATACTGCGCCGATGTTAAAGACGAGCACGAAGTTCAGCGCCGAGCCCAGGCTGTAACCGGACAACGCCATCAGTTTGGTCAGCCACGAACTGAGCGAGTAGACCATGAAGAGGCCGGTGAAGAACGCCACCCAGATCATCAGCGTGCTAAGGGCTCTACCCTGAGAGAAGAGCGCAGCCACCGGGGCATTGGAAGCGAGTGCCTCGGACGGAACGAAGAACTGATAGCGCTCACCCTGCTTCAGTGCCGGTGCCAGGCGTCGCGCTACACGCTCCAGTTCGGCATGGCGTCCCTTTTTTGCGAGGAAGGCAATGGACTCCGGCATGGTCCACAGAATGAACGGGATGAGGAAGATCGGCAGGCCAGCGACGAAGAACACCGCTTGCCATCCGTATGTCCCGATCAGTTGCTTGCCGGTCAGCGCCACCAGGATGCCGCCGATCGAATATCCGGCAAAAACCAGGGTGACCAGCCGGGCGCGCATTTTGGCCGGTGCAAATTCGCCCATCTGGGCCGTGACAACGGGCAGCACGCCGCCGATGCCAAGTCCTGCGAGGAAGCGGGTCACGCTGAATGTGACGGGATCGGTGGTGAGCCCGGCCGCGGCCGTAAACAAGCTGAACAGCGCGACACAGATGCAGATGGACAGCTTGCGCCCGATCCGCTCGGCCATTGTGCCCAGGTAGATCGCGCCGATCATCATGCCGAACAGCGCGGAACTGGCCATGAAGCCGGCCTTGGTGGCATCCACGCCCATTTCTTTCATGATCGAGGGCAAGGCCGCCCCGACCACTGCAAGATCATAGCCGTCGAGAACCAGGATGACGACACACCAGAACAGGATCACGGCGTGGAATCGCGAGAATCGCGCGTCTTCCGCCAACTTGTGTACATTGATTTCGGTTTTCATCTGTCTCCTCCATGCGGTGATGGATGGGTTGCTTTGTCAGAGGCTTCAATGCCCCGGTTATGTGTGCACGACGGTAAAGCTGGATGCGGACGCACGGTCCGACACCAGTTGGTTCTCCACTCGATCCTCATCGGCATACCCCAGACTCATACCGACCAGGAACTTCTCGTCGGGCCGCAATGAAAGCTCCCGGCAAATGATGGCGTGGTATTTCATGAAGGCAGCCTGCGGGCAGGTACTGAGGCCATATGTGCGTGCCACGACCATGAGGTTCTGAAGGAACATCCCGTAGTCGATCAGGCTGCCTTCATTCATGAGTCGGTCGACGGTGAAGAACAGGCCAACGGGTGCATCGAAGAACTGATAGTTCCTACCATGCTGGGCATGCATGCGCGCCTTGTTTCCCTTCTCGATGCCGAGCAGGCCATAAAGCTTCCACCCAACTTCACGGCGCCGATCCAGATACGGTGCCACCCACTCGTGCGGGTAGTACGCCCACTCGTCAGAATGGGCGCCGGACTGTGCGGGGTCATCGTCGACCTGCTTGATTGCGGCGCAAATGCGGTCGCGTGCCTGCCCGGTCACAACATGCACTTGCCACGGCTGGATATTCACGCCCGTGGCGGCAAACCGGGCGACATCGAGGATCTTGTGGACGGTTTCCACGTCGACAGGCTGCGGACGAAAGGCTCTGACGCTGCGGCGGGTGACGATCGCCCATTCAACCGCCTCGCGGACAGACTGGAGTTCTGCGGGTGGGGGTGCAACTCTGTTCATGCTTGCTCTCTCGACATGTCATAGACATCTGACGGACTCAGGGCAGAGAGTAGGGGCAAGACAGGAGGCGCACTGTCATGTGCGAGACATTCGCCCCCGGGGGGCGATACGCAATCGGGAAATCGAGGCATTGTCTCGTGCGAGACATTCTCGACCATGGCCGGTCGCTACATTTTTGCTTCCACAACTAGCGATAGCTGGAAAACCAGCTGCGGCACGTCAGGCAGGAGGCAAAAATGAACGCCAACATCTACCAGGCAGGACTCGAGCGCAACGCGGCCAACCATGTGCCGCTGACGCCTTTACAGTTTCTTGATCGGTGCGCCGATCAGTATCCCGAACGCACCGCGATCCTCCATGGAGGCCTTCGTCAATCCTGGCGGACGACTCGAGACCGTTGCCGCCGCCTTGCCAGCGCGCTCGTGAAGCGCGGCGTCCGGCGTGGCGATACGGTTTCCATTCTGGCGCCAAACACTCCCGCCATGGTCGAGGCCCATCATGGTGTCCCGCTCAGCGGTGCGTTGCTCAACGCCATCAACTGCCGGCTGGATGCGGAGGGCGTGAGATTCATCCTGGCCCATGGCGAAGCCAGAATCCTGTTGGTAGACAACGAATTCGCCGCGCTCGCTGCAACCGCTCTGCAGGGTTTGGACAATCCACCTTTGGTGGTTGACATTCTCGACACTGAAGGCCCGACAGGGATCCGACTGGGAGCGCTCGACTATGAGCAGCTTCTCAGCGAAGGCGATGTCGACTTCGGCGGCATCTGGCCCGATGATGAGTGGGATGCGATCGCACTCAACTACACATCCGGCACGACTTCAGATCCCAAGGGTGTGGTGCCGAGCCATCGAGGCGCATACCTGATGAGCATGCTTCAGCTGACTGACTGGGGCATGCCGCGTGGGCCGCGGTATCTCTGGACGCTTCCCATGTTCCACGCAAACGGCTGGTGCTTCGCGTGGGCCATTACTGCCGCTGCGGGCACGCACGTTTGCTTGCGCAAGGTTACTGCGGCGAACATCTTCCACGCCATCGACACGCATAAGGTGGACCACTTCTGTGCCGCGCCAATCGTCCTGGCATCGATTGCGACGGCATCGGAATCCGAGCGTCGCACGTTTTCGCATGCGGTCAGGGTGCGGACGGCGGGATCGCCGCCGCCGGCAAGTGTCCTGAAGGCTGTGATGGAAATGGGCTTCGATGTGGAGCACGTCTACGGCATCACGGAGGCCTCGGGAACGCCGGTCAGCTCCTATCGCGATCCGGCCTGGGATGACAAGCCCATCGAAGAAAAAGCCCGGCTGATGTCGCGCCAGGGCAATCGGGCCGCCGCCCTGGAAGGGCTGCGCGTTGCCGATCCCGACACCATGGAACCGGTACCCTGCGATGGCAAGACGCAAGGCGAGCTGCTGCTACGCGGCAATATCGTGATGAAGGGTTACCTGAAGAACCCCCAGGCGACCGTAGCCGCATTTAGTGGCGGCTGGTTTCACACTGGTGACGTCGCGGTCATGCATCCCGACGGATATATACAGATCACGGATCGATCCAAGGACGTGATCATATCGGGAGGGGAAAACATCTCGTCGGTGGAGGTTGAAGATGTCTTGCATCAACACCCCGCGGTATTGATTGCCGCCGTGGTAGCCCAGCCTCATCCGAAGTGGGGGGAGTCGCCCTGTGCCTTCATCGAACTGAAGCCTGGAGTCGAGGCACCGACAGAAAAGGAGATCATTGCGTTCTGTCGCGATTGCCTGGCCCATTACAAATGCCCGGTAAGAGTTGTATATGGGCCGTTGCCGAAAACGGGTACTGGAAAGATCCAGAAGTACCGCCTGAGAGAACTCGCGAAAAGCCGCGAGGCCATCACCGAACTTGAGTGATGCCGGAGAACGCCGCTATCAGACGGCTTCTCGCCCAGCACTCACCGCCGTGAGCCGGTGGCGCAGAAGAAGAAAAAAGGGCAGGCGAACAATGCCCTTGGTCATTCATGAAATGGAGACACTTATGCCCCCCCGGCAATCCCGGCCCCGCCGGCGCACCGTCGACGTCTGTGAGCATTGGCATTGACGTTTGGCTGCCAACGTAGAGCACCTGGAATGGTCGGTTACACGCCATCGGCAGTGGGGGATGGTCTGGGTCAGCAGAAGCCGATCCAGGCAGAATGTCAACCACAGCCAATACGGCGGAAGGAAACGCCCTGCAATTTGGGACGGCTGCGTTTGTGGCAGCCAGAGAGGGCGCCGTGACGGTCAATAGCGATACGGGGCATCAACCTTACCGTCCGGGCAGCACTGCGACGACTGGCGACCCCAGCTTCGCCATGGACCCTGACGGCACCATCAACACCAAGTTGCTGACAGATTTTTCATACCGTGCGAACCATGAGCAAGTTGTCAAAGCGAAAGCCTTGACGAAGGCATATTACGGTAGCGCGCCAAAATATACCTATTGGGATGGGAGTTCGGGCGGGGGACGGCAAGGCCTTAAGCAAGCGCAACTCTATCCGGAGGACTATGACGGTATTCTGGTCGGGTTCCCAGCCGTCAATTGGACGCCGTTCTTCACTGCGCACGTTTATCCTGGTGTTGTTGTAGGCCAGGATCTGGGATGACAGCCAGTCGCCAGCGAAAAAACGAAGTTCATCGCGCAACCTGCCATCAAGGCATGTGACTTGCATGGCGGTCAGCACCTGGGCTTCATCCTGGACCCGGCGTCATGCAGCTACGATCCGACCAAGGATCCGGCCGTGCTGTGCCTTTCAGAGGGGGGCTCCAATGCTACATCGACCTGCGTGACCAGAACACAGGCGATGGCCATCAATAAGGCATGGTATGGAGAAACCTCGGACGGGAGCTTTCCCGACCCGGCGGTTGACAATGGTGCGCGCCCGACATTGGGGCCAAAGCAGCGCTGGTATGGGTTGTCGCGTGGCACGGAGGTCAATCTCTCCGGTACCACTAACGACCTGCTCAGTGGCCTGATTGCGTTGAGCCTGCAAAATTCGCCGCTCGGCGGCCCAAGCTTTACCAATGCTACCGGCAATGGCGCATCCGGCTATAAGCAGTTGAGCTACGCACAGTTGGATAACGCGTTTGACCGTGGACTCGCTCTGAACCCTTCCGTCTTCGCTGGCCTCAACTCCGACGACCCGGATCTTTCGAAGTTCAAGGCGCGTGGAGGGAAACTGATTCACTACCACGGCAATGCGGATGAACTGATCATGGCATGGGGTTCATCCAACTACTACGAGAGAGTCATTGCCACAATGGGTGGTTTGGCGCTGGTACAGAGCTTCTACCGGTACTTCGAAATCCCGGGCAATGGACATGGTTCGTACAACGGAACGGCGAATCCGGATGCCAATCCGCCGGTTCCTGCGCTTGATCAGATGTATAAGGCCTTGACAAACTGGGTCGAAAGGGATGTTCCCCCGGATGGCCTTGTTCTGAACTCGCTAACCGCTGTACCAGTTGCCAAGAGCCTGGCTATCCGTTCCTACCCAAGGAAGATCAGTTATGTCTCGGGGGACGTCAACATGGCCTCGAGCTTCACATGCCGATGAAAAAGAGATCAACCGCCCACGAAGCCCCTGGGCCGGAGGGCCCCGTCCGTGATCTCTTGGCGAGGTGACGAAGATAAGGATCTTGGATAAAATTTCACGAAAGTGAAAATATCAATCCGGGCCTCCGGCTGGCTTGGCCTCGGCTCACCCACGTCTTATGGGTCCACCCAATCCGATGCCTTTCTTGCGTGGCCTCGTGCCGCGCATCGTCCTCGGTGTGCAGATAGATGGTGATGGTGGAGATGTGGAGATGGACTCGTGCCCGAAATTGTCCCGCACATGGCGCAGATCCACCTGTCGCTCATGTGCAAGCCCGCCTTATAGCGCACGCGCTGGCCTGCACCTCGGCCTGCGCCGCCCATTCCGGCCGCGTGCCCGCAGGCGGCCGGTCGCCATGCGAATTTTTCCTTGAGAATCAGGTGTCGACCCGCGCGATGGAGGCTTCTCGCCCGGTGACAGGCGCCACCAGCGGCCGTGTTTCTCCAGACTGCGGGCTAATGACCCCCGGGGGCTGTTAACCATGGACGCCTCCGGATTGCAAGCCGATTAACATGGTGGTCGCCAGGTGAAGGCAGCACGCTTATCTGCGGTCGGACCGCTGGAGCGGGCTAGCGATGGTGGAGGGCGCGACCGCGTGTCCCCTGCGGAAGCGCGGATCCCGCCTTGGAAGGGCCGATTGGAGGTATGATTGCATTCAATATTGCATATCTCATTCTGACCCACTCACACCGTGTCCACCGCAGAACTACAAGGCATCGACATTCCCGCCCAGATCGCCCAGGAAATCCGCAAGCTAATCAACCGCGGACAGTTGCCGCCCGGGCTGCAGCTACGGCAATCCGACCTGGCCGACCGCTTCGGCATCAGCCGCGTCCCCGTGCGCGAGGCGCTGAAGCTGCTGGCTGCCGAAAGCATCATCGAGCACGATCCGAACCGGGGCTTCTTCGTCGCGCCTTTGTCGACCGACGAGGCACGCCAGCTTTACCTGATGCGGCAACTGCTGGAAGCGGAACTGCTTTCCACTATCGAGTGGCCCACGCCCGCGCAACTCAAGCAGTTCAAGACGATGCTGACCGAACTCGACGAACTGCTCTCGGGCGGTAACCGCTCGGAATGGATCGAGCACCATCGCGCGTTCCACGATGCGGTGTTCGAGCTGTCGCCGAACAAGGTGCTCAAGCGCGAAGCGCTGCGGCTGATGCGGCTGACCGACCGCTACCGTGCGCTGGCCGCCGACATCACGCTGCGCGACCAGCACCTGAACGCCAACATCGAACAGAAGCTCGTGAAGGCGTTGAGTACCAAGAACCGGGAGATGTTGCTGGATGCCTACGCCGAAGGCCGCAAGATAGTGGCCGAGGGGCTGATGCAGATCCTCGCGGCGCGTGGCGTATGAAGTGGGCCGCGCTCCAGCGCCCCCGCGTACCGCCGTCAGAAGCGGTGCATCATGCCGGCTGCCGCCACGGACTGGATTTTCTCGCTGGCGAGGATGTTGCCGATCTCCGCGGCATAGGCGCCATTGGTGTGCTGGTAGACCCCCACCAGATAGATGGCGGTCCGCTTGGAGAAGGTGTACGTCAACTGGAGCGCGCCCTGGTGGATGATCACGTTCTTCAGTTGCTCGTTGCCGTTCTCGTAGGTATAGGCGCCGCCAAGAATCAGGTCCGGCGTCAGTTCATAGCCGATGCCGCCAGCCAGCGCGTAGATCCTCGCTCCGGTGAATGTGTTGCGCGCCTGGCTGTACATGGCCGAGAAATCGAAGCGCGACACCTTGGTGCGGGCGCCGGCGGGGAAGTTGGCGATGCCGCTCTGCCCGCCATTGACCGCGCCGTAGTTCTGCTCGGTATAGACCACGGCGGCGCGCGTTTCTCCGTAGTGATACCCGATTGCCGCGCTCTTGCCTGACCCGTTCCGGAAGTCTTCCGCGACTTCGCCGAAGCTGTACATCAGCCCGGCCGAAAAGCCGCCGATCTCGTCGGTCGTCAGCTTGACGGCGTTCGACATCCGCTTGCCGCCCACGCGGTCCCAGTTGATGGCCGACATGCCCACCGGCGCGCCAGCGGCATTGGTGTACGGTGCGTATGGCGCACTGGCGGCAAGGCCGGCGCCGATCTGCGCGGGGCCCTTGAGGCCGAGCAGGTCCGCGCCGAAGCTGCCGGTGCGGAAGTTCAGCATGCCGCCCGCGATGCCGGTAGCCGGGTCGATGGCGCCAATCAGGAAGTAGTCGAACGCGAAGTCGTTCTGCTGCCCGAGGCGCAAGCCGCCGATCCCGACCTTGCGCATGCCGACCCAGGCCGAGTTCTCGAACAATGCGCCGCGCGACTGCGGATCGAGCGCCCCGGTGCTGAGGGAAATCATCGAGTCCAGGCTGAACGACGCCTGCAGGACGCCGCCGAGGTCTTCGACGCCGCGCAGGTAGAACTTCGACGGGTAGATGGCGGAATCCTGCATGCGGACGTTCGAATGGCCGCCGTTGTCGCGATAGATGGCGACACTCTCGTCCAGCAGACCGCCGATGGTGACGCTGCCCTGCGCGTACGTCACTGTGGTGGCGGCGGTCATTGCGATGCCGAATAACAGATGGCGAAGTGCCATTGCCGGCTCATTTCTCCGAAAACCCATTCCATGTGTCCGTTGTTGGAATTTATTGTTGGGTGCCCGCCCTGCAGGGATGCGGCCGGGATTTTTGTCGGCCGGCGGGTTTGCTAGCGTCTGCCTCAGCCGGCCGGCTCCGGGTCCCATGTCGGAATCCAGAGCAGTTCCCGCGCCGCGGCAGCGTCGGTCGACGAAAACTCGCCATAGCTGCCGTGCGCATACAGCAGCGGCCGCGCGCGGTCGGCGCGCGGCGTTGCGGTGTCGATGGCGCCGAAAAGAATGCCGTGCGTGCCGACATCCACGGCACTGGCCACTCGGCAATCGAAGCTGACCAGCGCGTCACGGAGCACCGGCGCGCCGGTGCTGGCGCGTCCCCATACGCCGTCGGCGAACTTTTCCTCTGCCGGCATGGGGGTGGCAAAGCGGTCCGCCAGCCGGCGGCTTTCCAGCGCCAGCACGTTCACCGCGAAGATGCCCGACGCCTGGATGGCGTGGAACGACGCGCTGTTGCGGTTGACGCAGGCGAGCAGCGTGGGCGGATCGGCCGAGACCGAGCAGACCGCCGTGGCCGTCAGCCCCGCCCGCGAGCCGTCCGCCGACACCGTAGTGATCAGGCAGACGTGTCCGGCGAGGCAGCGCATCGCTGCCTTGAACTGGTTGGCGTCGATGCTCATGGCGAGTTCTCCAGTTCTCCGTTCCGAGGCTATGCGACCGTGTTAGCGGTAGCGAGATGGCGGGCGAAGTGCAGCACAGTGCGACCATGCGCCTGCATCGCGGCGAGCGGCTGGTAGCTGGCACGCTCCCAGCAGTTGAAACCGTGGCTCGCGCCGGGATAGACGAAGAACTTCGCCGTGTCCCGGTCGGCGAAGGCTGTCCTGACGCGCTCGACCGCGGCGAGCGGGATCAAGGGATCCGTCTCGCCGTAGTGGAACAACATCGGGCAGCGCACGGCCGCCGCCTTCTGCAACTGGTCCTGGATGCCGCCGCCGTAGTAGCACGCGGCGGCCTCCACCAGTCCCGCAGCGGCGGCCAGATAGGCCAACCGCCCACCGATGCAGAAGCCGAGCGCGCCCACGCCGCCCGTCACTTCGGGACGCTCGCGCAGCGAGCGGACGGTGCCTTGCAGGTCGGCCTCGATCTCGGCCATGTCGGCGCGGATGAGCATGTCGCGCGCGCGAGCGGCTTCTTCGCCCACATAGCCGAATGATTCGCGCGGCGCTTGCCGCCAGAACACGTCAGGCGCGAGCACGACAAAGCCGAGTTGCGCATACTGCTCGGCCACGGTTTGGATATGGCGATTGACGCCGAAGATCTCCTGGAAGAGGACAATCCCGGGGCCCGTTCTCGCAGGCGGCAGCGCCAGATAGCCTTGGTATGTGCGGCCGTCGGCAGCCGGGATGTCGATCCAGCTCGTGCGGATCGTCGTGTCTTCGTCGATACGTTCCTTCATGTCGTCTCTCTTGCGCTCAGTTCCAGCCAAAGATGTCGAGGGTGGTCTCGCCCGCACGGAGTCGGCGGCACTGATCAGCCTCGTTCGCTTCTCGCGCATGTCCTGCCTCCACCACCTTGCCGGCTCGGTCGCGCGGAATGCAGACAACGCCGTCGCCGTCACCGACAATCAGGTCGCCGGCATGGACGGTGACGTCGCCGAACACGGCCGGCGCATTGATCCAGCCGCGCGCGCCGAAATCCTTGCCGGTACCGCGAATGCACAGGCCGCGGGCGAACACCGGGAATCCGATTTCTTCCAGCAGCACGCCGTCGCGCACGCAGCCGTCGATGACAAGACCGGCAAGGCCGCGCACCTGGCTGGCGGTGGACATGACTTCGCCCCAGTAGCCATGCTCGAAGGCGTCGCTGACCGACACCACCAGCACGTCGCCTGGTTGCGCGGCATAGATGGCGCGGTGCAGCCACAGGTTGTCGCCGCCCGGTGCATGTACTGTGACGGCGGGGCCGCAAAGCCTGAATCCCGGTGCGACGGGTTTGATCGCGGACGGAAACGCTCCGATCTTGCCGCCTGCCTCATGCAGCGTGGCCGTGGGGATGGCGCGGGCGGCATCGACGATGTGCGCAGCGGTACGCGCGAAATCCAGTTGCGTGGTGTCGCGCGGATCGATGCGGTCGATGGACAAGGTCATGCTTTCGCTCCTTCGGCGCGCGTCTGCAGTTGATGGTAGCGGTACTGGGCGCGGGCCTCATCCAGGCGCATGCCGCCGGCGACTGCCTGGCGAATGGCGTTCTCGGCGGCTTCGATGTCTTCGGCGGCGGCGAGGATGCGCTCCTCGTGATCACGCGGAATCGACACCAGCCCGTCGGCATCGCCGCGCAAGATGTCGCCCGGCGCCACGCGCACGTCGCCGATATTTACCGGCACATTGGTGGCCTCCACCTGTACGCGGTCCTTGCCGGTGCGCATCCAGTTGTCGCGCGAGAACACCGGGTAGCCGAGCGACAGGCACAGGTGCACATCTCGGTTGATGCCGTCGATCACGGTGCCGGCGATGCCGCGGCGATGGGCGATCTCCGTCATGATGTCGCCCCAGACCGTGGCATCGGTGCGGCCACCGTTGTCCAGCACGATCACGTGACGGGGCGGCACGTCGTCAATAAAGTCGCCGACGGTGCCCGGCGGGCTAGCGGCGGGGCCGTAGAGGATAGTGAAGGCGCGGCCGGCCATGCGGAAGCCGGCATCGCGCGGCTTGATGGCGCGGCACTGGCCGACGATGCCGAGGCGGTCCATCGCGTCGCTAAGCGTGGCGGTGTCGAGCCTGCCGGCGCGAGCGACGTTGCGGTCTTCGATCTGTTCTGACATGACTTAATCCTTCAGCATGAATTCGTAGTTGCCGCCCATGACGTGGCTGATCGGTGTGCCGGCCAGAACGGCCTTGGCCATGCGAGCTTCGCGGGCGACGATGCCTTCCGCGGTCTCGAGCACCCGGTCGATGTTCGCCGCGGCGATGAAGATGACAGCGCTGCGGTCGGCGAGAACGTAGTCGCCCGCATCGACGTCCACGTCCCACACGCGGATCGGCACGTTGGTGCCTTTCTCGACGATGCGGCCGCGCGCGGTACGGGCGGTGAGCGAAGAGGCGAAGACGGGAAAGCTCATCGCGCGCGCTTCGTCGATGTCGCGCACGGGACCATCGGCCACCACGCCCGCGATACCCTTCACCTTCGCGCCGAGCGACAGCATGCCGCCCCAGCTTCCCGCCTCGACGCCGGTGCGCTGCTCGACGACGATCACGTCGTCCGGGCCGCCGGCCTCAATGGCGGTGGTGCCCAGGTGGCGGGGCTCGCCCGGTGGCGGCGCGCCCGTGCCGAGCTTCACGGTAATCACGCGACCGGCGATGCGGCCCTCGCCGGCTTCCTGCCGCACACCGCTGACCACGCCAGGAAGGCCGAGCTTGTCGAGCGTGTCGGACACCGCACAGCAATCCAGCCGGCGTAGGCGGCGCACATATTCGTCGGGGGTACTCATCGAATGGCTTCCTTGTTGTTGTCGGGCCGCCAGCAGGCGAAGCCCATCGCATTGCCCGTGCCCGCTTCGCTGCGGTAGCACGGCACGTAGTCGATCACTTCCATGCCGAAGCCGAGCTCGTCCATCGCGCCGGCCACGGGAATCCAGTTCTTGACCTCGGAGGTGCCGGCCTGGAAGATCGCCTCGCCCAGTCCCTCCACGGGCGCGAAGTCATGCGCGCGCATGCTGTCGAGGATCAACCGATCGACGGTCTCGTCGATGACGAAGTGGGTCAGGCCGCCAGAGGCGATGATGGCCACGCGCGCATCGCTGTCCCATGACTGGATGGCACGCGCCAGCGAGCGTCCGAACGCATGGCAACGGCCGACCGTCGGTTGATTGGGCGGATAGAACGTGTTGATCAGCACCGGCACGGTGGGAATCACCTGGTCCTTCATCAATTGCCGGAATACGAAGCCAAAGGCGTGCGGCGTCTCTGTCGCGGAAAGGTGTTTCAGTGCCGTGATGTCGAAGCCGTCGGCCACGGTGCTTTCGATCAGGTGGCGGCCCAGCGCCGGCACGCCGGCATAGGTTGCTTCCGGGGGCATGTAGCCGGGCATGGCGTAGGCCACGCCTGGCGGCAGCCGCGACAGCTTCTCGTCGCTGATCATGTTGTTGACGATGGTCTCGCCCCACATCACGCTGAACGCGGGCACGAGCATGTCGTCGAAGATTTCCATCTGGTCGTTGCCGACGATCACTGCCACATCGGGGCGGGCGTCGGCCAGCACCTGCGACATGCGTTCGATGGCCTGCATGCAGCGAGCGTGCCGGGCTTCCCACATTTCGAGCGTGATCTGCGCGGCCAGGTTTTCCGACGCGCGATGCCGCACCAGCTCGTCGAACGTCCACGTCCGGCCCTGGTAGTGATGCAGACTGCGGCGGTCGTCGGGCAGGCGCGAGCCCCATGTGGGCGGCGGCGTGACCAGCATGGGACCATGCGAGGTGCCCATGCCAAGTACGATTTCTGCCATGATTGGTCTCCTCCGGGCGTCGTCGCGCGCTTAGCGGTACGCCGCCAGGTCAAGGTTGAACAGCTTCTGCGCATTGCCGAAGAAGATCTGGTCCTTCTCTTCCGGCGACAGCCAGTCAAAGCCCTGGATGAACGGCTTGATGTCGTCGAAGGTGCGGCCGGTGGCCGGATTGGTCTGCGAGCCCACGCCCGGGCACTCGGCCCCGAACAGGCAGCGGTCCGCGCCGACGGTCTTGATCAGCAGGCGCAGCGATTCCTCCGAATACAGCACGGTGTCGTAGTAGAGATTGCGCATGCCGGCGAGGAAGTCGCGGCCCGCGCGCGCGGCGCCGGACTGGAAGCGGCCGATCTGGTAGGGGATTGAGCCGCCGCCGTGCGACACCAGGATCTTCAGCGACGGGAAGTCCTTGAACACGTCGGAGTTCACCAGGCCGAACACCGCGATGGTCTCTTCATTGATGAAGTGGACCGTGTACGGCGAGCGTGCGGAGTGCGAGCCGGTGGCGTGGATATGCGCGGGAATGCCGAGCTCGCACAGCTTCTCGTAGAGCGGATACCAGTAGCGATCCCCCAGCGGTGGCGCTTCGGAGCCGTTGTTCTCGAACGGGTCCGGATTGAGCAGCACGCCGCGGAAGCCCAGTTCCTTCACGCAGCGTTCCAGTTCCGGCAGCACTACTTCGATGGGATCGCCGGCCACCTGCGGCAAGCCACCCACGCCGATGAAGCGCTTGGGCAGCAGCTTCACCGTGCGGGCGATGATGTTGTTGGTCTCTTCTGTGAACCAGTGCACCAGCTTGCCCGGCTTCATGCTGTGCATCATCTGGAACGGACGCGGCGACAGCAGCTGCACGGTGGTGCCAGCGCGGTCGAGCAGGTCGATGTGCCCGGCCGGACCCATCTCCTTGCGGTTGGCGTAGTGCAGGATCTCCTCGTCCGTCACCTCGGGCATCTTGCGCCCGTGCTCGCCGCGGTGCGACAGGATGTGAGCCTTGTAGACCCAGAGTTCGGCGGGCGGGCTGACGTGGCCGTGGCAGTCAATGATCATGGGATGTCTCCGGTTGGGATGAAATGACTTACAGATCGAGGACCAGCCGCTCGCCCTTGCAGCCCGAGCAGCAGATCATCATGGTGTTGTTGGCCGCCTTCTCCGGATCGGACAGGATGGCGTCGCGGTGGTCGGGAATGCCGGACAGCACGCGGGTCTCGCAGGCGCCGCACACGCCTTCCTCGCAGGAGTGCGCCACTTCAACGCCGGACTCCTTGAGCACCTGCAGGATGGTCTTGCCGCCCGGTACCGGCAGCGATTTGCCGCTGCGCTTCAGTTCGACCGTGTAGCCGCCGTCCAGCGCGGCTTCCTGCTTCGCGGTGAAATACTCGACGTGGACCTGCGCGGCAGGCAGGTGGGCCGTGGCTGCCTCAAAGGCCGCCAGCATCGGGCCCGGGCCGCAGCAATAGAAATGCGCGTTTGCCGGCTGCGCCTTCACAACCTTGACGATGTCGAGCACGCCACCCGCTTCCGCGTCGATGTGCAGGTGCAGGTTGTCGTAGCTGCGCAGTTCCTCGAGGAAGGCGACATCGACGCGGTCGCGGCAGGAATACACCAGCGTCATCGAGCGGCCCAGGGCCTTCAGGCGCCTTGCCATGCACAGGATCGGCGTGATGCCGATGCCGCCGCCAACGAGCACCGAATGCCCGGCCTCCTCGTTCAGCGGGAAATTGTTGCGTGGCGGTTCGACCTGGATCACCGCGCCGGGGCGCAACTGCTCGTGCATGAAGCTGGAACCGCCCCGGCTCTTCGGGTCGCGCTTCACGCCCACCTGATAACGCCGCGGTTCCCGGCCGCCTTCGAGCAGCGAGTACTGGCGCACCAGGCCGTTGGGAAGGTGCAGTCCGATATGGGAACCCGGCTCGCACGGCGGCAGCGCGGCGCCCGCAGGGGACGCGAAGGCGTAGAGCAGCGTGTCGCGGGCGAGGAATTGAATCGACTCCAGGCGCAGTTCCAGCAGGGCGCCAGTGGACGAGGGCAGGTCGTTCATGTGTGTCTCCAGTGACGACATTCAGGGATGTGGCGAGGCGTGTGCCTGCCGGCGCCGGGCGTCCGAGGCGGTGGCGGCAGGGCCGGGTCGCTTCGTCGTTGACGCGTAATTCTTTTTTGCATATTATTTCGACTAACAAGAAAAAAGTCAAAGACTCTCGAGGGGTGGACTTACCGCCATCGGCTTGAAGGGTCACATCAACGGGTGGAAACAGGCGTTGGCAATCGTGCGGCGAAGCAGCACTGTCCGCGTCACATCGAATGGAGAACAAATTGATCGCAGTCCTCTCTTGCAACGGCGGCACGGTCACGCACGGCAGCGGCCCCGCCACCCAGCTCTTCATCGCCACCTTGCTTGGCATGCACGTATTCCAGCGGGCGGCGCAGGGCGCCCCGTGGAAGCGGACCCGCTCGGCACTGGAAGACCGCCACGTGAGCGCCTTGCTGTACGAGCCCCGCTCGGGCCTGCTGTTTGCCGGCGCGCACGGCAAGGGCGGCATGTGGGTCAGCCGTGACCTCGGCCTCACTTGGGAGCCGCGCGGCAACGGCCTGAAGAGCGAGCATGTCTACACGCTAGCGGCCCAACAGCGCGACGGCCGCGTGGTGCTCTATCTCGGCACGGAGCCCTCGGCCCTGTATCGCAGCGACGACCTCGGCGAAAACTGGGTGGAAGTCTCGGCCATGCTGTCCGTGCCCGACCAGGACAAGTGGACGTTCCCGCCGCCACCGCACGTCGCACACGTCAAGAATGTGGCCTTTCATCCGGGCCAACCCGACACGCTGTACGTGTGCATCGAGCAGGGCGCGTTGCTGAAGACGACGGACGACGGTGCCACCTGGACCGAGCCGCGCAGCTACGAGTCCGAGCAGGACAAGTTCTATCACGACAATCACCGCGTTCTGATCCGCCCGTTCGAACCCGGCACAGCTTTTCATGTGTGGCGGCGAAGGCCTGCACTACAGCGCTGACGCCGGCGAGACCTGGACCCACCTGATGACGCGTGCGGACCGCATCGGTTATCCCGATGCCATGTTCATCGACCCGCGCGACGAGAACGTGCTGTATCTCGGCGGGCCCGGCAACGCCCCCCGCGAGTGGGGCGCCAAGCGCAGCGCCGATGCCACCGTGCTGCGCAGCCGCGATAGCGGCGCAACGTGGGAGGAAATCCGCAACGGTCTGCCGGCAGAAGTCGTCGGCAACATCGAGGGCATGGGCTTGTATCACTGGGACGACCAGGTGATGCTGCTGGCCGGTACCGCGACCGGCGAAACCTACGCGAGCGAAGACGGTGGCGAGAACTGGTACACGGTTGCCGACGACCTGCCCCCCATCTCGAAGGGCGGCCACTACCGCTGGTTCCTCCAAGTCGACGAGCGCGAGAAGGTAGAGGACCGCTTGCGCACCGAAACCTGACTGCCGCCTCCGGCCGAACTATTCAGAAATGACGAACCTTGCCTCGCCGCGGCTTCACCGGCGCGTGGCGCGCAGGCGTACGTCCTCACACAGGAGACAAGACGTGAGCAGATCCCCCCTGGCAACCTCTTCCGGTAGCCTGCCCGTACTGGCCAGCCACGACGCTGCCATGGCCGCGGCGCGTGCGCTGCACGACAAGATCCGCGACCGCGCCGACCGCACCGAAAGCGAGCGCATCGTATCTGCGGAGACCATCCGCGACCTGATGGATGCCGGCCTGTTCGGTGTCGTGACGCCGCGCATGTTTGGCGGTTCGGAACTTGGCTTCGCCACGCTGGTCGACGTGACTGCCGAGATCGCCTCCGCGTGCGGCTCGACCGGCTGGGTCTATGGCGTGCTGGCCGGCCATAGCTGGATGCTGAACCTGTTTCCGTTGCAGGCGCAGCGCGAGGTGATGAGCGCCGACCGCGTGCTGACCGCGACCGTGTTCCGCCTCGGCGGCACCGTCACCGAAGTGGACGGCGGCTATCGGCTGATCAATGGCGACGGCCGCTTCTGCTCCGGCATCGACCATGTGCAGTGGGTCATCGTCGGCAATGCGGTGCAGCGCGAAGGCCAGTCACCCGAACCGCGTTTCTTCGTGGTGCCGCGCGAAGACATCGAGATTGTCGACGACTGGTTCACGGCGGGCATGCGCGGCACCGGCAGCCGTTCCATCCGCATTGCCGAAACCTTCATTCCGGCGCATCGCTCGGTATCGGTGAAGGACATGATGTCGGGCATGGCCGATGAAACCGGATCGGTGCGTGCACCGATCTACCGGATGCCGTTCCAGAACGTCACGCCGTTCTCGCTGGTGGGCGCGCCACTAGGCATGGCGCGTGCGGCGGTGCGGTCATTCTCGGAAGGGCTGGCGGCGCGCCTGGCCACGTTCAGCAGCGAGCAGGTGGCGGAGCAGTCGGCCACGTTCGCGCGGGTGGCGGAATCCGTGGCCGAGATCGACGCGGCGCTGGCGGTGGTGCGGGAGGATGCGCGCCGCGTGGACAGTGCGGACGATCCGCGCTCGATCAGCGACCTGGACTGGGCACGCATTCCGCGCGACTGGGCCTATGCCGCGCAGAAGGCGCGCTATGCGGTGAACGCGCTGTTCGAGGCCGCCGGCGGGTCCGGCATCTACAACAGTTCCGAGTTGCAGCGAATCTGGCGTGACGCAAATTCCGCCGCCCAGCACTTCGCCTTTACGTGGGACAGCGCCATGACCGGCTACGGACGCGCGGTCATTGGCCTGCAGCCCTCGAAATTCGGCCCCAAGGGCCGGTAACGGCGCGCAGAGTGGAGAGCCCCATGCATGCCGACGAACTCACTTCCATCGACGACTACTCGGCCGCCACGCTGGCGTCGATCTGCGAGCGGATGGCGGGTTCCCGCGAGGTGGAACACATGATCTACCGGGAATCCGAACTGGACGAGGTCTGGCGCCTGCTCGACGCCGACGTTGCCAATGCTGCGCGCGACGGGCGCAGTGCACAGCAATTGCAGCGCCTGGAGGCGATGCGCTCGCTGGTGATCGAAGCACACGACCTGGTTGGCAACGACGGAGACACCGTTGCCGCCCGTGAACGACTCGGCCGCGTCATCGCGCTTCTAGACTGAAGCCGGCAGCGCACGCCGTTTTTTTCCCCACAAAGACGATACACCGATTCAAGGAGAGGAGACCTATGCTCACTCGCGAAGACAACAATGTGCTGACCCAGGTTGGCCGCGGTACCCCGATGGGCGAACTGATCCGGCGCTTCTGGATCCCGGCGCTTCTGGCATCCGAGATTGCAGAGCCCGGTGGCAAGCCGGTGCGCGTGCGGTTGCTGGGCGAAGACCTCGTGGCCTTCCGCGATACTGACGGCAAGGTGGGCCTGCTCGACGAGCAATGCCCGCACCGCCGCGCATCGCTGGCGCTGGGCGACAACTCCGACGGCGGCCTGCGCTGCCTCTACCACGGCTGGAAGTTCGCCACCGACGGCACCTGCCTGGACACCCCGACGGAGCCATCCGGCTCCGCCTTCTGCTCGCGGATTCGCGCGCAGGCTTACCCGACGCGGGAAGCGGGCGCCGTGATCTGGACCTACATGGGCCCTGCCGCCGAGGAGCCGCAGTTCCCGGAATTCGAGTGGCTGTCGTACCCGGCCGTCAACGCCGTGCCTTTCAAGGTACTGGAAGACTGCAATTACGCGCAGGCGGTGGAAGGTACCATCGACTCGGCCCATGCCGGCGTACTGCACCGCGAGCAGCCGTGGAGCGCGCCCGCCAAGTACGACCATGAGCGCGACCTGCAGCCGAAGATCGAAGTCGAGTACACCAAGTACGGCCTGCGCTACGCCGGCGTGCGCAACTTCCGCGAGGAAGGCAAGCTGCATGCGCGCGTGACCGAGGTGGTACTGCCGTTCTTCACGCTGATTCCGCCCGATGGTTTCGGCGTGCGCAAGAACCGCCGCATGGCCAATGCCTTCGTGCCGCGCGATGATGAATCCACCTGGCACGTCCAGTGGTTCTTCGACGATACCCAACCGGTGGATGTTGCCTATCGCATTGAGGAGGGTGGCCACTGGGTCGACGAGAACTTCCGCAAGAAGCTCAATATCGACAACTGGTACCAGCAGGACCGCGAATGGATGAAGACGGGTTCGATGTCGGGCATCAAGGGCATCCTGACGCAAGACCACGCCGTCAGCGAAACGCAGGGCCGCATCCTGGACCGTACCAAGGAACACCTCGGCACGTCCGACGTGGCCGTGGTGGCATGGCGTCGCCAGATGATCCGCACCGCCCGCGCGCTGGCCGAACGCGGCGAGGCGCCCAGCGTGCTGACCGCGCCAATCCCGTTCCCGCAGATCCGCGCTGCCACAGTGATCTTCAGCAACGAGCGCACATGGAAGCAGGAGGTCCCCCTCAATCCCGACGTGGCCCTGACGGCCTGACGCGGCGATGCTGATCGACAGCCACGCGCATGTCTCGCCGGTCTGGTACGAGCCGGTGGAGACGCTGCTCGGCCAGATGACGCGCCACGGCGTGACGCGCGCGGTGCTGACGCAGATGATCGGGCAGGTGGACAACCGCTACCAGGCGGACTGCGTACGCGCGCATCCGGGCCGCTTCGCCAGCGTGGTCTGGATCGACCCGGCCGCGCCGGACGCTCCGCAGTTGCTGGCCAGGCTGGCGGACGAGGGTGCCGCCGGCGTGCGCCTGCGCCCCGGCGCCCGCTCGCCCGGCGGCGATCCGCTGGCAATCTGGAAAGCCGCGGAGGCTTGCGGCCTCCCGGTCAGTTGTGTTGGCAATGCCGAAGCGTTTACCGCGCCGGCCTTTGCCGACCTGCTGCAGGCAGTGCCCCGCCTGACGGTCGTACTCGAGCATCTTGGCGACACCAGCAAGCCGATGGAGACCGTGGCTGACGGCGAGTTGCGCTACACGGTGCTGCGGCTGGCCCGCTTCAACAACGTGTGTCTCAAGGTTCCCGGTCTCGGGGAACTGGCGCCCCGCGCGCCCGGCGCTCTGCGGGACGGCCCCACGTTCGGCGGTGAGGCAGCGGCGCTGCTGGAGGCCGCCATCGCCGCGTTCGGCGCGCAGCGCCTGATGTGGGGGAGCGATTTCCCGGTGGTGAGCAGTCGCGAAGGCTATGGCAATGCCTTGGCGCTAGTGCGCGAATGCTTCCTTGACCATCCGGCAGTGGTCCGCGAGGCCATCCTTGGCGGTACCGCGCGCCGTATATTTTGGAAGGAGATTTGACATGACAAGGAAAGTACTGGCGGCAGTCAAGACTGGTGTCGAGACGACCGAGCTGAGGGAGTTCGACTACCCACTAGTGCAGCCGGACTCTGGCATCCTCAAGGTCGAGGCGAGCGGCGTTGGCGGCAGTGACCCGGAGCTTTATCGTAAGCCCGAGCACGCTCCTGTCATCATGGGGCACGAGAACGTCGGCACCATCGTCGAGCTTGGCCCCATTGCGCAGCAACGCTGGGGCGTGAAGGCCGGCGACCGCGTGGCGCTGCACGAATACCTGCCGTGCTGGCACTGCGAATGGTGCATGAAGGGCGATTTCCGACTGTGCATGGAGGTGGACTTCTTCAATGTGAAGGACCGGCTCAACACGCTGCGTTTCGGCATGTCGACGTGCGAGAAGTCACCGCACCTGTGGGGCGGCTACGCGCAGTACATGCACCTGCCGCTGAACACGGTCATGCACGTGATCCCGCCCGATATGCCCGCCGTCCACGCCACGCTGGCGGTACCGTTCGGCAACGGCGTGCAGTGGGCTTGCAATGACGGCGGCGCCGGGCCCGGCAAGACGGTGCTCGTATTTGGTCCCGGACAGCAGGGACTGGGTTGCGTGCTGGCGGCCAAGGCGGCAGGGTCTCTGATGGTAATCCTGGCCGGCATGACACGCGACCGCAGCCGGCTCGACCTGTCGCTGCGCCTCGGTGCGGACCATGCCATCGATGTGCAGACTCAGGATCTCCATGCCGAGGTCATGCGCCTGACCAAGGGTCGCGGCGTCGACGTGGTGGTGGACACCACCGGCGATCCGACTGGCGAGGTGGCGCAGCTTGCCATTGGCCTCGCTGCCAAGGGTGCGTACTTGAGCCTGAACGGCCTGGCGCAGAGCGTACCGATCGGCGAGATCAAGAAGCGCTACCTGACGGTGCGTGCCCCGCGCGGTCGCAGCTACGCGGCGGTGGAACTAGCGTTGCGCTACATCGGCTCCGGCAGGTATCCGCTCGACGAAGTATGTTCGCACACCTTCGGGCTGGCGCAGACGCACGAGGCGATCCTGGCCACTGCCGGACGCGGCGTGGAGGGCGCCGTCCACGTTACGGTGGACCCTTGGAAGTGAACGGCTAGATCTTCTCTCCGGCTCGAGGGAGCAGGGGGCAAGGAACCGGACACCACTTCACTTCATTACTCACAGGAGACAAAGCCAATGATCGACAGTCATGCACACCTGATTTCCTCTGATGCGGAACGCTATCCGACTTCGCCACTGAGCGGCGAGCTGGAGCCCGGCGCGCTCGACAATCCCGTAACAGCGGAGCGCCTGCTGGCGCTGATGGACGAGCAAGGCATCGAGCGCGCGCTGGCAGTGCAACGGGCGCACATCTACGGTTTCAACAACGCCTACGTGTGCGATGCCGCCCAGCGCTACCCGGAACGCCTGCGCGCGCTTGGCATGGTCGACGCGCTCGACCCGGACATCCGCCGGCAGGTGAGGCACTGGGTCGGCGAGCGCGGCGCGGTCGGCATCCGCCTGACCGAGCCGCTCAAGGGCGCGGACCCGTCCTGGTTCGCATCGCCTGAGGCGATGGCAGCTTGGGAGACCGTGTCGGAACTGGGCGGATCGGTGCGGCTGCATTTCTATCGCTGGAACCGCGAGGCTGCCCTGAAGGCGCTCAAGCCGGTACTGTTGCGGTTTCCGCAGACGACCGTGGTGCTGGATCACTTCTCCAATATCGCCGGCGAAAGCGGCGCGCCGGACCACGGGGTCGATGCGCCGCTGCTCGAGATGGTGGAGCATCCCAACGTCTACCTGCTGTACTCGATGATCAACCTCGGCAAACTCGCCGCCGCCCAGATGCCGGCGGCGCCGATGGTCGAACGTGTGGTGCGTGCGTTCGGCGCGGATCGCGTGATGTGGGGGTCCGACGTCGCGCAGTCCAAGGGCAGCTACGCGCAGATGGTGGCGCTGGCGAAGGAGTCGGTGTCGCTGCTGTCTGAAGCCGACCAGCGCAAGGTTCTGCACGACACCGCGCACGCTGTGTACTGGGGAGCGCGCTGAGATGGGCGGGCGCGAGGTGTTCGATCCTGCGGGCGTCACGCCTCGCGCCCCCGATACCGACATACCCTCGCGGCTCGCGGCGGATATCCGCGAACTGATCAATGAAGGGAAACTGTCACCAGGACAGCAGTTGCGGCAACAGGACCTGGCCCGGCGCTTCGGCATCAGCCGCGTGCCGGTGCGGGAAACGCTGAGCCTGCTGGTGGCCGAGGCCGCTGTCTGCCACGACCCGAATCGAGGCTTCCACGTTGCGCCGCTGTCGAGTAGCGAGGCGCGGCAACTCTATCGCATACGCCACCTGCTCGAGACGCAACTGCTGTCGACGGTGAGATGGCCCGACGCCGGCGAACTGGCGGACCTGCGCGCGCGGCTCGCCCTCCTCGACCACCATCTCACCGAGCGCGCGCGTGCCGCGTGGGTCCGCGCACACCGCGAATTCCATGGTGCCATCTTCGCCCTGTCGCCCGACGCGGTGCTCAGGCGCGAAGTGATGCGACTGATGCGGCAGACGGATCGCTATCGGGCGATGGCCGCGCCAGATATTGCCGGCTATCGATTCCCGGCCGATCCGGAACATCATCTCGTCGAAACGCTCGCCGCGCAAGACCGCGCGGCGTTGCTGGAAGCCTATCGCCGCGACCGCAGCGCGGTGGAGGAGCGCCTGCTGGCGACGCTGACCGCCCTCGGTCTCTGAAGTCACATATCGACGCTGGATATCTCCGTGCGCGACCACGCGGACGGGAACGGCGCTCGTCCGCGCGTTTTGCTGGGGTGAAGGAGGAGCGGGGTTTACCCCGTAATGCCAAAGAAAAGATTGAAGTGCCGCTTGTCGCTGTATAAGATTCGCAATACTAAATTGAATATTATTTTGACTGAAGGGGAACGGAGGAATCCGCCTTCTGGATCAAGAGCACCTTCGGACACAACGGCCAGAGACGCCGTTGGCCAGAGTATGTAGCACCCAAATGCCAGCCCACTGGCAAGAACATAACGACTAGAAGGAGACGACGTGAACAAAAGACTCGCCGGAATAGCGGTTGCCGGCTTTTTCCCCCTTGCCGCATCTGCCGCCGACGTGACCCTGTATGGGGTTGCTGACAGTTTTGTCGGCTATTTTCGCAATTCGGAGAAGAGCGTCACGAGCCTGAACAGCGGTGGCCTGGCTGGCTCGCGCTGGGGAATGCGCGGCACCGAAGAGCTGTCGGCGGATCTCAAGGCGGTGTTCGTGCTTGAGGGCGGCTACAACATGGATACCGGTACCAACGCGCAGGGCGGCCGGCTGTTCGGCCGTCGCGCAACTGTCGGTATGCGCAGCACTACTTATGGCGAGATCGCGCTGGGCCGGCAGCCCACGCCGGGTTACGACTTCGCGGCGATTTTCGATCCCGTACTGATGGCTCCGGGTTCGGTGGCAGCGTCGCTCACCGGCGAGTCGAGCAACCCGTGGATGTTCAACCCGCTCAATGATCCGGCCCGCTCGGATAACGCGGTCCGCTACAACTCGCCATCCTTCGGCGGCGTAACGGTTTCGGCAGCGCATGTGTTCAGCGAGAATGCGGGCACGCCGGTCAACCGCAACTACGACATCGTCACGTTCCTCTACACGGCCAACAAGCTGAGCGCCGGCTACGGCTTTGCCCGCGCCACGGGAACGACCAACCTGACACCGGACACCAGCCGTCAGCTCGAGCACGCCTTCGCGGCCTCTTACGAAACGCCCTGGGCCACGCTCTACGCCAACTATCAATTGCGCTACCGGCTCGGCGCGGCGCATGACTCGGCGTGGCAAGTCGGCACCACCATTCCGGTTGGCGCCGCGGGCAATCTGAAGCTTGCCTACGGCATGCGCGACAGCGGAGTGACGAACGGCCTCCCGGATAACACGCCGACGGCGGACGTGGCCGCCTGGGCCATCGGCTACACCTATGAATTATCCAGGCGCACGACGCTCTACGCGTTCTTCAAGCGCCTCGAAAACCGCGGTTCGTCAAGGCAGACGATTTATCCACCCGGCGGGCTCGCTGCACCCACCCAGTTGCACGAGAAAGTGAACGCGCTTGGCGCGGGCATCTATCACCGTTTCTGACGCAGCCGGAGTTCATCGATGAAAACGAATACCGCAATGAATGCGAGCAAGACCCGCGCGCTTTCCATCGGAGTGGGCATCGCGATCGCCCTATCGTTCGCTTACAGCCTGCATTTCAATCCGCGGTGGTATGGCGACAACGGCCCCGGCGTGGGAAAGCTCCCGCGCACCATCGTGCTGGACTATATGAAGCAGGCATACGACAACGGTCGGGGCGCTGAGGCCGCGCAAGGATATTTCTCGCCAAAGATGGCCGACCACAATCCCGGCTCGATCGAGCTGCGCGATGGCCCGCCGATCCGCCACGAGATCCGGCAGGTGATCGCCGAAGGCCTGGTTGTCGCTGTTTACCACCGTGTGGAAGCGGCGCGAGGCCAGCCCGCTGTCGATGTGCTTGACGTGTTCAGGACAGGCGCCTATACGGGCCGGATCGCCGAAAGGCGGCGTTTCGTCCAATTCCCGCCGGCCGGCGAGGCCGCGAAGACTGCCCATTCCGGAGATGCCAAATGAATACGCCATCCCTTGCGAAAAAGAGGCTGGACGCTGCCATCGCGGGCCGTCTGGTCATCACCCTGATGCGACTGGTCCTCGGCGCCTGGATGATCAACAGCGGCCTTAGCCATTGGCTGACGAATTTTGGGTTCCCGCCCATCTTCCCTCAGCCACTTGGCACCCTGCCAGCTTCGAACGCGATGCTGGTCACGCTGATCGAGACTGGTGTGTTCGACATCGTCAAGGCTTGCGAACTGATAGCGGGCTTGCTCCTGTTGCTTGACCTGTTCGTCCCCTTCGCGCTGGCGATGACGTTGCCGATCTCGTTCATGGTCTTCTTCAACGCCATTGTCCTTAACCTGCGGTTCGGCATGCTGCTCAGCACCTCCATGAGCGTGTGGTGCCTGTATCTGAACGTCATCCTGATTCTGGCGTACCTGCGCTACTACTTGCCGATGCTGGCGTGCCGGACATCGCCGGGGGGTCTCGGAGACTTCAAGCGCCTGCCGGCTGCCGTCTTCACTTCGTGCTCCGACGAACAACGAAGTACGTGAACGTCGCACATCAAGGTAGCCGATCCTCAAAACACAACCTGGAGTAAAGAAATGTTCCTTCGCAATTGTTGGTACATGGTCGGATGGTCTACTGACTTTGCCGACGACGCCATCGTGCCCTTTACCGTGATGGACGAGCCGCTGGCCATCTATCGCAAGACCGACGGAAGCCTGGCTGCGCTGGAAGATCGCTGCTGCCACCGCCTCGCGCCACTGTCGGTCGGCCGCAAAGAGGGCGACGAACTGCGCTGCATGTACCACGGCCTGAAGTTCGCCGCGGACGGGCGTTGCACGGAAGTGCCGGGCCAGGACCGCATCTCTCCGCGCGTGTGCGTGCGGGCCTACCCGATCGTGGAGAAGCACGGCGCGGCATGGGTCTGGATGGGCGAGGCGGAGAAGGCGGACGAGGCGCTGGTGCCGCCCATCATCGGGCCGGACAACGCCGAGTGGGCGATGCAATGCTCGACCTTCGACATGGACGTGAATGCCGAGCTGATCTCCGACAACCTGCTCGACCTCTCACACGCGCCGTTCGTGCACGAGGCCACCTTCGGTGCCAGCGATCCAGTTGCGCTGAAGATGATGAAGGAAAGTGAGACGAAGCGCGGCGTCACGCAACTGGAGCGCGGCGTGCTGGCCGACCGCTGGCAGCTGGGCCGCCAGTCCAATCCATACTTCGGCGCGCGCCCGTGCGATGACCGCGTCGTCAGTCTGTTCCTGGTGCCGGGCGTGTTTATCCTCACCATCACTTCCTACGAGCCGGGCGTGCTCGAGCGCAGCGAGGGCGGCGACGTAACCGAGATGCCGATCTTCAAGCGCTGCACTTGCCAGATGATCACGCCCATCAGCCAGAACAAGTCGCGCTTCTTCTTCAACTTCGGGCCGTGGGCCGCCGCAGCCGATCTGAAGGAACACTGCTTCGGCATCGCCGACGCCGCTTTCCAGGAAGACAAGCGGATCATCGAGGCGCAGCAGGACATGATCCACCGTTCGCCCGGCCGCAAGTATGTGTTGCTTCCGATGGACCAGCCGATCGTCCGCTACAACGAGATCTACGCCCGCCTGCTGGCCGACGAGCAGCCGGTTGCCGAGCCGGCCTGAACCGATAGGATTTCGAGACAAGAAGATGGAACAGAAGACGCATGCAGTGAACTGGTCGCCGCCAGCGTGGGACGACGAGGCCGACATGGTGGTGGTCGGCTACGGCGGCGCGGGCGCGACGTTCGCCTTCGCAGCAGCCGAGGCCGGCGCCGAGGTGCTGGTGCTGGAAAAGGGCGATCGCGGCGGCGGCAATTCGGTTTGCGTCGCGGGCGGGCTCATCATGACCTCGACCGACGAGGACGCCACGTTCGACTACATGAACTGGCTGTGCGCCGGCCAGACCGACGAGCCGGTCCTGCGCAACTTTGTCACAGGCCTGAAGGAAATCCCGGGCTTCCAGCACAAGCTGGAGCTGCCGCTGAAGGACAACCCCCGCCCCTTCAGTGCGCCGGGATTCTTCCCCGAGTTTCCAGGCGCGCCGGGCGCCGCTAGCATCCACGGCATGAGCGTGGTGGCCGCGCCCGGCGGGGCAGGGCTGTACAACGCCATCGCCGCCGTGGCCGAGAAGCACGGCGCGCGCGTTCAGTGCAATACCACGGTGACGCAGCTCGTGCAGGATCCGGTGTCGCGCGCCATCCTCGGCGTGCTTGCCTGTACCGCCGACGGCGGCACCATCGCCGTCAAGGCACGCAAGGCGACGGTGCTTGCCAGTGGCGGCTTCGAGTTCGACGCCGGGATGTGCCGGCAGTACCTGACACCGTGCCCCATCCATTTCCTTGGCAGCCCGAACCTGACCGGCGACGGCATCCGCATGGCGCAGGAAGTCGGCGCGCAGCTCTGGCACATGAATGCCGTGGCGGGGCCGCTGAACTGGGGCATCAAGGTGGACGGCGGTCGCGTGTACGTGACGTACGACCTCAACAAGGTCGCAGGCTTCGGCTACAACTCGGGGGCCTTCAAGGATGGCGGCAGCCTGATCTGGGTGAACCGCCAGGCGGCACGGTTCCACAACGAGACCACCGATACGGCCGATGTCCGCCACGGCCTCGGCAACCGCGCCACCTGGCTGGCCACCAACCCCGACGTGCCGGAGTTCATCAACGTGCCCGCCTTCCACATCTTCGACGAGAAGGTCCGCGCGGGCGGCGCCGCCATGACGACGCTGAACTCGCGCACCCCGCCCTGGAGCCAGGACAACCTCGCCGAATTGGAGAACGGCTGGATCCTCCAGGCCGACACGCTGGAGGAACTGGCGCTGAAGTGCCGCTGGGACGCCGAGCCCGGCGCCTGGCCCGCCGGCCATCTCGACCCCGAAGCGCTGAAGGCAACCGTGGCGCGCTACAACGCGCAATGCGCAGCCGGCGAGGACACCGACTTCGGTCGCAAGAACTTCCTCGTTCCGCTCGATAAAGGTCCTTACTACGCCATCGGCCCGATGCTCCCGACCTTCCTGAACACGCATGGCGGCCCTCGTCACGACGCCCGCCAGCGCGTGCTCGACCAACGCGGCGCTCCCATCCCACGCCTGTACGCCATCGGTGAATGCGGCTCGCTGTGGGGCCCTTACTACAACTCGATGGGCGACATTGCGGAGTTCATCGTGTCGGGCCGCACCGCCGCGCGCGCGGCGCTGGAAGAAGCCGCCTGGGACCGCTGAGGCCCGAGCAACGAGAGTTCGAAGAACCGAAAACCGGAGACAATCATGTTGGAAAGCCCCACCACAATCCAGTCGCCGCCCCGCAGGTCCGCGGCGGTCGCGCCGGCGCCGGCGAAATCGGCGGTGGCGCCAGGCGGCTGGGCCTTGCTGTGCGTGCTCACCGTGGTCTATATCGTGTCGTTCATCGACCGTGGCGCCATCTCGCTGGTGGTCGGCCCCATCAAGCAGGATCTCGGGGCCACCGACCTGGAAGTGAGCTGGCTGCTCGGGCTGTCGTTCATGCTGCTGTACAGCGTGCTGGGCATTCCCGCTGGCTATCTGGTCGACCTGTACCGGCGAAAATATCTGCTGAGCGGCGCTATCCTGATGTGGTCCGGCGTGCAGATGCTGTGCGGACTGAGCAATACGTACTGGCACCTGTTCCTCGCGCGTATCGGCCTGGGCGTAGGGGAAGCCATGCTGCCGCCGGCGGCGTCGTCGATGATTCGAGACGCCTTTCCGCCGGAGCGGCGCGGGCTCGCGTTCGGCATCTACAATATCGGGCCGCTGCTGGGCACCGGGCTGGCGCTGGTGCTCGGCAGCTTCCTGCTGACGTTTGCGGCCAGCGGAAAGTTGGCGGGCGTGCCGCTGCTGGGGGCGCTGAAGCCCTGGCAATTCGTCCTGATCGTTCCGGGCCTGCTCGGCGTGCCGCTCGCCGTGTTGACGCTGCTGCTGCGCGAGCCGCCGCGGCGAGATGCCGTGGTCCAGGCGGATCGCGTCACCTATCCGGCTGCACTGCGCTTCGCATGGCGGCACCGTGCCGTCTACGGGCCGCTGTGGATCGCCATCTGCCTCTACGGCATCGCCATCGGCAGCCAGCTGGCGTGGCTGCCCGAAATCATCAACCGCTCGATGGGCATCGCGCGCCCCGAGATCGGCAAGACGCTCGGCGCGATCAGCGTGGTCGCTTCGCCGCTGGGCCTGCTGTTCTTCGGCAGTGTGGCAGACAAGCTGCAGAAGCGATGGAGCGACGCACCGGTTCGCGTCGCGATCGGCTCGACTGCCGTGGCCGCGCTTATCACCGCCTGTTTCCCGCTGATCCACAGCGCCCAGCTCGGCGCCATCGCCTACGGCGCACAGACCTTCTTCTTCGCGATCTTCGCCGTAGCCGGCGGCGCCACCATGGCTAACTTCACGCCGGGCAACATGATGGGCAAGCTGACGGCCCTCTATTACCTCATCACCAACCTGCTCGGGCTGGCGCTCGGTCCTACGGTCTGTGCGCTGGTGGCGCGGCTGTTCTTCGACGGCCCCAACGCGCTCGGCCATGCATTCGTGGTGTGTTACGTCGTCTCGGTCGGCATAGCCGTATGCCTGCTGGTGCGCGTCTCACGAGCGCTACGGGCGGCAAGTCAGCTTAGCGCCTCCTGATCCACGGCCTCGTGCCGTGCCTCGCCCACGCGTCCATTTTTGTCTGACCGCAAAAAGGAAACTGCAATGCATGCCGCTGAAAAATCGCCATGGAAATATCTTGTCCTGTGGCTCAGGCTGTATTTCGCCATTCATTATCTGGCTTCAGGCTTGAATTTCGTCATCTTCAACTTCGTTCCGGATTTCAGTCATGCCGGTCGCGTGGGGCCCTATCTTCGTGCCATGGCGGATATCGGCTTTTACCAGGTAATCAAGTACCTCGAGGTCGTGCTGGGGACGATGCTGCTTTTCAATCTCGCAGTGCCGCTCGCACTGATCGTGATGGCCGGCATCAGCGTCACGATCATCTACTTGAATCTCTTCATTTCCCCCGCGCCCCGGCAGTTGTTCACCGGACTCCAGGAGCTGCTTCTCAACGGCGCCCTGTTGCTCGCCTACGGGGGGTACTACGCGAATTTCTGTCGCGTCAAGACAAGGCCGTTTTGGTTCTGGGACGGGTTGTCGCACCCATCACGCGCTGATGCCAGAGAGTAAAGGCGACTGGCAGGACGGCATGTCGTCAACGCTTCGATTCAAGCAAGCCGCCCGGTTGGCCATGCAGCGCCGATCTGGCAGGAGGAGATAAACGTGATCAAGGATCTAGTCATTGTTGTGGCAGTGATCGTGACGGCGATAGTCATCGTCATGGCTGCCTCTACCAGCTTCGGCGCAAGACCGCTGCGGATCTACGACTACGGCCCGCCGCTGGCCGCGGGCGTGGTTGCCGTGGTTGCACTGCTCCGTGACGCCAGAAGGAAGTGATGACGCCATGAAAATCACCAAAGTCGAGTGCATTCCGGTATCGATGCCGCTGAAGAAGCCGCTGCGATTGCCGAATGTCACCATCACCAAACTCGATACGCTGCTGCTGCGACTGCATACCGACACCGGCCTGGTGGGCATCGCCGAATCTGGCGATACGTCCTCGTGGTACCGCGGCGAAAGCCAGGCCTCGATGGTCGGCATGATATGCGACATATTCGCCCCGCGCATTCTGCTCGGCGAAGACCCGCGCAACATCGAGAAGATCGTCGGCGCGATGGACACGCTGGCGCGCGACAACAACCAGGCCAAGGGACTGCTCGACTGCGCGCTGCACGACCTGAAAGGCAAGGCGCTGGGCGTGCCGGTCTACCAGTTGCTCGGCGGACGCACACGCGAATCAGCGCCGCTCGGCTGGGTGCTGTCGGCCGGCGAGCCGGACCAGGTGGCCGAGGCCGCGCTGGCGGCCCGCGAAGCCGGTTTCGTCGCCTTCAAGCTGAAGGTGGGGCGCGGCACCTTCGACAACGACGTGGCGACCGCCGCCGCCGTACGCGAGGCGCTGGGCGACAGCGCGCGCATCTGCCTGGACGCCAATGGCTCGTGGAACTACGAGCAGGCCCTGCGCACGATCCGACGGCTTGATGCGTATCGACTGGACTTCGTCGAGCAGCCCCTGCCGCATTGGGACATCGAGGGCATGGCGCGCCTGCGACAGCGCATCGAGACGCCCTTGTACGCCGACGAGGCAGCACAGGAGCTGCATCACCTGAAGGAAATTGCCGAGCGTCGCGCCGCCGACGGCGTCATCCTGAAGGTGCAGAAGGTCGGCGGCCTCTTGAAGGCCCAGCGCTTCCTCGCCGTGGCCCAGATGTTAGGCCTGCCGGTGATGTGCAGCACGCTGATCGGCTCCGGCGTGGAGGCCTGCCCGACCGCTCACCTGTGGGTGGCGAACCAGTGGGCCTGCCAGTTCATCAGCGAGAGCACCGGGCCGCTGGCCGTGCATGGTGTCTGGAACAGCGAAGACATTGCGCAGGGTGCGGATCTTGCCCTGCAAGGCGCGCGATTCCATCGCGGCCATGTATCCCCCGGCGACGGACCGGGCCTTGGCGTGGAACTGAACGAGACACTGCTCGCGCAGATTCGCACCGAGGGCCGTCCGGCGCGGGTGGTCAACCTGTAGGGCGCCCCCGATCCCGCCAGGTTTTCAATTCATCTCAAGGAGACAGACATGAGCAGGGCCAATCAATCACCCTGGAAGTACGCGATCCTGTGGTTGCGTATCTATTTTGGCGCGCACCTTTTTTACTCGGGTGCCCGCTTCATCCTGACTTCGTACGTTCCCGAGATACCGGGCGTTGGTGGCGCCTATGTAGCCGCGGCCTCAGATATCTACATCTTCCAGATCATCAAGTATATGGAGTGCGTCCTGGGCCTGATGCTGCTGACCAATCGCGGCGTGTTGCTGGCACTGATGCTCGAGATGCCGGCTACGGTCAACATCTTCTGGCTGAACACCTTCATCGTGGCCACGCCGCGCCAGCTCTTCACGGGCCCGCAGGAGTTGTTCATGAATGGTGCCCTGCTGCTTGCCTACGGTGGGTACTACGTGTCGGTCCTGCAGGCGAAAGTCGAGCCAATGTGGCTGTGGGACGGACTGAAGAAGGTGGCAAGCGCGCGCGAACGCGGCGAGGCCGCACCTACCTCGGTCCAACAGATTGAAGCCTGACGAAAGCCTGAACCGGAGACTGCAATGAAGAAAGAGATGTGGATTGGCGTGGCCATGTGCGTGTTCTTGTCCGTGGCTGCCTGCATCGGCTCGACAGGGCTGGGCTATGCGGAATATCGCCCGCTGCGCAATTTTGACTATTTCGCACTGGGGGTGTCGTGGACCTTCCTGATCGTGACGCTCATCAAGGATCGCCGCAGCAACAAGTCGTGAGCGGGCACATCGGCATGACGCAGGTGTGAAACCGGGCGCCGGCCGGGCCAGCAGTTGCCGGCAGCGCCCAAGCGGCCCAAGCAAGCCAGCAGTGAACAATAACTAAACAGAGGAGACATCAAATGAGCAGGGATATGCAATCCCCGTGGAAATACGTGGTCGCCTGGTTGCGAATCTACTATGGTGCCAACCTGATCTATTCGAGCGTTCGCTACATCGCCACCGGCTTCATTCCGGAGATACCTGGGGCCGCCGGCGCCTATGTGGATGCAGCGAAGGCCATCTACCTCTACCAGGGCATCAAGTTCCTCGAATGCTTTTGCGGGATCTTGCTTGTCACCAATCGGCACGTGCTGTTGGCCCTGGTGCTGGAGATGCCGACTACGTTCAATATCTTCTGGATGAACACCTTTATCGTCGGCACGCCGCGCCAATTGTTTTCCGGCCCGCAGGAACTGCTGATGAACGTCTCGCTGCTATTGGCGTATGGCGGACACTACGCGACGATCCTGCAGGCCAGGGTCGAGCCGGTATGGCTGTGGGACGGATGGAAAACACTGGGGCAAGCGCGTGAAGGCACAGGTGCGCCGCGGGGCGGCGTGCAACAGGCCGACGCCTGAACCGGGAGACTGCGATGAAGAAACCTATGTGGATGGCTGGTGGTATCTGTCTGCTCATCACGCTCGCCGCGTGCATCGGCTCGACCGGACTGGGCTATGCGGATTATCGTCCGCTGCGCTATCGCGACTGCTTTGCGCTGGCGGCGGCATGGCTCTACGTTCTCGTGCTGTTCGTCAAGGATAGCCGGGCCAGCCGGTCCGGCGGGCGAAGCGTGGCAACGCCGGTGCCTGATTGCTGATTTTCGACTGCTCGTGCTCGAGAGTTTGGGCGGCGCCTGGAAACCGGTTGTCGCTCTTTTTTCTTCTGATACCCCTCATGCAGTTACCCCACGGCCTCCGCGCGCTTTCTTCCCGCAGCTTCCGCCTCTTCATAGCGGGGCAGGGTGCAGCGCAAGTGGGCAACTGGCAGCAATTGATCGCCACGTCTTGGCTGGCCTATGCGCTCTCCGGTTCGACGCTGGTCCTCGGCCTGGCGGCCTTCGCGCTGCAGATTCCCTTTCTGCTGATGGCGCCCGTGACGGGGCCGCTGCTGGACCGTCTCGATACCCGCCGCGTGCTGATGGTGGCGAATGCCGTCGCGTGCGCGCAGTCGGTAGCGATGCTATCGCTGGTAGCGACCGGCCTGCTGCGGCCATGGCATATCGTGGTGGCGAATCTGGTGCTCGGCATCGTGAACGCGTTCGATTCGCCGGCGCGGCAATCGCTGCTGTCGCAGATGGTCGAGCGAAAGGAAGACCTCGCCAACGCCATCGCGCTCAATTCCAGCATGATGGCGGGAGCCCGCTTCGTCGGCCCGACGATCGCGGGCGCCATCATCGCCACCTTCGGCCAGGTGTGGGCGTTCGCGGCCAACGCGATCCTGCGCTTTGCGATCATCGCGGCGCTGCGCGCCATGCGCCTGGCGCGCGCGCCGCGCGCGGCGGAGCCGGAGCCTTGGCTCAGGCAGTTCGCGGCTGGAGTGCGCTACGCGAATCGCTTCACGCCGTGCCGCAACAGCCTGTGGCTGCTGGCGACGATGAGCTTTACCATCCAGACCCATGCCTCCATGATGCCGTGGTTCGTGCGGGAGCGCTTTCACGGCGACTCGCGCACGCTCGGCATGCTGCTTGGCGCGGCCGGGCTGGGCGCGCTGGCGGGAATGCTGTATCTGGCGATGCGGCGCGGCGTTGGCTGGCTGCTGGCGACGATCGGCTTCGCCTCGGTCATGGCGGCTACCGCCACTATCGGGTTCGCCGTGGCGCCGATGGTCTGGATGGGGTTCGTGATGCTGTTCCTCGTCGGCATGGGCACCATGCTGGCGGCGGCGTCAGTTAATACCCTGATCCAGCTCGCGGCGCCCGAGGGCTTTCGTGGCAGGGTCGCGTCGCTTTACGTGGTGGCGTTCCTGGGCATTTCACCCGTGGGCGCCTTGTTCTGGGGCTGGACGGCGGAGTACGTCGGCACGCCGGCCGCGCTGACGACGTGCGGCGTGGTGTTGTTGTTAGCATCGGCGCTGTACATGACGAGCGTCACGGCCATGCGCGAGCAGGTCCAACGGGTGTACAGTCGCATGAACCTGTCATGATTGCAGGCGTCCCCGTCCGTCACCCGCTGCCGACCATGAACAATGTAGAAGTCAAGGGCGTAGATCTTCCGGCCCAGATCGCCCAGCAGGTCCGCAAGCTGATCAATCGCGGCACCCTTGCCCCGGGACTCCAGTTGCGCCAGTCAGATCTGGCCGATCGCTTCGGCATTAGCCGCGTGCCGGTGCGGGAGGCGCTCAAGCTGCTGGCGGCCGAAGGCATCATCGAACACGATCCTAACCGCGGCTTTTTCGTTGCTCCGCTTTCCACCGACGAAGCCCGCCAGCTCTACCGCTACCGGTTCCTGCTGGAGCGGGAGCTGCTGAAGACAGTCGATTGGCCGGACAGCACGCAGATGAAGGCACTGAAGGCCATGCTGGAACGGCTTGACAGCTACCTCGACAAGGGTCAGCGCGCCGAGTGGATCGACGAATACCAGGAATTCTATGCACTGCTGTTCGACCTCTCGCCGGACAAGATCCTGCGGCGCGAGGCGATTCGCCTGATCAGGCTGACCGACCGCTATCGGGCTCTGGCTTCGGAGGTCAGGGTGCCGGGCGAGCAACGGACCGCGCACCTGGAGCACACTCTGCTGGCGGCCATGTCGAAACGAGACCGTGGCCAACTCATCCGCGGGTTCGAACGTGAGCGCGAAAAGATCCTGACGTCGATGCTGTCCAGGATCGATGCGCGCGGGCTGTAGCCCGGCATCGCATAGAGCAAGCGCACCTAGACTCCGAGCTTGCGGCATGCACCGTCCGATCCGGACGACATCAGCAGCATGGGCTGCGTCCGCCTTGCGTGCCGACAAATACAACCATTGGACAAGACCGCTGCATTAGCGGCGCACCGTGCCCTGGCGGGGTTGTCGCCATTTCGACGTCGACAGGGAGTTGAGAGATGTCGGTCGCGCAACAGCGGTTCGGCAGGTTCAGCATCCCGCCCACCAGCGCGTTGTCATCGCGCCATCCTTGACGCTATCCCGCCGAAGCGGCCGCGATGCGCGTGCACTTCTCGCGCACGCTGCAACGCCTATATCGACTGGCAATCCTTGCTTAAGAATTCAGAATTGAATAATATCTAGCATACAAAGCGCGTTGGCCAGCCCTCGTGGATGCCTCGTCCTCTCATATGGTTTCCGTTCGGTGGCCTCGAGGCGAAAGCTGTCGCGGCAGAGTTCATCAGTGCCAAGTCAGGCATCGGCTTCCTCATCTGGAATAGCTGGCAGGTGTTTGAGGTCGAGAAGATGCACGTGGGATTGGTCGCGAGCGCGATGCTGGGCTTCTTGTTCTCACTGGGCTTCGACCTGCTGGAGTGGGCGCTGCTGCCGTGGTGCGTGGGCGCTCGTGGGCATGAGCGACGGCGGCCCTGAACGCTGCGTACCCAATGCGGCCGATGCGCTTGGCCATGTATAAGAAATCACTACGGAGACATTATGGACGCACGCCAACCCGGCAACGACCGGGCCGCTTATTACGCCGATATCAGCCGCAGCCACATGAGCGCCCTCTGGGAATCGCTGCACTCGCTGGTGCCGCCGCAGCCCCAGCCGCAGATTTTGCCGGCCATCTGGAAGTACAGGCAGATCCGCCCGCTGGTGATGCAAGCTGGCAAGGTCATCAGCGCAGAGGAAGCCGTGCGCCGCGTGCTGGTACTGGAGAATCCTGGCCTGCCTGGCAAGTCGAGCATCACCGGTTCGCTCTACGCCGGGCTGCAACTGATCTTGCCGGGCGAAGTGGCGCCGAGCCATCGCCATACGCAGTCGGCGCTGCGTTTCATCGTGGAGGGGCAAGGTGCCTGGACGGCCGTGAATGGCGAGCGTACGACCATGCACCCCGGCGATTTCATCATCACGCCGTCGTGGACGTGGCATGACCACGGCAACCCGGTCGTTGAGAACGGCGGCGAGCCGGTGGTCTGGCTCGACGGGCTCGATATCCCGCTGGTGCAGTTCTTCGACGGCGGCTTTGCCGAGAACTACCCCGAAGCGCAGCAGCCGGTCACGCGGCCAGAGGGCGACAGCTTCGCCCGCTACGGCCACAACATGGTGCCGGTGCGCCACAAGGTTTCCGACCCGACCTCGCCGATTTTCAGCTATCCGTACGACCGTTCCCGGGAGGCGCTCGACCAACTCTACCGCAACGGCGAACTCGATGCCTGGGACGGCGTGAAGCTGCGCTACGTCAACCCCGCCACCGGCGGCTGGCCGATGCCGACCATCGCTACCTTCATGCAATACCTGCCGGCCGGCTTCCAGGGCCGCACGTATTGCAGCACGGACGCAACCGTCTACAGCGTGGTCGAGGGGCGCGGCACCGTGCGCATCGGCGACGAACAGTTCCAGTTCGAGCCGCGCGACACCTTCGTGGTGCCCTCCTGGGCTCCTGTTCAACTCGCTGCGCTGGACGACGCCGTGCTGTTCAGCTACTCCGACCGCCCGGTGCTCTCCGCGCTGAACTTGCTGCGCGAATCGCGTACCTGACCCGATTTCCCTTCGACAAGAACCACCGGGTCGCGCCGCCGCAGGCACCGCATCCGCCCCGCTCAACCTGCGTTTGCCCGAACCTTCAACCGAGTCCGACATGCCCTACGTCTTCACTCCGCCCGCTCCCGTCGCCATTCCCGTTGCCGGCAGCGACGACACTTTCCCCGTCCGCCGCGTGTACTGCGTGGGCCGCAACTACGCCGCCCATGCCCGCGAGATGGGCTTCGATCCCGACCGCGAGCCGCCGTTCTTCTTCTGCAAGCCCGCCGACGCCATCGTGCCGGTGCAGGACGGTCAAGTGCTGGCGCTGCCGTATCCCGCGCAGACCACCAATTACCACTATGAAGCTGAACTGGTGGCGGTGATCGGCAAGGCCGGCTCCGACATCCCCGTCGACCGGGCGCTCGAACACGTGTGGGGCTACGCAGTGGGCCTCGACATGACCCGCCGCGACCTGCAAATGAAGATGCGCGAGATGGGCCGTCCGTGGGAAATCGGCAAGGCGTTCGATGCTTCCGCTCCGGTCGCCCCGATTCACCCGGCCAGCAAGATCGGACACCCCACCGACGCGGCGATCTGGCTGTCAGTCGACGGCGAGGCGAAGCAACGCAGCAACGTCACACACTTGATCTGGTCGGTGGCCGAGACGGTGGCGTACCTGTCGCAATTCTTCCGGCTGGAACCGGGCGACATGATCTTCACCGGCACGCCGGAAGGCGTTGGGCCGGTGAAGGCTGGCGAGACGATGGTGACGGGGGTGGACGGGCTCGGCGAACTGACCGTGCGCGTGGTCTGACGGAAATTCAGGGGAGTCGACATGCAGCTCTATAGTTTCTTCAATAGTTCCACGTCGTACCGCGTGCGCATCGCCCTCGCGCTCAAGGGGCTGACATACGAGTACCTGCCGGTGAACATCCGCGTCGGCGAACATCATGACGGGGAATACGTGAACCGAATCAACCCGTCGGCGTCGGTCCCGGCGCTGATCGATGGGGACTTTGCGCTAGGGCAGTCGCTGGCGATCCTTGACTATCTCGATGCGCGCCATCCTGAGCCGCGCCTGCTGCCGGCAAGCGGCGAACTGCGCGCGCGGGTGCTCGAACTGGCGTATCTGGTGAGCTGCGATATGCACCCGGTGAACAACCTGCGCATCCTCAAGTATCTGCAAAGCGAGCTGAAGTTGTCGCCCGAGCAGAAGGACGCGTGGTACCGCCACTGGATCGACGAAGGCATGGCCGGTGTCGAGCGCCTGCTTTCCCGGTATGGGGAAGGGCCGTGGTGCTTCGGCTCGCAGCCCACGCTGGCCGATGTCTGCCTCGTGCCACAGATCGCCAATGCCTTGCGCATGGGCTGCGATCTTTCCGCCTACCCGAAGGCGATGGCCGTCTTTACCCACGCCAGCACGCACCCCGCCTTCGCCTTGGCGGCCCCGGCGCGGCAGCCGGACTACACCGCCTGAGTGCAAGAACGCCCAGGTCCAGGAGACGATATATGCAATCGAATCAGTCCGACAGGAAAGTCTTGATCATCGGCGGCGGCATCGGCGGCCTTGCCGCGGCCCTTGCGCTGGCGAAGCAGGGCATCCGCATTGAGTTGCTGGAGCAGGCCGACCAGATCGGCGAGATCGGCGCCGGCATCCAACTCGCCGCCAATGCCTTCGCCGCGCTCGACGCGCTGGGCGTGGGGCAAGCTGCGCGCGACCGGGCCGTGTTCACCGACCAGATGATCTTGAAGGACGCGCTCGACGCCAGCGACGTGGCCGTCGTGAACGTGGGTGCACCGTACCGGGAGCGCTTCGGGAATCCGTATGCGGTCATCCATCGCGCCGACATCCACCTGTCAATTCTGGAAGCAGTGCAGGACCATCCACTAATCACGTTCCGCACCAGCACCCGGGTCGGGAAGCTGGAGCAGGGCGAGCGCGGCGTGACGGTCATCGACCAGCGCGGCGAATGCCACGTGGCCGATGCCGTGGTGGGTTGCGATGGAGTGAAGTCCGCTATCCGCCAGACGCTGATCGGCGACGAGGCGCGCGTCACCGGCCACGTCGTATACCGCGCCGTGGTGGACGTAGAAGACATGCCAAAGGACTTGCAAGTCAACGCGCCTGTGGTATGGGCCGGCCCAAATTGCCATCTCGTGCACTACCCGCTGCGCGGCGGCCAGCAGTACAACCTCGTCGTCACGTTCCACAGCCGCGAGAAGGAAGAGTGGGGAGTGAAGGACGGCAGCAAGGACGAGGTGCTGTCGTACTTCGAGGGCATCCATCCGCTCCCGCACCAGATGCTCGACCGGCCATCGTCGTGGAAGCGCTGGGCCACGGCCGATCGCGAACCGGTCGAACGCTGGAGCTTTGGCCGCGCTACCGTTCTCGGTGACGCTGCGCATCCGATGACGCAGTATGTTGCTCAGGGGGCCTGCCAGGCGCTCGAAGACGCCGTCACGCTTGGGGTTGCCGTGCAGGAAGCCAATGGCGAGTTCGAGGCCGCGTTCAGGCTGTACGAACAGGCTCGCATCCCGCGCACCGCGCGCGTGCTGTACGCGGCCCGCGACATGGGCCGCATCTATCACGCCAAGGGCGTCGACCGCCACGTGCGCAACTCGCTGTGGACCGGCCGCACCCAGTCGCAGTTTTACGACTCGCTGCAATGGCTGCATGGCTGGCGGGCTGAAAAATGCCTGAGCCAGACGCCGTGGCTGTGAGAAGCGAGGTGAGGGAAAGGAACGCGTGTCACGCTTCTTACTGCTTTGCAAGAAATCAGTAGAGCGCACCGTAGTGCATAACAAGGAGATGGAATGCTCAAGAATTCAGCCGTATTGGGTCTTCTTACCTTATTGAGGTCATTAAGGTTCAGGCGAAAGCTTGCAAGACTCGCTTGTTGCATCCCATTAGCCGGACTGGCAACCACGGCGGTGGCAGATCCGCTCTCCGCCGCGAAGCTGGACGCGAGAATCATCCATATCGCTGATTACCGTGGATATCTCCAGGCTGACCATCCGGTGCGCCGTGGCATGAACAAGTTCTCCGAACTGGTGGCCACCCGAAGTGGTGGCCGCATACTCGTGCAAGCCCCCTCAGAAACCATGCCGGGATCTCCATCAAGCCAGATCGCATCCTTGCAGGCGGGAGATGGCAGAACGCCAGAGTTGATGCTGCAAGCCACGATCGGGCTTGCTGAGGTCGAGAAGGGTTTTGGTCTGATTGATCTTCCGTTCACGATCAGCAATGAAAAACAGGCCAATGCGTTGCTCGATGGCCCTTTCGGCGCCACCCTGTTGGATCGTCTGGCAAGCCGTAATCTGATCGGAATCGCATGGTGGGAAAACGGCTTCCGACATATGACGACTTCTACTGTCCCCATCCTCCACGCGGACAACCTCATTGGCTTGAGGATTCGTGTCATTCCTTCGCCCTTGTTCGTGGAAAGCTTCAAGGAAATCGGGGCGGATCCGATTCCTTTGCCATTTTCTGAACTGCATGCTGCTTTGAAATCCAGGAGTGTCGCAGCACAGGACAATTTCTATTTCCAGATAGTGACGGGCAAACTGTATGAGGTCCAGACCTATCTGAGTGTCACCCGCCACTCTTACGGTGCCATGACATTGATCGCGAGCAAGCGCTTCTGGGACACATTGGCGCCGGCTGACCAGGCGCTGTTGCGCGACGCCGCGGGAGAGGCCGGCCAGTACCAGCGGCGCCTGATTCGCGAGGAGAATGCCAAGGTGCGTGCGGACCTTGAAGCCGAAGGCATGCGTATAAACGAGATGGATCCAACCGAACTCAAAAAATTGAGCGAGCGAGCCCGGCCAGTGCTTGCGCGCATTGCCAGGGACTATGACGCTTCCCTTATTGACTTGTATAAGGTCGAACTAGATCGGATTCGTATGCTCCACTGAGCCAGGTTTTACCTGGGTGACCATTACCGACGCGATGTTACCCGCACTCTTCCGGTCCAACACCGGATGCGCTCGATCTTCCAACAACGAACTCGCAGGACAATCATGAAACTCGTCAGCTTTGTACACCGTGGCAGCCAAGGATTTGGCGTAGCCGTCGGGGACCAAATCATAGATCTTGGGCCACATCAGGCCGCCGTCGGCACCAGCCTTCACGAAGCGCTGTCGCGCGGCGCGCTGGGCCATATCGCCGATATCGCGGCCACGGCTCGGTCCACACTCGCCCTTGCCGATGTGGAGTACCTGCCGGTGATTCCCGACCCGGGCAAAATCCTGTGCGTGGGCATCAATTACGCCTCCCATGTGCGGGAGACCGGCCGCGAGATGCCGCAGCACCCGATGTTCTTCACGCGTTTTGCGGATTCCCAGGTTGCGCACGGCCAGCCAATCATTCGGCCGCGCATCTCGGAGAAGCTGGATTTCGAAGGCGAGCTGGCGGTGATCATCGGCAAGACGGCGCGCCATGTGCGCGCCGAAGACGCGCTTGGTCATGTGGCCGGTTACGCCTGCTACAACGACGGCAGCGTGCGCGATTGGCAGAAACACACCATCCAGTTCACGCCGGGCAAGAACTTCCCGCAGACAGGGGCCTTCGGTCCATGGCTCGTGACCACCGACGAGATTCCCGATCCGTCGCAGCTGACGCTGACCACGCGGCTCAATGGCGAAGTCGTGCAACACGCGCGAACCGACGACCTGATCTTCAGCGTCGGCGACATCATTGCCTATTGCTCCACGTTCACCGAACTGCGTCCGGGCGACGTGATCATCACCGGCACCACGGGCGGCGTAGGCGCATTCCGCAATCCGCCGCTGTGGATGCGTCCCGGTGACACCGTCGAAGTGGAGATCTCCGGCATCGGCATCCTGCGCAACGGGATCCGGGATGAGTAAGCAGCATGCTGCTTACGGGCTTGCCGGGTAAGGAGAGAGCCATGACCCATCCCCCCGTGCTCACCACCGCCGTACTGGTGATCGGCGCCGGTCCTACGGGCCTGACCCTGGCCAATATTCTCGGGCAGCACGGGATCGACACGATCCTGATCGATCGCAAGGCCGGCACCGTAGCGGAACCACGCGCAGTGTCGATCGACGACGAATCGCTGCGCACGATGCAGGCCATCGGTCTCGCCGATGCGGTGCTGAAGGACGTGGTCGCAGGCTACGGCGTCCATTACATGACGCGGCCCGGCGGGCGTTGCTTTGCGAAAGTGGAGCCGACTGCAAGCGAGTATGGCTATCCGCGTCGCAATGCCTTTCGCCAGCCGCTGTTCGAAGCCACGCTTCGTGAAGGGCTCCGGCAGTATGCGTCGGTGCGCGTGCTGTTCGAGACTACGCTGCAGTCGCTGTCCCAGGACGAGCTGGGCGTGCACGCGGTGCTCGAAGGGCCCGGCGGTACAGTCCTTGTCGAAGCGGCCTATGCGGTCGGTGCCGATGGCGGCCGCAGCTTCGTGCGGCAGTCCATCGGCGCGACGCTGGTGGGCTCGTCGTTCAATGCGCGCTGGCTCGTGGTCGATACCGAGAACGACGCCGATCCGTTCTGGCAGACGCGCGCCTATTGCGATCCTTCGCGTCCAATCGTCGAAGTGCCAGGGCCACACCACACGCGCCGCTTCGAGTTCCTGCTCAAGCCGCGCGAGATCGACGAGGACATCATGAAGCCCGCGCAGATCGCTGAACTGCTGCGCCCGTTCCTCGGCGACAGTCCCGCTCAGGTGGTACGGAAGACCGTGTACACGTTCCACGCACGCGTGGCGGACCGGTGGCGCGTGGGTCGTGTCTTCCTGGCCGGCGATGCCGCGCACCTGACGCCCCCGTACGCGGGGCAGGGCATGAACAGCGGCGTACGCGATGCCCACAACCTAGGTTGGAAACTCGCGGCAGTGCTGCATCGCAAGCTATCGCCGGCCGCGCTCGATTCCTATGAGACAGAGCGCCGCGATCATGCCTGGGCGCTGATCCGCCTCGCGCTGAACCTCGGCATGGTCATGGCGCCACGCAATCGCCTCGTGGCGTGGGCCTGGATCTTGTTCTTCCGTGCCACTGCGCTGGTGCCACCGGTGCGCGACTACTTCCTGCAGATGAAGTTCAAGCCCAAGCCGCGCTTTCACGACGGTCTGCTCGTGACGAGCCAGGCCGATACCGTTGACCTGGTCGGTACGATGCTGCCGCAGCCGACAGTACGGACCGCCGACGACAGGAGCGCGCCGCTCGACGACATCACCGGCCACGGCTTTTCCCATATCGCGATCGGTGCTGAAGCCATGGTGGCCGGTGCAGATCTGAGCGAAGCGGCACGGACGATGTGGCGCAGGCTCGGGACTCAACAAGTTGTGCTGCTGCCGGCGTTGGATTCGCAGGCCGTGCGCGCGGCCCGGGAGCGCGGCTATATCCCGGTGGCGCTACCGTCTGAGTCGATGCCGAAGATGCTGCGTGAGCTCGCCGGCAAGGTACTGGTCGTACGGCCGGACCGCTATGTCGCCGGCGTGTTCGGTCGCGACGACGCTGAGGCCTGGACTGCCGCATTCAGCGCGCGGCTCGGCATGGATTTCGCCGCCGACGATAAGATCGGCGAAGCTCTTGCGCTGCCCCGGGCCGCATTGAACGGCTAACCCCTGGAGGGTACATGATGACTACACTACAGATCAGTACGCCACTCCGGCTACATCACCTTCATCTCCGCAGCAGCGCGCCGGAAGCATTGGCTGCGTTCTACAAGGACCTTTTCGAACTGCGGCCGGTAACGGCACCCGCCTGCGTTCAGGCACTGGCGGGCGGCGAACGTGCCATGGTAATCCATTCCGGCCGTGCCGATGAGGCCGGCGCACTGGCGATGGCTGCTTATGCGGCGCGTTCCGCCGAAGAACTTGCCGCACTGCGCGCAAGGCTTGGGGATATCGCGCAGGACGCCGACGGGGCGAGTGAGATCTTCTTCAGAACCGGCGCATTCACGGTGACCGACCCGCAAGGGCGCCGCCTTCTGTTCGGCATACCGCGGACGCGCCGCGAGCCCGACCGCATGGCAGCACGTCTGCAGCACACGGTGTTCCAGACCACCGATCTTGCGGCCATGGTGGACTTCTATGTCAACCGCATCGGCTTCACGATCTCTGACGAAGTGGTGGCGGACGACGGCGCCGTTGCCACGTGCTTTCTGCGCTCGGACGACGAGCATCACTCGCTTGCTTTTTTCCAGGGTTCGAATAACGATTGGGACCACCACTGCTACGAGACCACCAGCTGGAATGACATCCGCGACTGGGCCGACCGCTTCGCGCGCGTGCGCCGCGGCATCTTCTTCGGGCCAGGACGCCACGGCCCTGGCAACAACCTTTTCTTCATGGTGACTGATCCCGACGGCAACCGCCTGGAATTGTCAGCCGAACTCGAGCAGGTGGGCGCCGACAAGACGCCCGGCGTCTGGCCCCATGAGGAATACACGCTCAATTCGTGGGGGCGGGGCTGGATCCGCACCTAGTCCGGTGGCACAGAGAGGAGCAACCTCCCGGGGCGCGCTCGTCGCGGCTCGCCCATGGATGGCCAGTTCCGTCGACGTAGAGCGAAGCAATTGTGCCCCGGGCTACGCGCAAGACCGCCGCTCGCGAATCGTGACCATGACCGAGCAGGGCCGTCATGTGAAATGATGGCGACATCGATGCGGTCCACTGCTGCAATGAAGGTACAGATCGCTAGGATTCAGCCACTGGTACGTCGTAATGGGCTGGCTGTTGATGAACTCCGACACGTCGATGGTCTGCCTCATATCGGTCTCTCTCCAGGCTATGTGTTCGCGCTTGCATCGAGTGCAGACCCCGTTCGGGGGGAACGGCGCGCGCGGCCGCTCGCCTCAAGTCACGGCGCTCACGAAGGCCTCGAACGCGCTGGCTTCCCCCAGTGACAGAAGAAGTGGCCTTGCCCGTAGTCGCAGCCGGTAGCGAGCAAGGATGTCACGCTGCGACTCGGTCTCTCGACGCCCTCCGCAATCACGCGGATGCGCAGGGCATGCGCCATGCTGATGATGGCGGGGCACAAGGCCACGCCGTCCGGGCCCCGCGTCAGCGAGCGGATGAAGGACTGTCGATTTTGATGTGGTCAATGTCCAGGCGCCGCCTGTAAGACAAGGACGAGTAGCCGGTGCCGAAGTCGTCGAGCGCGATCTCGATGCCGGCCGCCTGGAAGCGGGAGAGCTGGTCCATGACATCGGCGTTCTGCTCCATCAGCGAGCCTGCGGTGATCTCGATGACGAGGCTGCCCACCGGCACGTTCCTGCGCTCGATCATGCTGGACCAGGACTCGGGCCCGCTTGCAGGCGCGCAGAACTCCACTGGTGATTTGTTGACCGAGATCTGGAAGCCCTTGCCCAGCAGCCCCTGCCAGCGCGCAAGCTGGTCCAGCGCTTCCGTCAACACCCAGCGGCCGATGTCGATGATGAGGCCGGATTCCTCCGCAACGGCGATGAAATCGACCGGGTGGATCGGCCCGCGCACCGGATGGCTCCAGCGAATCAGGGCCTCGGCCTTGCAGACTTTGCCCGTTCGCAGATTGACGATGGGCTGATAGTGCAGCGCGAACTGCCCGGACGCCAGCAGGGCCTCGGCGTTGTCCGCGTCCTTTGGGTAGGTCGCCACGCCGATGCTGGCCGACACCACCACCAGCTCACCGGCCAGGCGGTAGGGCGCGGCAATCTGCTCCAGGATGGCCTGGGCAATGTCCCCTGCAATGTCGGCATCGCCCACCGCGGGCAGGATCACGGTGAACTCATCGCCGGCCAGCCGCGCCACGGTATCCAACGCGCGCACCGATGCCGCAATGCGCCGCGCCGCCTCCAGCAGCAACAGGTCGCCCTGGTCATGGCCGAGGGTATCGTTCACCTCCTTGAAGCGATCCAGGTCGATGAACAGCAGTGCCAGCATGGCTGTCGACGGTGCGGTCGGCGACCACGCGGTGGTCGTCCGGTAGTCAAGCCACGTGGCGCGCAGCGCCCAGGCGCGCGCGGTATCGGCAAAGAGCACCGGGGGCCGTGGTGGGTAAGCCTTCCGCTCGGTCAGCGCTACATAGGCATTGACGCCGGCGACGAAGGCTTCGGCCACGCGCTTGGCGTCGGAGCCATAGCCAGCCATTCGCGGTACTTGTCGCCCCGGAACGCCGGGGGGTGCGTAACATCAGGTCTCCTCGGTCTTGTTGTTGGCTGCGAATGCTTTGCAGTCCTCTCCGAAGATAGTCGATGCACGCCCTTGGTGCGAGTCGCGCCTCCGATCTCCGCACGCGGCTTGCTGCCGAAGTCGCGGAAACGACGAGGTTTAGTAAACGTCGCGCCGGTAGCGGCCCCCGTCGGCCAGCTTGCGCAGGGCAGCCTCGCCGAGGATCTCGGCCAGCGCCTCGTTGACGCCGCCGGCCATGCCCTGCAGGCTGCCGCAGACGTAGATGGCCGCGCCGTCCGCGACCCACTCGCGCAACGTGGGCGCCTGCGCGCGCAGCGCGTCCTGGACGTAGCGAGGTGCGCCGCCCTTGCGCGACCAGGCCAAGTCCAGGCGCTGCAGGGATCCGTCGGCCTGCCACGCGGCCAGCTCATCGGCAAAGAAGGCATCGTGCCGCGCCGAGCGTTCGCCGAACAGCAGCCAGTTGCGGCGCCGGCCAACCGCGGCGCGCGCCTTCAGGTGCGCGCGCAGCCCGGCCAGCCCGGTGCCGTTGCCGACCAGGACCAGCGGCCGGTCGTAAGCAGGCGGATGGAAGCTGCGGTTGGTGCGGATGCGCAGCGCGATACGCGCGCCCACGGCCGCATGCACGGTCAGCCAGCCGGAGGCCAGCCCCAGGCGGCCATCGTCACGGCGCGCCTGCCGCACCAGCAGCTCCAGGCGCCCGCCCTGCGGCACCGATGCGATCGAATACTCGCGGTGCGCCAGCGGCGACAGCACGTCCACCAGTTGCTGCGGCGGCACGCCCTGCATCGCGGCGAAGTGCGGCTCGGGCAGCGGCATGCGCGTGGCCAGCGCTTCGGCCAGCGTCATCTCGCGCGTGTCGCAGCGCACCGGCGTGGCGCCGTCCAGCGCGAGCCGTGCCAGCAGCCGTTCGACTTCAACCGGTGCATGGCAGGGACCGACCTCGGCGATATCCCCGGCCTGCCAGTCCAGCGCATGGGCGTGTTCCGGCTCCAGCACCAGGTGGAAGGCCGGCGCGCCCTGGCTGCCAGGATTCAGGTGCTGGCGCTGCGCCAGCCGCCAGCTGCCATAGCGCGGACGCTCCCAGTCGGCGATCTCGGCGCCGCCGCTCAGCGCCGACAGGTGGTTCTGCCAGTGGCGCAGTGCGCCGGCGTCGCCGTTGTCGACCTCGATCAGGTCGAATAACGGCTGCGCGCGATGGCGCTGCAGCCAGCCGTCGAGCGCGTGGCCGAAGGCGCAGAAGCGCGCATAGCTGCTGTCGCCCAGCGCCAGGATGCCGTAGCGCAGATCGCGCAAGCCGTCGGCGCCAGCCAGCAGGCGGCGCGCGAAACCAGAGGCGCTGTCGGGCGCATCGCCTTCGCCGGTGGTGCTAACCACGAACAGCGCCTGCCGGCAAGCGGCCAGTTGCCTTGCATTGACATCGGCCAGCGACAGCAGCTGCACTGGCATGCCGGCGCTCTGCAATGCGGTGGCGGTCTGCAAGGCCAGCTGTTCGGCAAACCCGGTCTGGCTGGCGTAGGCGACCAGCGTCGCGCCATTGGTGGTACTTGCCAAAGCCGCCACGCGCGCGCGCCGCTGGCGGTGGTGGGCAATCACAGCCCCGCAAAATCCCGCGTAGGCCGCGACCACGCCAGCGGCGATGGCCGCGCGCGAGGGGCCTAGCACGGACAGCACCACGCCAGCAGCCACGGCGAGCCAGCTTGCGCCGACGAAGGCAGATGGCCTGCTCATGCCAGCATCGCGGCAAACGCCGGGGAAATCCGTTCGTCGAAACCGCCCGGCGTGCGCACCAGGAAGCGCGCGGCAATGCCGTGGCGGCGCGCATGCGCCATGCCGGCCTCGGGTCCCAGCACGGTCAGCGCAGTGGACAGCGCATCGGCCAGCATGCATTGCGCATGCAGCACGGTGACCGAAGCCAGCGCATGGCTGGCGGGGTAGCCGGTGCGTGGATCGATGGTGTGGGCATAACGCCGGCCATCACTGTCGAAATAGCGGCGATAGTCACCGGAGGTGGCGACCGAGAGGCCGTGCAGGGCCACCAGCGTCTGCCCTTCAGGGTCGTTACCGAGGCCGGGCGGCGTTTCGAGCGCGACCCACCACGGCATGCCGTCAGGCTTGACGCCATGGCCGCGCAGTTCGCCGCCGATTTCGGTCAGGTGGTGGTCCAGGTTCTGCGCGCTGAGGTAGCGCGCCACGGCGTCGACGGCAAAGCCCTTGGCGATCGCGCAGAAGTCCAGCGAGACGCCGCCGGGTTGCAGCGCGAGCTTGCCGGCCCCATCGACTTCGATGCGCGCCCAGCCGCAGCGCCCGCGCGCGGCCTGCACCGCATCGGGCGACGGCGGCGCGCTGCGCTGCGGCGCCGGGCCGAAGCCCCACAGGTCGACCAGCGGCCCGGCGCTCGGGTCATAGGCACCGCCGCTGTCGCGTGCCACCTGCAGCGCGCATTGCAGCACCGCGAAGCAGTCATCCGGCAACCTGTGCCAGCTGCCTGGCGCAGCGCGATTGAAGCGGCTCAGGTCCGAACCCGCTTCCCAGTTGCTCATCTGCGCAATCACGCCATCGAGCACGGCCTGGATGCCGGCGGCGACGTCGGAGGCATCCGTCGCGGGCGGCAGCAGCGCCGCCACCGACCAGGTCGTGCCCATGCTCTCGCCGCCCCAGCGGTGCAGCCGCGCATCGGCGGCGGGCGGCACCGGGGGCGCGGACAGCGCAACGGGAACGAGAACGCGGTTCAAACCCGACCGCCTTACTGCGGCAGCACTTCCATCGTCACCGCATAGACCGCGCGGCGCGACCTGGCCTGTTTGAAGGTGGCCTTGTCGTCGCGCACCTCGGCTTCCATCCAGTACATGCCCGGAGCCGGCCACTTGACGGTGAACTTGCCGTCGGCGTCGGTGGTGGCGCTGAACTCCTGCAACTTGTCGCGGTAGCGGATGCAGCCCGGCACCACCGAGACCTTCAGGTTGCCGGCGGGCTTGCCGTCGAGCAGCAGGCGGAAGCTGGCGGTGTCGCCGGCGACCAGGTCGTTCGGGTGCGTGATCGGCGCCAATTCCAGGCCGCGGCCGGCGATGCGCAGGCCCTTGTCGCTGGGCTTGCCGGCAGTGACGAAGGACTCGATGCGGCCTTCGGCCTGCGTGACCTGCAGGTCCTGCGCATTGGCTGGCACTTCCCTGGCGAAGTTCTCGGCCGAGCCGCGCCAGCGTTTGGTCTGGCCGTCGACCTTGTAGCTGGCAAAGAGGCCGTTGTTGACCACCGCCACGCGGTACGTGCCGGGCTGCGTCAGGTGCAGGTCGAAGGTGCTGCGGTACTTTCCGGTGGCCGCGTTCTCGGCCTTGACGGGGCTGCCGTCGGGCGCGGTCACCTGCAGGTTGTCGAGCCGCATCGGCACGTGCTCGAAGTAGAACAGGTCGTTGGAGACGGCGGCGTCCACGGTCACCCACGGATCGCTGCCGGACAGCACGGTGGCTGACGGCAGCAGCCACTGGCGGTGCGCCTGCGCGGCCAGCGGCGCCAGCGCGGCGAGGGCGAGCACAGCCACACGGGTAGCCAGGCGCGAGTTCAGCCGTGCAGATGCGGCGGACGGGATGGAAGGTTTCATCGTCGGGCTCCGGGAAGATTTACGGCTTCAGTTCGACGGTCACGCCGCCGAGTTCGTGTTCACCCTTGGCGCGGGCGATCTGTGCGGATTGCGGCGGCCAGGTGAACGGCACGCGCAGCAGTTCGCGCCCGCCCACTTCACGCGCGGCCTCCACCACCAGCTGGTAGTCGCCGGCGGGCAGCTTGCCCAGTGGCGTCTTGCGGTCGCTGAAGCTGACCGCGTGCTCGCCCGGCGCGCGCGTGGCGCCGGAGATGCCGTCAGCCGGCATCTGCAGGTCACGGCCGGCCTTGCGCCACCATTGGCGCATGTCCTTGAGCCACTTGGTGCCCTCGCCATCCTTGCGCTTGACGTCGTACCAGACCGCCAGGGTCTGCACCGGGCCCTGGTCGGCGCGCTCGACCCACATCGACACATAGGGGCGGTGGTATTCGGCCACGGTCAGGCGCGGGATGTCGACCTTGACGTTCAGGTCGGCGGCCATGACGGGGCCGGCCAGCGGAACCGCGGCCATGCCGGTCAGGGTGACGGAGAGCAGTCGGCGCATATCTGAGAAACCTCGTCAGTGAGATGCAGGAAAAAAACGGTCGGAAAGCCGGATCAGTGGATGAACAGGATCGCCAGCAGCAGGGGTACCACCAGCCCCAGCCCCACCAGCGGCCAGGTCCCCACGCGCCCGGCCGCATGCAGCTTGAGCAGGAACAGGCCGGTCGCGCTGAAGATCAGGCACGCCAGCGCGAACACGTCCAGGAACAGGCTCCACGCCGGGCCGGTGTTGCGGCCCTTGTGCAGGTCGTTCAGGTAGGAAACCGCGCCGCGCGTGGTTTTCTCGTACCGGGCCTCGCCGCTGTCGAGTTCGATGCTGACCCAGGCATCGCCGCCCGGGCGCGGCAGTGCCACGTAGATCTCGTCGACGGACCACTCGGCCTCGCGCCCGCTGGCATCCACGTCCAGCGCCTGCGCCAGCCAATCGGCCAGCACCGCGGGCACCGGTGCCTTGCGCTCGCGAGCCCGGGCGTCGCCTGCGGGCTCTTCTGCGCGCACCTTGTCCAGCACGCGCGTGGACATGGTGGCGTGGCGCGTCTCGACCGCAGGCCTTGCCTCGATCTGCGCCGCGTGGTTGAGCGTGAAGCCGGTGACTGCGAACAGCAGTATCCCGATCAGGCAGATCGCGGAGCTGATCCAGTGCCACTGGTGGAGATGCTTGAGCCAGAAGGCGCGGCGCTGCTGGCCGGAGGCCGGCTGGGATTCGATCATTGCGGTTGGTCGGCGGGCACGGTGCTGGCGGCGCCCGCGGCCCATTCCTTACCCTGGTGTCCTGGAGTCTGAAGCGCCGCCTTGCTCACCTGTGGCGGCAAGCCTTGTGTCATTGTCATCACAATGATCGACGCAGGAGAGAAGGATAATCGTTCGCATTTGAATGCGCAAACGGCTCGTGACCGCTCAACATTACAGCGCGTTACACGCCAGGCATGGCGGCGTCAGAACCACGCCCCGGCCACCCATCCCGCCACCCCGCTGGCCACCACCACCAGCCACGGCGGCAGCTTCCACACCATCACCGCAAGCAGCGCCAGCGCGACCAGCACGATATCGAGCGGCCCCTGCACCGCGCTGGTCCACACCGGGTCCCGCCGGTCGGCGGCATCTTCATCGAGGCGCCGAGGAAGGCGGCAAACGTGAACAGCGGCCCCGGCATCGCCTGCGCCGCGCCATAGCCGGCGAGGAAGGTTTCCTTAAGTGAATTCATTCCGCAAGTACGCTTTTCGACCGTTGCTGTAAGGCAGCGCCAAGGCCATGAATGGAGCCGGGACGTCGCTGTAGACTGGCCGATGCACGGCGTACCCAAGGTATTGCATCTCGACAACGCTGCCGAGTTCAAGAGTAAGGCACTGCAAGTGGGCTGCAATCAGTACGGAATCGAGCTGATGTATCGCCCGCCTGGACGACCGTACTTCGGCGGCCATATAGAAAGACTGAACCGGACCATAATGGAGAAAGTACACAGTCTGCCGGGCTCGACCGGGTCCTCGACGAAAGGACGAAAGGCTCGCAAGCCGGAAGCGGAGGCCGCATTGACACTCCGAGAGTTCGAGCAATGGTTGATGTATGAAATCGGACAGACCTACCATCACAGTGCCCATCGAGGGTTAAGCGACGCAACACCATACTCAGCGTGGTCGACGTTGTCTGAAGCATCGAAGCTGCGGCTTCTTCCCGACTCGGCCGCCGAAGAACTTCGCTTCCTTATTCAGTTCCTGCCAATAGCCCGTCGCACCATCCAGGCTGACGGCTTGATGCTGTTCTATCTGCATTATTGGCATCCGGTCTTTGCAGCCTGGCGGGCGGCTAACCGTGGCGTCGTGGTGCGATACCATCCGGAGGACTTATCGAAAGTCTTCGTCAGTGCCGATGGCAAGGAATACGTTGAGGCAAGCTTTGCCGACTTGCGGCGTGACCGAATCTCCCTGTGGGAGCAAAAGGCGGCACTGAAGCATCTCCGGTCGCAGGGAAAATCCCACGTCACGGAGTCTGCGATATTCAATGCGATCGCCGCGCAACGGAGCCTCATAGAGGGGGCAGCACATAAGCGGCGATCTGCAGACAGACGAGGAAGAGCAGGGGAGACTTCACCTTTCCCGGCGAGCTGGCGGTCCAGTCAACAGACGAAATCCCCCGATGCGTCATCGCCCACGCCGGATGTGGACTACAACAAGCCGGCTCCAATTTATCACGTCGAGCAACTGTGAATTGGACATGGGTGCTTCCTTGCCCCACCTTCTGCCGGATGTCCGTTCTTTAGCAAAGAGGGACGACAATGTTCGTATTCTTGCCTTGGCTCGGGATCGATGGATCGACTATCCCCGCGCAACACAGGCGTTCGAACTCTTGGACCGGTTGGTGAAGA
>NZ_JBEFLI010000021.1:0-91883 GCF_040578825.1 Cupriavidus necator | reverse complement strand
AAACCGATTCCCCGCCTTCCCGCCCACCCCGCCCGCCGTACCCTGCTCCACGCCGCGGCCGCGCTGGTGCTGGGCAGCGCCGCCTTCACGCTGTTGCCGGCGGGCGCGGCCCATGCCGAGGACCTGCGCATCGGGCTGTCGGCCGACGTCACGTCGATGGACCCGCACTGGAACAACTCCGGTCCCAACAACGCGATCGCGCTGCATGTGTTCGAGTCGCTGGTGTTCATGGACAAGAACGCGCGCTATATCCCGGGCCTGGCGCTGTCGTGGAAGCCGGTCAACGCCATCACCTGGGAAATCAAGCTGCGTCCCAACGTAAAGTGGCACGACGGCTCGCCCTTTACCAGCGAGGACGTCAAGGCGTCGCTGGAACGCCCCGAAAAGCTGGTCAACAGTCCGGGCTCGTTCACCAGCTACACCAAGCCGATCGCGCGCATCGACACGCCTGACCCGCTGACCGTGCGCCTGACCATGAGCGTGCCCAACTACGCCAACCTGGCCAATGACCTGAACAGCGTGCCGATCATGCCGAAGAAGGTCGCCGCCACGCTGACGCAGGCCGACTTCGACTCCGGCAAGGCCATGATCGGCACCGGCCCGTTCAAGTTCGTGCGCTTCGCCCGCGGGCAGGAAATCGTGATGGAGCGCAACCCGAACTACTGGGGCCCCAAGCCGGAGTGGGACCGCGCCGTCTTCCGCATCATCACCGACAACGGCGCGCGCTCGGCCGCGCTGCTGGCCGGCGATGTCGACGTGATCGAGAGCGTGCCGTCGGCGGATGTGGCCAAGCTCAAGCAGAACCCCAAGTTCAAGATCGAGCAGCAGGTGTCGTGGCGCACCATCTTCTGGCAGATGGACCAGTCGCGCGACAACCCGCCCTTTGTCACCGACAAGGCCGGCAAGCCGCTCGGCAAGAACCCGTTCAAGGATGCGCGCGTGCGCGCCGCGATCAGCAAGTCGCTGAACCGTGACGCCATCGTCAGCCGCATCATGGAAGGACTGGCGGTGCCGGCATCATCGATCGTGTCGCCGCAGATCTTCGGGCACCCGGGTACCAGGCCCGAGGCCTATGACCCGGAAGGCGCAAAGCAGCTGCTTGCCGCCGCGGGCTACCCGGACGGTTTCGGCTTGACGCTGCACGCCACCAACAACCGCTACCTGAACGACGCCGCGGTGGCGCAGGCCACCGCCAGCATGCTGACGCGCATCGGCATCCAGACCAGGGTGGAGACGATGCCGGTGGCGGCGTACTTCACGCGCGCGCGCCAGGGCGACTTTGCCTTCCAGATGCTGGGCTGGGGCTCGGCCGCCGCCGACGTGGCGCTGCGCTCGATCACCGGCACGCCCAATCCCAAGACCGGCTACGGCACCTGGAACTGGGGCAAGTACAGTAACCCGCAGCTCGACCAGCTCATCGAAAAATCGCTGACCACGGTCAGCAGCGACAAGGCGCGCGAAGAGAATGCCCGCACCGCGGCGAAGTTTGCGCTGGCGGACCACGCGATCATTCCGTCGCATAGCCAGCTGGCGATGTGGGCGATGAAGAAGGGGTTGAAGTACGAGGCGCGGACGGACGAGTGGTCGTTGGCGCAGTTTTTTCATAAGGAGTGAGGGACGGGGCTAACGCATGCCTCGCCTGCTTGCAGCAGGCTCCCCTCTCCCCTGAGGTCCCCTGAGGGGAGAGGGAGAACACCTTGCTTGGGCTAGTTCGGGCGGCTTTGGCGCACCCGAAACCGCTCTCCTCTTCCGCGTTGGTGGGGGTTTCCCTCAAATCCTCAACCGCTCCTCCTGCCTCGCATTCACCGCCCGCAACTTCTCCACCCAATCCCGCGCCGGCAGCCCCGTAGTCTGCTCGACCACGTCGGCGCGCCCTTCCAGCACTTCCCATGACACATCGATCTCCGGCCCGTTGAAAGCCAGCGCAATGACGTTGCCGTCATGCACTTCCGGAAACACCAGCACACGGTTATCGAACGCGTCGCAGATGCGCTCGATATTCTTCGGGAAACTGTCGTGGTCGCCGAACAGGTTGATCGTCATCACCCCCGGCGCCTTCAGCGTGCGCCGGCAGGCGCGATAAAACGCCGTGGTGTCGAGCACCGGGCCGCGCGCGGTGGCGTCGTACAGGTCCACCTGCAGCACGTCGATGGCGTCGGTGTGGGCGCCGTCCATCACGTAGTCCCAGGCGTCCTGCTCGCGCACGGTCAGGCGCGCGTCATCCTCGCGCAGGCCGAACATGCTGCGCCCGGCGACGATCACCGCCGGGTTCAGCTCCACCGCCGTCACGCGCGCGCGGCTGAACTGGCGATGGCAGAACTTGGTCAGCGCCGCAGCGCCCAGGCCGAGCTGCACCACGTGGAACTCTTCCACCGACGGCGACAGGAACAGCAGCCAGGCCATCATCTGCTGCGCGTATTCCAGCTCGATCGCATCGGGCTTGCGCAGGCGCATCGCGCCCTGTACCCACTCGGTGCCGAAGTGAAGGTAGCGCACCCCTTCCATTTCCGAGAAGGTGACCGGCGCGAAGCGCGGCGTCATGCGTTTTTCTTCGCGCGCGGGCGCATGGCCACGGTTGCGGGTGCCACGAGCCGGACGGCGCGAGGCCACGGCTTCAATCGATTTGCGTTTCAGTAGGGTCATAAGGTCGAGAAAGGCGTCCGGCGCCCGGCCAGGCATTGGGGGCGCGCGGGGCGGATTACGCGGAGGTCTTGCCCAGCGCCGCTTGCGCACGCTGCAGCCATTCGCGGTTGTGTTCGCGGGCGTGGCGCGGCCAGTGGCGGGCGTCGTGGACGATTTCGGCGTAGAGCTGCTGCGCGCGGTCGCGGTCGGCGGCATCGGGCTGCGCCATCAGCCAGTCGGCAAACAGGCAGCGCGGCGCGGCGTCGCTGGCGCTGGTCAGCGCCTGCTCGAACGCGGCGCGCGTGCCCGGCGCGCCGGTGGCGGCCAGTGCGCGCGCATGGAGCAAGGCGGGCTCGGGCTGCTGGCGCGACTGCGGATTGGCCGCGAACAGCTTTTCCAGCGTCGCCAGCGCGGCCGCGGCATCGCCGGTGGCGAACTGCGCCTGCGCCAGGCCCTGCAGCAACGCCGGGTCGGACGAGAATGGCCCGTTGGCGGCGGCCTGGTAGTGCTGCAGCGCCTCGGCCGGCTGGCCGGCTTCGAGCAGCGCGGCGCCCAGCCGCATCCGGTGCGCCACCGTCGGCGCGCGGTCAAAGTCGTCGCGGGCCTGGCGCACCGCGCGGTTCGGGTCCACCAGTTGCTTGATCGCGCGCGTGGCCGCGCGCGCGCCGCGCGACTGGCGCAGCTCGGGCAGGTAGATCGCAAAGAAATAGACCACGCTGCCCAGCCCCGGGAACAGGAACAGGATCAGCAGCCAGTACATGTTCTGGTGCGTGCGCACCGCGTGCACCGCGAAGAACAGTGCAATGATGATGTGGATGCTGATGCCGAAAATACGCATGGGGAAGTCACCTGGAGAGCAATGGCCGTGGCGTCACTAAACCAGCGGCCGCCGGCATTGTGACAGAAACACCCGGGCGCAAGTTTCAGCCGCCCGCCGCCAGGCCGGCGCCGGCCGCCTGCAGGCCGGCCACCGCCTGCGGCGTCAGCACCGCCTCGCCCAGCACCGCGCGCGCCACCAGCGCATCGGCCGCGTCGATGGCAATGCCCTGCGCGGTGTACCAGGCATCGTCGTAATAGGTATTGCCGTAGCGCTCGCCGCTGTCGCACAGCAGGCTGACGATGGCCCCGCCCTGCCCCGCGGCGCGCATCTGCTGCGCCAGGTACAGCACGCCGACAAAGTTGGTCCCGGTCGATCCGCCCACGCGGCGGCCGAAGCGCGCGGCCAGGTAGCGCATCGCGGCAAACGACAGCGCGTCCGACACCTTCAGCATCGCATCGACGCAGCTCGGGATAAACGAGTGCTCGACGCGCGGCCGGCCGATGCCCTCGATGCGCGAGCCCACCGCCAGGGTCAGCTCAGGCTGCGGCCTGCCGTCCAGGCAGCTGCGGAAATAATCGAAGAACACGGAGTTTTCCGGATCGGCGCACAGCACGCGGGTCTTGTGGCGGCGGTAGGCCACGTAGCGTCCCAGCGTGGCGATGGTGCCGCCGGTACCGCCACTCGACACCAGCCAGGCCGGCACCGGGTGTTCTTCCTCGGCCATCTGCTTGAAGATCGACTCGGCGATATTGTTGTTGGCGCGCCAGTCGGTGGCCCGTTCGGCGTAGGTGAACTGGTCCATGAAGTGGCCGCCGGCTTCCTGCGCGAGGCGGTGCGACTCGGCATAGATCTCCGAAGGGCTGGCCACCAGATGGCAGCACCCGCCGTAGAACTCGATCGCTTCGATCTTGGCGCGCGAGGTGCCGGCCGGAATCACCGCGACAAAGGGCAGGCCGAGCAGCCGCGCGAAATACGCTTCAGAGATCGCGGTCGAGCCGCTGGACGCCTCCACCACCGTGCTGCCCTGATGCAGCCAGCCGTTGCACAGCGCGTACAGGAACAGCGAGCGCGCCAGCCGGTGCTTCAGGCTGCCGGTCGGGTGGCTGGACTCGTCCTTGAAATAGAAGCGGATGTCGGGATAGCCCGGCAGGTCGAGCGGAATCAGGTGGGTATCGGCGGATCGGTTGAAATCCGCCTCAATCTTGCGGATGGCCTCGTGGGTCCAGTCGGAAAGTGGCATGGCGTCTTTGCGGGCACTGCAGCCCGGCATTGGGACAGGCCGTCAGCATGCCAGAAGCCACCACGCCCGGCAAAAATAGCGGGCGCCGGCTGCCAGGCCGGCGCACACGCCGACACCGACCTCGTCGCGAGGCCGCGAGCCTACCGGTAGACCAGCACCGGGATCTTGCTGTGGGTCAGCACCTTGAGGGTTTCGCTGCCGATCAGCATGCCCTGGATGCCGCGCCGCCCGTGCGATGCCATCACGACCAGATCGCAGCCCTTCTCTTCGGCCGTCTTGATGATGGCCTCGTAGGGATGGTCATTGACGACGTAGGCCGTATCGCAGGGCACGCCCGCGGCGCTGGCCTCTTCTGCCCGCTCGAGCAGGTAGCGGTTAGCGGTTTCCGCGGCCTCCCTCACATAGGTTTCGCGCGTGTCTTCCAGCATTTCGACCTGGTAGGTCATCACGTGGTAGTTCGGACAGACGCGCACCGCGGTAACCCGCGCGCCCGTTTCGCGCGCCAGCACCAGCGCCTTGCGGAAAGCCGACTCGGACAGCTCGGAGCCATCGACCGCCAGCAGGAGATGCTTGAACATAGTTGCCTCCTTGCCTGCTCATTGCGCTCACTTTCGGTGCGTTACCGCCTTGCGTCTGAAAGTGTGAGCCGCAAGGCGCACAACAAGGAGCGACCATTGTTAGTCACCCGCGCTTCCAGTATAGGTGCGCCATGGCCCACGGCAATCCGGAAGGCATCACTTACGAGCAGGCGCATCCGGCACACGCAGCCACGCTTGCATCGCTGCGGCCACGGCATGCGGCGCTTCCATCGTGGTCATGTGCCCGGCATCCTCGACGACTTCAATGCGCCAGGATGCGTGATCACGGTGCCGCCTTCGATAATCAGATCAAACATCGGTCAGTCCGCCAGGTTTGGACAGGCGCCTTGCAACGCGGGCAAGGTCAGCCTGTCAGGAAATCATGACGGGATGATCCGGCGCGCGGCCATGGGCTGGCAAACCACTTTTCCTGCGGCAAGCATGAGCCGACGCCGGGCGCGAATACCTGGCCGACATTGCGCCGCTGCTGCGATGGCATTGAACGCCACCGTGGCGGGGATGGGCGTGGCGCTGCTGCCCGATTACATGACCGCAGACATGGTGGCGGCAGGCACGCTCAGGCGGCTGTCCGACGCAGCCTGGCAGCATCCGAAAGGCTATTACCTGCTGTATCCGCCGGCGTCGGCGCCGATGCGGGCGCTCAAGGTGTTTCGCGGCTGGCTGCTGCAGCAGCACGAGACAAGGGCCGCATCGACCGGGTGAGAGCCGGCCTGGCGGAGCTCAGGCCAGCAGCGCCCGCCACAAGGCCAGCTTCTGCTCGAAACTGCGCGCCGCATGCGCCGGGCTGGACGACGGCAGCACCAGCGTCTCGTAGCCCTGCGCGGCAAACTGCGGCGCAAAGCGCCCGGAGGTGCCGCCGTTGAAGCCGATGCGCTGCAGCGCCGGCGCCAGCGCGCGCAGCCGCGTGAAGTCGTTGGCCTGCGGATAGCGGATATTGCTGTCCAGGCTGCCTTCGCGCATGCACGCGCCCAGCACGTCCCAGACGCCGATGCGATGCGCCAGCAGCCGCACCAGCCGCTCGGCATAGGGCAGCGCCGGCAGCGGCTCGCCGGTCAGCGCGGCCATCAGCGGCCAGAACTGGTTGCGGGGATGGGCGTAATACTGGCGCGCGGCCAGTGAGGCGGCGCCGGGGAAGCTGCCGAGCACCAGCACGCGGGTGTGGGTGTCGATGACAGGCGGCAGGCCCTGGTGGAGGTCGGATGGAGGGGGGATGGTGTCGGGCATGGCAGGAACGCAAGGTCCCGGTTGCTGACGAAGGCAGAACGACGTTGTTGCAGGCCGCCGGTATGCGAGAACGTTGGCGCTTGCCACTAACTCCGGCAAGCGCTCCCCTCTCCCGCGAAGTGGGAGAGGGGTGGGGGTGAGGGCCGGAGCGTCAACGAAGTCTTGCCGGCGGTATGCCAGCGCCGGCCCTCTCCCCGGCCCCTCTCCCGCGCGCGGGAGAGGGGAGCAAACCGGCAGCTCGCCAGTCAGCGGCCTTCAGGCCAACAGCTTGTTGACGCGCTGCACGTAAGCCGCCGGATCTTCCAGCATCCCGCCTTCAGCCAGCAGCGCCTGGTCGAACAGCACCTGCACGCGGTCGCTGAAGGCATCGCCTTCCGGCATATCGCGCAGCTTCTTCACCAGCGCGTGCTCGGGGTTCAGCTCCAGGATCGGCTGCGCATCGGGCGCCTTCTGGCCGGCCTGCTTCAGCAGGCGCTGCAGGTAGCCGCTCATGTCGCCTTCGTCCGACACCAGGCACGATGCCGATTCAGTCAGGCGCAGCGTCACGCGCACGTCCTTGGCCTTGCCGGCCAGCACGCCCTTGGCGCGTTCGACCACGTCCTTCCAGTCGGCCTCGGCCTTTTCCTGCTCGGCCTTCTCGGCTTCGTCGGCGAGCTTGCCCAGGTCGAGGTCGCCGCGCGCGACCGACACCAGTTCCTTGCCGTCGAACTCATGCAGGAACGACAGCATCCACTCGTCGACGCGATCCGTCAGCAGCAGCACTTCGATGCCCTTCTTGCGGAACACTTCCAGGTGCGGGCTGTTCTTCGCGGCGGACCAGGTATCGGCAGTGACGTAGTAGATCTTGTCCTGCCCTTCCTTCATGCGGCCGACATAGGCGGCCAGCGCCACGTTCTGCTCGGCGGTGTCGTTGTGCGTCGAGGCAAAGCGCAGCAGCCTGGCCACGCGCTCCTGGTTGGCCTGGTCTTCGCCCACGCCTTCCTTCAGCGCCTGGCCGAACTGCTGCCAGAAGGTTGCGTACTTGGTGCGCTCGGCTTCATCCTCACTATCCGCCAGCGCTTCCAGCATCGACAGCACGCGCTTGGTGCAGCCCTCGCGGATCGCCTTGACGTCGCGGCTTTCCTGCAGCAGTTCGCGCGATACGTTGAGCGGCAGGTCGGCGGAATCGACCACGCCCTTGACCCAGCGCAGGTAGCCCGGCAGCAACTGCTCGGCGTCGTCCATGATGAAGACGCGCTTGACGTACAGCTTCAGGCCGGCCTTGTGGTTGCGGTCCCACAGGTCGAACGGCGCGCGCGCCGGGATATACAGCAGCTGGGTATATTCGCTGCGGCCTTCCACACGGTTGTGGGTCCACGCCAGCGGCGTCTCGTTGTCATGCGCGATGTGCTGGTAGAACGCGGTGTACTGCGCGTCGGTGATGTCCGACTTGTTGCGGGTCCACAGCGCGCTGGCCTGGTTGACGCTTTCCCACTCGTCGGTGCGCTTGTAGGTGCTGGACTCTGCGTCCCACACCTCCTTGGGCATGCGGATCGGCAGCGAGATATGGTCCGAGTATTTCTGGATGATGCGCTTCAGGCGCCAGGCCGACAGGAAGTCGTCCTCGCCCTCGCGCAGGTGCAGCGTGATGGTGGTGCCGCGCTCGGCGCGCGAGATCGCATCGACGCTGAACTCGCCGTCGCCGGTGCTTTCCCAGCGCACCGCCTCTTCGGCGCCCAGGCCGGCGCGGCGGGTTTCCACGGTGACCTTGTCGGCGACGATAAAGGCCGAGTAGAAGCCCACGCCGAACTGGCCGATCAGCGCGGCGTCCTTCTGCTGGTCGCCGGAAAGCTGCTGGAAGAATTCCTTCGTGCCCGAGCGGGCGATGGTGCCGAGGTTGCGGATGGCCTCGTCGCGGCTCATGCCGATGCCGTTATCGGTGATCGTCAGCGTGCGCGCCTTGCTGTCGGCCTCGATGCGGATGGCCAGGTCGGCGTCGTTCTCCAGCAGCGACGGGTTCGCGATCGCCTCGAAGCGCAGCTTGTCAGTGGCGTCCGAAGCATTCGAAACCAGCTCGCGCAGGAAAATTTCCTTGTTGCTGTACAGCGAGTGGATCATCAGGTGCAGCAGTTGCTTCACTTCCGCCTGGAAGCTCATCGTCTCGTGCGGTGCGGTCATGGTTCTCCTCTTGAAAACAGCGAATACTGGGAAAGGGGTCAGGGCCAGCGGCCCGGTGCCGCCACAAATAGGGCCGCCCGGGCCATTTTTCAAGGCCCGCGGCGCTGACTGGCGGTGTGCCTACAGGCGTTCGAGCTGGCGCGCCAGGAAGCGCAGCATGTCCGGATCGCCGCTGCTGGCGACGTTGAAGCGCATCCAGCCCGACGGCATCTGCGACGGCGAGAACAGGCTGCCCGGCGCGAACAGGTAGCCCTCCTCGTGGCCGGCGGTGGCGATGGCGTTGGTATCGCGGCCGGTATCGGCCCACAGGTACATGCCCGCGTGCTGGCCCGGGAACAGCCGCAGCCCGAGGCGTTCCAGCTCGCGCCGGGTGTCGTCGCGGGCGCGGTCCAGCCGGGTGCGCACGCGCTCGACATGCTTGCGGTAGTGGCCCTCGGTCAGCACCTTGTACAGCACGCGCTCGTTGATTTCGGGCGTGGCCAGCCCCGCCAGCAGCTTGCTGTCGGTCAGTGCCGAGGCCATCTCCGGGTGCGCGGCGATAAAGCCCACGCGCAGGTTGGCCGCCAGCGTCTTGGAAAAACTGCCCAGGTAGATCACCCGCCGCAGCTGGTCCAGGCTGGCCAGCCGGGTGGCGGCGTGGCCGGGCGGGCACAGGTCGCAGTAGATATCGTCCTCGACGATCAGGAAGTCGTACTGCTCGGCCATCCGCAGCAGCTGGAAGGCCTTGGCCGCGGACAGCGAGGTGCCGGTGGGGTTGTGCAGCACCGAGTTGATCACGAACAGCCTGGGCCGCCGTGCCTGCACGATGCGCTCCAGCGCCTCAAGGTCCGGCCCCTCGGCAGTGTACGGCACGCCGATCACCTGCGCGCCCTGCGCGGCAAAGCGGCCGAACATCACGAACCAGGCCGGGTCGCCCACCAGCACGGCGTCGCCCGGCTGCAGGTAAAGCCGCGCGATCAGGTCCAGCGCCTGGGTGATGCCCGAGGTCAGCACGATCTGGTCGGCGCTGGCGCCGATCTCCAGCTCTTCCAGCCGGGTGCGCAGCTGCTGGCGCAGCGGCAGAAAGCCCTGCGGCGTGCCGCTGGCGAGAAAGTGGTTGCCGGGCTGGCGTCCGAGCCCGCGCAGCGCGCTGGCGATCAGCTCGCCGTCGAGCCAGTCGTTGGGCAGGAAGCCCAGCCCCGGCGCCTTGTGCGCCTCGGCGGTATGGAACATGCTGCGCAGCAGCCACGTCACGTCGATATTGCGCGCCACCGCCGCGCCGGAAGACACCGGCGCCGCGGGCGCGGCCGGCGCGCGCTCGCGCACGTAGAAGCCCGAGCCGCGGCGCGACTCCAGGTAGCCCAGCGCCACCAGCCGCTCGTACGCTTCGACCACGGTAAAGCGAGAGATGCCCTTCTCCTGCGCCAGTTGCCGGATCGACGGCATGCGCATGCCGGCGCGGAATACGCGTTCGTCGATGCGCATGCGGGCCCATTCGGTCAGTTGCTCGACCAGCGTCATCTGGGCCGACGGGATCGGGTCGGGCAGGCGCTCGATGCCGGGCACCACCAGCCGCAGCGCACGCCCGGCAGCCTGCCCCGGTATGCCTTGGACGTCGCCCCCGTTATCCTTGTGACGGGCGGCGGTGGTGGTATCGCTGCCATTGCCGGCGTCCTTGCCTTCGGCCCTGCCACTTTCTCTGCTGTCGGCATCCATGTGCTGCTCCTGCAACTGTACTGAATACGATCCGCTCAACTGTACCGGTACTGTACCGACTACCTTGTCTACCATCAAGCCAACATGAAGCTCGTCCTCGATCACCTCGTCGTTGCCGCGCCCGACCTGGACGCCGGCCCGCAATATGTCGCCGAACTGCCGGGCATGGCGCCGCATGGCGGCGGCGCGCACGCCGCCATGGGCACGCACAACCGCGTGCTGGGCATGTTCGGCGGGGTCTACCTGGAAGTGATTGCGGTCGATCCGACCGCCCCGGCGCCGCAACGTCCGCGCTGGTTCGGCCTGGACAGCGAAGCCGTGCAGCAGCGCCTGCGCGACGGCCCCTTCCTGCTGCACTAGCCATTCCATAACGATTCCCGAAGGAGACCCCCGATGTCCGCCACCCGCAAACGCTTCGACGACGATCCCTACCTCGACCACTGCACCGCCACCGTGGTGGCCGCCAGTGCGGAAGGGATCGAACTCGATGAAACCGTTTGCTACGCGCGCAGCGGCGGCCAGGCCGGCGACACCGCCATGCTGGCGCTGCCCGACGGGCGCACCATCGCCATCGCCGATACGGTCTACGCGGACGACCGCAGCCGCATCCTGCATGTGCCGGCACCGGACGTGGTGCTGCCGCGCGTGGGCGAGCGCGTCACCGTCACCATCGACTGGGACCGCCGCCACAAGCTGATGCGCCTGCATACCTGCCTGCACCTGCTGGGCTCGCTGATCCCGGTGCCGGTGACTGGCTGCGGCATCTCGCCGGACACGGCGCGGATCGACTTCGACCTGCCCGAATCCACGCTGGACAAGGCCGACCTCACCGAGCGCCTGAACGCACTGATCCGCGCCAATACCGCGGTGCGCACCACGCTGATCACGCCGCAGGAACTGGCCGCGCAGCCTGATCTGGTGCGCACCATCGGCGCGGCGCCGCCGGCGGGCACCGCCAGCATCCGCATCATCGAGATCCCCGGCGTGGACCGCCAGCCCTGCGGCGGCACGCATGTGGCCAACACCAGCGAGATCGGCGCGGTGGTGGTGACCAAGATCGAGAAAAAGAGCCGCACCAACCGGCGCGTGGTCGTCGCGTTCGCGTGAGCGCGATGGCATCCGGCTGGCTCACCGGCCTCACCGCCGCGCAGTTCCTTGCCCTGCTGACCCTGCTGGCGGTCGGCCTGTTCACGCCCGGCCCCAACACCACCATCGCCGCGGTGACCGGCGCCAACTTCGGGTTGCGCGCGACGCTGCCGCACTGCATCGGCGTGGCCTTCGGCTTTGCCAGCATCCTGGCGCTGTGCGCGGCGGGCGTGGGCGCGCTGATCCTCGGGCAGCCGGCGCTGGCCGCGCTCGTGCACCTGGCCGGCGTTGCCTACCTGCTGTGGCTGGCTTGGAAGATCGCGCGCAGCACGGCGCTGGCCGAGAAGCAGGTGTTGCGCCCGCTCAGCGTGTGGCAGTCGGCGGCGCTGCAGTACGCCAATATCAAGGCGTGGATGCTGGCGCTGGCGGTGGCGGCGTCGTATATGGCCGGCGCGCCGTCGCCGGTGCAGCGCGTGCTGCTGGTATGCGGCGTGTTCGCGGTGCTGGGCTTTGTCAGCAACGGCGTTTACGGCGTGCTGGGCGCGTCGCTGCGGCAATGGCTGCGGCAGGGCCAGCGCGTGTGCTGGTTCAACCGCGCCATGGGCGCGGCGCTGGCGCTGACCGCGCTGTGGATCGCCGTCAGCGCGCGGCCTGGCGTGCACTAGGCCCGCTTCCGGATTTGAAACGATGACAACCAAGAGGCCAGCCATGCCCGCCGCATCGCCCACTTTGCCGCCCTCATCGCCCTCCTCCCAGCCGGCCTCCGGCGGCATGCTGCTCGGCTTTGTCGGCGTGGCGATCTTCAGCCAGACGCTACCGTTCACGCGCATGGCGGTGGCCGAGCTCGACCCGATCTTTGTCGCACTGGCCCGCGCCATCCTGGCCGCGCTGCCGGCGCTGGCGCTGCTCGCCATGCGCGGCGCGCTGGCGGCCGCGCGCCGCCCTCGCGGCGGCCAGTGGCCGCGGCTGGCCGTGACCGCGCTGGGCGTGGTGGTGGGTTTCCCGCTGTTTTCTTCGCTGGCGATGCGCGAGGTGCCCGCCAGCCACGGCGCCATCGTGATCGGCCTGCTGCCGCTGGCCACCGCGGTGTTCGCCGCCTGGTTCGGGCGCGAGCGGCCGTCGGCCGGGTTCTGGCTGTCGGCCGTGGCCGGCAGCGCGCTGGTGGTGGGCTTTGCCGTCTGGCAGGGCGCCGGCGGCCTGCAGCATGCCGACTGGTACCTGTTCGCGGCGGTGGTGCTGGGCGCCCTCGGCTATGCTGAGGGCGGCAAGCTGTCGCGCGAGCTGGGCGGGCTGGAAACCATCAGCTGGGCGCTGGTGGTGTCGCTGCCGGTGCTGGTGCCGGTGGTCGCCTGGCTGATGCTGCGCGACCTGCCGCAGATCGCCACCGCCTCGCCGCGGGCCTGGGGCGGCATGGCCTATGTTTCGGTGTTCTCGATGTTCGTCGGCTTCCTTTTCTGGTACGCCGGGCTCGCAAAAGGCGGCGTGGCCCGCGTCGGGCAGATACAATTGCTGCAGCCGTTCCTTACGCTGGCGGGCGGCGCGCTGATGCTGGCCGAGCCGCTTGACGCCCCTACCATCGCCTTCGCGGTGGCGGTGATCGCCGTCGTGGCGCTTGGCCGCCGCGCCGCCGTGCGCCAGACCGCACCTGTTGCCGCCACTGCGGCAGCCACAACCATCCTCCCGGGACGCATTCACTGAAGGAGTTGCACGCATGTCCGTCTACGATACCCTTGCCCGCCTCGGCGTCGAACTGCCGGCCGCCAACGCCCCCGCCGCCGCCTATGTAATGGCCGCGCAAACCGGCAACACCGTATTCCTGTCGGGCCATATCGCCCGCACCAGGGACGGCAAGGTCTGGGCCGGCAAGCTTGGCAAGGACATCGACACCGAAACCGGCAAGGCCGCCGCGCGCGCCATCGCCGTCGACCTGCTGGCCACACTGCACGCGCACGTGGGCGACCTGAACCGCGTCAGCCGCATCGTCAAGGTGATGAGCCTGGTCAACTCCACCCCGGAGTTCACCGAGCAGCACCTGGTCACCAACGGCTGCTCCGAGTTCCTGGCCGAGGTGTTCGGCGAAAAGGGCAAGCACGCGCGTAGCGCCTTCGGCGTGGCGCAGGTGCCGCTGGGCGCCTGCGTCGAGATCGAGATGATCGTGGAAGTGCAGGGCTGAACCTCGCGCCATGCGCATCGACAACCTGCCCTTCGGCACCACCGACTGGTCGGCCATCGCGCCGACCCGCCATCCCGGCGAACAGGGCGAGGCCACCTGGCGCACGCGCCAGTTCGGCGACATCCGGGTGCGGATGGTCGAATACTCGGCCGGCTACCTCGCCGACCACTGGTGCAGCAAGGGCCATATCCTGTTCGTGCTGGACGGCGAACTCCATACCGAGCTGGACGACGGCCGGCAGTTCGTGCTCACCGCGGGCACCAGCTACCAGGTGGCCGACCAGGCGGAAGCGCACCGTTCGTCGTCGCCGACCGGTGCCAGACTTTTTATCGTTGACTGAGCGGCAGGGTTAGCCGCTCTCTCCAGATTTCCCCCAGACCAAAAGAGACACATCATGAAATGGGCCATCTCCCGCCGGGCGCAGCAACTGACCAGCTCGGCCATCCGCGAAATCCTCAAGGTCACCGAGCGTCCGGAAGTCATTTCGTTCGCCGGCGGCCTGCCGTCGCCGGCCTCGTTCCCGGTAGCGGCGATGGAGGCAGCGACGGCCCGCGTATTCGCCGACAACCCGCAGGCGGCGCTGCAGTACACCGCGACCGAAGGCTACCTGCCGTTGCGCGAATTCATCGCCAGGCGCCATGGCGTGGGTGTCGAGCGCGTGCTGATCACCACCGGCTCGCAGCAGGCGCTGGACCTGATCGCCAAGGTGATGATCGACCCGGGCAGCAAGGTGCTGGTGGAAACGCCGAGCTACCTTGGCGCGCTGCAGGCGTTCTCGCTGTTCGAGCCTGAGTTCGTGTCGATCCCCAGCGACGACAAGGGCCTGCTGCCCGAGGCGCTGACGCCCGAGTTGACCGCCGGCGCGCGCTTCCTGTACGCGCTGCCCAACTTCCAGAACCCGACCGGCCGCCGCCTGCCGCTGGAGCGCCGCCAGGCGCTGGTGGCGCGCGCGCAGGAACAGGGCGTGCTGCTGGTGGAGGACGATCCGTACGGCGCGCTCAGCTACACCGGCGACCAGTTGCCCAGCCTGCTGTCGATGAACCCCGACGGCGTGATCTACATGGGCTCGTTCTCCAAGATCCTGGCCCCGGGCCTGCGCCTGGGCTACGTGATCGCCCCGCCCGAGCTGCATTTCAAGCTGTGCCAGGCCAAGCAGGCCTCGGACCTGCATACGCCGACCTTCACCCAGCGCGTGGCCTACGAGACCGTGCGCGACGGCCTGCTCGAGCGCCATATCCCCACCATCCGCGAGCTCTACAGCAAGCAGTGCCAGTACATGCTGGACGCACTGAAGCGCCATATGCCCGCGGGCGTGACCTGGAACGCGCCCGAAGGCGGCATGTTCATCTGGATGGAGCTGCCCGAGGGCCTGGACAGCATGGCTATCCTGGAGGAGGCGGTGAAGCGCAACGTGGCCTACGTGCCGGGCGCGCCGTTCTACGCCAGCAACCCGCGGCGCAACGCGCTGCGCCTGGCCTTCGTCACGGTGCCGGCGGAGCGCATCGAACAGGGTGTGGCGGTGCTGGGCGAGCTGTTCCGCGAAGCCATCGCCGCCAGCCAACCGCGCGCGGCCTGAGGCCACACACCGCCCGCACCACGACAGGAGCCGACATGTTGCGAATTTGGGGCCGACTCTCCTCCATCAACGTGCAGAAGGTGGTCTGGTGCGCGCGCGAGCTGCACCTGGACCATGAGCGCATCGATATCGGCGTGACCAAGGGTGACCTCGACACCGAGGCTTATGTGCGCCTGAACCCGAACCGCCAGATCCCTGTGATCGAGGATTTCCGCGGCACGGATGTGGGCGGCGAACCCTTCGTGCTGTGGGAGTCCAATGCGATCGTGCGCTACCTGTGCGCGCGCTACGGCGAGGGCACGCTGTGGCCCGAGGACGTCAAGGCGCGCGCCTCGGCCGACCGCTGGATGGACTGGCAGACCACGGCCTTCAGCCCGGCCATGGTGACGGCCTTCGTGAGCCTGGTGCGCACGCCCGCGGCGCAGCGCGACCAGGCTGCCATCAAGGCATCGTGCGAGCGCACCGAGCCGCTCGCCGCGCTGCTCGACAAGGCGCTGGCCGGGCGCGAGTTTATCGGCGGCGACCGCTTCACCATGGCCGATATCTCGCTGGCCTGCGCCGCGCACCGCTGGATGGGGCTGCCGGTGAAACACCAGCAGCGCCCCGAGCTGGAGCGCTGGCTGGAAGCGATGCGCGCCCGTCCCGCGGCGGGTGGCATCCTGGAATTGCCGCTGCGCTAAGACGCATCGATCCGTCGTCCCCGCGTTCGCGGGGCGACGTGCCAGACCTCTTCCCTACTTCGCGGCGCGCGACCCTGACGCGGCCGTAAACACCCCCAGTCCGATAAACGCCGCTCCCGTCAGGTAGCGGCCGAACGCGCGCGCCCGTCCCGCACGGCGCAGCGCCGGCATCACCGCGGCGGCGGCCATCACGTAGCAGGCATCGGTGGTGGCGGCGATCAGCACGAAGGCCACGCCCAGCGCCAGGCTCTGCGTCAACGCCGACCCGGCCGGGTCCATGAACTGCGGCAGGAAGGCGGCGAAGAAGATCGCGGTCTTGGGATTGAGCAGCGCCACCACGAAACCGTCGCGCACCACCTCGCGCAGGCTGCGCGGCGCCACCTCCGGCGCGTCGCCGTTCGCGGTCGCCGCGCCACCGCGCAGCGCGCGGATGCCGAGCCAGATCAGGTAGGCCGCGCCCGCGTACTTGACCACCGAGAACGCCAGCGACGACACCGAGAACAGCACCGCCAGCCCCAGCGATGCGCCGATGGCGTTGCCCAGGTTGCCCAGCGCCACCGCGCCGATCGACGCCAGCCCGGCCTGCCGGCCCTGCGCCAGCGTGCGCGTAACGATATAGACCACGGCCGGGCCGGGCGTAATGGCCAGCGCCAGGCTGGCGAGCACGAAGGCGGTCAGCAGCGGCCAGGGGGGAAGGAATTCCGTCATCGCATACCTCGGGTGGAAAAGGTTGGCGGGCGGTGTGCCCGCGGCACGACGCCTGTCAGTATGGTCGGCAAGCGGCGTCCGCGCCAGTCATCCGGCATGGCGCGTGGTGCGCATACTTTTGCAACAGGCGCCGTTTAGAGTACTCTGGCCGGTGTGCCGCAAGGGCCTACGTGCGCTGCAATGCCCCTAGGGAAACCCTGATCCCTGAATGTGGCTCATGGCACGCATGACGCGATATACGCCAGAACGTCGGGGCCCCGTTCTTAAAATCGCTGGTTCTTTGCCGCATGCGGCGGATGCCGCACGCCGATGCAAAGCGCATGCGGGATGCCCAGGGCACGCAGATCGCCCGGGCGGCCCAAGCCAACCTGAGGAGGATTCGATCGTGTGGAGTCAAGTCTATGACCCGCTAGGCAATATGGCGCTGTCGACCATTGCCGCGGGCATTCCCGTCGCCGTGCTGCTGGCAGCGCTGGCCTTCTTTCATATGCAGGCCCACCTGGCGGCCGGACTGGCGCTGGTGATCGGCATCGTCGTCGCCGCCACGGTGTTCGGCATGCCGGCGGCAATGGCCGGCAAGGCGGCAGGGCTTGGCATCGTTTCCGGCCTGTTCCCGATCGGCTGGATCGTGCTGAACATCATCTTCCTGCACCGGCTGACAACGCTGAACGGTTCCTTCAAGGTATTGCAGAACTCGATCTCCGGCATCACCGAGGACCGTCGCCTGCAGCTGCTGCTGGTCGCGTTCAGCTTCGGCGCCTTCTTCGAGGGCGCGGCCGGCTTCGGCACGCCGGTGGCCGTGACCGGCGCCATCCTGATCGGCCTGGGCTTCTCGCCGCTGGCCGCCTCGGGCCTGGCGCTGATCGCCAACACCGCGCCGGTGGCCTACGGCGCGCTGGGCGCGCCGATCATCGGGCTGGCCTCGGTCACCGGGCTGGACCTGCTCGACCTGTCGGCGATGATCGGCCGCCAGCTCCCCTTCTTCTCGGTGCTGGTGCCGTTCTGGCTGATCTGGGCCTTTGCCGGCTTCCGCGGCATGCTGGCGATCTGGCCGGCGATCCTGGTGGCGGGCGTAAGCTTTGCCATCCCGCAGTTCCTGGTGTCGAACTTCCACGGCCCGTGGCTGGTGGACGTGATCGCCGCGCTGGTGTCGATGGGCTCGCTGACGCTGTTCCTGAAGGTCTGGCATCCGAAGGAAATCTGGACCTCGACCAAGATCCTCGGCCGCCACGACGACTCCAGGATCGACCATCCCGAAGCGCTGGCCGCCGACGCCCGCGCCAGCACCGCCTCGGCCGGCATCTCGGTGGCCAGGGCCTGGATGCCGTGGGTGATCCTGACGGTGTTCGTCTTTATCTGGGGCATTCCCGAGTTCAAGAAGCTGATGGATAGCCTGTGGGCATGGAAATTCCCGATCCCCGGGCTGGACAAGGCGGTGCTGAAGGTGCCGCCGGTGGTGCCGAAGGAAGTCGCCGAAGGCGCGGTGTTCAACTTCAACGTGCTGTCGATGGCCGGCACCGGCATCTTTGTCTCGGCGATCGCCGGCGGCCTGCTGATGGGCTACTCGGTGCCGCGGCTGTTCAGGGAATACTGGGAAACGGTCAAGCTGGTGCGCTACTCGCTGCTGACCATCTGCGCGATGTTCGGCGTGGGTTACCTGACGCGGTACTCGGGGCTGGATGCGACGCTGGGGCTGGCGTTTGCGCATACCGGGGTGTTCTACCCGCTGTTCGGGACGATGCTGGGCTGGCTCGGGGTGGCGCTGACGGGGTCGGATACTGCTTCGAACGTGCTGTTCGGTGGGCTGCAGAAGACTACGGCTGAGCAGCTGGGGCTGTCGCCGGTGCTGATGGCGTCAGCCAACAGCTCGGGCGGCGTGATGGGCAAGATGATCGATGCGCAGTCAATCGTGGTGGCCTCGACCGCTACCAAGTGGTATGGGCATGAAGGCGATATCTTGCGGTATGTGTTTTTCCACTCGATCGTGCTGGCGATACTGGTGGGGTTGTTCGTGACGCTGCAGGCGTATGTGCCGCCGTTTACGCATATGGTGATTCACTGAACAAACCCCAAAGAGGAGAGCGGTTTTGGGTACGCCAAAGCCGCTCGAGCTAGCGTAAGCAAGGTGTTCTCCCTCTCCCCTCAGACCCCTCAGGGGGAGAGGGCTGGGGAGAGGGGAGCTTGCTGCGGGCGTCATCGCAAGTAGCTCAGCCTCAATTGCCGTTCGCCGGCACCTCCACCCGCACCGTATCAATCCGCGGCTCTTTCAGCCTGGCCTCGATCGCCTTGCCCTTGCGCGCGCGCTTGCCGACATACGGCAGCAGCGTCTGCCCGGCCAGCTTCTGCGACGACGGCTTGCCGCCACGTCCCGCGCCGGACAGCACCAGGCCCGGCGCGCCGACCGCGATCGCCTGCAGCAGCTTCTCCTTGGGCTCCAGCTCCATCAGGATCACGCCGCGCCCGCCGGCGGACAGCACCTTGACCTCGTCCAGCGCCACCAGCAGCAGGCGGCCGTTGCCGGACAGGCAGGCCGCATGCGTGGCCTCGTCGCCGATCGGCGCCGGTGCCAGTGGCGTGTCGCCGTCGTCGAGCGTCAGGAACGACTTGCCGCCCTTCTGCCGGCTGACCATGTCGCCGACCTTGGTCTGGAAGCCGTTGCCGCCCGCGGTGGCGATCAGCATGCGCTGCTCGGCGCTGCCGGCAAAGGTGTGCGCCACCTGGCTGCCGGACTGCAGCTCGATCAGCGTGGTGATGGGCACCCCGTCGCCGCGCCCGCCCGGCAGGCTGGCGACCGACACGGAATAGACCCGCCCATTGGTGCCGAACACCAGCAGCACGTCTACGGTGCGGCATTCAAACGTGTTGTAGAGCGCGTCGCCGGCCTTGAAGGTGAACTGCTGCGCGTCGTGGCCATGGCCCTGGCGCGTGCGCACCCAGCCCTTCTGCGACATCACAACCGTCACCGGCTCGTCGATCACGCGCACTTCGGCGGCGGCGCGGCGCTCTTCCTGGATCAGCGTGCGGCGCGGGTCCTTGTCTTCCGGGCTGTATTGCCTGGCGTCGGTCTCGATCTCCTTGATGATGCGGCGGCGCATCATGGTCTCGGACTTGAGCAGCACGTCCAGGTCGGCCTGCTCCTCGCGCAGCTCCTTCAGTTCCTTCTCGATCCGGATCGCTTCCAGGCGCGCCAACTGGCGCAGCCGGATTTCCAGGATGTCCTCGGCCTGGCGGTCGCTCAGGCCGAAGGCCTCGATCAGCGCCGGCTTGGGCTCGTCGCTCTCGCGGATGATGCGGATCACCTCGTCGATATTGAGCAGCACCAGCATCCGGCCTTCGAGGATATGGATGCGGTCCTCGACCTTGCCCAGCCGATGGCGCGTGCGCCGCGTAACGGTCTCGAAGCGGAAGCGGATCCACTCGGCCAGGATCTCGCGCAGGCCCTTCTGGCGCGGCCGGCCGTCGGTGCCGATCATCACCAGGTTGATCGGTGCGCCCGATTCCAGGCTGGTATGCGCCAGCAGCGTGTGGATGAACTCCTGCTGGCTGATGTTCTTGCTCTTGGGCTCGAACACCAGCCGCACCGGCGCGTCCTTGCCCGATTCGTCGCGCACCGCGTCCAGCACCGCCAGCACGGTGGCCTTGAGCTGCTGCTGTTCCTGCGTCAGCGCCTTCTTGCCGGTCTTGACCTTGGGATTGGTGATCTCCTCGATCTCTTCCAGCACCTTCTGCGCCGAGGTATTGGGCGGCAGCTCGGTCACCACCAGCTGCCACTGGCCGCGCGCCATCTCCTCGATGGTCCAGCGCGCGCGCACCTTCAGACTGCCGCGGCCGCCCTCGTAGATCTGGGCGATATCGGACGCGGGCGAGATGATCTGGCCGCCGCCCGGATAGTCCGGCCCCGGCATCAGCGCCAGCAGCTCGGCCAGCGTGATATTGGGATTGCGGATCATCGCCACCGTGGCCGCGGCGACTTCGCGCAGGTTGTGCGGCGGCACTTCGGTCGCCATGCCCACCGCGATGCCCGACGCGCCGTTGAGCAGCACGAACGGTAGCCGCGCGGGCAGCAGCTTGGGCTCCTGCATCGAGCCGTCGTAGTTGGCGATAAAGTCGACCGTGCCCTCGTCGATCTCGTCCAGCAGCAGCCGCGAGATCGGCGTCAGCCGTGCTTCGGTGTAGCGCATCGCCGCCGCGCCGTCGCCATCGCGCGAGCCGAAGTTGCCCTGGCCGTCGATCAGCGGGTAGCGCAGCGAGAAATCCTGCGCCAGGCGCACCAGCGCGTCATATGCGGACTGGTCGCCGTGCGGGTGGAACTTGCCCAGCACGTCGCCGACCACGCGCGCGGACTTGACCGGCTTGGCGTCGGCGCGCAGGCCCATCTCGTGCATCGCGAACAGGATGCGGCGCTGCACCGGCTTCTGGCCGTCGGCCACCTCGGGCAGCGCGCGGCCCTTGACCACGCTGACGGCGTAGTCCAGGTAGGCACGTTCGGCATAGCGCGCCAGCGTCAGCGAATCGGCCGGCTCTTCAGGTTGAAACGTGATGTCTTGTTGTTCCATGGATAGGCAAGAATTCGGCGCGCCTTGAACTGCCGGCGCGCCGGGTTGCTTGTGGTTCGGTCATGCCGGTCAGGGCATGTTGCGGCGTCCGCCGATCACCATCTTCACCCGCGGGCCATCGTCGCCGGCATTGCCGCCGGCGCTGGCGCGGGCCAGCATCAACCCCTGCTGCGGCTGGTACAGCCGGTAGAACTGCAGCACGGTGCTGACGTATTGCTGGGTCTCGGGGTACGGCGGAATCCGGTTGTTGTAGCGCTGCACCGCGCCCTCGCCCGCGTTGTAGGCGGCCAGCACCAGCTCCAGGTTGTTCGGGAACTGCTGCATCAGCCAGCGCAGGTAGCGCACGCCCGCGGTGATGTTGGTGCGCGGGTCGGCCAGCTTCTGCCCGACGGTGCGCCGCGCATCGGCGGCCACGCCGAAGCGCGCGCCGGTGTCGGGAATGACCTGCATCAGCCCGATCGCGCCCTTGGGCGACACTGCCGCCGGGTTGAAGCCGGACTCCACCGCCATCACCGCCTTGACCAGCGCGGGATCGACGTCCTGCTTGCCGGCGATCTGGTAGATCAGCGGCTCGACGGTCTTGATATTGGGATGGTTGACGACGTAGCGGTACAGCTTGTGCTGCTCGAGATCGATGTCGGCCCCGCCAGCGGGCGGCGTGCCGCGCCGCACGGTCAGCCGCGCGCTGTCGAGCTTGCCGCCGTCCTTCATGAACAGCTTGTAGCGCGCGTCCAGCTTCTGGTCGGCAAAGTGCGCCACGCCGTCGGCGTCGATATACCCCCACAGCTCGGCATGCGCCGCCGGCACGCAGGCGAGCCCCGCCAGCGTCAGCAGCGTGGCTGCCAGGTTGCGCCTGAGTTTGCCGGAGGGTCTCGTCGTCATCGTGCGTTCCAGGGTGCGGCAGGCCGGAGCCGGCATTATGCGCCAAACGCGGCGGACCGGCGCGGTGGCCGCGGCCTCAGATATCGGCCTCGACCTCGTTGCCCTTCTCTTCCAGCCAGCTGCGGCGCTGCGCGGCCTCGCCCTTGCCCATCAGCATGTTCATCATCTCGACGGTCTGCGGCAGGTCGTATTCGCCCAGCGTCACGGGCAGCAGGCGGCGCGTGTCGGGGTTCATGGTGGTTTCCCAGAGCTGCTCGGCGCTCATTTCGCCCAGGCCCTTGAAGCGAGAAATCTGCCACGAGTTTTCCTTGACGCCGTCCTTGAGCAGCTTGTCCTGGATAGCCTCGAGCTCGCCCTCGTCCAGCGCGTACAGCTTCTGCGCCGGCTTCTTGCCGCGCGCGGGCGCATCGACGCGGAACAGCGGCGGCCGCGCCACACAGACGTTGCCGGTCTCGATCAGCTTGGGGAAGTGCCGGAAGAACAGCGTCAGCAGCAGCACCTGGATATGCGCGCCGTCCACGTCGGCGTCGGACAGGATGCAGATCTTGCCGTAGCGCAGGTTGGACAGGTCGGGATCGTCGTTGGCGCCGTGCGGGTCCACGCCGATCGCCACGGCGATATCGTGCACCTCGTTGTTGGCAAACAGGCGGTCGCGCTCGGTTTCCCAGGTATTGAGCACCTTGCCGCGCAGCGGCAGGATGGCCTGGAACTCCTTGTCGCGGCCCATCTTGGCCGAGCCGCCGGCCGAGTCGCCCTCGACCAGGAACAGTTCGTTGCGGGTCACGTCGGTGGACTCGCAGTCGGTCAGCTTGCCGGGCAGCACGGCCACGCCGGAACCCTTCTTCTTCTCGACCTTCTGCGCCGCGCGCGTGCGTGCCTGGGCCTGGCGGATCACCAGCTCGGCCAGCTTCTTGCCGTAGTCGACATGGTGGTTGAGCCACAGCTCCAGCGCCGGACGGCTGAAGGTGGACACCAGCCGCACCGCGTCGCGGCTGTTCAGGCGTTCCTTGATCTGGCCCTGGAACTGCGGGTCCAGCACCTTGGCCGACAGCACGAACGAAGCGCGCGCGAACACGTCTTCGCTCATCAGCTTGACGCCCTTGGGCTGCAGCGCGTGCATCTCGATAAAGCTCTTGACCGCCTGGAACAGGCCTTCGCGCAGGCCGGACTCATGCGTGCCGCCGGCGGGCGTGGGGATCAGGTTGACGTAGGACTCGCGCACCGGCGCGCCGTCTTCGGTCCAGGCTACCACCCACGACGCACCTTCGCCGTCGGCAAAACCTTCTTCGCCGGGATTGGCGTCGGGATCGGCGAAGTGCTCGCCTTCGAACATCGGGATCACCAGCTCGGCGCCGCTGCCCTGGGCCAGCGCCTCGACCAGGTAGCCCTTCAGGCCCTGGTCGTACTGCCAGGTCTGGCGCTCGCCGGTCTTCTCGGTCACCAGCGTCACCTTGACGCCGGGCAGCAGCACGGCCTTGCTGCGCAGCAGCCGCTGCAGCTCGGCCTGCGGAATCGCGGCCGAATCGAAATACTTGGCGTCCGGCCACACCTGTACGCGCGTGCCGTTCTTCTTCTCGCCGCGCTCGAGCTTGCGCGAGGCCAGCGGCACGGTCACGTCACCGCCGGAGAAGGTCAGCGTGGAGCAGATGCCGTCGCGCCACACGGTGACGTCGAGCTGGGTCGACAGCGCGTTGGTCACCGACACGCCCACGCCGTGCAGGCCGCCCGAGAACGCGTAGGCGCCGCCCTTGCCCTTGTCGAACTTGCCGCCGGCGTGCAGCCGGGTAAAGACGATCTCGACCACCGGCACGCCTTCTTCCGGGTGGATGCCCACCGGAATGCCGCGGCCGTCGTCCTCCACGCTGACGCTGCCGTCGCGGTGCAAGGTCACCAGGATCTCGGAGCCATGGCCGCCGAGGGCCTCGTCCGAGGCATTGTCGATCACCTCCTGCACGATATGCAGGGGGTTGTCGGTCCGGGTGTACATGCCGGGGCGCTGCTTGACCGGTTCCAGGCCCTTCAGGACCCGGATGGAAGATTCGCTGTACTGACTGGTTTTGCTCGCCATGGAGTCGCTACGAAAGTGATGGTCCCGGCTGCCGCGGGGCGCACAACTGTGCACGCGCCGGGGCACCAGGCACTGCATTGTAATGGAAGCGGGCGGCGGCAATCCCGCTGAAAAGGGCCTGCCCCCGTTAGCCGCGCCAGCGCCGCTTTGCCCGGCCACCGCCACTTTTTGCCGGGACGCCGCCAATGTGGGCACTGCCGGACGCGATTTTCCAACCCGGAGTAAACTCGCCACCACCCGGCCCCGGCAAGCCTGATTGCCGTCCCGGCACGGAATACAACAAGCACAGACAATCCATGTCGGCGCCGCACCACACGGCGGGACCGCCGCACACCGAGCCAAGACAATGCAAAACCGACAACTCTCCCTGACCACCGTGCTGGTGTGCGGCGGCCTGCTCGTCACACTTTCCATGGGCATCCGGCACGGCTTCGGCCTGTTCAACCTGCCGATCACGCAGGCCCACGGCTGGAACCGCGAGACCTTCGCCTTCGCGCTGGCACTGCAGAACCTGATGTGGGGCGCCAGCCAGCCCTTTGCCGGCGCGCTGGCCGACAAGTTCGGCGCGCTGCGCATCATGCTGATCGGCATCGCGCTGTACGTGGCGGGCCTGGTGGTGATGGCGCTGGCCACCAGCGGCACCGCTTTTGCCACCGGCGCCGGCGTGATGATCGGCATCGCCCAGTCCGGCACCACCTACAGCATCGTCTACGGCGTGATCGGCCGCGTGGCCAGCCCAGAGAAGCGCGTGTGGGCGATGGGCATCGCCGCCGCGGCGGGCTCGTTCGGGCAGTTCCTGATGATCCCGGTGGAACAGGGGCTGATCTCCGGCCTGGGCTGGCAGAACGCGCTGTACGTGATGGCGCTGATGGCCTGCGTGATGCTGCCGATGGCCCTGACCCTGCGCGAGCCGCGCGAGGCGGGCCACAGCGGCGGCCACCACCAGACCATCGGCCAGGCCGTGCATGAAGCCTTCGGCAACCGCAATTTCCAGCTGCTGACGCTGGGCTACTTCGTGTGCGGCTTCCAGGTGGTGTTTATCGGCGTGCACCTGGCGCCGTACCTGAAGGACCAGGGCCTGACCGACCCCAAGGTGGCCGTGGTGGCGCTGGCGCTGATCGGCCTGTTCAATGTCTTCGGCACCTATACCGCCGGCGCGATGGGCCAGCGCCTGCCCAAGCGCTACCTGCTGGCGTTTATCTACCTGGCGCGCTCGGTGGTGATCGCCGCCTACCTGCTGCTGCCGCTGACGGTGGCCAGCACCTGGGTGTTCGCGGCGGTCATGGGCTTCCTGTGGCTGTCCACTGTGCCGCTGACCAACGGCATCATCGCGCAGGTGTTCGGGGTGAAATACCTGTCGATGCTGTCGGGCGTGGTGTTCTTCTCGCACCAGATCGGCAGCTTCCTCGGCGCCTGGCTGGGCGGCTACCTCTATGACCGCACCGGCGGCTACAACACGGTGTGGATGATCGCGATCGCACTGGGCCTGATGGCAGCGCTGGTCAACCTGCCGATCCGCGAGCAGGCGCTGGTGCGCGCGCAGCCGGCGGCGGCGTGATGAGCACGACCCAGGCGCGCGTGGCGAAGGCAGCCGGGCTGGCGGTGCTGGCCGGGGTGCTGGCGCTTGGGTTCGTGGGGTATCTGCGGCCGGGGTTTGTGGTGGATCTGACGAATATGGTGCTGGCCTGGTGTGGGTGAGCTTCACACCTGACACGTCTTGGCCTGGCTGACTGTGTACTTCCTCTCGCAAGCGCGGGAGAGGGGAGCCAACCCGCAGCGGGCGAGACGCCCTCAGATGCTCTCAGGCACCCGCGGACATCCTCACACCCCCTCCCCCTTCGACTTCGCCTCCAGCACCTCCCACCGTTCCAGCGCCTCCAGCAGTTCCATCTCGATCTCGTCATGCCGCGTCGCCAGCAACGCGGCCCTGGCCGCATCGCTGACATAGAGCGAGCCGTCCTCCAGCTGCGCCGAGATCGTCTTCTGCTCCGTTTCCAGCGCCGCAATGCGCTCCGGCAGTCCATCCAGTTCGCGCTGCTCCTTGTACGACAGCTTGACCGTACGATTGGCGCCGCGCGCCTCGCGCGAATCCTTGCCCTTTACCGGCTCTGCCGCCTTCTGCTCCGGCTTGCGCGCGGCCTGCAGCGCGGCGCTGCGGGCCGACTGCTCGACCCAGTCGGAATACCCGCCCACCGATTCGCGCCACACACCATCGCCTTCCGCCGCGATGGTCGAGGTCACCACGTTGTCCAGGAAGGCGCGGTCGTGCGATACCAGGAACACCGTGCCGCTGTAGTCCTGCAGCAGTTCTTCCAGCAGCTCCAGCGTGTCGATGTCGAGATCGTTGGTGGGCTCGTCCAGCACCAGCACATTGGCCGGCCGCGCGAACAGGCGCGCCAGCAGCAGCCGGTTGCGCTCGCCGCCTGACAGCGACTTGACCGGCGAACGCGCGCGCTCCGGCGCGAACAGGAAGTCGCCCAGGTAGCTCATCACATGCTTGCGCTGGCCGTTGACCTCGACCCAGTCGCTGCCCGGGCTGATGGTGTCGGCCAGCGAGCGCTCCAGGTCCAGCGCGGTGCGCATCTGGTCGAAGTACGCCACCTGCAGGTTGCTGCCATTGCGCACCGTGCCGCTGTCGGGCGGCAGTTCGCCCAGGATCAGCCGCAGCAGCGTGGTCTTGCCGGCGCCGTTTGGGCCGATCAGGCCCACCTTGTCGCCGCGCATGATGGTGGCGGTGAAGTCGCGCACCACCACCTTGTCGCCGTAGGCCTTGCTGACGTCGGTCAGCTCCGACACGATCTTGCCGGAGCGGTCGGCCTGCGACACCTCCAGCCTGACGTTGCCCTGGACTTCACGGCGCGCGGCGCGCTCGTTGCGCATCGCCACCAGCCGCTGGATACGCGACACGCTGCGCGTGCGGCGCGCCTCCACGCCCTTGCGGATCCACACCTCTTCCTGCGCCAGCAGCTTGTCGAACTTGCCCTGTTCGACCTGCTCGGCGGCCAGCATCTCTTCCTTGCGCGCCTGGAAGGCGGCGAAGTTGCCGGGGAAGGACACCAGCCGGCCGCGGTCGAGTTCGACGATACGCGTGGCCACGCGGTCCAGGAAGGCGCGGTCGTGGGTGATCAGCAGCACGCTGCCGCGAAAGCCCAGCAGCAGGTCTTCCAGCCAGCGGATCGCTTTGACGTCGAGGTGGTTGGTCGGTTCGTCCAGCAACAGGATATCGGGCTCGGCCACCAGCGCCTGCGCCAGCGCGACGCGCTTCTGCAGGCCGCCGGACAGCGCGTCGACGCGTGTGTGCGAATCCAGTCCCAGCCGCGCCAGCGTGGTTTCCACGCGCGTGCGCAGCTGCCAGGCGCCGGTGGCGTCGAGCTCGGACTGCAGCCGGTGCAACTCGGCCAGCGCGGCTTCGTCGTCGTGGTTGGCGGCCACGCGGTCGGCGGCGGCTTCGTAGCGCACCAGCAAGTCGTGGGCATCGCCCATGCCCTGCGAGACCGCGTCGAACACGGTGATGCCCGGCTCGAACTGCGGCTCCTGCGGCACGTAGGCGGTGGTCACGCCGCTCTGGCGCGCGATCAGCCCGTCGTCCGGCGCCATCAGCCCGGCCACGATCTTCAGCAGCGAGGACTTGCCCGAGCCGTTGCGCCCGATCAGCCCGACACGCTCGCCGGCTTCCAGCGAGAAATCGGTGTGATCGAGCAGGGCCACGTGCCCGAAGGCAAGCTGGGCGTCGGTAATGGAAAACAGGGCCATGGGAAAAGGACGACGAAAGCGACGGGCGCGACGAGTGCAATGACGGGGATGTGCGGGCAGCCGAAACTGGCCAGGCACGGCAGCCCGCATTGTAGACGACGCGGGAACAAGCCAAAGGCGGGCGCGCAAAAAGAAGGGCCCGCGCAATGCGGGCCCAAGAGTCTCTCCTCGGTGCCCTGCTCGCAAGGCACGGCCCCAGAATAACAATGCGCCGCGGCCCGCTCCAGTCGGACAAGTCCGTAAGGGAAACCACCGTCAACCGTGCGTGCCTGCCGCCGCTGCTTGCCGAGCAGACTGAACGCGGGGGCGTGCGCAGCCAGTTGCCAGTGCTGGCCTGGCGGCTGCTACAGCATCAGCAAAGCCACGTCCGCGGCGCTGATATCGTCCGGCGGCACACCCTTGCGGCGCTGGAACAGCACGTGCTGCAGCACGCGGTCGCGGTGCGCGGCAAACATGTCCGGCTCCAGCCGCAGCGCCACACGCGCGTAATGCTCGGCCATCAGCTTGTACACCTTATGCCGCACCAGCAGCATCTCGTTGTCCGCCTGCAGCCGGCTCATCGCCGCGGTGTGGTCGTCTTCTAGCTGGCGCATGCCGACCACCACCCGCGCATGCATGCCCCGGTAGCGGTCGATTTCCGCATGCGCCTTGCGCAAATCCTCGCGCAGCGCCCGCACCTCCTGCATCAGCTTCAGGTTGTGCTGCACGCCGCGCTGGATCCGCGCGGCTTCTTCCAGTGCATGGTCCGCCGCGGCGATGGTGTCCTGCCAAGGGTTCGGTTCCGGCTCCGGCTCCGTGTCCCCTGACTACGATGACGACCAGACGGCGGTGCCGTCAGTGCCCTTGTGATGCATACCGCTCCCCTTGCCCCTGGCCCGCCGCCGGCATCGTGAAGTTTGTGCCGGCTGGTCGGGCTCAATAGCGCGACTGCCTGGTCAGGCGCCTGTGCTTTCGTTATGGCGCCATTCACCCCCCCTTGCCGCTACGCACAACCACCGCAACGGAGGGACGAGGCTTTGGCGCAACATGCCGGCGACGCTAAGATGCCGGCTTTGGCCCATCCGGCCCACCACTTCTGCGCAACCAATGAACGGATACCTGCTCCTCGCCCTCGCCATCGTCGCTGAAGTCATCGCCACCAGCAGCCTGAAAGCCTCACAGGGGTTTACGCGGCTGGTGCCCAGCGTGCTGGTCGTGACCGGCTATGTAGCGGCCTTCTATTTGCTGATGCTGGTGATGCGGACAGTGCCGGTGGGGATTGCCTATGCGATCTGGAGCGGGGCCGGGATCGTGCTGGTGTCGCTGATCGCCGTGGTGCTGTACCGCCAGGTTCCGGACCTGGCCGCGTGTCTTGGGATTGGTCTGATTATTGCCGGCGTGGCGGTAATTCAGCTGTTTTCGAAGACCAGCGCGCATTGAGGCTGGGTGTGCTCGGCAGTGGACGAAATCGCCTTCCCGACTATGAGCGCATCGATGCCGCGACTGTGGAAATGGAGTGATCACCATGGATATCCGTCCCCTGCACACCGAAGCCGACTACAAGGAAGCGCGGGCCGCCGTGTCTGTCCTGGTGGATGCCGACCCTGCGCCCGACACGCCGGAGGGAGACAGGCTGGAGATCCTCTCCATGCTGGTCGAGCGCTACGAAGCCGAGCACTTCCCGCTGGACTTGCCCGATCCGATCGCCGCGATCCGCTTCCGCATGGAGCAAGCTGGCCTCACCCCACGCGACATGCAACCTTACCTGGGCAACCTGAACCGCGTCTATGAAGTGCTCAACGGCAAGCGCGCGCTGAGCCTGGCCATGATCCGGCGGCTACACCGTGAGCTGAAGATTCCTGCGAATGTACTGATCGCCGAGCGCAGCGCGGCGTGAACCTCAGTGGTGTGGGCTAGCCAGAGCGCGCATCGATCTGCTGCCTGGCCCATTCCGTGGCGTGCTGCCACGCCTCGCCTTCACTGAAGAACTCGCCAGGCACCACCTGGTGATCGAAGACTTTGAGCGGCGCCCCGTCTGCCGCTTTCGCGCAGATCGTCACCTCTCCATGCCATGGGCCTCCGGCGCCCTCGGACATTGCCGAGGCTTCAAACCAGTGGTCGCGGTAATACGTGAACCCTTGGAGATCCATTGCTTTCTCCACTGCCAATCCTGCGCTGACCAGGGAACGCCTTCGTTCCCCCGTGGCGACATGTTACGCGCCATGTCCGGACGGGCGGAAGACCGCAGGCCCGGCGTGCGGCGGGTGAACCCGAGCCCGCAGAAAGTATCGGAACAGTGTCTACGGTAACATTCTTTATACATTGTTCATCGTTGCAGCCGCGGCGCCAGATCCGCGCCAGTGGACGAACCGCCACAACAACAACCGGGCCCATGTATGCAACAACACGAAGCGAATAACGCAAAGTACTGCGACCTGCTGATCCTCGACGAGATGCTCCCCTGCGACTTCTCGACCTTCAGGCTGCTGGAATACTCGCACTATCTGCGGCATTTCAAATCCTCCCTCCTTGTTACCACCGAAGGCTGGCACTCCGGCTTCTCCAATCTCGACTTCCCTACCCAACTGAGCCGCAGCAGCTTGCCGGCAGAAGCGAAATCGCGGGTGTTGCGGTTCGACGAGTTCCCCAATGTCGTACCGAAGCTTGCCTACATCACTTTCCTGAATAACGCCGACCAGTTGCTCCCCTTTCTGGAAGAGAGAAGGATTCCCTTTATCCTGCAACTCTATCCGGGAGGCGGTTTTGATCTGCACACCGAGGCCGCGGATGAAAGGCTTTGCCGCGTCGTGAATTCGCCGTTGTGCCGGAAAGTCATCGTTTCGCAGAACCTGTCGAAATCCTATGCCCTGGAGAAAACCGGGGCTCCAGAGGAAAAGTTCGAATTCATTTACGGCGGGGTTTACGAAACCGGGAACGGGTTCGATTTCTATCGCGACAAGAAACTCTACGGGCGCGACAAGGACACGCTTGACATCTGCTTTGTTGCACATCGCTATGGCAACGATGTCCGGAAGAAGGGCTACGACCAGTTTATCGCCGCAGGACAGGCGCTCGCACCCATGTTCCCGGACCTGCGCCTTCACGTCGTAGGGGACTACACACCTGACCAGCTACCCCTGACCGGCATTTCCGATCGCATCACGTTTCACGGCAAGCAGCCGAACACCTTCTTTCGGGAATTCTACCCACGGATGGACATGATTCTGTCCGTGAACCGCCCCGCCAACGAGAGCGGCACCGGCGCATTCGACGGCTTTCCAACGGGCGCCTGCATGGAAGCCGGATTCAGCGGCGTGCTCAACTGCATCAGTGACCCGCTGCACATGAATGTCGCCTTTACGGACGACGCCGACATCGTCCTGCTCGATTACGACACGGAGAAAACCGTCGCAAAACTGGCGCGGCTACTGGCGGACACCGACAAACTGTACGCGCTCGCCTACGCCAACTGGCGACGATTCCTGGAGGTGTTCGACAAAGACCAGCAGCTGTGGAAACGCTGCGAGCTGATCACCAGCGAACTCCTCAAAGAGGAACAACTTGTCATCCGGCCGCCTTCCCGGAAAAGCGATATGGATGTTTCGCTGTTCGCCGAGCTGACCGAGAAACTAAGACAGGCAACCGGCAACCACCTGGACGCGGAACGGCGCCACGATAATTTGCTCGGTGAATACCAGACGCTTGCCAGCGGATTTGAGAGCGTGGTCGCGGAAAACCGGCGGCTGATAAAGCAACTTGCCAATCCACCAGCGCCCCTTGCAGTACCGGCCCACCCCCATCTGCATGCGCAAGGACGTATCGAAGTCGCATTCCTGCGCGCGTTGCGGTCCGCACCCATGCGTGGCGCCCGGAAGCTGGTCAACCGCGTGACTGCCCGCCTGCAACAGGCGCTCAACTAATTCCAGCCACACTCGCGATGACAACAGAATTGCAGAAGTATGTAGCCTTCCTCACGAACCAGGCTATCGATCGACACCAGCACAATCACGTCTTCACCACGGAATTATCGAAATCCTTCGCCGCCAGGAATATCGGTACGCGCACCATTGACTATATCGCCACCCCTCGCCACGTAACGGAAGCGGCGCTCGACCCGAATTGCCTGTTTTTTATTTGCTACAACGGCTTTGGTTCGGAGCTGCTGCTCAATGCCGGACCCGGCGACCTGCGCTCGCTATTCTCCTGTTACAACAAGCGGCTGTTCGACCTGATGCACGATTGCCCGGTGCATGAGTCCATGTCCCATCAGCACGCGTCCACTGGCGACTTCAGGACCCTGCTGATCACGGACCACTCGTATGCGCATATCGCCAGGATGCTGGGCATACGGCATGTGTACTTTGTACCAAGCATCACGTTCCCTGGCTTTGCCCCCGACATCGCCCGGCCGATTTCATCGCGAGACATCGAGATTCTGTTGCCCGTGGGGCTGACCAGTCCCTCGCTTGTCACCGACCGATTCTCGAAACCGCGCAACTTCCGCCAACGCATCCTGCAAGAGATCTTTCACGCGGTCACGGAGAAAGCGGTCGATCGGCTGGACTGCGACCCGCTTTCCGAGACCATGCGGGCGCTTTCGGAGGCCGGCCTGGCAATCCACTTCGACGATCCCGATCTGCGCTTTCTTGTGACTACCATCCTGGACTTCGTCAAGTTCTCCCGACGCCAGCAGCTCGTCTACGCGATCCAGCACCTTCCGGTCACCGTCATCTCAGACCGCAAAGTCGAGGCGCCTTCGGCAAACAGCAGACTGCGATGCATGGATGGCAGGACGTTTCCCGAACTTATCGAAACGATGGCAAGATCCAAGAGCATCCTCTGCCCTCTCCCCCACCACAGCGGCTTTCACGAGCGCGCGCTGGCGGCCTTCAGCACCGGAGCTGCGGTGATTGCATCGCCGAATGAACTGTTGGAGACCAATTTCTCCGTCGGCGAGGACCTGTTCGTCTACCGCACCCTGGAGGACCTGACCTGTCTTCTTGAAGACATAGTGGCCGGCCGCCGCGATATCAACGCGGTTTCCGAAAATGGTCGGACGAAGGCAATGGCGTATTTCCCCCCAGCCAGAATCAGTAATCTGATGCTGTCCTTGCATGCTTCGCTGCCAGACAGCGCTGCGTGACAAGGTTCAGGTGAGAAAAAAGGGAGCTCTGGAGAACCGCCGCGAACTATGCAGTGGTCCCGCCGACAGGAATCGAACCTGTATCTAGCGCTTAGGAGGCGCTCGTTCTATCCATTGAACTACGGCGAGGGACAGGACTGACAGGATCGGGCCGCAGGCGCGGTGATCCTGGAGACGGGCCGAAGTATATCAAAATCCGCACTCGACCGGCTCGCCGGCGCGGTGGGTCAGTCCCGGCGGCGCCACCCGGCAACACGGCCCGAAGATGGCAGGCGCGCGGGCTGGCCGGTACGGCGCAGCGCACGGCGCGCCGGCCGTTGCCGGACGCGGGCGCGGTTGGCGGCGGTGGTGCAACTGCGGTGGCAGGCTTGGCCGCGCAGGTTGCAGCGCAGTTCCCAATCGATCAGTCCGGACATGGCAGGCTCCTGGCAGTGGGTAACGGTTGTAGCAGCGGGTTCAGGCAGCGCGCAGGCCCAGCGTGAGACCGCCGAGTTCACCTTGCAGCACGGCGCCGATCAACTGCCAGGCGGTCTGCAGCGCGGCGCGCGGGTGGCGCAGGCAGGCTTCCACCTGCTCGCTGCGGCTTTCGCCGGACAGGCACCATGAGCAGAAGTGCTCACAATTGTTGGTCAGCAGGTGGTAGGCGTTCTCACCGAGCCGGGAGCGGGCACGGGCGACGGCTTGCGGGCCGGCGAAGCGGGCGCAGGGTTCCGGCTTGACGGCGATGCCGCAGCCGGCGGCGAAGGCATGGAGTGAGGTTTCTTCGACCGGGGCGGCATGCAGTGAGCGGGCGAAGCCGGCGTAGTGGATGACGCGGCCGGCGCCGGCGTAAATGCCATGGTGGACGTAGCCGTGGCGCTCGGTGACGAGGTGTGCGCCGAGCGGCAGGGTGTCGGCAAGGCATTCATCGTCTTCGCATTGTTGTCGGCGGTTCATGGCGGATCTCGGTCTGTTTGGTGGATGCACGCACTGCTGCTTCGTGGCAGGGCACACTGCATCAACCATGCCAATGACCGGTATGCACGGTGGAACAAGGGCTTGCGGGATATCGGGAGGATCCAGTAGCAACGGACTGTCGGGTTGCAGCCAACTCCGCCAGTACTGATCTGTTGGCTGGCTGCCACCGTTCGCCATAGCGCAGCCGCTGCGGCGTGGCCGGGCGCTGGTGACGGTCGGATGCCGACAGGCGCCGACGAGAGTGTTGGCACCCAACCAACGCAGAGGGCGTGGCGGCAACGCGCGCTTCGGAGCCACCCCGCCCCGCAGGCCAAGCCAGCCGGCGCTTTCCGGCCAAAGCCGTCAATCGCCCCGGTCGATGGCATACCCCTTGCTTTATACCGCTACCGCCCCCCGGCGCCCGCCGCCTTTACGGAGACCAACCATGGCCACCCTCGCAATCAACGACCTCGCCGCCTGCCGCGAACTTGCTCCTGCCGCCATGGCCCATGTGCGCGGCGCCGGCGGGCAGTGGGTATTCGGGTGGATCCGCCCCTTCGTGCCGTCGTCGCCGCAACCGGCCGGCATGGTGATCAACTTTTACGAGATCAACTACAGCTTCTATGCTGATCAGATGAACAACCAGTTCCAGAACATCGATATCCGCAACAACGCGCCCAACGCCAATATCCAAGTCCAGGGCGACCAGGGCGCGAGGAACGACGGCAGGCTGATCTGATCGCCAGCCGGCGTGGCGACGCCCTGGCATCATCGGGGCTTTACGCGGACCGGAGGCAAGCTTGGTTTTCGACTCGCATTTCCAGTGGACCTCGGCGGCGTGCACGGACGTCGGGCGCGTGCGCGAGCGCAACGAGGACGCATGCCTGGACCTGCCCGGGCACCAGCTATGGGCGGTGGCCGATGGCATGGGCGGCCATGCCGTGGGCGACTTCGCCAGCCAGGCGGTGGTGCAGGCGCTCGCCTCGCTGCCGCCGCAGCCGCGCCTCGAGGACCGGCTTGACGCGACCCGCGCGGCGATGCAGGGGGTGAACCTGGCGCTGGTGGAAGAAGCCGCGCGGCTGGGCGTGCGCTGCATCGGCAGTACCGTGGTGGTGCTGCTGGCGGGGGACCGCCGCTGCGCCTGCCTGTGGGCGGGCGACAGCCGGCTGTACCGCCTGCGCGGCGGCGAGCTGGCGCGGCTGACGCGCGACCACAACCAGGTGGAGCGCCTGCTGGCGCGCGGGCTGATCACGCCGGAACAGGCGCGTCATCATCCCGCGCAGAACACCATCACGCGCGCGGTCGGGGCGGCCGCGACGCTGGCGCCGGAGCAGTTGCTGACGGAGGTCGCCGATGGCGATGTGTTCCTGCTGTGCAGCGACGGCCTGAGCAATGAAGTCGACGATGACGATATCGCCGCGGTGCTGGCGCAGCATGACGTGGCACAGGCCGCGCAGACGCTGCTGCAGATGGCGCTCGATGCCGGCGGCAAGGACAACGTGTCGGTGGTGGTGATCCGCGCCGCCGATCGCTACGGCTCCGACAAGACGCTGGTCAATCCCGAACTCGACACTTAGCCGGCGCAGCCGCCCTACCCCTTGCCCCCTTCCGCCTGCCGGTTGGCGCGGAAGTCCTTCGAGTGGATGCCGTGCTTCTTCAGCAGCATCTGCAGGTGCGAGCGGTTCATGTCGAAGCGCCGCGCCAGTTCGGCGACGGTGCCGCCGACTTCCTGCAGGCCCCGTTCGAGAAACGCGCGCTCGGCCTCGTCGCTGGCCGCGCGCTTGGCTTCGCTGAGCGAGGTCGCCATGGTGATGTCGGCGCTCGCACTGCCGCCGCCGACCACCGCCAGCGCCGCCGGCTTGGGCCGGATGTCCTGCGGCAGGTGCGCAAGGTCGGCGGTATCGGCCGCCAGGCATGACAACCGGTACATCAGGTTGCGCAGCTCGCGGATATTGCCCGGGTAGTCGTAGTGCAGCAGGAAGTCGCGCAGCCGCGGCGTCAGCTTGAGCGGGCGCCGCTTGAGCATGCCCGCGGCCTCGTCACCGAAGTACGACACCAGCAGCGGGATCTCGTCGCGCCGCTCGCGCAGCGCCGGCAGGCTGACGTGGATCACGCTCAGCCGGTAGAACAGGTCTTCGCGGAAGGTGCCTTCCTGGCTCATGCGGCGCAGGTCCTTGTTGGTGGCCGCGACGATGCGCGCATCGACCGAGATCGCCTCGTCCGAGCCCACCCGCTGGATCTCGTGCGCTTCCAGCACGCGCAGCAGCTTGACCTGTCCCGGCAGCGGCAACTCGCCGATCTCGTCCAGGAAGATGGTGCCGGTATGCGCGCTCTCGAACTTGCCGCGCCGATCGTTGCTGGCACCGGTGAAGGCACCCTTCTTGTGGCCGAACAGCTCGGATTCGAGCAGGCTGTCGGGGATCGCGCCGCAGTTGACCGAGATAAACGGCTTGTCGGTGCGCGCGCCGTTGGCGTGGATCACCTTCGCCATCAGCTCCTTGCCGGTGCCGCTCTCGCCGTCGATCAGCACCGGCAGGTCGGTCGGCGCGGCTTTCTCGGCGATCTCCAGCGCTTCCAGCAGCCTGGGGTTGTCGCCAAACGTCCCTTCGAAAATAAAGCTGCGCTCCAGCAATGCCTGGCGGCGCTCGCGCGGCATGCGTTCGACTTCTGCCTGCGGCGGCGCCGCCTCGGCCGCCGAGGCCGCCTGCACGAAGCGCTCTTTGTGCGACAGCCCCATCACCTCGTCGCGCAGCGTGGTGGTCTGCTTGAGCAGCTTCTCGATCTCGGGACGGTCGAGCCGCGACGCCCAGCGCAACGTCGAGCGCAGGATCTCGATCTTCTCGATCAGCCCCGCGAACGACACCGGGGACGTGACCGAGGCGGGGGTGGCACCCTGGTTGTATAGCTTCATGCTGAGCTCAGTTGCTTCTGCACCAGTTGGAAATACATGCCCTTGCGCGCCAGCAGCTCCTCATGCCGGCCCTGCTCGACGATGGCGCCTTCATACAGCACCAGGATCTTGTCGGCCTGCATGATGGTGCTGAGCCGGTGGGCGATGATGACCGCGGTGCGCCCGCGCAGGATCTCCTGCATGTTCGCCAGGATATTGCTCTCCGACTGCGTATCGAGCGCCGAGGTGGCTTCGTCGAACACCAGCAGCCGCGGGTCGTGGTACAGGGCGCGGGCAATGCACAGCCGCTGGATCTGCCCGCCGGAGAGCCCGATGCCGCGCTCGCCCACCACCTGCTCGTAGCCCAGCGGCAGCTTGCTGATAAAGGGATGCGCGTCGGCCATGCGCGCCACTTCCTCGATGCGGCGGCGGTCGGGACTGTCGTCGCCGCAGGCGATGTTCTCGGCGATGGTGCCGGAGAACAGCAGGTTGGACTGCATCACGTAGCCCACCTGCGCGCGGTAGAACGCCGCGTCGATCACGTTGAGGTCGTACCCGTCCACCGTCATCGAGCCCTCGGTCGGCTTGTAGAAGCCCACCAGCAGCTTGGCCAGCGTGGTCTTGCCCGAGCCGCTGCGCCCGACGATCGCCACCATCTCGCCCGGGCGGATGGCGAAGCTGATGTTCTCCAGCACGTAGGGCGTGTCTTCGCCGCCATAGCGGAAGTACAGGTCCTTCATCACGATCTCGCCCTGCAGGTCGGGCAGCATCACGCGAGACAGCACGTCCTGCGGCTTCTGCTCGGGCTCCAGGTCGAGCACGTCGCCGAGCCGCTCCATCGCCACGCCGGCATCGTTTAGCTGGCCCCACAGCGCCACCAGCCCCATCAGCGGCGCCAGCACGCTGCCCATGAAGGCGTTGAAGGCGATCAGCTGGCCGATGGTCAGCTCGCGCTCCAGCACCAGCGTCGCGCCCACCCACAGCACCGCGATGGTGGTGGCGGCGTTAAGCAGCTGGCTCATCAGCCCCACCAGGATATGAAAGGCCTGGGCCTTGTACTGCACCTCCAGCGCCTTGGCGTATTTGCGCTCCCAGCGCAGCCGCACCGGGCGCTCGATGCCCATGCCCTTGACGGTCTCGGCGCCGCCGAGCGTTTCCATCAGGTAGGACTTGGCGTCGGTCGAGGCGGCGAACACCTCGCGGGCATAGGTCTTGACCTTCGGCGTCACCACCACCGTCAGCGCCGCGATCGGGATCACGAAGGCGATCAGCAACAGCGTCAGCTTGACGTTGTAGAGGAACATGATGGTGAAATAGATAAACACCATCAGCAGGTTCAGCGCCGTGGTCACCGTCGACTCCGTCAGGAAGGCGCGGATGGTCTGGTTTTCCTGGAAGCGCGCGAAGATGTCGCCGGTCTTGCGCTTGGCGAAGAACGACAGCGGCAGCGACAGCGTGTGCTTGAAGAAATGCGACATCATGGCGAAGTCCATGTTGCGCACCATGAAGTTGGCGAGATACGCGCGGATCGTCGACATCAGCTGCGAGAACACGCTGGAGATGATCAGCCCGGCGATCAGCAGGTGCAGCAGGCCCACGTTCTGGTGCACCACCACCCCATCCAGGATGTTCTGGATGATCAGCGGCGGCACCACGCCCAGCATCTGGATCACGAAGGTCGCCAGGAACAGGTGCGCGAGGATCTTCTTGTACGGTGCCAGGTAGCCGATAAACCGCAGCCACGGCGAGCGCGACACCGACAACTGCGTCATGCTCTCGCCCGGCGAGAACAGCAGGCAGGTACCGCTCCAGCCGCGCTCGAACTCTTCCGCGCTCATCTTGCGGAAGCCGATGGCGGGATCGGCCACCCACACCCAGCGCGACGAGATGCCGTACACCACCACGTAGTGGTAGCCCTCCCAGTGCACGATGAACGGCAGCTCGAACCCCATCAGCGAGTCGCGCGTGCACTGGACCCCGCGCGTGGTGAAGCCGAGCGATTCGCCGGCCCGCGCCAGGCTGTCGAGCGTGGCGCCCTGCGTGGTCACGTTGGCCAGCTCGCGCAGCTTGCCCAGCGTCATCGGGATGCCGTAGTGCCGGCAGATCATCGCCAGACAGGCGGCGCCGCAATCCATCTCCTCGGCCTGCTCCACCAGCGCGAAGCGGCGGATCAGCTTTTCGCCGAGCTCCGGTTTGGAATGCAGGTCCAGCAGCACCGGACGCCTGCGCCGCTCGGCCAGCTTCTTTTGCCGATGCAGCTCGCGGTCGAGCGCGCGGATGCGCTCCTCCACCACCTCGCGCAGGCGCGGGTTGCGCTCAAGGATGAGCTGCACCGTTTTCTCGGGGATCACCAGCAGGCGCACGTCGGTCTCGGCGATGGCCGAGGCAAGCTGCTCCTGGCGCATCACACAGGCGCGCTCGCCAAAGATATCGCCCTGGCCCAGCGTGGCGAGCGGATATTCGCTGCCCTCCTCGCTGCGCACGATGCGCACCGTGCCCTGACGCACCACGTACAGGCGCCGGTCCTCGCGCCCGTCCTGCTTCAGGATCTCCTTGCCGGCCGCGACGCGCTTGACGCCCACGCTGCGCACCGCGTCTTCCAGCTCCTGCTTGTCGAGCTTGCCGCGCAGGTCAAACAGCCGGGCGACAAAGCCGCCGGCCGAGCTGATCGCGACATAGCTGGTGATGAATGCGAGCGCGGCCGGATTGCCGGCCACCACCGGCTCGCCCGCACTGCGCGGGATCATCAGCAGCTCGGTCTTGCCCGAGGCGCGTACCGACGATTCGTGCCGGTACTCGCGCAGCAAGGCGATATCCGCAAAGACTTCGCCGGTCTTGCGCACGCCCATGCTGATTTCCTTGCCGTGCTCCTCGTTAAACACACGCACAGAGCCGGACTTGACGATAAACAGGCCGGGCGCCGCCTCGCCCGCATTGCAGACCGTGTCGCCGAAGCCGAAGGTCAGCACCTGCGCGGCTTCGGCCAGCCGCGACAGCTCCTCCGGCGTCAGCACCGACAGGATCTCGACGTTGGCCAGGAAAGCGGCCAGCGCCGAAGCCGCTTCCGGTTTTTCCGGCGCGGCAGGCGCAGCGGGCTCGCCGGCCTCGCTAGCGGGCTTCGATGACATGTTCCTGCGCCCTGGCCATCAGCCAGTCCTCGCGCAGCAGCCGGCGCACTTCCACCGCCACGTCGCTGTCGAGCGTGGCCGGATGCTTGTCGCGCACCAGGAAGACTTCGAAGAACGAGCGGTCCGCCGCCGGAAACGGCCCCAGCAGGTCGCCCGGCTCGGCGTTGAAGACCTTGGCCTCGATATCAGTCTTGAGCGACCCGCGCAGCACCTTGCCGATCTCGCCACCGCGCTCGCGCGTGTCGGCGATGGAATGCTCGCGCGCCATCTCGGCGAACGCTTCGGGATCGTCCTGCAGGTAGGAGATCAGCTCCCTGGCCTTGCCCTCGCTGTCAACCACGATATGGCTGACCTCGATGCTGTCAAAGCGCGGCGAGTTGAGCGCAAAGTATTCCTGCACCGCCTCGTCGCTGCACACCTGCGCCAACATCCGCTCCTGGTACAGGTTGTCGGTGATAAAGGCCTCGAACTCGTCCAGGCTGACGTTCAGCGCATCCAGGTAGTGATTCATGTCGGCCGCGCGGTGCAGCCCCTGCACACGGCGGAACTGGTCGGCGCGCTCCTGGATTTCCTCGGGCGTGATGACCATGCCCTGCCGCTTGGCGGCGTGCACGGTCAGCTTGTCGCGCACCATCTGCTCGACCAGGCCCTCGAACTGCCCGGTCAGCTTGAGCAGCCGCACGAATTCCTCGACGCCGAGCACCTCGTCGTCGATACGGACAATGCCAGTCATGTTGTCGGCTCCTTTGACGATCCCCCTGCAATGCGCAGGAAGGCTGCTGTTCTAATGTTTCCCTCCGGCTGCACTACCCGGCCACACTACCCGGCCACCTCACGGAAGGGGTCAAGCCCCAGGTCGATCAGGCGGCGTTCGCGCACCACGATCTCCGCCGTGGCGGTCATGCCGTAGCGCAACGGATACTTCGTGTCGGCCACTGCGTAGTAGTCGCGCGCCAGCCGCACGCGGCCCTCGTAGACCGGCTGCTTGTCAGGCCCGGGCTTGGTCGCGGGCGAGATGAATTCCAGCGTGCCGTCGATGATCCCGTAGCGCTGGTACGGGAACGCGTTGAACTTGAGCTTGACCGGCAGGCCCTCGCGCAGGAAGGCGCGGTCGCGCTCGGCGATGACGATCTTCACCACCGGGCGCGCGTCCTTGGGCGCGATGCCGCCCAGCGGCGTATTGGCCTGCACCTTGTCGCCGCGCTGGGTGGAGGTAACGTCGGTGATCACGCCCGACACCGGCGCCAGGATCAGCAGGAAGTTGTCCTTGTCGATATTCTCGAAGCGGATCCGCGCCGCGGCATCGGCCACCAGCCGCGCGGTCTGCACCTGCAGGCGCAGCTTGTCCTCGGTGCTGGCGATCTCGCGCAGCGCCGCGTCGTACTGCACGCGCAGCCCGGCCAGGTCCTGGCCGCTGCTTTCCAGCTCGGCGCTGGCCTGCGTCAGTTCGCGGCCCAGCCGCGCATCCAGCTCGGACAGACGCGACTGCGCCACGCGTAGATTGTTTTCGGCGTCCTGCGCCGCGGCGCGCTTGGCATCGACCTGCGACTGCGACACCCCGCCGCCGCCCGGCAACGCCAGCAGGCGCGCATAGCGATCCTGTTCCTGCCGCGCGAACTCGCGCGCGCGCCGCGCGTTTTCCAGGTTGCTGCGCGCTTCCTGCAACTGCGCGCGCTGCTGCTCGGCCAGCTTGGTGGTACCTTCGGCCAGGCGGTTCTCATGCTGGCGCGTGGCCACGTCGATCTGCTGCTTGAGCGCCGCGGCCCTGCGCTCCATCAGACCCTTCTTCTCCGGGAACTGCTTCCATTCACGCTCGGAGTCTTCCAGCTTGAGCTGCGCTTCCAGCGCATTCGCGGCGGCCTCGATCGCGCCGCGCGCGTTCAGCCGCGCCAGCACGTCATCCTTGGACACGGGCTGCCCTTCGGCGACATAGAGGTCCGCCAGTTCGCCGTCCACCGGCGCATAGAAGCGCCGCACCTCGGACTCGGGTGCCAGCGCGCCCTGCGCGGTGACGATGACATCGGCATGCCCGACGAAGGACCACACCAGCCCGCACAGCACCAGCGCAAAGGTGGTCACGATCGTCAGCAGGCCCAGCCGCGACGGCTCGGCGCTCAGCAGGCCGATGCCTTCGGCGCTGTGGTCCTCCAGCGCCTCGGCCAGCGGCTTCAGTCCGCCTTCGCGGGCATCGTCCTTCATGGCTGCCCCGCTTGCTGTGACGCCGCGGCCGCGCCTGGCTGCGACGCGGGCGCCTTGCCGGTGTCCTCGCCGCCGATCAGCTCCAGCTTGGTCTTGAGCACCGCGGGATCGAGCACGGTACGCAACTCTCTCAGTGCGTGCCGCTGCTGGTCGGCCTCGGCGCGGATTTCTTCCTCGACCTTCGCGAGTTGCGCCAGGTCGGCGCTCTCGCCCGCGCGCAACTGCGTGAAGATGCGCATGCCCTGGCGCGCGTCTTCCTGTGCCTGCGACAGCAGCCGCGCCTGCGCGCGGAATTTCGCCGAGATTCCCGGCTCCAGCCGCTGCTCGCTGCCGATCACGCCGTTGCTGCGGTACTGCTTCCACGCGGCGACGGCACTGCTCATCAGCTCGCGCGCGCGCCGCAGCGCGCTGTCGCGCACGCTGTTGACGTCGGCCTCGACGGCCTTGGCGAAGTAGCGGTCCTCATCGGCATCGAGCATCGCGTAGAACCCCAGCAGCCGATCCTCGTAGCCCTTGCCGCCACGCGCGGACTGCAGCTCGGCATACTGCGCCGCCACCTTCTGCTTGTGCGCCAGGTCGCGCGCCACGTCGTCGGCCCACGGGCCCGCCCCGATCCGCTTCAGCGCTGCCAGCGCGGTGGCGCTGTCGCCCTGCTGCCATGCGCTGGCGGCGCTGGCGTACTGGCGCGCCACTTCCGGCGGCGGCAGGCGCGCGGCCAGCTTGCCGAACTGGGCCTGGAACGGCGGCGTGGCAAAGCGGCTGTCGGCCAGCCGTGTCACCACCTGCCCGGGCCGGCGCGCGCGCAGGGCCTGCATCAGCGCGGTGTAGCGGTCCAGGTCGGCCTGGATGCGATCGAGGCCGGCCAGGCGCGGGTATTTGTCGCGGTATTCGGCGATGACCGGCTGCAGCGCCTCGGGGCGGTCGCGGCCCAGTTCGGTGGCAATGGTGGCGTCGAGCCGCTCGATCGCCGCCAGGTAGACCGAAGCATCGTTCTGCAGTCGGCGCACATCGCTGAGCGAATCGGCATACAGCTCGCGGAATGCCGGCACATCGCCCGCAATGCGGCCGAGCGCGCGCTGGTGCGCGGCGGTGTCCTGGTTCCAGTGCGCCAGTAGCTGGCGGATGGGCGTCTCGTCGGTATAGAGGCGGATCGGCGTGTCGGCGCCGCGCCGCGCAGTGAAGCGCTCGAGCCGGCCGATCCAGTCGAGCTCGGCCACCAGCGGGCGCGCGTCGGCGTTGTGCTCGCTGAGCTGGCGCATCCGGGCGAGCGCAGCGTCGGCGCCGCTGAAATCGCCGGCCCTCAGTTTTGCTGCCCAATCGGGCACGTAGGCGCGCAGCAGCGATTCGGTGCCGATGCTCTGCATCCGGGCATCATCTGGATAGCGCGCCAGGTATTCGCCGGCGGCCTGTGCCGCGCGCGCGTGGTCGCCGGCGTCATACCGTGCCTGCACCTCGCGCTCCGGTGCGCCGCGCCAGTAGACCGCCGCGCCCGCCACGATCGCGACCAGCAGCAACGCACCGCCCCATCGCGCCGCGCGCCGCGTGCGTGCGGCATCCTTCAGTCCGAACGACCGGGCCGCTTCGGCCATCAGCAGCGCGGCGCGGCCGCGCTTGCGGCGGGGATGCGCGGCTTCATGGGCTGCGGTCGCCGCGGCGGCCTGCGCCTCGGCATCGGCGTTGACCTCGTCGTCCTGCTGCCCGGCGTAGTCGACGCAGAAGATGTCGAGGAAGGAATCGGGTGCGCCGACGAAGGTGGTCCGGTCGTCATCGTCGCGCGCCGCAGTTGCCGCTGTCGCCGCAGTCGCTGCGGGTAGCGCGTCCGTTGCGGGAGCGACAGGCTGCAGCATCGAATGCGTAGCGGTGACGTCGGCATCGCCGGCGCGCTCGACCTGCGCCTTGTAGACGAAATGGCTGCCGCCGAACGCGATCAGGTCGCCATCGTCCAGCGGCACGCCATGGTCCGCGAGACGCCTGCCGTTGACGAAGGTGCCGTTGGTGCTGCCCAGGTCTTCAACAAAGGGCACGCCGCCCTTCAGGTACACATGCGCGTGTCGCCGCGACAGGTAATTGACCTGCTGCGGATAGCTGTCGCGGTAGCGCGCGAAGGCATCGTCGGTCTTGCTGATGAGGTACGGGAAGCCGTCCACGTGGATCGGCTGCAGCCCGACATCGGCGCGCTCCGGCACCAGCGTCAGCGCCACGCGCGGCGGCTCGGGCTGCGGCGCGCGCGGCGACAGCCTGACGCGGAACGACAACGCCGGCCCGAAGGCCACTTCGTCGCCGTCGCTCAGCCGTGCCGGCTGGCGCGCCACCGCGGCGCCATTCACGCGCGTGCCGTTCTTGCTGCCGAGATCGGCCACGTAGACCGCGCCATGCTCGGCAAAGATGCGGGCATGGCGGCGCGACAGCGGCGCGGCGAGGTCTTCAGGGTAGGCGGCGAACGGCAGCTCGGTGCGGCCGACCGCGAACAGGTCTTCGTCGATGCGGATCTCGCCCAGTTCCGGGCGCGACACGGGCGTCAGGAATATATCGAAGTCCTGCGCGGCGTCGTGAGCGAACTCGCGTGCAAACCCCTTAGCCATTTTCACCGGCATTTCCATGATCAGTGCTTCGTCAGGGGCCATGTTTCCAGGAAGCCAACAGCGCGGCGGCCACGGCGGCCGGGCAGGCGGGGTGAAGCGAGTAAGAACATAGTAGGCGACGGCTAAGGCTAGTCAATCGGCTGCGCGACACGCACAGTGGCGTTGCAGCGGCGCATTCGTTACGGCAAGCACGGCGCTATCGCGGCGATACCGCGCGCAGTACGCAACGCGTTGCGTGCGCCGGCATCACGTTGCTGCGGGACCGGCACCGCTGTCCTCACTGATTGCGCCTTATTGCGCAGGTTGCGAGGCCGCGTTGCGCACTTCCGTGTCGGGCCAGCCGCCGCCAAGCGCCTTGTACAACGTGACGGTGTCGGCCAGGATCTGTTGGTGGACCGCCAACAACTGCAACTGCGCGGCCAGCAGCGAGCGTTCGGTTTCGAACACTTCGAGCTGCGACACCACGCCTTCCTTCAGTTGCGCCTCGATCTGCGCGGATACCACGCGCAGCTGCTCGACCTGCTGCTGCAGCTCGACGCGCTGCTTCTTGCGCGCATCGACGTTGACCAGTGCGGTCTCCACCTCTTCGAACGCGGTCATCACGGTGCGGCCATATTCGTTTTCCGCCACGCCCACCTGCGCTTCGGTGGTCTTCACGCGCGCCCGCACGCCGGGGTCGAGCATCGGCAGGTTGATGCTGGGCATCAGGCCGAACGTGAAGGACTTGAGCAGGCTGCTCAGCGCAAAGCTGGCGGTGCCGCCGCGCGCGGTCAGGCTGATGCTCGGCAATTGCGCCAGGCGCGCCTGGCCGACGATGTTGTAGGCGGCCAGCACGCGGTATTCGGCGGCCACTACATCCGGGCGGCGCGCCAGCAACTGCGACGGCAGTCCGGCGGGCACCGCGGGCGGTTGCACGCGGTCCTGCAGCCGGCCTGGCGGCACCTTCAGGTTGCCCGCCGGCACGCCCACCAGCGTGGCCAGCGCGTTTTCCGCCACATCGCGAGAACGGCGCAGCTCGATCAGGTCCTTGTTGAGGCGGTTGATTTCCGCCTGCTGCTGCATCACGCGGATCTTGGGGACCAGCCCGTTCTGGTACATCGCCTCGAAGGTGGTCAGGATCTGTCCGTTCTTCGCAACGGTGCCCGACTGCTGCTCGATCTGCTCGTCGAACTGCAGGATCTGGAAGTAAGTGGTCGATACACCGGACACCAGCGTCAGGTAGCCGGCGCGCCAGTCGGCCTCGGTGGCGCGGAACTCGGCGGTCTGCGCCTGCACGCCCTTCTCCACCTTGCCCCAGATATCGATGTCCCAGTTGAGCTGCGTGCCGACGTTATAGGTCGTGGTCGACTTCTGCCCGGTGCTCTTGTCGAAGCTTGCGCCGGCGCCGATGTCGACCACCGGCAAACCGGGGGCACGAGCTTCACTGATCTGCGCGTTGGCCACGCGGATGCGCGCCGCCAGCACCTTGATGTCGTAGTTGCCGCCCAGCGCCTGCTCGATCAGCTTGTTCAGGTAGGGATCGTTGAAGCCCTGCCACCAGTTGGGCTGCACCGCTTCGGCCGGCGACACGGTGATCGAGCCCTGGCGTGTCCATTCGGCCTTGGCCGGGGTTTCGGGGCGCTGGTAAACCGGGGGGCGGAAATCGGCGCAGCCCGCCAGCAGTGCGGCGCAGGCGGCCAGTGCGGTCAGCCATGCAGCGCGGTTCGACGGGGCGGTGAGGGATGCGGGCACGATGTCTTCCTGCGTGCGACAGCGGCGGGCGGGTGCGTGTGTGGGCAACACGCAAGCGTGCCGGCGGCCGCGAAGTCTGTCTGTATTGTGGTGCGCGCGGGCGCGCGCTCCAACCCCGATCTGCATGGGGTCAACGGAGGGAATCTACGGATTGGATCAACGGAGAGGCTCAACAAAAGCGCCGCGGGGGACGCCCCCCGCGGCGCGGCGCCATCTCAACAAGCTTCTCAACGATAGATATTGTTGCTGGCGTTCTGGTTGGTATTCACATTCGAGCGGACATGGTCGAGGAAGGCCGAGCCATTGGCGTTCATATTCGTCACGGTCTGCATCTGCGCGATCTGCTGCGTGGCGTCCAGGCGCGAGTCGAACGCGACGCTGATCGGCTGGTACACGGCGGCGAACGGCAGCAGCAGGCGGCCGCCGCGCACGGCGAGCATGCCCTTGCGGTCCAGGGTGTCGATGGTGGTCAGGTCCTTGATGGTCAGCGTGGTCATGATGATCTCCGGTAGAGGAAGGTGTTGCCTTGGGTTGGGTTCGAGCATCGGGTTGGTGTCGCGCTCGGTTGAGATATTGCAGGGAGCGTGCCAACAGCGCGGCCGCGTGCGCCGGTATCGCGCAAAGGCCTGTAAACACGGGGGTTTTGCGTTGAACGGCAGCGTTGGCCGCGGGTTTTCACTGAGCCGCGGCGCGTGCGGCGGTGGCGGGCCGCCACCAACAGATGCGGCGCTGATGTTGGCTGCGGCACGACACTGTCGGCATCGTGCAGGTCAAAAAAAACGGCGCTCGCGCGCCGCCGTGATAAACCACGCCCGACTCACTTCACGTAGATCGTGATGCGCTTCGAATAAACCGGCGGGTCGGTCGGGATGTGCTTGTCGTCGCCCATCAGCAATTGCAGCGTGTGCTTGCCGGGCGGCAGCTCGATCATGGTCTCGGTCTCGCCCGCGCCGAAATGCAGGTGGTTGCGGTCGTTGGGGATTTCCTTGTCCATCGGCGGCAGCTCGACATCGATCAGCAAGTGATGGTGGCCGGTGTTGGGATACTTGATGTCCTTGGGCGCCACGCCCATGTTGCGCAACCCGAACCACACCTTGAACGGCTTGCCGGCGGGCATGGTCTGCCCGTCGTTGGGCCAGCCGATATAGAGATAGGCGTTGGGCGGCGCCGGCGTCGAGCCGCCCTGGACCGCTGCGGACAGCAGCAGGCTGGCGGCGAAGGCAGCGGCGGCGAGTAGTCTGGACATGGCGCTCTCCCCTGTGTGCTGGTCGCACCGCGCAACGCGCGCTGTGCCGCTAGCGCACCGTGATCGTGATCTTCTTCGAATAGATCGGCGGCTCGAACGGCACGTGCTTGGCATCGCCCATCAGCAATTGCAGCGTGTGCTTGCCGGGCGGCAATTCAACGCGCGCATCGGTCTCGCCCGCGCCGAAGTGCAGGTGGTTCTTGTCGGACGGGATTTCCTTGTCCAGCGGCGGCAGCTCGGTGTCGACCAGCAGGTGGTGGTGGCCGCAGCGCGGCAGTTCCACGCCCTTGGGGCAGACGCCCATGTTGCGCAGGCCCATGCGCACCCAGAACTTGCCGCCGCTGATGACGGTGCCGTCGTGCGGCCAGATGATGTAGACCTCGGCATTGGGTGGCGCCGCGGTCGACAGCGACAGCGACGGGGCCGCAACGAGTGCGGCGGCCGCCAACAGGCGGAACAGGAATCGACTGGACATACGCGGCGCCTCCCGGAGATCTGTCCGAAACCCGATCACGTTGTCCCGAAAGCCCTTCTTGTTGCTTGTTGGTCAGCGCTCGGCGATTCGACATTCAGGTTAGGACGCAAGCCCGGAAAATGCGACCCCTGAGTGTCCGCCAGGCATCGCAACGCCCCGCCCGCAACACAAGCGCTGTGCTATCTTGAAGCAAGCCGGTCGACGTCTCGGCAACACCACAATGCGCCCCCAGGCATGCGCTCGCATGCACCGGGTTCGCCGCGGCCCCAGTGAGGTGTGAAGATGTGGCGCAAACTACCAGTCGTGCGCCTGGCCGCAATGGCCGGGCTCTTCGCCACCGCGCCGCTGCCCACGCAGGCAGCCACCGCCGCGGTCGACATGCGAGCCACGGAACCGCTGCTGCTCGCCGGCATCATGCCCAAGAACACCGACGAGCAATATGAGCTCACCTTCTGGGACTCGATCAAGAACAGCAACCATGCCGCGGACTACGAGGCTTACCTGAAGCAGTACCCCAACGGCAAATTCGCGGGACTGGCCAAGGCGCGGCTGGAGCGGCTTGCCGCGGCCTCCAAGGCGCAGGCACCCGCGCCCGCGCCATCGAAACCGGCCCCCGCGTCACCGCCGCCACGCGCGGGCACATCCGCCGGCGGCCAGGTGTCGCGCGCGCCGGCGGCGTCTCCTCCCGCAGCGCGTCCCGCATCACCGCCCGCGGTCGCGGCAGCGCCCCGTTCCGGCACGGCGGCAGGCGGCGCGGTCAGTGTCACGCCGCGCGCCGGCGAAATCCGCGATTGCCCCGCGTGTCCGGTGCTGGTCACGGTGCCCGCCGGCAGCTTCACCATGGGCAGCAGCGCCAGCGATCCCGCCGAGAAGCCCCCGCATCACGTCACCATCGGCGAGCCGTTCGCGATCGGCCGCTATGAGGTCACGGTCGAGCAATGGAATGCCTGCGTCGAGGCCGGCGCCTGCCAGCGCGTCCCGACCGTCGCCGACAGCGCGAAGAACGCGCCGGTGCGCGATGTGAGCTGGGACGATGCGCAGCAGTACGTGGCCTGGCTCAGCAAGACCACCGGCAAGACCTACCGGCTGCCGACCGAGGCGGAATGGGAATACGCGGCGCGCGGCGGCACGTCCAGCGCATTCTGGTGGGGCGACCAGATGCGCAAGGGCAACGCCAACTGCAAGGAATGCGGCGATCCGTGGAGCCAGGACGCCCCGGCAACGGTCGGCTCGTTCGCGGCCAATCCCTACGGCCTGCACGACGTCAACGGCAGCGTGTGGGAATGGGTGGCCGATTGCTGGCACAGCTCGTACAAGGGTGCGCCCACCGACGGGCGCGCATGGAACGAGAACGTTTGCGGCACGCGCGTGATCCGTGGCGGCTCGTGGCGCGAGGGCGCCAGCTATATGGTGTCCTCGACGCGCTTCAAGTACAGCCCCAGCGTGCGGCAGTCGCAGAACGGCTTTCGCGTGGCGCGCGACATGAAGTAGCGGCTGGCGCAACGCGCAAGCCGGATGTCGTGAGGGTCAGCGCGCGCGCGTGGAGATCTGCACCAGGTCCGCGCTGATGCGATCGCGGCCATAGGTGCGCGCCATCTGCGCCAGCGGCTTTTCCAGCGCGCGCAGGTAGTCCTGCCGTGCCTCGACCTCGGCGCGGCGCCCTTCGAACAGCGGGGCCGGCGTGGTCAGCAGCACCACCAGCTCCGTGCCGAAGGGGCCAGAGACGACCCAGTCGCCGCCATCGCCGATCGTGGCGGTATGGCCCGGCGGCGCCTGGTGCGCGGCCACGCGCGCGCTTGGCACCATGTGTGCGACCTTGCCATCGGCGGCGAAGTAATCGACATAGACGTAGGAGTCCTGCGCCGGCGTGCGCAGGTCAAGCACCAGCGGCGAGCCCTCGACCAGCTGTGTGCCCTGTCCGCGCAGCTTTAGCGACGAGGCATTGGATGAGGCATTGCCGCCCTGGCGGCTGCCCGACCAGTACGGCGCGATCAGCGTGGCCACGTCGCACTTGTCTGGCGCGAGCGGTTGGGTGTCGATCGCCACGTTCTTCACGCCCGGCAACGCTCCGAGCTGCTCGCGCAGCCGCGCGGGGCCGACGCTCTCGCCAAGGAAGCCGCGCACGCGCAGCGTCTGGGCCTGCTCGCTGGCGGCGAGCAGCGAGCACGGCACCGCGGCCAGCACCTTGCCGACATCGGCCATCGACAGCACGGCCGGGCTGGGCGGTGCGGGCGGTTTGGCCGCAAGCGGCGGCGGCGGCGGCGCAGGCGATGGCGTGGCCAGCGGCACCGCGGTCTCGGTGCGGGTCGCGACCGCAGGCGGCCCGGCCCGCCGCTGCGACTCCCAGGCGTAATAGCCCACTGCCGCCACGCCGGCCAGCAGGGCCACGGCGCCGCCCGCCATCAGCGGCAAGCGGCTTGGCGCGGCGGCCATCGGCACGGCGCTCATGCCTTGCAGGAAGCGCGCGACGGTGGGCGTGCGCGTCTCGCGGTCGAGCGACAGCGCCTCGCGCAGCGTCTTCCATTGCGTGCGGCTCAGTTGTGGCGGCTGCACCGGCTTGAGTGCGGCGTCGCGCGCCTGGTTGGCGCCCAGCCGCTGATAGGGATGCTTGCCGGTCAGCAGCTCGTAGGTCACGCAGGCGAGCGCGTAGATATCGTCGCGTGGATCAGGCTCGCGGTGCTCGAACATCTCGGGGCTGGCGTAGGCCGGCGTCATGCCGCCCAGCGAGCCGGGATCGAACACGGTCCGGTCCGATTCATCAGCCGGCGGCAGGAAGCCGCGCGCGATGCCGAAGTCGATCACCTTGACCTCGCCGCTGTCGGTCAGGAAGACATTGGCGGGCTTGAAGTCGCAGTGCACGAAGCCGCGCTCGTGCGCGTAAGCGAGCGCGTTGCCCATGCCGTTGATGATCGACATCGCGCGCGCCATCGGCATGCCGGTGAAGTCCGGCGCCTTGAGCACATGGTTCAGCGACTTGCCCGACAGGTACTCCATGGTCAGGAAGACCACCGGGCCGTCGCGATCGAAGTCATAGACGGTGACGATATTCCGGTGCGCCAGCGTCTGCGCCTTGCGCGCCTCGCGCTGCAGCGCCATCAGCGACTTGGGATGGCCGCTGAACTGCAGGTTCAGCACCTTGATCGCGATATAGGGCTTGCGGTCCGAGGCTTCGAGCTTGCGCAGGTCCAGTGCCTTGTACACCGTGCCCATGCCGCCCACGCCCAGGCATTCTTCCAGCACGAAGCGTCCGTTCAGCGTATCGCCCACGCCCTTGGTATGCGCGGCCTGCGGCAGCGTGCCCGGCTCGGGCGATGTCGCATACAGCGAGCCCGTTGCCGGCCCGGTGGCCAGGCGCGTGGCTTCGGTGGCGGAACCATACAGGGTGGCTTCGCGGCGCTCGATGCGGCGCATGACTTCGGCGTACACCGCGGGCGGAAACGGGAAACGCGTGTTTTCCTCGATGATCACGCGCGCCGCCTGGCTGGGCGTGGTGGGGTCCTGCGCCAGCGCCGTCTCGAACGACGCGACGAACTCGTCGTCGGAGAGGCCGCCGTTCTGGAACTTGCGGATCAGGTCTTTGAGACTGGCCACGGCATGCCCTGACATGGTTGCTGGCAGGCTGTCCCGCGCTGCGGAAAAAGCCCTGCTCTCGATGGATACTAGTGCGCACCCATGGCATGCGCAAACCATGCGCGGTCGGCTTGCAACGCAGCGCGCGCCGCAACGTGGCCAACGCCGGCAGGCATCGCGCGCGACTGTCGCAGCATCGCCAACACCGACGCCCAGGCTGTTCGGCGGCACCCGTCACTACCGCAGCCTCACGCGCCTCGTTAAGCGGTGCGCGCAAGCCGACATGGCCGGCGAAAACCCCTTGTTTTCAGGCAGTTGCGCGCGGCCTGCGCGACTGGACGTGGTCCTGGCACGCTCCCTGCGATATCCCCACCGAGCGCGACACTAAACGATGCTCGAAACCAACCCAAGGCAATACCTTCCTCTACCGGAGATCATCATGACCACGCTGACCATCAAAGACCTGTCCTCCACCGAAACCCTGGATCGCAAGGGCATGCACGCCGTGCGCGGCGGCTTCGCCTACCTGCCGTTCGCCGCGGTGTACAGCCCGGTGAAGCTGTCGTTTGACAACAGCATCAAGGCCGTGCAGGAGATCGCGCAGATGCAGACCGTCACCAACATGAACGGCAACGGCTCGGCCTTCCTGGACCACGTCACGTCCAACGTGCGTACGAACCAGAACGCCACCAACAACATCTACGGCTGAGCCCTCGCGCCCCCAGCCCCCAACGTACTTGCCGATACCGGAGACCATCATGACCACGCTGACCATCAAGGACCTGTCCGCCGCCGAAACCCTCGACAGCAAGCGCATGCACGCCGTGCGCGGCGGCCTGGCCTACCTGCCCTTCGCCGCCGTCTACACGCCGATCAAGCTGTCGTTCGACAACCGCATCAACGCCGTACAGGAAATCGCGCAGATGCAGACCGTGACCAACCTGAACGGCAACGGCTCGGCCTTCCTGGACCACGTCACGTCCAACGTGCGTACGAACCAGAACGCCACCAACAACATCTTCGCCTGATACGCCCTGGCCGCAGCAGGCGCGCGGATCGACCAATCTTCGCGCCCGCTGCCCCTGGCATCCCGATCCAAGGAGCACCACCATGTCATCGATCCTCGTCCGCGATCTTGCCCTGAGCAAGGAACTCGACCGTGCCTCGCTGTGCGCCGTGCGCGGCGGCAATTCGTGGCTCAGCCGCGGCATCGGCAGCGTCGGCCCGCTGGCCAATGTCAACGTCAACGTCAACCAGAACATCGCGCAGCTGCAGGCGATCAACGTCAACACCCTCAACAACGTCGGCAGCATCGGCCCCGGTTTCGGCCCGGTGCGCGTCAACGTGGACCCGTCGCAATGGGGCGGCAATTTCGCCGCCGTCTGAGCGCACTGCGAGGCGGGCCCGCGGGCATCTGCGCGGACCGCCTCGCCTATACTGAAGCGGTCCCGCGGCCGCATGGCTGTGGTTCCGCATGATGGAGTCAGCCATGGCAGTGATCGTCATCAAGGATTTGCCCGACAGCATGGATCTCGACCGGCAGGCCATGACCGCCATCCTGGGCGGCGGGCGCACCGCCGGCGGCCAGGCATGGCATGGATCGCGGCGCTCGGGCGCCGCGCGCATCGTTGATTACCCGGGCGGTTTGCCGGGCAAGCGCGTGGCGATGCCGCGCGAGCAGCCGTTGGGCCGGCTGCCGCGCAAGGCAGCCAACAAGGATGCCGAGGACTGAGCGGCAAGTACCGAAGCCCCAAAAGAAAAGCCCGCCAGTGACTGGCGGGCTGGCTGCGGACGGGCCCGGACCACCTGTGTCCACGCGGTCAGCAATTCGGTCATTCTGTTCCAGGCAGGCTTCCCATGATTCCGCCCATGACGCGGACGCCCATCCGGACCACCCGGAGAGTCGCGGGAAGACTGGCGCGTGGGGGCAATGACCGCAATGCTTGCCGCGAACAGCGGCCCAATGCCGCTGGAGGAGGTCAAGCGGGAACGTTTCGTCCGCCCCGTGCGGGCATCCTGTGTGCTCGCGCCTAAAGTATAGGCGGGTGCCGGCCCCTTTCAACCCTGGCCGGACATCGCTGCGACGGCGTGCCGCGGCGCCAGGTGATCGCGGGCTGACATATCCGGTTACGTTTTCGCAGTGCAACAAAAAACGCGCGCTCTGCTATAATCCGCCGCGTGAGTTTCGCAACTGTGAGATCCGCCGAGCGCCCGGCACCTGCTTCACCTGAATGCCGCGGCGAATCCGCTGCCCTCCCAAGCTCTGTTTCCTCGTTGCCGGACGCCTGGTAAATCACCTGCGCGCCAGCGGCCCAGCAGAACGCACCGCTCACCTGACGTCGCCTCGTCTCCGATCCTGTTGAACAGCCTGAAACCTGAGCTGTTTGCCTGCCAGGGACATAGCCGGACCGCTTAAGCGGTACCAGCCAAAGCCCTGCCTGCCGCCGTACTGCCAGCTGTGTCTGTCGTAACGGCCTCACCGATTGGCGCCGAAGCCTTTTTAAGACTTTGCACTGCGCCCACCCCATTGTGCTTTACCGGGGTGCCATGCATTTATTTGACCATTCCGACATGACCCAGCACGACATTCGTGCGGAGCAAGCTATTGCCTCCGCGACCGACGCTTCGATCACTTCCGACGCTGCGCAGAATACCCAGAGCCCGCTCGACAAGCTCGACGCGATGCTCAACAGCGCGCCGGCAATTGAAGCGCCGGCCGCTATCCAGACTGAGAGCGGTTTCGCCACGCTTGGCCTCGATGCGGCCATCCTGCGCGCCCTTTCCGAACTGAACTACAACACGCCGACGCCGGTGCAGGCCCAGGCCATTCCCGCCTTCCTGGCCGGCCGCGACCTGCTGGTCTCGAGCCAGACCGGCTCGGGCAAGACCGCCGCGTTCATGCTGCCCGCGATCCAGCGCATCAGCGAAATGCCGGCGCCGCAGCGCCCGACCGAGCCCGCCAAGCGCATGAAGGGCAAGCGTCCCCGCCCGTCGCCGGCCCAGCCGGCGCTGCTGGTGCTGACCCCGACGCGCGAACTGGCACTGCAGGTGACCGAGGCCGCCGCCAAGTATGGCCGCAACCTGCGCCGCATCGTCTGCGCCAGCATCCTGGGCGGCATGCCCTACCCCAAGCAGCTGGCCGCGCTGGCCAAGATGCCTGACATCCTGGTGGCCACGCCGGGCCGCCTGCTCGACCATATCGACGCCGGCCGCATCGACCTGTCGGCGCTGCAGATGCTGGTGTTCGACGAGGCCGACCGCATGCTCGACATGGGCTTTGCCGACGACATCGACGCCATCGTCAACGCTACGCCGGCTTCGCGCCAGACGCTGATGTTCTCGGCCACGCTGGATGCGCGCATCGGCCAGCTCGCCTCGCGCCAGCTGCGCGACCCGCAGCGCATCGAGATCGCCGCGGCCCGCGCCGACCAGAGCCATATCGAGCAGCGCCTGCACTTCACCGACGACATGTCGCACAAGGAGCGCCTGCTGGACCACCTGCTGCGCGACGCGACGCTCAAGCAGGCCATCGTCTTCACCGCGACCAAGCGCGATGCCGATTCGCTGGCCGAACGCCTGTCCGACACCGGTTTCTCGGCCGGCGCGCTGCACGGCGACATGACCCAGGGCGCGCGTAACCGTACCCTGACCGCACTGCGCCGCGGCAACCTGCGCGTGCTGGTGGCCACCGACGTGGCTGCGCGCGGCATCGACGTGCCCGATATCACCCACGTGGTGAATTTCGACCTGCCCAAGCAGGCCGAGGATTACGTGCACCGCATCGGCCGTACCGGCCGCGCGGGCCGCTCGGGCATCGCCATCAACCTGGTCAACCACAACGACATGTTCCAGTGGCGCCGCATCGAGCGCTTCACCAACCAGCGCGTAGACGCTTCGGTGATCGAAGGCCTGGAGCCGCGCCGCTCGCCCAAGCCGCGCTCGAACTTCGGCGGCAAGCCGGGTGGTGGCCGCGGTGATTTCCGCGGCGGCAATGGCGGCGGCTACCGTGGCGGCGAACGCAGCTTCGGCGACCGCAAGTTCGGCGGCGACAGCCGTGGCGGCTTCGGCAACCGCGCGGAAGGCGCGCGCCCGTTCGGCGACGACAACCGCGGGGGCTTCGGCAACCGTGAAGGCGGCGGCTATCGCGGCCAGGGCGGCCAGAACCCCGGCTACCGCGGCGCCAGCGACGGCGCACGTGGCTTTGGCAACCGCGAAGGCGGCCGCAGCTTCGGCGACGACAATCGCGGTGGCTTCGGCAACCGCGACGGCGCCGCGCGCAGCTTCAGCGACGGCAACCGCGCGGGCAGCGGCGGCTACCGTGGCAACGGCGAAGGCCGCAGCTTTGGCAATCGTGATGGCAACCGCGACGGCAACCGCAGCTTCGGTGGCGGCTTTGGCGGCAACGGCAACGGCAATCGCAACAGCCGGTCGCGTTACGAGCGGTAAGAACACCAACCACGTGCGAGCGCGGCCAACGGTTTTGGGTGTTCCCAAGCCGTCCGAACTAGCCTAACCAAGGTGTTCTCCCTCCCCCCTCAGGGTCCCTCAGGGGGAGAGGGCTGGGAGAGGGGTGGGCGACCGACAGCACGCTGACTGCGCAAGCAAAAAAAGGGCACCTTCGGGTGCCCTTTTTTCATGCCCTCGCCTTACGCCAGTCGACTCACAACGCACAACTCCGAAACCCCACAAACGCAAAATCATCCTCCGGCAACAGCGCCCACCACGCCCGCACATGGCGCAGCCGCGCCGGACTGGCGAACGACACACCACGCACCGCCTGGTACGCGCCAAAGCGCCCCGCCAGTTCGCCGTCGGACGGCCCCCCGGTAAAGCCCGCATACGGCTCATACGGCGTCGCCGTCCACTCACGCAGTGCGCCCCATTGCAGCCCGCGGTTCTGCGTGGCGGCAAGCTCCCATTCCGATTCCGCCGGCAGCCGCCGGCGGGCCCACACGCACCACGCCTGCGCCTCGTACAGCGTGACATGGCGCACCGCTTCGTCCGGATTGAGCGTGCGCAGCGTGCCGAAGCGCTCCACCATCCATGCACGTGTGCCGGGATGGCGCGACCAGTAGCGCGGCGCCGAGCGCTCCTGCGTCATCAGCCACTGCCGCCCCGACGCCGACCACCAGGCCGGATGCTCGTAGCCGCGGTCCTCGACGAACTCCAGGAACTGCGCGTTGCTGACCAGCGCCATGTCCATCTCGAAGGCCGGCACATAAGTGGGTTGCGGCGGCAACTCATCCGGCCACGCAAAGCCATCGGGATCGCTCCAGCCCAGCGTGAAGCGTCCGCCGGGGAAATGCAGCGTGCCGCCCCCGACCGCCGCCAGGCCGGCGCCGACAGGCTCGGTCGGCGCCATGGCCAGCGCCTGCAACAGCGCGGCCACACCCTCGCCCTGCGCATCCTCGTGCAACAGCGCGCGGCGAAACGGGTACAGCGTCAGGTCGTTGTCATCGGGCAGCAGCGCGATCCGGCGCAGCACGCCGTCGAGCACCTCGGCGGCATAGCGCTTGACCACGGACACATCGGGTAGCGTGACTTCCCAGCGCTCGTCGGGGCCGATGCGGTCCGGATCGAACCATTCGTCGGCGCCGTCGAGCAGCGACGGCACCGAGGCCACCGGTACCGGCACGCCCCCGCGATGGACCTGTCGCACGCCCCGCAGGCACCACCACTCCGCATGCCAGGCGACATGCCCGAGGGTCCATAGCGGCGGGTCGGCATCGTACTGGCGCGGCACGTCCCAGGCGCGGCGCGTCTGGCCGAACGGCGCGAGCCACGCCAGCGTGCGCGCACGCGACTCGACCAGGGCCTGCGCCAGCCCTTCGCGCGGCAGCCGGCGCGGGTCGGACCACGTCGCCTTGCCGCCGGTGAAATAGAGATCGGGAAGCATGGGAAAGCCGCTCATCGGGAAGGTCCGCGCAGGAAGAGAACAGTGGACAGGCCGTGGCCGCGGGGCGTACGCAGCACGCGGCACGCCCCTGGTGGCGATGAGGGCCATTATGACACTACCCGCCTGCCCTGCCCGGCGCCCCTGCCGCCGGCGTTCCCCGGGGCAGACCGCCCAACTGCGGCGCTCAGCCGCGCGCGTGGAACACCGCGAACCAGCCGCGCGGATCGGTCCAGTACACCGGGTCGTCAAACCCGGCGGCTTCGAGCAGCAGCGCGAAATCCTCGGGCCGGTACTTGTACGAGTCCTCGGTATGGATGCGCTCACCGGCGGCAAACTCGCGCGCGCCGCCGTCCCACTGCACGCGCACGTCGCGGCAGGCCTGCAGGTGCATCTGGATGCGCGAGGCCTCGCGGTCGAAGCTCGCCACATGCCGCCAGTCTGACAGCACGAAATCCGTGCCGACGATGCGGTTCACGTTGCGCAGCACGTTGCGGTTGAACGCGGCGGTGACACCCAGCGCATCGTCATAGGCCGACACCAGCGTGGCTTCGTCCTTGTGCAGGTCCACGCCGATCAGCACGCCGTCGCCCCGCCCGGCCGCACCGCGCAGGCGCTGCAGCAGCGCCAGTGCTTCCATCGGGGCGAAGTTGCCGATGCTCGAGCCCGGATAGAAAAACAGGCGCCTGCCGCGCCTGACGCTAGACGGCAGGTCGAACGGCGCGCACAGGTCGGCGCCCAGGCCCAGCATCGGAATCTCCGGATGCTGCTGCTGCAGCGTCGACAGCGTCGCGCGCACGAATTCGATCGAGATATCGACCGCCACGTACTGCGCCGGGCGCAGGCTGGCAAAGAGCCGCGCCGCCTTCTCGCAGTTGCCGGCGCCCAGGTCCACCAGCACGCAGCCGCTGCCTGCGCGCGCGGCGATGGCCGGCGCCGCGCTGGCGAAAATCGCAGCCTCGGTGCGGGTCGGGTAGTACTCGGGCAGGTCGGTGATGGCCTCGAACAGGCGCGAGCCCAGTACGTCGTAGAAGAACTTGGGGCTGATCGCGGCGTGCCGGGCGCGCAGCCCGGTCAGCACCTGCTCACGCAGCGCGCCGCTGTCCTCGCGGTACTGCTGCATGAATTCCGGCTGCGGCGGCGCGCGATGCGCATGGCCGTTGGCCAGTGCGACCAGCGCGGGCTGCCCGACGGGCGGCGGGGCGCTGGCGTGGCCGTTATGGTGGTGGTTGCGAAGGGGGGTCTGCGGGGTCTTGTTCTGAGGGGCGAGGGAGTTCGGCGAGTTCGGGACAGCCGGCATGACGTTTCCTTGTGTGGTCGCGAATGTTTACTGCTTCACTGCGTATTCCCCAAGGCCGCGCTGTGCATGTCGTGCGCGCCGGTCTCCGCAACGCGTGCCTGTGCCGTCCGGGACGCATCGGGCGGAGCCGAGATTCAAGGATAGGCCCATCCGCCGGATCGTGCAGCGCCGGATGCCAGTGTGCGGCCCATACAGCACTCAAAAACCTTGAGTCAGTATCTCCCCCAATGGGCCAGATGGCGTGCAGTTCGTTTATAATCCCGCCCAGCGCGGCCCCAGTGGGGCCGTGTCCTCAAAGGGGAGTAGCTCCGGGGCCCAATGCCCTTAGCACAATCGTCATTCCGGGACCGCAGTCTCCGGTTGTGCTGACTACCGGTGCGCATACCGCGCCAGTGGTCGAGCAAGACCTTTGCAACCTGGCATTTCATGGTTTGCAAAGGCGGCCCCACGCTCCCGTGCTCCGTGAATCCAGGCGAACCCAATTTGTGCGCTTGCGCTGATTCGTACCCTTAGGAGAATTCATGGAGTTTACCGATCTGTTCACGATGCAGTTTCTGACGGCGTTGCTGTCCATCGTCGTCATTGACCTGGTGCTGGCTGGCGACAATGCCATCGTGATCGCCCTGGCGGCGCGCAACCTGCCCGCCCACCTGCAGAAGAAGGCCATCATCTGGGGTACCGTCGGTGCCGTGGTGGTCCGCTCGGCCATGACGATCGGCGTGGTCTGGCTGCTGAAGGTTCCGGGGCTGATGCTGATCGGCGGCGTGGCGCTGGTGTGGATTGCCTACAAGCTGCTGTCCGACGAGGGCGACGGCGACGCGCACGGCTCGGGCGCGTCGACCCTGTGGGGCGCGATGAAGACCATCATCATCGCCGACGCGGTGATGGGCGTTGACAACGTGCTGGCCGTGGCCGGCGCCGCGCACGGCAGCTTCCTGCTGGTGGTGCTGGGCCTGCTGATCAGCATCCCCATCGTGGTGTGGGGCTCGAGCCTGGTGCTCAAGCTGATGAGCCGCTACCCGATCATCATTTACCTGGGCGCGGGCGTGCTGGCGTTCACCGCGGTCAAGATGATCGTGCACGAGCCGCTGGTCAAGGCCTTCTTCGAGGCCAACCCGGTGGTCAACTGGGGCCTGTACGTGCTGATCGTCGGCGGCGTGCTGGGCGCCGGCTACCTGGTGCAGAAGCGCCGCGAGCAGCAGCAACCGGTCGAAAGCCACTAAGGCTGGCCGAGCTTGATGCCGGGGCAGGCGCCCCGGCCAGCGCAACAAGGGCTGCCCGGAGGGGCGGCCCTTTTGCTTTAGAATGCGTGCTTTGCGGGCCCGCGCCCGCGCCACTTTCCGTCCCGCCCCGCGCCGATGAAACAGTATCTCGACTTCATGCGCCATGTGTACGAGCATGGCACCGACAAGGCCGACCGCACCGGCACCGGCACGCGCTCGGTATTCGGCTACCAGATGCGCTTCGACCTGCGCGAAGGCTTCCCGGTGGTCACCACCAAGAAGCTGCACCTGAAGTCGATCATCTATGAACTGCTGTGGTTCCTGCAGGGTTCGACCAATGTGCGCTGGCTGCAGGAGCACGGCGTCACCATCTGGGACGAATGGGCCGACGAGAACGGCGAACTGGGTCCGGTCTACGGTTCGCAGTGGCGCTCGTGGCCCACGCCGGACGGCCGCCATATCGACCAGATCACGGAGGTGATGGCGCAGATCCGTGCCAACCCGGATTCGCGCCGGCTGATTGTGTCGGCATGGAACGTGGCCGACATCCCGCGTATGAAACTGCCGCCCTGCCATGCGTTCTTCCAGTTCTATGTGGCCGACGGCCGGCTCTCGTGCCAGCTCTACCAGCGCAGCGCCGATATCTTCCTGGGCGTGCCGTTCAATATCGCCAGCTACGCGCTGCTCACGCACATGATCGCGCAGCAGGCCGGGCTGGAAGTGGGCGACTTCATCTGGACCGGCGGCGACTGCCATCTCTACAACAACCACTTCGCGCAGGTGCAGACCCAGCTCGCGCGCGAGCCGCTGCCGCTGCCGCAGCTGAAGATCCTGCGCCAGCCCGACAGCCTCTTCGGCTACCGCTACGAAGACTTCGAGCTGGCCGGCTACCAGTCGCACGCCGCCATCAAGGCACCGGTGGCCGTATGACGCTGCTGACACTGGTCGTCGCCAAGGCCCGCAACAACACCATCGGCCGCGACAACAAGCTGCCGTGGCGCCTGCCGGAAGACCTGGCCCACTTCAAGCGCACCACCATGGGCGCCCCCATCATCATGGGGCGCAAGACCTGGGACTCGCTTGGCCGTCCGTTGCCGGGCCGGCGCAATATCGTGGTCAGCCGCAACCCCGGCCTGCGCATCGAAGGCGCGGAGGTGGCCGGCTCGCTGGAAGATGCCCAGCGTCTGTGCGTGGGCGTCGACGAGATCTTCCTGATCGGCGGCGCGCAGCTTTATGCCGAGGCGCTGCCGTGCGCCGACCGGCTGGTGGTGACCGAGATCGATGCCGACGTGCAAGGCGATGCGTTCTTTCCGCCGATCGACCGCTCGCAATGGATCGAGACGTCGCGGGAGACGCATCATTCGGAGGCGAATGGCTTCGACTATGCGTTCGTCACGTATGAGCGGCCGGCTTCGGAAGCATCGTAATTCGCGGGTCGATGCCGCGGCGTTTGCCTGACCGTCTGTGTGCTCCCTCTCCCGCAGGCGACGCAGGCGGGAGAGGGAGCAAACCGCCAGCGGTTGTCATGCCGCTGGCTAACAAAAAAACAGGCCACATGGCCTGTTTTTTTGTTTTGCTGACACACCGGTACTCAATTCCCCGCAATCGTCATCTGCTCGATCAGCACCGACCCCGTTTCCTTGGTCCCCCGCACCAGCGCATCCGCCCCGATCGCAACGATCTGCCTGAACATCTCGCCCATATTGCCCGCGATGGTGATTTCCTCGACCGGGTACTGGATCACGCCGTTCTCGACCCAGTAGCCCGACGCGCCGCGCGAGTAGTCGCCGGTCACGTAGTTGACGCCCTGCCCCATCAGCTCTGTCACCAGCAGGCCGGTGCCGAGCTTGCGCAGCATGGCGGGGAAGTCGTCGCCGGGCTCGGTCAGGCTGCTCGACAGCGTCAGGTTGTGCGAGCCGCCGGCGTTGCCGGTGGTCTTCATGCCGAGCTTGCGCGCGGAATACGTCGACAGGAAGTAGCCCTGCACCACGCCGTCGAGGACCACGTCGCGCTCGTGGGTGCGCACGCCTTCTTCGTCGAACGGGGCGCTGCCCATGGCGCCGGGGGTATGCGGCTGCTCATGGATCTGCACGTGCGGGGCGAATACCGTCTGGCCCAGCGAGTCGCACAGGAAGGTCGACTTGCGGTACAGCGCGCCGCCCGAAACCGCCTGCACGAAGGCGCCCAGCAGGCCCGCGGCCAGCGGCGCTTCGAACAGCACCGGGCAGCGGCGCGTGGTCAGCTTGCGCGCCTGCAGCCGCGCCAGCGCGCGCTCTGCGGCGTACTTGCCGATGTCTTCAGGCGCGGCCAGTGTCAGCGGCGAGCGCTTGGACGAGTACCAGTCGTCGCGCTGCATGCCGCTGCCGCTGCCGGCGATCGGCGCGCACGAGATAAAGTGGCGCGAATACGGGTAGCCGCCGGAGAAGCCGCGCGTGGTGGCCAGCACGAACTGCGAGTGCTGCGCCGACACGCTGGCGCCGTCGCTGTTGCGGATGCGCGGCGATACCGCGAAGGCGGCGGCCTCGGCGCGGGTGGCGATATCGATCGCGGCTTCGGCGTCGAGGGCCCAGGGGTGGAACAGGTCCAGGTCCTGCGGGTCGCGCTCCAGCAGTTCTTCCTCGGCCAGCCCGGCGCATTCATCCTCGGCGGTGAAGCGGGCGATGTTGTACGCGGCCTCGGCGGTGGCGCGCAGCGCGGCCGGCGAGAAATCGGAGGTGCTGGCGTTGCCGCGGCGCTTGCCGATCATCACCGTGACGCCGATCACCTTGTCGCGGTTCTGCTCGATGGTCTCCACCTGCCCCTTGCGCACCGACACCGACAGGCCGCTGCCTTCGGAGATCTCGGTGGCGGCGTCGGTCGCCCCCAGTTCGCGTGCCACACGCAGCACATCGGCGGCCATCTCTTTGAGCTGGGCCTGGGTGTAGGTGAAGTGCGCGGTCTGTTCTGCGATCTGATCCATGCTGGGCGGGTGTCATCAAAAGTCCAAGCGGCAATCATAGCAAGATAAAATGCCGGGCATGACGCGAAATTCCCGTAATCCGAACGGCTCGCGCTTTCCTGGAGGCTTTGCGCCGGAACCGGAAGACGACGAACCGAAAAGCAAGTCGCAGCGCAAGCGCGACATGACCGCCCTGCAGGACCTTGGCGCCGAGCTGGAAGGCCTGGCCAAGGACCGTTTGGCGCGTGTGCCCATGCCCGAAGCGCTGGCCGACGCCATCCACCAGGCGCGCCGCATCACCAGCCACGAAGGCAAGCGCCGCCAGATGCAGTATGTCGGCAAGGTCATGCGCGGCCTGGACGACGACGAAGTCGAGGTCATCCGCCGCGCGCTGGAAGGCTTCAAGGGCACCAGCAAGGCCGAGACCGCACGCATGCACCTGATCGAGCGCTGGCGCGAACTGCTGCTGGCCGACGACGCGGCGCTGACGCGCTTCCTGGGCGAGCATCCCGGCATCGACGTGCAGGCGCTGCGCAACACCATCCGCAACGCGCGCCGGGAAAAAGAGCAAGGCAAGCCGCCGCGCTATTTCCGCGAGCTGTTCCAGGCGATCAAGACGGCGCTCGAAGACAAGGATGGCAACCGCGGCGCCGCCGAGGACCAACCCCCTACCCCGGAGTCCGAAGCATGACCCAGACCACGCAGCCCACGCAGCCCACGCAGCCCACGCAGCCCACGCAGCCGATCGCCCGCAACCATCCCGACGAACTGGTGGTCGGCTTCGTGTCGATTTCGGACCGGGCCTCGGCCGGCACCTACCAGGACGAAGGCATCCCGGCGCTGCGCGACTGGTTCGGGCGCACGCTGACCACGCCGTGGCAGGCGGTGGAGCGGCTGATCCCGGACGAGCAGACCCAGATCTCGCGCACGCTGATCGACCTGGTCGACGTGGCCGGCTGCGACCTGGTGCTGACCACCGGCGGCACCGGTCCGGCGCGCCGCGACGTGACGCCCGAGGCCACGCTGGCCGTGGCGACCAAGGAAATGCCGGGCTTCGGCGAGCAGATGCGACAGGTCAGCCTGCATTTCGTGCCGACCGCGATCCTGTCGCGCCAGGTGGCGGTGGTCCGCGAGACTGCCAGCCGCGCCGCGCTGATCATCAACCTGCCAGGCCAGCCGCGCGCGATCCGCGAGACGCTGGAAGGCCTGCGCGACGCCGACGGCAAGACGGTGGTGCAAGGGATCTTTGCTGCGGTGCCGTATTGCATCGACCTGATCGGCGGGCCGTATATCGAAACCGACGAGGCGGTGGTCAAGGCCTGGCGGCCGAAGAACGCGGTGCGGGCCAAACCCGCGGCGTAAGTCGCCCGGCCGCTACCCCACCGCTACCCCCTCTACCCGGCCCGCCGGCGCAAGCCGCGCGGGCCTTTCCTTTCTCCACGCTCAGCGCAACCCCAGGTACAACCCCACCGGCACGAACACCACCGCGGCGATATTGCCCAGCAGCACGATCGACGCCACCTGGTCCGGCTCCTGCCGGAAGTGGTCCGCCACCAGGAAGTTCAGCACCGCCGGCGGCAGCGCCGCAAACACGAACAGCAGCCCGCGCTGCAGTTCCGTCAGCGGCACCCACTGCACCAGCAGCAGCGCCACCGCAATGCCGGCCAGCGGGCACGCCACCGCGCCGACCAGTCCCATGCCCCAGTTGCGCAGGCTCACATCCTTCATGCGCACGCCCAGCGCGAACAGCATCAGCGGCACGGTGGCATCGCCCAGCAGCTTGACTGACTGGTAGACCGGGTCGGGCAGCGTGAACCATGGCCGCGCCAGGGACAGCCCCACGCCCGCCACGGTGGCCAGCACCATCGGGTTGCGCGCGATCTGCGCCATCGACGCGTGCCGGTTGACGATCTTCATGCCGAGCGTAAAGTGCATCAGGTTCGACGCCGCGAACAGCGCCACCGCCGGCGCCAGCCCGGCCGGGCCGAAGGCAAACACCGAAAGCGGCAGGCCCATGTTGCCGCAGTTGTTGAACATCATCGGCGGCACGAAGGTGCGCGGATCGGCCCTGAGCAGCCGCGCCAGCCCCCACGCCAGCACGCCCGAGCCCAGCACCACCGCCACCGCGCAGCCCAGCAGCACGAGTTGGTCGGCCAGCACGAAGTCCTTGCTGACAAAGGCCGACACCACCAGCAGCGGCGCGATCACGTCCAGCGTGGCGCGGTTGATGCCGGCCATGTCCGGATGTGCCTTGCGCCCGTACAGCCACCCGACCAGGATGATCAGGATGACCGGCGTGATGATGGAGACAATGCGCTCGAGCATGGCTGGCGGGACGGGCAGCGCGCCGGGGACCGTGCGGCGCCCGGCAGCGGCAATCAGGCCCCGCAATGCGCGCGGCCCGTCGCTGGTGGTGAGTTGTTGTTATCGAGGGTGGCGGCTGACCCGGGTTATTCGGCGGGCGTGCCGGCAGCCGGTGCCTCCGCTGAAGGCGCGTCGGCGGCCGGCGCGGCACCGGGCGCCATGTGGCGGATAAAGTGCGTGCGGTAGTAGCGCAGTTCCTCGACCGATTCCAGGATGTCGGCCAGCGCGGTGTGCAGCTGGCGCTTGACGAAGCCCTTGTGGATCACCGGCTCCCAGCGCTTGCACAGCTCCTTCAGCGTCGACACGTCCAGGTTGCGGTAGTGGAAGAACGCCTCCAGCCTGGGCATGTAACGCGCCATGAAGCGGCGGTCCTGGCAGATGGAGTTGCCGCACATCGGCGACTTGTTGGCCGGCACCCAGCGCTTGAGGAAGGCCAGCAGCTCAGCCTCGGCCTGCTCTTCGGTCAGCGTCGAAGCCTTGACCTTGTCGATCAGGCCCGAGCGGCCGTGGGTGCCCTTGTTCCAGTTGTCCATGCCGTCGAGCACGGCGTCGCTCTGGTGGATCACCAGCACCGGGCCCTCGGCCAGGATATTGAGTTCGGAGTCGGTGACCACGATCGCCACCTCGATGATGCGGTCGGTGTCCGGCGACAGGCCGGTCATTTCCATGTCCAGCCAGATCAGGTTGTTTTCACTTTTTACGGATTTGGCGGTGGCGTGGGTGGTCATCGGGACTGCGCAAGATAAGGATTGGGGGATGCGGCCGCGGCGGGGCGGGGCGCGAACAATTTATAATTCTCGCATATCCGTCCGGGATGCCCGCTGGCGCACAGTTTGCCAGCCTTCCCGGATATTCCGGACCGCCGGCAATCCTGCCCCGGATTGCACGGTCCCCACGGCCGCCCGCGCGCACGACGCCGGGCGCCCGAACCCACAAGGCTGTTGCCGATGTTCACGATTGTCTTTCTCGCCGCGCTGGTGCTGATGGTGCTGACCAAGCTCTGGCTCGCCGCCCGCCAGGTCCGCCATGTGGCGCAGCACCGCAACGCGGTGCCGGAGCGTTTTGCCGACACCATCACGCTGGCCTCGCACCAGAAGGCCGCGGACTACACCATCGCCCGCACCCGCCTGTCGATGCTAGAAGTGCTGGCCGGCGCCGCGGTGCTGATCGGCTTCACCATGCTGGGCGGGCTGCAGTGGCTCAACCAGTTCTGGCTCGATATGTTCGGGCCGGGCTATGCCTACAGCGTGGCGCTGGTGGCCAGCGTGGCGCTGATCGGCGGGCTGGTCGACCTGCCCTTCTCGCTGTACGGCCAGTTCGGCATCGAAGAGCGCTTCGGCTTCAACAAGATGACCTTTGGCCTGTGGCTGGCCGACATGGTCAAGATGCTGGTGGTGGCGTGCGCGCTCGGCCTGCCGCTGCTGCTGGCGGTGCTGTGGCTGATGGAGCGCGCCGGCTCGCTGTGGTGGCTGTGGACCTGGCTGGTGTGGATGGCGTTCAACCTGTTCCTGCTGGTGATCTTCCCGACCTTCATCGCGCCGCTGTTCAACAAGTTCGAGCCGCTCACCGACGAATCGCTGCGCGAGCGCATCGAGGCCCTGATGAAGCGCTGCGGCTTTGCCAGCAAGGGCCTGTTCGTGATGGACGGCAGCAAGCGCAGCGCCCACGGCAACGCCTACTTCACCGGCTTTGGCGCGGCCAAGCGTATCGTCTTCTTCGATACGCTGCTGGCGCGGCTGTCGGGGGACGAGATCGAGGCGGTGCTGGCGCATGAACTGGGGCACTTCAAGCGCCGCCATGTAGCCAAGCGTATTGCCGTCACCTTTGCACTGAGCCTGGTGTTCCTGGCGCTGCTGGGCTGGCTGGCCACGCGCTCGTGGTTCTACACCGGGCTGGGCGTGGTGCCCAACCTGGGCGTGTCCAACAACGCGCTGGCGCTGGTGCTGTTTTTCCTGACGCTGCCGGTGTTCACCTTCCTGCTGGGGCCGCTGTCGAGCCAGTCGTCGCGCCGCCATGAGTTCGAGGCCGACGCCTTTGCCGCCGACCAGACCAACGCCAGCCACCTGGTATCGGCGCTGGTGAAGCTGTACAAGGACAACGCCTCGACGCTGACGCCCGATCCGCTTTACAGCGCCTTCTACTACTCGCATCCGCCCGCCGCGCAGCGGATCGACCGCCTGCTGGCGCACGCATGAGCCGCGCCACGCGTCACCGCAACGCCGGCGGCGGCAGCAATGCCGGTACCAGCGCAGAAACCGCACTGATCATCGCCGCGCACGGCCGCCACTATGTGGTCGAGCTGGGCGACGGCACGCGCATGCATGCGTTCCCGCGCGGCAAGAAAAGCGACTGCGCCGTGGGCGACCACGTCAGCGTGGAACGCGCCGCCGCCGACCAGTGCGTCATCACCAAAGTCTCGGCGCGCAAGAACCTGCTGCACCGCTCCGACCAGTTCAAGTCCAAGCTGCTGGCCGCCAATATCGACCAGGTCATCATCGTGCTGGCGACCGAGCCGGGCTTCTCCGAAGACCTGCTGGGGCGTGCGCTGGTGTCGGCCGAGGCGATGGAGATCCGGCCGCTGATCGTGCTCAACAAGACCGACCTGCCTGACAGGCTGGAAGAGGCGCGTGGGCGCCTCGCGCTGTACCGCGGGCTGGGCTACGACATGCTGGAACTGTCGGTGCGCGCCGACCCGGCGCAAGCGCTGGCCACGCTTAAGCCGCGCCTTGCGGGGCTGGCCAGCATCCTGATCGGCCAGTCGGGCATGGGCAAGTCGTCGCTGCTGAACCTGCTGATCCCGGGCGTCGATGCACAGACCCGCGAGATCTCGGCCAAGCTCGACTCCGGCAAGCACACCACCACCTTCACGCGGCTCTATCACCTGCCCGCGGACTGGGGCACGGTCGACGGCCGCCAGGGTGCGCTGATCGATTCACCGGGCTTCCAGGAGTTCGGCCTGTATCACCTCAGCGAGGGCATGCTCGAGCGCGCCTTCCCCGAGTTCAGGCCGCGCCTGACCGAGTGCCGTTTCTACAACTGCCACCATGTGAACGAGCCGGGGTGCGGGGTGCTGGCCGCGATCGAATCCGGCGCGATTTCCGAGCGCCGCCACCAGCTCTATACGCAGCTGCTGCACGAATCCAGCCAGCAGAAACCTTGGTAAAGCCGTGGTAAGGTAAGCGCACCTGCATCATTGCGGTGCGCTGTTATGAAACTGCTACTTTCCGCCACCTCGCTGGTCCATGCGGCCCATTGCCAGAACGTCTTGCAGGCGGCCGGCATCCGGGCGGAATTGCGTAATACCTGGCTGTCCGGCGCGACCGGCGAAATCCCGTTCCGCGAAAGCGCGCCACAGGTGTGGCTGGTCGATGACGAGATGGAGGCGCAGGCGTGGGCGGCGCTCAATGCCGCCGCCAATCCCGTGCCGGGTCCGAGCTGGCAATGCCGCCACTGCCATGAATGGCACGAGTCGCAGTTCGGCGCCTGCTGGCGCTGCGGCGCGGCCCGCGACTAGCGCGCGCCCCCCTCTTTTTGAAACCCAGGTTTCAGCCCACCCACAGCGCCAGCGACAGCATCGCCAGCAGCAGCATCCACAGTACCACCGCGCGCCATACCAGGCCCACGGCTGACTGCAGCGTGCGCACGCCGGGCTCGGCGCCGAATTCGGGCGCGGCCGGCTCGGGACCGCCGTTGTCCTCTTCCATGCCGGGCGCATAGTCCACCGCCGGGCCGGCCACGCTGGCGCGCAGCACCACGGTGGAATCGTCCTCGGCCAGCGGCGTGCCCAGCCGCACGCCAAGCGCCCCGCCGCCGCTGGCAAGCAGGATGCCGTTGACCGCATCGTTCCACTTGCGCGCGTGGTTGCGCCAGGCGTAGACCGCATCCTCGAAGTTGCCGACGATGGCAAAGCCGATCGCGGTCAGCCGCGAGGGAATCCAGTCGAGCAAGTAGAAAGCACGCGCCGCGAAGCGGCCCAGCGCGGGGCTGCGCTCGGCCGAGGGCAGGTTCCACTGGCGGCCCAGGTATTCGGCCGTGCGGTACAGCACCACGCCGCCGGGACCGATCGGCACCAGGAACCAGAAGAACACGCCGAACACATGCCGGTGCACGGCGATGATCGCGGCTTCAAGCGTATGCCGCACGATCTCGGTGACGGGCATCTCCACGGTGTCGAGCCCGGTCCACTCGTGCAGCAGCATGCGCGCGGTATGGACGTCGTCGCGGTTCAGCGCTTCATGGATGTCGGTGAAGTAATGGCTGAACTGGCGAAAGCCCAGCGTCATGTACAGCACCAGCACGTTCCACGCGAGCGTCAGCGCCACGCTGATCGACGCCAGCAGGTAGTGCACCACGATCACCGCCAGCGTCAGCGGCAGCACCACGGTGAACCAGGCCAGCGCGGCATCGCGCGGCCGACCGGTGTCGAAGGCGTGTTCGGCGCGTTCGCCGAGCGCGCGCACGATCTCGTAGATCGGGTTGTTGCGGCCCAGGGCGCGGAACTGCTCTGCGATCAGCGCCAGGAGAATGGAAACAAAGGTCATCTTGGTACAGGGTGTTCCAAGGGGGCGTCGGCACGGGGACGCCCCCTGTCGTGATCAGGGGAATAGACCCGTGCTGGCCTGCGGTCGATGTGCCGGTGCAGGCGCAATGCATAGCGAGAAGATAGCACAGCGGTACCTGTGCCTGTCCGCGGCGGCGTAAAAAGCAAAAACCCGCCGGAGTGGCGGGCTTCGGGGTACCGACTACAGAGTGGCTGTTCGCAAGCCACCATCCCTGGTGAACGCTCCTCCCTCCCGCCAGCGGGAGAGGGGAGCAAACCGGCAGCATGCAGGGGATCAAGGCAGATCAAACACCAACACCTCCGCATTATCCCCACCAGACAGCGCGACCTCACCCACAGCCTCCAGCCTGGCCGCATCGCCCGCTTCCAGCACCTTGTCGTTGACCGTCACCCGCCCCCGCGCCACATGCACATAGGCACGGCGGCCCGCGGCCAGCGCCAGCGTCGCGGCTTCGTCGCCATCGAACAGCCCGGCATACAACCGCACGTCCTGGTGCACCACCACCGAACCGTCGGTCCCATCGCGGCTGGCCACCAGGCGCAGCTTGCCGCGCTTGTCGGCCGCGTCGAAGTGCTTTTCCTCGTAGCCCGGCTCGATGCCGTTCTGGTCAGGCATGATCCAGATCTGCAGGAAATGCGTCGTATCGTGCTGGGCGTGGTTGTATTCCGAGTGCCGCACGCCGGTGCCCGCGCTCATGCGCTGCACGTCGCCGGGACGGATCACGCTGCCGTTGCCCATGCTGTCCTTGTGAGCCAGCTCGCCTTCCAGCACATAGCTGATGATCTCCATGTCGCGATGGCCGTGCGTGCCGAAGCCCATGCCCGGCGCGACGCGGTCTTCGTTGATCACGCGCAGCGGCCCGTACTGCACATGCTGGGGATCGTAGTAGTCGGCGAACGAGAACGAATGAAAGGACTTCAGCCAGCCGTGGTCGGCATAACCGCGCTCTGCGGACTTTCTGATTTCAATCATTTTGATGGCCCTCCTTGGCCCGTCTTGCCGTCAGCACCGGCTGGGTAACCGTGATGTGGCATGTGTTTCGCTGTTGATGCTAGGCAGTTTAGGCCTTGAGGCGTATATTTACGGGAACCACCTTAGAAGCAGTCATTCAGAATTTCTGAACATGGCCCTCTCGCTAGAATCCCTCGAAGTCCTCGACGCCATCGAACGCAAGGGCAGCTTCGCCGCTGCCGCGCACGAGATGGGCAAAGTCCCCTCCGCGCTGACCTACGTGGTGCGCAAGCTAGAAGAAGACCTGGATGTGCTGCTGTTCGACCGGCGCCGCCACCGTGCCGAGCTGACGCCGGCCGGCCGCGCGCTGCTCGACGAAGGCCGCCACCTGCTGCACGCCGCCGACGACCTGGCGCGCCGCGTCAAGCGGCTGGCCACCGGCTGGGAGGCGACGCTGACCATCGTCGCCGACGACCTGATCAACTTCCGCGCGCTGCTGCCGGTGATCCACGACTTCTATGCCGAGAACACCGCCACCCGGCTGCGCTTCTCCAAGGAGGTGCTGGGCGGCGCCTGGGATGCGCTGGTCAGCAACCGCGCCGACCTGGTGATCGGCGGCGCCTACGATGCGCCCAGCACGCAGGGCTTCCAGATCCGTCCGCTGGGGTCGGTGCCGTTCGTGTTTGCGGTGGCCGCGCACCATCCGCTGGCGACCGAGGAAGGGCCGCTGACCACCCTCCAGATCGCGAAGCACCGCATCGTCGCGGTGGGCGATACCTCGCGCAACCTCCCGGCGCGCACCCATGGCGTGCTGGCCGGCCAGGACGTGCTGGTGGTGCCGACCATGCGCGACAAGCTCGAGGCGCAGATCCGCGGCCTGGGCTGTGGCTGGCTGCCGGCGCCGATGGCGCAGCCGCATATCGAGAGCGGTGTGCTGCAGGCGCGCGAGACCGTGGAGGTGCGCGCGCCCGGCAACTTCAAGGTAGCCTGGCGCACCAGCAACCGCGGCAAGGCGCTGCAGTGGTGGGCCAACAAGCTGGAAGACCCGCGCCTGGCGCAGGCGCTGCTGCAGCAACCCGAATTCGCCGGCTGAGGGCAGGCCATGGCGGTCATCACCGGCGGCTATCGCGGCCGCTTTGCGCCCTCGCCCACCGGGCCGCTGCATATGGGCTCGCTGGTCACCGCGCTGGCAAGCTGGCTGGATGCCCGCGCGCACGGCGGGCAGTGGCTGGTGCGCATCGAGGACATCGACATGCCGCGCTGCGTGCGTGGCGCCGACGACGACATCCTGCATACGCTGGAGCGCCTGGGCCTGACACCGGACGAGCCACCGGTGTGGCAGAGCCGGCGCGAGCCGCACTACGCCGACGCGCTGCGACGGCTCGACGCGGCTGGCCAGCTCTATGCCTGCGGCTGCTCGCGCAAGGAGATCGCCGATTCGCTGGTGCATGTGCGCGAGCGCCACCAGACCCTGGCCTACCCCGGCACCTGCCGCCACGGGCTGAACGGCAAGCTGCCGCGCGCCTGGCGGGTACGCGTGCCGGAGGGCCCGGCCGCCACCATCTGCTTCGACGACCGCTGGCAGGGCCGGCAATGCCAGGACCTGGAAACCGAGCTGGGCGATTTCGTGCTGCGCCGCGCCGACGGCTTATGGGCGTACCAGCTTGCGGTGGTGGTCGACGACGGGCTCCAGGGCATCACCCATATCGTGCGCGGCGCCGACCTGCTCGACTCCACGCCGCGCCAGATCCATCTGCAGCACCTGCTGGGCCTGCCCACGCCGGCTTACCTGCACGTGCCGGTGGTGGTCAACGAGATCGGCGAAAAGCTCAGCAAGCAGAGCGGCGCGCAGCCGATCGACACCAGCGCGCCACTGGACGCGCTGCGCGAGGCCGGCAGCCACCTGGGGGTGGCCAACCACGAAGGAAGGGTGAAGGACTGGCTGGCAAGCGCCACCGAGGCGTGGCGCCAGCGGCTCGAGGCCCTGCCGCAGCCCCCGGGGGCCTAGCCGACAGTTCCGTGCGCCACAAAAGCAAATGGCCCGCACAGGCGGGCCATTTGCTTTTTGCCATTTGCAGGCAACGGCAGGATCAGGACTTGCGCGGCACGCCGCCCAGCAGGGCGGCCACCGGCCGCTTGGGCGCCTGCCGCCCGCGGGTCAGCGCGGCAGCGACTTCTTCGGCCTGCCTGGTCTGCGTGCTGCTGGCGCTGGGCTCGTACGGGCGCGAAAAGAAAGGATCGTCCGAGGGACGGAACACCTGGCGGCTGCCGGCATGTTCGTGACGGCGTGGACGCTCTTCGGTGTCGCCATTGCGCGGGCGGCGCACATCGCCACGTTCGCGGCGGCGCTCGGTGTCAGCCTGGCGGGCACGCGCGCCGGTCGGGTCGAAGCCTTCCAGCTTGCCGCGCGGGATGCTGCGCTTGATCAGCTTCTCGATATCGGACAGCAGGCGCTCGTCGTTGCCCGGCACGTAGATCGACAGCGCGTCGCCGCTGGCGCCGGCGCGGCCGGTGCGGCCGATGCGGTGCACGTAGTCTTCGGCGCTGTACGGCACGTCGAAGTTGATCACGCACGGCATGTCGGGGATATCCAGCCCGCGCGCGGCCACGTCGGTGGCGACCAGCGCGTCGATGGTGCCGCTCTTGAAGCCGTCCAGCGTCTGCATGCGCTCGGTCTGGGTCTTGTCGCCGTGGATCGCGGCGGCATTGATGCCCTCGCGCTCCAGGTGCCGCGCCAGGCGGGAGCAGCCGATCTTGCTGTTGACGAAGACAATGCACTGGCGCGACAGCCCCTGCTCGGCGCGCTGCTTGAGCAGGTGCACCACGGCGGCCTGCTTGTGGCCGTCCTCCACCTGGTACACGGCCTGGCGCACGTTCTCGTTGGTCGAGTTGCTGCGCGCCACTTCGATGGTGACCGGCTGCTTCAGGTAGCTGGCGGCCAGCCGCTTGATTTCCGGCGAGAACGTGGCCGAGAACAGCAGCGTCTGGCGCTGTGCCGGCAGCAGGTTGATGATGCGCTGCAGGTCCGGCAGGAAGCCCATGTCGAGCATGCGGTCGGCCTCGTCCAGCACCAGCATCTGCACCTGCGACAGGTTGACAGACTTCTGCTGCACGTGGTCGAGCAGGCGGCCCGGCGTGGCCACCAGGATCTCAACGCCGCGGCGCAGGGCATCGGTCTGGGGGTTCATGTCGACACCGCCGAACACCACGGTGCTGCGCAGGTCGGTGTGCTTGGCGTAGCGCGCGACATTGTCGTAGACCTGGTCGGCCAGCTCGCGCGTGGGCGTCAGCATCAGCGCGCGCACCGGGTGGCGCGCCGGCGAGGCGCTGGCGTTGGCCATCGGCAGCAGGCGCTGGATGATCGGCAGCGCGAAGCCGGCGGTCTTGCCGGTGCCGGTCTGCGCGGCGCCCATCACGTCCTTGCCGAGCAGCACGACGGGGATGGCCTGCGCCTGGATCGGCGTGGGCGTGGTGTAGCCCTGATCGGACAAGGCGCGCAGGATGCGGGCGTCGAGGCCGAAGCTCTCGAAGGTCTGCACGGCGGTCTGCGCCTCGGACTGGCCGGCGCTAATTGGTTCTGGTGCGGTCGTAGTGGTCATGGGTATCGTTGTCTGGCGGGAGGCGAACCCGGCACAAACGGATACGCGTCTGGAACTCATCTCGCCCTGGCTCTCGCCTGCGCCGCAGGGGGTTTCGGCGCGGCCATGCTGCTTGCAGCATTTGGCCAAGAGAATCAAAGACTTACATTTTAGCACCCTGCCGGCGCAGTGACCAGCACGGCGCGGCCGTACGCCTGGCGCGACAACGCCGCCGTAGTCTGGCGGGTTTTCAAGAAACTGTCATATCGGCAACGGATGATGCCGGCGGCGCGACGGCTTTGGCTGTTACCGGTTCGCGCCAGCCCAAGTCAACCGAGAACCACATGGATTTCGAGCTTTTCCGCCAGACCTGCCAGCAGTTCCTGCGCACATCCAGCCAGTTCCTTGGCCTGGCCGCAGCGGCTTGCCAGCCGTCTCTGCAAGGACCCGCGCTGCCGTCACTGCCTGCGCTGCAGCCGGGCCAGCCGCGCTCTCACGGGCAGCAGCCGGCCTGAGCTCCATATGGCGGCCAACAGGGCGCCGCGCATGCGGACCGGTCTAGTCCGGCCCGCCTGATCGATCGGTTGTTTGCGGCGCGGCTTACAGGCGCATGGTGCCAGCCTGGAACAGCCGCGCATCCATCTCGCGCAGGTCCGGCGCCACCGCCACCGGGGTGGCGCACTGGTCGAGCACGTCGCGCTGCAAGTCCACGCCCGGCGCAATCTCGACCAGCGTGAGGCGGGCCTCGCCATCGTCGCCAGCGCGCATCTCGAACACCGCGCGCTCGGTGATGTACAGCACCGGGATGCCCAGCGATGAGACATAGGGACCGTTGAAGCTCAGGTGCGAGACCTCGGGCACGATCTTCTTCACGCGGCCCTCGCGCACGATCTCCAGCCGGCCGTCCCCGGCGCGCACTTCGAGCCCGCCCGCCGTCAGCGTGCCCATGAAGACCACCGCGCGCGCACTCTGCGTGATGTTGATAAAGCCGCCGACGCCCGCGATCAGCGCGCCCTCGCCTTCGCCGAATTTGCTGACGTTGACGTTGCCATGGCCATCGAGCTCGGCCAGGCCAAGAATGGCCAGGTCGATGCCGCCGCCCTCGTAGAAATCGAATTGGGCGGGCTGGTCGACCACCGCCTCGGGATAGGCGGAGGCGCCAAAGCTCAGGCCATCGGCAGGCGTGCCGCCGATCGGCCCCGCCTCGACGGTCAGCGTGAAGCCGCCCAGGCCGGCCTGGTGCGCCAGCGCGCCGACCGCGGCCGGCATGCCGACGCCCAGGTTGACCACGCGCGGCGCGCGCCGGGCCAGTTCCATCACCGCGCGGCGCTGCACGACGGTGCGCGCGTCGAGCGTTGCCGCGGCGGGCACCGCGTCTTCTGACTGTGGCTGCACCGCCTCGCCTTGCCACGGCGTTACGTAGGCCGCGTTATAGGCCTCGGCGAACGTCATCTGGTGATTGGCCGGGTTGTCGCAGACCACCACGTAGTCCACCAGGATGCCGGGTACATGGATTGCCTGCAGGATCTCGTGATGGTCGACCAGGCTTTCGACCTGCGCGATCACGATGCCGCCCGAGTTGTGGGCCGCCTGCGCCATGGCCAGCAGTTCGTGGTGGAAGGCCTCGCGGTGCGTGCTGAGGTTGCCGCGCGTATCGGCCGCGGTGCAGCGGATCAGCGCGCAGTCGATGCGAAAGCTGGGGTAGAACAGGTACTCGTCGCCGCGGAAGTCGACCGCCTCGACCCAGCACGCCTTGCCGCCGGCCAGCGCCTGGCGCGCGCGCTCGTTGACGGCGCCGCCGTGGTAGCGCGGATCCTGCGCGGTGCGCGGATCGACGAACGTGTGCAGGCCGATCTTGGTCATCACGCCGGGCTTGCCGCCCGCAATGGCGCGGTACAGGTGCGTCAGCACGCCCTGCGGCAGGTTGTAGCCTTCGCACTGCTCCGCCATCGCCAGCGTCGCCAGCCGCGTGGCCGAGCGCCAGTGGCCGCCGACGATGCTGGCGGTCATGCCGGCATTGCCGAAGTGGTTGACGCCGCGCGCGCCGCGATCGCCCTGGCCGGCCGAATACACCAGCGTCAGGTCGCGCGGCAGGCCGCTGTGCAGGAAACGCTGCTCCAGCGCCTCGGTCACGGCCTCGGCATGGCCGGCGCCTACGAAGCCCGCGCTGGCCACGGTCCAGCCGTCCTGTACCAGGCCAGCCGCTTCGCGTGCGGTGATCACCCTCATCGCTGTCTCCGTTTTTTTGTGGTGTCGCGCCGCTTCGGAAAGAGAAAAGCCCCGCATGCCGGGGAAGGCAGCGGGGCGCAGTGGTAGCGGGGGAAATCATTCGACCACCCACGCGTCGATCTTGGCGTATCGCGCAATGACCGGCATCACCCAAATGCGGGCCGCTGCAACACTGCCCAGCGGCGCACGCGGCATGCCCGGCCGCTAAAGCCCATCAATCATCACCTTTGCCCTACCCTCGCGGTATCGGGGTTTTCTCCAAGCGGGTTTTCGCCAGCTACCGGGCCGCCCGCGCTTGCGGTCTACTGGCATCACATCGACAGCCTGCTGCAATCGATGGCGTAGTCGATGGCTCCAGAACGATTCCAATGACCGGGAGACAGACCATGGTGACGAAGAAAGAAGAAACGTTCGTACTGAAGAACCTTCTTGCCCTCGCAGCAGTGGAAACCCTGGGCGGCGCGATCGCCCTTGGCATGGTCTTCCATCTGATCTGAACTGGCTTTCCCGCGCGCCGGCGTTGCCACGCCGGCGCTGCCTCTCAGCGACGCCCTACGCCTCGACAATCACCTCGAAGCCACCGAAGATCATTCGCTGGCCATCGAACGGCATCGGGTCCATGCCTTCCTTCAGGCGCGGGTCCTCCATCGCCGCCTTCATGCCGGTATCGCGCTTCTCGCGCGAGGGCCACATGATCCACGCGAACACCACCGCTTCATCGTCCTTGCGCTGCACCGCCATCGTAAAGGACGTCACCTTGCCTTCGGGCACATCGTCGCCCCAGCATTCCACTACCTTCAGCGCGCCGTGCTCCTTGAACACCGCCGCCGCCTTCTGCGCCACCTGGCGATAGGTTTCGCGATTGGCCTGGGGGACGGCCAGCACGAATCCGTCGATATAGGACATTGACTGACTCCTGATCGGGTTGAACGAATGGGCAGGTGGCAGCAATGCAGCAGCCGCCTGCCCGCGTTTGATTACGATAGTGCATTGCGGTCTTGTTTGATAATCGACGGCTCTCGCTGTTGGTGACATGTTGACGTTGTTCTGCCGCTGTCGTTGTCTATGATCGACGGCTCACGCTCTTGATGACAATGTTGTCGTCGGTCAACCGCTTGGTTCCGCCCTCCATTGTCCTTCATCGAAAGGCGGCGGGGCGACATCTATCCTGACATGGAGGACTCGGACAAAAAGTGACCCGCCCAGGGGGGCGGAACCAGGCGGTTGACCGACGACAACATGTCACCAACGGCGCGAGCCCTCAATCAGAGACAACAAGAGCGCTCAAGCAACGACAACATGTCACCAACAGCGCGAGCCGCCGATCAGAGGCTATGATCGGCGGCTCAGTAGACCCGCTAGCGCCAGGCATTTTTCAAACAACAGCCAACACTCATGCCGCCATCACACTGCGCTCATCATCAGTCAACTCCGGACCGTCCAGCGTAACGCGCGAATGGTCGTGCCGGAACTTGCTGATGATCGGCTTGAGCTCTTCCTTGACGTGCTTCTCACTGTAGCCGTTGAACAGGTGCCCGAGCAGCCCGCGGCGCAGGTCGCTGGTCCCCATGAACCAGTCGGCGATCGGGAACGTCAGGTTCATGTTGTACTTCATCATGATGCCCATGTTGTGATGCGCGGTATGGTGGCGGCGGATCGTGTTGATAAAGGGCATATTGCGCACGAACCAGTTTTCATGCACGTGGCAGCAGTAGTGGAAGGTCTCGTAGACCAGGTACTGCGCCACCATCGTCATGAACACGATCCAGCCGGCATTGCTGTTGATCAGCACTGAGGCCAGATAGCCGAGCGCGCCGCCGCCGACCCCCAGCGTGGCCAGCACGCGCCACGGGAAGAACACGATGCGGAATTCGCGGGTGGTGTCGATGGTGGGCTCTTCATCGGTGAAGTACTGGTGGTGCTGGCGCGTGTGGCGCTCGTAGATCGCGCGCAGCGCGAACACGTCGATGCGACGATGCATTACGTATTTGTGCATCGCCCATTCGACGAAGTTGCCTGCCAGGAAGACGGGCAGCACCAGCGCCCACTCCCAGCCGGCATGCTGCAACTGCCCGAAGCCGTAATACAGCGCGGCGGCGCCGACGCCGTAGATCACCGCGATATGCAGCAGGCCGTTGTAGAGCGGGCTGATATCGGCCTTGTACTGTTCGCGGAATTTGCGCTGGCGTTCTGTCATCATGGTCGTCTCCTCGTTTTCGGTGATACGTAACTAATATATTAGTCGGATATCATGGGGTGTCAAGGCGAATGCAGGCCCTGGCAGAGGTGTTGTCATGGGAATGGCGAAGGGGTCGCCAGATGGCCAAAAAAGGCCCCTGGCTTGCGCCAGGGGCCATATAAGTCAGTTGGAACGGACTAGTGCGAGACTTCCTCCAGCGCCTTGCCCTTGGTCTCGACCCCGAACAGCATCACGGCCACGGCCGCCACCGCAAAGGACAAAGCACCCATGGTGAACACGCCGCCCTGCCCCGCCACCGGCAGCAGCACGCCAACCAGATAGGGCCCGGCCAGCGAGCCCACGCGGCCGATCGATGACGCAAAGCCCGAGCCGGTGCCGCGAGAGCGCGTCGGATACAGCTCCGGCGTATAGGCATACAGCACCGACCACATGCCGAACAGGAAGAACTGCATGCACAATCCGGCGGCGATGAGCTGCTCCACCGGCAGCCGGTGCACCGCGGCCTGCCCGTAGGCATACGCGGCCAGCGCGCTGCCGATCAGCATCAGCGCACAGGTCGGCTTGCGCCCCCACTTCTCCAGCAGCCACGCCGAGAACAGAAAACCGGGGATGCCCGCCAGCGAGATATAGACCGTGTACAGCACGGACTTGGTGACGGCATAGCCGGCTTGCTGCAGCAGCGCGCCCAGCCACGTGGTGAGGCCGTAGTAGCCGAGCAGCGCGAAGAACCAGACCGTCCACAGCATCAGCGTGCGCTTTGCGTAAGGTCCATGCCAGAGCTCGGCAAACAGCGCCTTGCGTGCGCGCGGCTGCGGCGGCGCGAAGGTATCGTCGACCGGCGGCAGCGGCTTGCCGCTGGCGCGCTGCACGTGGCTTTCGATGTTCGTCATGATGTGGTCGGCCTCACGGTTGCGTCCCACCTCTTCGAGCCAGCGCGGCGACTCGGGCACGCGGCGGCGCACCACGAAGACAAAGATCGCCGGCACCGACAGTGCGATAAAGATGCCGCGCCAGCCGATCACCGGCAGCAGGAAATAAGTCAGCACGCCGGCCGCGATAAAGCCGATCGGCCAGAACCCTTCCAGGATCGCCACATACTTGCCGCGGCTCTTGGCCGGCACGATCTCCGACACCATCGACAGCCCGATCGGGAATTCCATGCCCATGCCGAAACCGAGCAGCACGCGATACAGCATCAGCGCCGTGACGCTGTCAGCCAGCCCGCACATCAGGCTGCCCACGCCCCAGAAGATCATGCTGATCTGGAACACCGGCTTGCGCCCGAAGCGGTCGGCCAGCATGCCGGCCGAGGCCGCGCCGCCGAACATGCCGAGGAAGCTGGCGCTGGCGAGCAGGCCGGCCTGCGCCGCGCTGAGCCCGAACTCTGCCTTGATCGAGCCGAGCACGAAGGTCATCAGGCCAAGGTCCATCGAATCGAAGAACCATGCCGTGGCAATGATGCCAAACAACGAACGCTGGTAGCCCGTCATGGGCAAGCGTTCCAACCGGGCAGCGATCCCGGCGCTCAGCCTGAGGCTGCCTGCCGACATATCCATGTCTGTCTCCTGTGTAGTCTATGACGGCATCGCGGGGGCGCCATCTATCTAATATATTAGTTGCATCGTAGAAGCATGCAAGTGATAAACATCGGCTTTCAGGGAAAACCCCGTGGGCTCGGATGGATGGGTTTTGGAGATGTGAAGGCGGGCCCATGCAGGGCCCGCCGGTGTGCCGCAACGGCAGCCGGGGCCGCCAGAGCCGCTCAGGCTGCCTGTCGCGAGTCGTCGGCCGCGACGGCCGCGCCTTGCAGCGTGCCGTGCCAGGCGTTGTGAACGATCGCGCTATAGCGCTGCGCCACGTCCGCCACCGGCAATGCCTTGGCCAGCCGCGTCACGCCCAGCGCGTCGCGCACCAGCATGGGAAGCTGCTCCTGTGCGATGCCGAATTCGGCCATGTTGCCCGGAATGCCCAGCGCCTCGACCAGCTCCCTGATCACTACCGGCAGGCGCCGCACGCGCTCGGCCTCGCTGCCGTGCCCGATGCCGAACAGCTCGGCCACTTCCAGCAGCTCTGCATGACGCTCGTGGGCCAGCGCATCGAGCACATAGGGCAATACCACCGCATTGGTGCTGCCGTGCGACTTGTGGGTAATGCCAGCCACGCCGTAGGCAATGCCGTGGACGGCGTTCAGCCCGGCGCTGCCATACGACAGCGCCGCATACAGGCTGGCATAGGCCATGCCCACGCGCGCCTCGGTATCGCTGCCGTCGCGGTACACCCGCAGCAGATAGCGCGCGCACAGCCTGATCGACTCGCGCGCGAACAGCATGGTGATGCCGTTGCGGCCGCTGTAGCCGGGGTCGGCATTGCCGGCGCGGTCATAGGCGGACGAATCGATGGTCAGGTAGGACTCTATCGCGTGCGTCAGCGCGTCGATGCCGGCATCGGCGGTGACGCGCGGCGGGCAGGTGTAGGTGAACTCAGGGTCGACCAGCGCGATCGCGGGGCGCAGCCGGTTATCCATCACGGCGATCTTGGTGGCATTGGCGGGATCGACCAGGATGGCGCCGGGCGTCGCTTCGGAGCCGGTGCCTGCGGTGGTCGGCAGCGCCACCAGCGGCAGCACCGGCGTGGCGCTGTCGATGGCGCCCGCGAAGTTGCCGATGGCGCGGCCGGCGGGAAGCGTCAGGCACAGGGCCTTGGCGAGGTCGATATTGCTGCCGCCGCCAAGCGCGATCACATGGTCGGGCGCACGGCCTGCCAGGCTTGCGCGCACCGTTGCCGTGGCTTCATCGCACAGCGTCGTGGTGGGATCGGGGATGCCGCCGTCGTAGACCACGGTCTCGATGCCGATGGCCTGTGCGGCATCTACGTACTCCAGCACCCACGCGGTGTGGCCGGTGAAGAACGTATCGGTCACCAGCACCCCGCTGCGATAGCCGAGCTGCGCCAGCAGCGCCGGCAGCCCGGCGCGCGTTCCGGGGCCGACGATCAGGCGCGAAGGCGCGCAGAAGAACACCAGGTCTTCAACTCTCATGATTGACTCCTTGGGAAATAGGTTCCGACAGCCGGGGCAGCCGCAAGGCGCGGCAGCTGGGCGCGCACGGCGGCGGCGACTGCGGCGGTATTAGCGGTCAGGATGCCGTGGCCGGCACCGGGCAGCATCAACAGGGTGGCCTCGGGCAGGCCCGTGGCCAGCGCGCGCGCATGGTGCGCGGGGCAATCGACATCGCTGTCGCCATGCACAACGAGCGCGGGCAGGCGCAGCGACGGCAGCAGCTTGCGCTGGTCGGCGCTGCGCAATGCCTGCCAGGTCCATGCCACGGTAGTGTGGTCGGCGGCCTGCGTGAGCCCCAGGCGCCGCTCACGTGCGGCGATCTCGGCCAGCAGTTGCGGCGCTTCGGTGGCGCGGAACCATGGTGCCGCGCTCAGTTGCGGGGAGCCGGAAAGCAACAGCAGGCCGGTGGGACAGCGCCCGCGGCGCAGGCTATGCGCCGCTTGCCACAGCGCCACCGAGACGCCCATGCTCCAGCCCGCCAGCACATAGGGCTGATCGCCCACTTCGGCATCGATCACCTCGCGCAGCATCGCACCATAGCTTTCCAGCGTGCAGTGGGCTGGCGAGGCCGGCCGTGGCGCTGTCCCGCGCCCCCAGAGGTTCGGCAGCACAAAGCGGCATTCGCGCCGCAGCGCCTGCGCCAGCGGCAGCCACGCGGCGTTGGTGCCCTGGATGCCGTGGACCGCCACGACCCGTACCGGCCCCTCGCCGGTGCGCAAAATATCCATATCCTGTCTCCGCACACCTAATATATTAGTTGTATCATAGCAGTACGGAGGAATATGGCAATGAAGAATACGAACACCGCCCGCGCCGTCGCCACCGCTGAACTGCACGGAACGTCATATACAATTGGCCCGGTGCGCACTCTACCGACGGCAATGACTGGCAAGATGGCAACCCGCAAGAAGGCAGCCCCGCCTCCGGCCGAGGACGAAGCGGCCGAGCAATCCCCCGGACTGCGCGGCCGGCTGACCGACCTCGCCTACGAACAGATCGAGGAAGCCATCATCACGCTGCGGCTGGCGCCCGGCTCGTCGATCTCGGAACTGCAGCTCAGCGAGATGACCGGCATCGGCCGCACGCCGATCCGCGAGGCCATCCAGCGCCTGGCGCGCGAACACCTGGTCGTGGTGCTGCCGCAGCGCGGCCTGCTGGTGCCGCCCATCGACGTGGGCAAGCAACTACGGCTGCTGGAAACCCGCCGCGAAGTCGAACGGCTGATCTGCCGCAGCGCCGCGCGCCGCGCCAGCGCCGACGAACGGGCTCACTTCAAGCGGCTGGCCACAGATTTCGCCCGGTCGGCCAAGAACGGCGACGACGTTTCGTTCGTGCGGGCCGACCGCGAGTTCAATGAACTGTGCCTGGCTGCCGCGCGCAACGAGTTCGCCGAAGGCGCGATGCGGCTGATGCACGGGCTGTCGCGGCGCTTCTGGTACTTGCATTACAAGGAAGCGGCCGACCTGCCGCAGATGGCCAAGCTGCATGCCAATGTGGCGGCGGCGATCGCCAGAGGCGATATCGATGGGGCCGGCAAGGCGCTGGATGCGCTGCTGGACAATATCGAGGATTTCACCAGGGCGACGGTGCTGGGGGATCGGCGCTGAGGGGCCGTCCATGCTGCCGGTTTTCTCCCCTCTTCCGCTTGCGGGAGACGGGCTGGGCAGGCGGTGGCATACCGACGCGTTTTGCTTCGTTGACGCTCCGGCCCTCACCCCCACCCCTCTCCCGCGCGCGGGAGAGGGGAGCGTGCACCAGGGGTAGCGGCCTGATCCACGGCGCTGGTTTACGAAGCCTTAGACTGCACCGGCACCAAGCGCCTGAGCGCCGCGCTCAGCCTCCTTCCGCCTTCCCTCCCGCCACCGCACTCCCCGCCACAGGTTCCGCCAGCGCCGACTGCAGCCATCGCGTCCATGCGGGCACGATCGCAGCGCCCATCGCGCCGGCCTGCGTGGCGCAGGTCTTGGCGGCCTCCTGCCAGTCGGTCAGCGCGCGCAGCGTTGCCAGGCCGATGTCGTTGCCGTCGCGCGCATCGCCCACGTCCTCCAGGTAGCGCGCCAGCGCCTCGCGCACGGCATCGTTGTAGGCGCCCCTGGCCTGCGACGTGCGCGCGGCCAGGTCGGCTTCCATCGCGTCGAGGCCGCGCCAGGCATGCGCGACGGCGGCGAGATCGAGGCGGTCGCGCTCGGCGCGCCACCATTGCGACTGCTGCGCGGCACGCTCCTCGGCATACCGGTTCAGCGTGGCCAGCATCTGGCGCGCCAGCGTCCTCGCCAGCCGTGGGTCGGCGGCACCGAACGGCGCCTGCGCGAGCGCGGTGGCGGCTTGCATCTGGCACAGGGTCAGGTCCAGCGCGGTACGGCTGGCGCTCTCCCATTGGGCTTGCAGGATAGACAGCATGGCGGATCTCCTTGCGGGTTGAACAATGCATCGGACGGGCCCGGACGGGCCGCGCTCACTGGCGCGCCGCGCCGAGTTGCCGGACCATGCGCATGACCGCGGCCATCTGCGGCGCTTCGCGCGAGAAGAAGTCCGGCTGTGCCGGGTCGTCGCTGGTGTAGCCCCAGAAGTCCCAGCAGCCGAGCGGGTTGTGCCGGGACGCGCCCACCTGCGGGAACAGCACCACGATGCGGTTGGCGTCGGCACTCTCCAGGTAGCCTGCGCCGCGCACAAAGCGCTCACCGATCGCGGGCGCGCCCTGCAGGCATCCATGGAAGGCAACGTGGACGCGGCAACCCGCGCCGCCTTCGGCAGCGCCCTTGCCGCACTGGCCCGGCACGTAGACATAGCCGCTGTCGGCGAGCAGCGCCTTGCCGCCGGCATCGAAGGCGCGCTGGTCAAAGCGCAGCAACTCGCCCGATGGGCGCGCCGCCGGCTTCAGGTCGCCATAGATCCACTGCAGGATCTGCCGTGCCTGCTCGAGCCCGCAGTTGTTGATGTAGGGCGACGCGCTGACCGCGCATGTGGCATCGCTGGCCTGGTTGGTGATGAAGGCATGGCCGGCCGCGACGTCGGCCACGTATTGCAGGTGCGATGCCGGCACGCCGGCGAGCGTGTAGAAGCGCCCCACCTGCGCGGCCACGCGCGGCAGCACGGTCTTGTCCTGCGTGCCGGCAAACACATAGACGCGCTGGCGCGCCAGGTTCTGCACGGCGTCGATGCGGCCATCGCGCGCGAAGGTGCGCGCCGCGTCCAGCGCGGCCTGCCCGTCCGGGCCGGTATCGCCCATCGGTTGCATGCATTGCGTTGCCGCCGCGGTGGCGGGCGGCGTGGGCGCGAACAGGCCGGCACAGTAGAACGGCCCGCCCGCGACCACGCCGGCGCCGACCATCGTGCCCGAATAGGCAACGTGGAACTGCGTTGCCATGAACGCGCCGGACGACAGCCCGGACACGGAGGTCTGCGCCAGGTCCGCGCCCAGCGCGGGCAGCGTCTGCGCGGCCGCGCCCGCGCTGGCGCCGAGCGCGCAGGCGGCGGCAAGTACGCGGTAGCGGGCGGTTGGCTTGCATCGATTCATGATGGCTCCTGCACGGCGACGGGGATCGGAAGACCGGCCAGGCGCCGGCGCGCAGCACGCTAGTCGCCATGCGGCGGCTGCATGGTCCATTGTCGAAAGCCACGACTGCGCCGTGCCATTGGGCAAATGCGGTACTGCGCAACAGTGCCGGGCATTCGTTACGCACACCAGGCTCCGCATGCCTCGTCCTGCGGCAGTTCCAGCCATCCCTTCTCCACGCACAAAAAAAGCAGGGCGCAGACATTGCCTGCGCCCGTCTTCTGCAGCAGCCGCGCCCGGTGCGTGCGCGCGGTCTGGTCGCTGATGCCGAGCGCGCGCCCGATTTCCTTGTCGCTCAGGCCGCGCGCGAGCCATTGCAGGTATTCGCGCTCCCGCTCCGAGAATGGATTATCCGCAGGATCCGGCCCGCTTTTTTAAACAGCTCGCGATGGCGCGCGAGATAGTACATGGTCAGTTGCGACGATTTTCGCAATTGCATTTTCGCGAGCAGATGCTCGCGGTGCTTGCGCGCCGTGGATACGGAGAAAGAAAGACGAGCGGCGATCTCGCGATCGCTCATGCCGCGGGCAATGCAGGCAAGCACCGTCTCTTCCCGAGTGGTGAGGTTCATGCGGAGGGCTCCGGTTGCGTTGGAACGAATGGTTCCGTCGCAGGAGCGGCAGCCGCGCGTCTATCTGTGCATCAGTGCATCACAGGACCCTTAGTGCAAGGCTAGTTCGGACCTACGAGCGGAACCGGGGTAAGCCCGGTCGGGCTCCAGATCACTGCTTTGTTTTTGATGTCTTGCGGTGTTGCGCCGGCATGGTGGTTCGCACTTCCCGACAGTGCGATCCGGAATTTCCGGATGCAGGCAGCAGAGGCGAATTCTAGGTGCTGGCTTTTGTATTTAAAAGCTTATTCATGCTGCGGGATATTTAATTCTGATTGTTGCCCGGCATTATCCACAGCCAATACCGCATTTGCCCAATGGCGACAGCCTCGCTGGAAAACCAAGAATGATTCCGCCTGCCCCGTGATTGCCGCAAATGCGCAGCAGCGCGGCAGGCGCGGCATCCGCGCAAATGCAGGCGCGGCCCGCTCTTAGCCAACTCAGTTACTCAGAGGAGTCGTCATGACCTACCCCATCCACACCGCCGTACTGGCGCCGCAGGGCGTTCTCGGCAATCTCGTCAGCGGCCTGGGCAGTTTGCTGCCGTTCTCCGCGCAGCCGATGCTGGTGCCGCAAAGCGCGATGAACGACGCGGTGGCACCGGCTGTGCGTGACGGCGTGCAGGCCGTGTTCACGCACTACGGCCATCCGGTCTTCGGCCATGTCGCCGGCGCAGCAGCCGGATCGCTGGCCCAGCATATTCCCTTCCCCGACGCAGGCCATACCGGTCCCATCGGCACCGCCATCTCGGCGCATGCCCCGGCGCTCATCCAGGGAGCCGGCACTGCAGTGGGCTATCCGACGGTGGGCATTCACGGCGGCAACATCGTCCGCGAAGCCGCACGCTACCTGCCGTTCTCCGCGGTGCCTACGGTCACGCTGGCACCTCAGGGCGTCTTCGGCTCGCTGATCGGCGCGGTGGCTCCGACCATCGGCCATGCCGTCGGCGGCCTGCTGGGCAACGCCAATGTGGGCCAGCAGATCGGCACCGTGGCCGGCCATCTCGGCGGCCTGCTGCCGTTCTCGGCCCAGCCGCAGGTTGCGCTGGCACCGCAAGGCGCGCTGGCACCCCAGGGCGTCTTTGGCTCGCTGATCGGTGCGGTGGCCCCGACCATCGGCCATGCCGTCGGCGGCCTGCTGGGCAACGCCAATGTGGGCCAGCAGATCGGCACCGTGGCCGGCCACCTCGGCGGCCTGCTGCCGTTCTCGGCCCAGCCGCAGGTTGCGCTGGCACCGCAGGGCGTCTTTGGCTCGCTGATCGGCGCGGTGGCCCCCACCCTCGGCCATGCCGTGGGCGGGCTGCTCGGAAACGCCAGCGTGGGCCAGCAGATCGGCACCGTGGCTGGCCATCTGAGCGGCCTGCTGCCGTTCTCGGCCCAGCCGCAGGTGGTCTACGCATGACGCCCTGCGCATGACGAAAGGCGCCTGACGGCGCTCCCACGGGCCCTCACCCGCGGGCCGGCGCAACCGCGCCGGCCCGCCCGAACAAGTCGCGCGCCGCACGGCGCCGCGGTGGAGAAAGCAAATGGAACGAGAGAAGAAAGGCGCCGCCACGCGCGCCGGCGGCGACGGCCATGGCGGCTCGGCCGGCAGCGATGCCGTTGCGCTGGACGCCGGCCGCAAGCAATATCTGATCGCGCCGCGGCGCCATGCGCTGGCGCAACAGGCGGGCGTCACGCCGATGTCGGCCGGCGAACTGCACAGCACGGTCACGCAACTGCCCGGCGTTGAAGTCGTGCATGTGGTGGAAGGCCACAAGAACACGCACCTGCATTCGGTGCGGCCCGACGAGGCCGCCCATACCTACGTGGTCAAGCTCGACGCCTCGCATGCGCAGATGCTGCACGCCACGGCGCCGCCGCACATGATCGTCGAGGAGGACCATCCGCTCGGCTATGGCCGCAAGGCGGAAGTCGAGACCTCCGACCGGCTGCATCCGCAGTCGGCCTTCGACGCCCCGGTGTCGCGCCAGGTGCTGGTGCGGGTGCTGGGCACCGGCGACACGCCGCTGGCGGGCGTGGCCATCACCCTGGCGGGCGACGGCTTTCCCGCCACCGCCACCACCAACGCCAGCGGCGAAGCGACGCTGACGCTGGTGCAGCAGCAGCCGGGCCCGGCGCGCTCGCTGTTCGTGCGGCCGCTCAGCGGCTACTGGAACAAGTACCTGCTCTCGCCCCAGGTGGTGTCGGGCCAGCCCAACGTGGTGCGCGTGACGCCGCTGTCGCAGCCCAATCCCGACGTACCGCCGCAGGCGCGCTTTGGCTGGGGCCAGCGGCTGATGGGGCTGGACCGGCTCACGCGCAGCTTCGGCGGCCGCGGCGTGCGCGTGGCGGTGGTCGACTCCGGCGCCGATGCCGCGCATCCGCTGCTGGCGCATATCCGCAACGGCATGGACCTGACCGGCACCGGCACCGACGACACCTGGCGCCTCGACACCATCGGCCATGGCTCGCACTGCGCCGGCGTGATCGGCGCGCGGCCGCAGCCGACGGAACCTGGTCGCGCCAGCGCCGAGGCCCAGGCCACCATGCTCGGCTTCGCGCCCGAAGCTGAAATCCACGCGCTCAAGATCTTCCCCGGCGGTCAGTTCAGCACGCTGCTGCAGGCGCTCGACTACTGCATCGACCACGATATCGATGTGGTCAACCTGAGCCTTGGCGCGCCGCAGCCGTCGCAGGCGGTGGAGCAGAAACTGATCGAGGCGGTGCATAGCGGGGTGGCCTGCATCGTCGCCGCCGGCAACTCGGGCGGGCCGGTGCAGTACCCGGCGGCCTCACCGTCGGTGCTGGCCGTATCGGCGCTGGGCCTGCAGAGCGAGCTGCCGCATGACGTCTGGGAGCGTACGCAGGTGGTGCAGCACGCCGCCACGCGCGCCGGGCTGTTTGCGCCGACGTTCTCCTGCTTCGGCCCGCAGATTGCCGTATGCGGGCCGGGCGTGGGCATCATCTCCACCGTGCCCGGCGCGGCCTTCATGCCCGACTCCGGTACGTCGATGGCCGCGCCACATATCGCGGGGCTGGCTGCGCTGCTGCTGTCCGATCCGCAGTTGGCCGCATGGATGGGGCCGCGCGGACCGCGCCGCGTCGCGGCGCTGTTCCAGCTTATCCGCGCCATCAGTTCGCCGATCGTCGCGCACGATCCTGAGAACCGCTTCGGTGGCGGGTTACCTCAGGTGCAGAACCTGCAGCGCCTGCTGGGCCGGCCGCAGTAGCTCGACGCGCTCCCTTCGCTGGCCACGCGGCCCGGTGCGCCGGGCCGCCTCCTCCGTCCCCTGACATCATGCGCACTCTCGACTTCACTTCGGCGCCGCTGCGGCGCGCCGCTTCCGCCGCGGCAAATTCGGTGGCGGCAAACCCGGTGGCGGCCAATTCGGCGCCGGCATTGCCGCGTGAGCTGCCGCCCCGCCCCACCTGCCTGCTGCCGCTTGACGGACAACTGCGGCGCGAATGCGAGGCCATGGCAAGCCATGCGCTGCGGCTGGGTATCGCGATGCCGGGCAGCTGGATCCTGCTGCTGGGCCGCGAGCGCGATGCTGCCGCGGCTGAGGCCGCTGCTCCGCCGGCAGCAGCCACGGCACCCGAGGCTGCTTCGGCCTCGCCCGCCCCTCTGGCCGCGTCCACGCAGCAGCTCGCGCAACTCCACCACGACCTTGCCCACGCCATCGCGCCGGCCACGCCACAATGCATCACGCTGCTCGATGATGAACGCCGCCGCGCGCATCCACTGGCATTCCTGGGCCCGGTGCCGCTGGTGCGCGCACTGACCGGCACCGCGGTGGGCTGCCTGCTGGCGGTGGTGCTGACCGGCCTGCCCGCCGAGGTGTCGATGGAAAACATGCGCTCGGGCATCCTGGCCTCGTCGGGCCGCACGCTGCTGTTCAACATGCTGTTCCTGCTGTTCTGCGCGGGCCTCGGTGCCTCGTTTGCCTCGCTGTTCCAGGTGCACGGCTATATCGCCAAGGGCACCTATGACCCCAAGTACGACGCCGCCTACGCCGCGCAGCTCATCCTCGGCGTGATGTCCGGGCTGATCCTGGTGGAGATGCTGCCGCCGCAATTGTTCGACTCGGCCGGCATGCGCAGCTTTGGCAAGCCGGCGCTGTCGATGCTGGGCGGCTTCTCCGCAACCGCGGTGCATCGCCTGCTGCAGCGGATCGTCGAGATCGTCGAAACCGCGGTGCGCGGCAATGGGCCGCGCGAACAGCGCGGGGAGTGAGCGACATGTTGTTCCTCTACAGCCTCCCCAGCATCGGCATGGCCGCGATCGTGGTCTCGGGCATCGTTGCCGTGGTGCTGGTCGGCTATGCGATCGCCCGCCGCTTCGCGCTGATCGAGCTCGACGCCGAGCAGCGCGCGATGGCGGTGTCCATGGTGTCGATCATCACCACCATCAACTCGCTGCTGGTGGCTTTCGCCGCGATCAACGTCTGGGACACCTACAACTCCGCCGACCGCACCGTGGCAGCGGAAGCCGCTGCGGCGGGCGAGCTCGCGCGCGACCTCGCCGCCTTCGACAGCAGCGCGGCCGATGCCACCGCGCTGGCCTTGCGCACCTACCTGGTGATGGTGGTGCGCAACGAATGGCCGCAGATGCAGCGGCACGGCAAACCCGACCCGCATACCGAGCGCCGCTTTGACGTGATGTTCGACCTCGCCAACCGGATCCGTCCGCTGGACGACCGCCAGACGGTGCTGCTGGCCGAGGTGCTGACGCGCGCCAACGAGATGGTGAAGTACCGCCAGCAACGGATCCTGACGCTGCACGCCGCGATGCCCAACACCTTGTGGGGCGTGATCATCATCGTCAGCGCGCTGTCGTTCGTGCTGCTGTACGTGCTGCCGGCCACGCCGTTCAACCTGGCGCTGATCACGTCGTGGGCCATCACCATCGGCCTCGCCTTCTTCTTCCTGCTCGCCGTCGATCGCCCTTTCGCCGGCGAATTCAGCGTCAGCGCCGAGCCGCTGCAGCACACCATCGACACCCTGGTGGCCAACGGCACGTGGCCGGCGCATTAGCCGGACATGCAACGACAGCCGCAGCCATCACAACAAGGAGACCAGCCGATGCAGATGACGCCAGAACAATTCCGTGCCGCCACCGGCCTGAGCGAGCCGCAGTGCGCGCGCTGGTTCCCCCGGCTGAGCGACGCCATGCAGGCCTACGACATCGCGGGCGCGGCACGCATCGCCGCCTTCCTGGCACAGACCGGCCACGAGTCGCTTGGCTACCAGTTCACCCATGAGCTGTGGGGACCGACGCCGGCGCAGACCCTGTACGAGCCGCCTTCGCGCAAAGCCATGGCGCTCGGCAACGTGCGGCCCGGCGACGGCAAGCGCTTCCGCGGCCGGGGGCTGATCCAGATCACCGGCCGCGCCAACTACGCGGCCTGCGGTGCGGCGCTGGGCGTCGACCTGACCGCCACACCCGAACTGCTCGAACAGGACGCCTGGGCCGCGCGCTCGGCGGCATGGTGGTGGCGCGCGCACGGCTGCAACGCGCTGGCCGACAGCGGCGATTTCATCGCGCTGACGCGGCGCATCAATGGCGGCACCAACGGGCTGGAGGACCGGCTGCGCCGCTGGAAGGTAGCGGCCGCCGCACTGTCCGTAAGCGCCTCGTGGTGGCCGTTCTGGACGGGTAATTGAGGTTTTGGGTAATTTGGTGCCCACCAAATTATTGCGGACACCAAAGTGGACGAGACAG
>NZ_JBEFLI010000020.1:0-92970 GCF_040578825.1 Cupriavidus necator | reverse complement strand
GGCGGGGGCGGCGGCGGGCCGTCCGGCCCATGCTATTTGACTTCCTGCTGCATGACCACGTCCGGCAGCCAGGTCACCACGGCGGGCCAGATCGTGATGATGGCGATCGCCACCACCATCATCATGAAAAACGGCAGCGACACCCGGGCTATGTAGTTACTGTCCTTGCCGGTCATGCTCTGCAGCACGAACAGGTTGAAGCCCACCGGCGGCGTGACCTCGGCGATCTCCACCAGCAGCACGATAAAGATGCCGAACCAGACCAGGTCGAAGCCGGCCGCCTGCACCATCGGCAGCACCGTGGCCGTGGTCAGCGCGATCATCGAGATGCCGTCCAGCGCGGTGCCGAGCACGATATAGATCACCGTCAGCACCGCGATCAGCGCCCACGGCGACAGCTGCAGCGCCGCCACCCATTCGGCCAGCGCGCGCGGGATGCCGGTAAAGCTCATGGTCACCGACAGGAACGAGGTCGCGCCCAGCACGAACATGATCATCGCGGTCAGCCGCGTCGCCGACATCAGGCTGTCCCAGAACGCCGCGCGCGTCAGCGACCCGCCCGCCCACGCCAGCCCCAGCGACGCCACCACGCCGTAGGCGGCGGCCTCGGTGGCGGTGGAATAGCCGGTCACCATGATCCAGGCGATAAAGGCGATCAGCACAATGCACGGCAACAGCTGCTTGATCGACACCAGCCGCGCGCGCCAGTTGTAGCGCTCGGGCGCCGGGGTCTTGTCCGGGTTCGACAGCGCCCACACCACGATATAGCCCGAGAACAGCAGCATCAGCATCAGCCCCGGTATAAAGCCCGCCAGGAACACGCGGATGATCGACACGTCCGCCGACACCGCGTACACCACCATCGTGATCGACGGCGGGATCAGGATGCCGAGCGTGCCGGCGCACGACAGCGACCCGAGCGTGATGCGCTCGTCGTAGCCGCGGCGCGTCAGCTCCGGCAGCGCGGACTTGGCAATCGTCGCGCAGGTGGCCGCAGACGAGCCCGACACCGAGCCGAAGATGCCGCAGCCGAGGATGTTGACGTGCATCAGCCGCCCGGGCAGCCAGTTCAGCCACGGCGACAGGCCGCTGAACATCTGCTCGGACAGCTTGGTGCGGAACAGTATTTCCCCCATCCAGACGAAGAGCGGCAACGATGCCAGCGTGTACGAGGCACTCGACGACCACCACGCATTGGCCAGGCTCACCAGCGCATCGCGGTCGGAGAACACCACCAGCCCGACCCACGAGGTGACCGCGATCGCCACCGGGATCCACGCGCCGACCGCCAGGAAGACGATCAGCACCACCAGCAGGATCAACGCAATCAGGACCGTGCTCATCAGATCGTCTCCCCGAAATCGCCGGCGGCGAGCTTTTCTTCCTGCGCGAGCTGGTAGCGCGGCTTCTGCCGGCGCACCACGCGCACCCATTCATCGGCCACCGCCAGCAGGAAGCCGATGCAGCCCAGCGCGGCAAAGCTCTGCGGAATCCACAGCGGGATCACGATCTGGCCCTGCGAGACGTCGCCGATCTCCCAGCTCTGCCAGGTGAAGTTGCCCAGCGCCCAGGCCGCATAGGCGGCGAACACCAGGCAGACGGACAGCGACAGCGCCTCAAGCACCCAGCGCCGCCGCGGGCCCACCGCTGCCAGCACCATTTCCACGCGCACGATGCCGCCATGCTGGAAGGTCTGGCCGAGGATCAGGAAGGCGGAGGCCGCGCACAGCCAGGCCACGATATCGTCGCCGCCCTTGAAGATCACCGTGGTTTCGCGCGACAGCGACATCAGGACCATGATCAGGCAGACGGCCAGGATGCACAGCGCGCCGAGCCGGGCGAAGAGGTCGAGCAGATGGTCGAGCCAGCGCTTGGGGGGAGGGGGAGTTGTCATGGTGGACGGCGGCAAGGGGATGGCAAACAGCAGGCAAAACACGCGGCGCAGCGTCGTCCCCGCGAATACCCCTTCGGGGATGTGAGCGGGGACCCGGCGGCGTTCTCCCCGAAGGGAACGTGAAAGCCGCTGGATGCCGCGTGCGCGCGAATGACGATCTCTGGACTGCGGCCTACTTCCGGTACGCGTCGAGGATGGCCTTGCCGTCCTCGCCGGCGCCCTTGGCCCAGTCATCCACCATGGTCTGGCCCACCTTCTGCATGTCGGCCTTGAGCTGCGGCGAAGGCGGCTGCACCGTCATGCCGTTGCGCGACAGGGTGGCCAGGTATTCCTTGGTCTTCTGCTCCGACACCTGCCAGCCGCGCTTCTCGGCGTCGGCCACGGCCTTGAGCAGCGCGTCCTGGGTGGGCTTGTCGAGCGCGGCGAAGGCCTTCTTGCTGACCACCAGCATGTTCTTGGGCAGCCATGCGTCGACGGTGTAGAAGAACTTCACGCTCTCCCACACCTTGGTATCGACGCCGGTCGCGCCCGACGACATGAACGAGTTGACCGTGCCCGTGGCCAGCGCCTGCGCCAGGTCGGCGGCCTGGATGGTGACCGGCTGCGCGCCCACCAGCTCGGCGATGCGCGAGGTGGCCGGATTGTAGGCGCGCCACTTCAGGCCCTTCATGTCGGCCGCGGCATTGATCGCCTTGTTGGCGTAGATCCCCTGCGGCGGCCATGCCACCGCGTACAGCAGCTTCAGGCCCTGCTTGTCGAGCACCTTCTCGGTGACCGGGCGCGACGCCTGCCACAGCTTGTACGCATCGGTGTAGCTGGTGGCGAGGAAGGGCACGGAATCCACGCCGAACACCGGATTCTCGTTGGCCAGCAGGGACATCAGGATCTCGCCCATCTGCACCTGCCCGGTCTGCACGCCGCGCTTGATCTCATTGGCCTTGAGCAGCGACCCGTTGGGATGCAGCACGATCTTGAGCTTGCCGCCGGTGGCCTTGTCCACGTCGCTGGCCATCTGCTGCAGGTTCTCGGTGTGCAGGTTGCTGACCGGATAACCGGTCGGCAGGTCCCACTTGGTCTGCGCCTGTACCGTCATGGCGGCCAGCGCCAGGCCGGCCGCAACGATTGCCTTGACTCGCATCTCGATCTCTCCTGGTGTGCGCGCGGGGGCGCGGTTGTACAGCTTGTTGCGTACTACCTGGTGCCGGCGCACGTTCCCGGGGGACGGCGCCGGCGCAAGATCAACGGCGCGGCGGCGGACTTACTCGTCGCGCTGTGAAGGTTGCACAATGCGCTCCAACGCAAGGGCCGTGCCCAGCAGCCCGGCATCGCGCATCGGGCCGTGCGACAGCATCAGCCCCACCGGCAACTCGTCCGGCGCGTGGCAGGGCAGCGAGATCGAGCAGCCCTCGAAGAAATTGAAGGCCGAGGTGTTGCGCAACAGCAGGGCATTGACGCGGAAGAACTGCGCATCATCGGTGCGCAGCGGCGCGATCTCGGGCGCCACCATCGGGACGGTCGGGCAGACCACGGCGTCGAAGCGCGCCAGCCGCGCTTCCATGCGGGCGATCCAGTCGAGGCGGGCGCGGCCCAGGTCGATATAGTCGGCGGCGCTGACGTTGGCGCCGCGGTCGATGCGCGAGGCCACGCGCGGATCGTACAGCTCGCGTTTGATGGCCAATACCTGTCGGTGGATGGCATAGGCCTCGGCCGAGGCAAAGCCGCCCTGCGCGTTGAGCGCGGCCAGTTCGCCGAGCTCGGGCAGGTCCACATGCTCGAGCTGCACGCCGGCGGCGGACAGACGACCGAGCGCGCGGTCGAAGGCGCGCGCGACCACCGGGTCGAGGTCGTCGAGCAGGTACTGGCGCGGTATCGCCAGCCGCGTGGCGGCGGGGTTGGTGACGCGCGGCATCACCGCGCTGTCGGCGATCACGCTGTCTACCGCGACGCAGTCGGCGACCGTGCGCGCCATCGCGCAGGCGGTGTCGAGCGTATAGGACAGCGGAAACGCGCCGGTCAGCGGCACGCGCCGCGCGGTCGGCTTGAAGCCGGTGATGCCGCACAGTGCCGCCGGGATCCGGATCGAGCCGCCGGTATCGCTGCCGAGCGCCGCGACGGCCAGGCCCAGTGCCACCGACACCGCGGCGCCGGACGACGAGCCGCCGGGGATGCGCGCCACCCCGTCAGTGCTGGCCGGGTTGACCGGCGTGCCGTAATGCGGATTGATGCCGACGCCCGAAAACGCGAACTCCGTCATATTGGTGCGCCCGACGATGGCCGCGCCCGCCCGGCGCAGCCGCGCCACCACGGTGGCGTCCGCGGCGGCGGGCTGGGCGTCCTGGCGCACCACCGAAGCCGCGCGCGTCACCTCGCCAGCCACGTCGTACAGGTCCTTGACCGACACCGGCAGGCCCGCCAGCGGGTGCAGCGCCTTGCCGGCCTGGCCGGCGGCATCGGCGGCGCGCGCAACCTGCGCCGCGGCCTCGAAGGTGCTGTGCAGGAACACCGCTTCCGCTGCCGGACTGGCTGCGTCGGCCGCCGCCTGCTCGATGATCTGCGCGCGGCTGGTGGCGCCTTCGCGCAGTCTGGAGTTCAGGGTGTCGAGGTCGGGGAGCATCGATGGCATGGGCGCAAGAACGGGTGAGAGGGCGGGGCGGCGGCGCCGTAGCGGACGGTGCCTGCCGTGCATGAGGCAGGGGGCGGGCTGCGCATGCGCCGGGCAGGCCGTGCCCGGCGTTCCTCCTCATGCTTTACCTGTATTTATTAGGTGTTCATGCTCATAATTCGCCAATAAACTGTCAAGCTAAAATTGCCGCGATGCGCTCGGGGCTTATACCTAGCACCCGCGCCGCCCATCGAAAGGAGTTTTGCGCATGGCACGCAAGCCAGTCGAGACCGGCCACGCCGCCGCCGTGGCGGAGCCTGTGGCCGATGCAATGCCCGACACCCCGGCGGCCAGGCCGGCGCCCGCGCTGACGCGCGCGGCCGGCACCAATATCGTGTCGTCGTCCCACCTGGTATCGGTGCGCAGCCCGGAGCTGTCCGAGTTCGAGTTCGGCCTGAATACCGCCTACAACGCCTACAGCCGCTGGGTCGTGCGCTGCATGGGCGCCGCCGGCGTGCGCGACCTGACCTTCCTGGACGTGCTGGTGCTGCACCATGTCAACCACCGCGGCCGGCCCAAGCGGCTGGCCGATATCTGCTTCGTGCTGAACGTGGAGGACACCCACCTGGTGACCTATGCGCTGAAGAAGCTGCAAGGGCTGGGGCTGGTGGCGGGGGAGCGGGTCGGCAAGGAAGCGATTTACTCGACCACGCCGGCCGGCGCCGAGGCCTGTGCGCGCTATCGCGAGATCCGCGAGCAATGCCTGACCAGCAATTTCACCCCGGGCAGCGACGAGAACGCCGAGATCGGCGAACTCGCCCGACTGCTGCGGGTGCTGACCGGCCTGTACGAGCAGGCCGCGCGCTCGGCCACGTCACTCTGAGCCATAAATGGCCGGATGTGACGCATAGGCATTATCACGAATCGCCGTCACACGGCCCTGGCTTGTTGTCGCAGTGCAAAATCCGGGCCCCGGCAAGGTACAATAGCGGTTTCCCGCCAGCCGGCACCCCATGCAGCGGTGTCGGCCAAGCTGCAGCCCCTACCTCTCGCCTCCCTGACCGCTACGATCATGGCGCATTTCTCGTGCTTCCCCGGCGCTTTGGCGCTTTCCGCCTTCCGTCAGCAACGCCTGCTTACCGCTCTCCGGCAAATCGATGCCGATATCGAGTCGGTGCATGGCCAGTTCCTGCATTTTGTTGACGCGCAGACGCCGCTGTCGGCCGACGACCAGTCGCGCGTGGCGGCGCTGCTGACCTACGGCGCACCCTTCGCCGAGCAGCCCGAGGGCGACCGCTTCGTGGTGATCCCGCGCTTCGGCACGATCTCGCCGTGGGCCAGCAAGGCCACCGATATCGCCCACAACTGCGGCCTCACGCATATCCACCGCATCGAGCGCGGTATCGAAATCACGGTCATCTGCAAGAAGGGCCTGCTGCGCGGCCGCAAGACGCTGGACGCGGACACCCGCGCCGCCGTCGCCGCGCACCTGTTCGACCGCATGACCGAGACCGTGGTCGCTTCGCGTGACGACGCCGCCGGCCTGTTCCAGGAACTGCCGGCCAAGCCGCTGCGCTTTATCGACATCTCGGCCGGGCGCAGCGCGCTGGCCGCGGCCAACGTCGAGATGGGCCTGGCGCTGTCCGAGGACGAAATCGACTACCTGGTCGATGCCTACGGCAAGCTGGAGCGCAACCCGACCGACGTCGAGCTGATGATGTTCGCGCAGGCCAACAGCGAGCACTGCCGCCACAAGATCTTCAACGCCACCTGGACCATCGATGGCGTGCAGCAGGACAAGTCGCTGTTCGCGATGATCCGCAATACGCACCAGCTCAATCCGCAGGGCTCGATCGTGGCCTACTCGGACAACTCGGCGGTGATGGAAGGCGATGTGGCCGAGCGCTGGTTCCCGCGCGGCGACGACCACAAGTACGGCCGCCACGAGGCGCTGACGCATACGCTGATGAAGGTGGAGACGCACAACCACCCGACCGCGATCTCGCCGTTCCCGGGCGCCTCGACCGGCGCCGGCGGTGAAATCCGCGACGAGGGCGCGACCGGCCGCGGCGCCAAGCCCAAGGCCGGCCTGACCGGCTTCACGGTGTCCAACCTGATGCTGCCCGACGCCGTCGAGTCCTGGGAAAACGACCGCGACGCCGCCCAGCCGGTGGCGCACCGCAACCCCGACCACAAGCCCGGCGTGACCGGCAAGCCGGACCGCATCGCCTCGCCGCTGCAGATCATGATCGACGGCCCGCTCGGCGGCGCCGCCTTCAACAACGAATTCGGCCGCGCCAACCTGGGCGGCTACTTCCGCGTCTACGAGCAGAACGTCGGCGGCATCGTGCGCGGCTATCACAAGCCGATCATGATCGCGGGCGGCATCGGCAATATCGACGCCTCGCATACGCACAAGAATCCGCTGCCGGCCGGCACGCTGCTGATCCAGCTGGGCGGCCCGGGCATGCGCATCGGCATGGGCGGCGGCGCCGCCAGCTCGATGGCGACCGGCACCAACACGGCCGACCTGGACTTCGATTCGGTCCAGCGCGGCAACCCCGAGATGGAGCGCCGCGCGCAGGAAGTGATCAACGCCTGCTGGCAGCTCGGCGACGCCAACCCGATCCTGTCGATCCACGACGTCGGCGCGGGCGGCATCTCCAATGCCTTCCCGGAACTGGTGGACGGCGCCGGCCGCGGCGCGCGCTTCGACCTGCGCCAGGTGCACCTGGAAGAGTCCGGCCTGTCGCCGGCCGAGATCTGGTGCAACGAGTCGCAGGAGCGCTACGTCCTGGCGATCGCGCCGGACAGCTTCCCGCAGTTCCAGGCCATGTGCCAGCGCGAGCGCTCGCCGTTCGCCGTGGTCGGCATCGCCACCGAAGAAAAGCAGCTGCAACTGGTCGACGCCAGCGTCGACGCCGCGCTCAAGGAGCACTACGCCGTCGACATGCCGATGGACGTGCTGCTGGGCAAGCCGCCGCGCATGCACCGCGACGTCAGGCGCGTCGAGCAGGAACTGCCTGCCGTGGATGTGACCGGCATCAGCCTGGAGCAGGCGGTGCGCGACGTGCTGCGCCACCCGACCGTGGCCAGCAAGTCGTTCCTGATCAGCATCGGCGACCGTACCGTCGGCGGCATGAATGCGCGCGACCAGATGGTCGGCCCGTGGCAGGTGCCGGTGGCCGACGTGGCCGTGACCACGCTGGACTACCAGGGCAAGGCCGGCGAAGCGATGACCATGGGCGAGCGCACCCCGCTGGCCGTGATCGATGCGCCCGCCTCCGGCCGCATGGCCATTGGCGAGGCGCTGACCAACCTGGCCGCAGCGCCGGTCAGGGACCTGGGCAAGGTCAAGCTGTCGGCCAACTGGATGGCGGCCTGCGGCGTGGAAGGCGAAGACGCCAAGCTGTATGACACCGTGCACGCCGTCGGCATGGAGCTGTGCCCGGCGCTGGGCATCAGCATCCCGGTCGGCAAGGATTCGCTGTCGATGCGCACCAAGTGGCAGGACGACGGCGTCAACAAGGAAGTGGTCGCGCCGGTGTCGCTGATCATCTCGGCCTTTGCCGCGGTGGACGACGTCAACCGCACGCTGACGCCGCAACTGCGTACCGACGCCGGCGACACCGTGCTGATCGCCGTGGACCTGGGCCGTGGCAAGAACCGCATGGCTGGCAGCATCCTGGCGCAAGTGACGCAGCAGGTGGGCGACAGCGCCCCCGACGTCGACAACGCCGAAGACCTGAAGAACTTCTTCAACGTGATCCAGCGCCTGAACCGCGAGGGCAAGCTGCTGGCTTACCACGACCGTTCGGACGGCGGCTTTATGGCCACGCTGGCCGAGATGGCCTTTGCCGGCCACTGCGGCGTCTCGCTCAACGTCGACATGCTGGCGCTGGACCCGCAGCAGGAGCAGGACTACGGCGACGCCAAGAACTGGGCCCAGCAGATCGCCGAGCGTCGCAACGACCAGACCCTGCGCGCGCTGTTCGCGGAAGAACTGGGCGCGGTGGTGCAGGTGCGCATGGAAGACCGCGACGCGGTCTTCGCGGTGCTGCGCGAGGCCGGCCTGTCGGCATGCAGCCACGTGGTGGGCAAGCCCAACACCACCGACCAGGTCGAGATTTACCGCGACGCCAAGAAGGTGTTCGGCGCCTCGCGCACCGACCTGCAGCGCAACTGGAGCGAAGTCAGCTGGCGCATCGCGCGTCTGCGCGATAACCCGGCCTGCGCCGACAGCGAATACGACCGCCTGCTCGACGCCGCCGACCCCGGCATCAGCCCGGTGCTGACGTTTGATCCGGCCGAGGACATCGCCGCACCGTTCATCGCTACCGGCGCCCGTCCGCGCGTGGCGATCCTGCGCGAGCAGGGCGTCAACTCGCAGATCGAGATGGCGTACAGCATGGACCGCGCGGGTTTCGACACGCACGACGTGCATATGAGCGACCTGATCGCGGGCCGCGCCAACCTGGCCGATTTCAAGGGCTTTGTCGCCTGCGGCGGCTTCAGCTACGGCGACGTGCTGGGCGCGGGCGAGGGCTGGGCCAAGACCATCCTGTTCAACGGGCAGATGGCCGAGCAGTTCGCGGCGTTCTTCAACCGCCAGGACACCTTTGCGCTGGGCGTGTGCAACGGCTGCCAGATGATGAGCAACCTGGCCCCGATCATCCCGGGTGCAGGGGCGTGGCCCAAGTTCACGCGTAACCAGTCGGAGCAGTACGAGGCGCGCTACGTCACCGTGGAAGTGCAGTCGTCGCCGTCGATCTTCTTCGCCGGCATGGAAGGCAGCCGTATGCCTATCGTGGTGGCGCACGGGGAAGGGTTTGCCGACTTCTCGCAGCAGGGCAATATCGGCGAGGCCAATGTTGCGCTGCGCTTTGTCGACAACTACGGTGCGGTGACGCAGACGTATCCGCTGAACCCGAACGGTTCGCCGGAGGGGATCACTTCGGTGACCACGGTTGATGGCCGCTTTACCGTGCTGATGCCGCACCCGGAACGTGTGTTCCGTGCCGCGACCATGAGCTGGGCGCCGGACGCATGGAAGCAGGTTGCCGATGGCGGCAGCCCGTGGATGCGAATGTTCCGGAATGCGCGGAAGTGGGTGGGGTAAGACCTGTCACCGGTGCAGCAGCGCCAGCGGCTCCGATTGCTGAGTGAGTTCGCACGCTGCTGGTTTGCTCCCCTCTCCCGCAAGCGGGAGAAGGAGTACCCAACCGGTCATTGATAACCCATGGCTCTTGGCACGCCCCACTGTGCCGATATCAGAAGCACACTAAGCCACCGGCAACCCCGGTGGCTTTTTAGTTTTTCGGCGATGAACGCCGCCAAAGCCCTGACGGCCGCGGCCGTTTCACTCCGGTTCTTCGTTTCAGCCACGGATCGGCGCCCGCAGCCGCGAGCTCCACGACGCATACGCATAGGTCAGCATCCGCCTCGCTTCGAAACCGGGGGTCGGCCTGATCTCGCCGCGAGCCTCCTTGTACGCCACCACGGCGTGCAGGATCTTCTCGGGCGCGTAACGGTCACGCAGGGGGAGGTAGGGATGGAGCCGGCGCCAGCCGGGAGCGGCGCCGTCCAGGGTCGCCCAGGCCAGTGCGCAATAGCACATGCCCCGGGACGAGAGATGCCAGAGTTGCCAGTAATCCGGCGGGAAAGGCGCTGAGGAAGGGGCCGGGAAATCAGGCGAGTAAGGGGCGGTCGTCACCACGCGCTGCATCCTTCGACTTGCAGGACCGGCGGGGGCGACCGGACCTGACTTACTGGATCTTGGCCTTGTCCTTCAGCGACTTCATCATGGACTGGAACTGCTCGCGCTGCCAGTTCTGGTCGCCCATCAGCATCTGCGTCAGTTGCGGCTTGACCTCTTCGAAGGACGGGATCTTGGCGTCACGCACGTCGACCAGCTCGATGATGTGCCAGCCGAACTGGGTCTTGACCGGCGTCTCGGTCATCTGGCCCTTCTTCAGGCCAGTCATCGCCGCCGAGAATTCAGGCACGTAGCTGTTGCTGTTGGCCCAGTCCAGGTCGCCGCCGTTGGCCGCCGAGCCCGGGTCCTTGGACGCGGCCTTGGCCTGGTCCTCGAACTTGGCGCCGCCCTTGATCTTGGCGATGATGGCCTTGGCGTCGGCTTCCTTCTCTACCAGGATATGGCGGGCGTGGTATTCCTTGCCGCTGCCGAACTGCGACTTGATCTTGTCGTATTGCTTGCGCAGCTCGGCGTCGCTGGCGCCGTGGGTCTTCACGTAGTCTTCGAACACCGCGCCGGCCAGCACGTTCAGGCGGGCCTGTTCCAGCTGTTCCTGCACGTCGTCGCGCTGGGTCAGGCCGCGCTTGTTGGCTTCCTGCACGAGCAGTTCGCGGTCGATCAGCATATTGCGGCCACGCGCGCGCAGCTCCGGATTGTCGGGCTGGCCGGTGCCGGCGATCAACTTGTCCAGCTTTGCCGACGGAATGGCCTTGCCATTCACGACGGCGGCATTCTGGGCGATGGCCGGCAGGCTGCCGGCAGCAAGCACAGCCGCCAGGCTGAACGAGAGGACGGTGGTCTTCATGGAATCAGGTCTGAGAGTTGCTGGAAGAAGCGCGCGCCTGAGCGCGCGACTGGTACTCTTGGTCGGTGAACGCAGTCACGGCCAGTGCGTGGATTTGCGTGGGGAACAGACCGCGCAGCGCATCATACACCATGCGGTGCCGCGCAACCCGGCTGTGACCTGCAAAGCGCTCGCTGACAATGGTCACATCGTAGTGGCCGCCGCCCGAGGCGGCGCCGGCGTGCCCGGCGTGCGCCGCGCTGTCGTCGCGCACGGCCAGGTGGCTGGGGGCGAGCGCTTCACGCAGCATCGCCTCGATGGTGGCGGGATCGGCTGCCATCAGTGGTTTCCTTGGGTTTCCGTTGCCTGGGGCAGGCGGGTCATTCCTGCGTGTTCTCGGGCATGTGGCGCGACAGCCAGACGCTCTGCGCGACGATAAACAGCAGCATCAGCCCCATGCTGCCGAACAGCTTGAAGTTGACCCAGATGTCGGTCGAGAACTGGTAGGCCACGTACAGGTTCAGCAGCCCCATCGCGCCGAAGAAGCCGGCCCAGGCCAGGTTCAGCCGCGCCCAGACCGGGTCGGGCAGCGTCACCTGCTTTTCCATCATGGCGCGGATCAGGTTCTTGCGCCAGCCGATCACCGAGCCGACCAGCGCCGCGGCGAACATCCAGTACAGCACAGTGGGCTTCCACTTGATAAAGGTCTCGTTGTGCAGCACCAGCGTGGCGCCGCCGAAGACCGCGATGATCAGCAAACTGACCCACTGCATCGGCTCCACCTTGCGGTGGCGGAACCAGACCCAGCCGATCTGCAGCACCGTGGCGCCGATCGCCACGGCGGTGGCGGTGTAGATGTCTGCCAGCTTGAAGGCAACAAAAAACAGGATGACCGGGAACAGGTCGAACAGGAATTTCATGCGGTACCAGGTTGTTTCCGGCGTCCTTGCCGGAGGGTTCAGCGCTGCGGATCGCGCTGGGGCTCGTTGCCGCTGCCGGCGCCGTGGGCATCATCCGCCTCACGCTGCGCCGGGTCGCGATCGTCGAATTTTAGCGCAGCCGAGTTGATGCAATAGCGCAGGCCGGTCGGCGCGGGCCCATCCTCGAACACATGGCCCAGGTGGCTGCCGCATTCCTTGCAGCGCACCTCGACCCGAACCATGCCGTGGCTGTGGTCGACATGCTCGGCAATGACCTCGCCGTTGATCGGGCGGAAATAGCTGGGCCAGCCGCAGCCGGCATCGAATTTGGTGCCCGACTCGAACAGCGGCGTGCCGCAGGCCACGCACTTGTAGATGCCGTTGTCCCAGTGGTCCCAGTAGCGGCCGGTAAAGGGGCGCTCGGTGGCGGCCTGGCGGGTGACGCGGTATTCGATGTCGGAGAGTTGTTCACGCCACTCGGCGTCGGTCTTGGTCGTGGTCATGGTCGGGTCTTCCTCGGTAATGGACGTTTTTTTCGACGTGCATTTTTCGACGTGCATTTGCGCGAACCTTACACCGGCTGGCACTTGCGTGCAGGCGCGGGGGCAGGCGCAGGATTACGACGAGCAGCTGACTTCCAGCCCCGACGCCCAGTCCGGCGGCAGCGCCGCGTAGTGGTCGGCTTCCGGCTGCTCGTCGAACGGGCGCGACAGCACGGCCAGCAACCGGTCCACTTCGCTGAAGTCCTGTTCGCGCGCGCGCCGGATCGCGGTCTCGGCCAGGTGGTTGCGCAGCACGTATTTGGGGTTGACCGCCAGCATTTCCAGTTCGCGCGCGGCATCGTGCGACTGCTCGGCGCGCAGGCGCACGCGGTAGTCGGCCACCCACGCGTCAAAGGCGGCGCGGTCCAGGAACAGGTCGCGCACCGGCGCGTCGCGCGAGGCGTCCGTGGAGGAGATCCCGCACAGCTTGCGCCAGAACAGCGTGTAGTCCACCCGTTGCGAATGCAGCAGCTGGAACAGCCCGGTCAGCAGCGGCTCGTCGGCCTTGTCGTCGCCGCCCGCGGGCGGGCGCAGGCCCAGCTTGGCGCGGTAGTGGCGGAAGAAGGCGGCGGCGTAGCGGTCGCGGAACGGGTCCAGCGCGGCACGCGCGGCTTCCACCGCGGCGTCGCGCGCGCTTTCCTTGTCGGCCTCTTCCGGCGACAGCCACAGCGGCAGCAGCGCCTGCGCCAGGCAATGCAGGTTCCAGAACGCCACCTGCGGCTGCTGGCTGTAGGCGTAGCGGCCCTGCGTATCGGAGTGGTTGCAGATATGGTTGGCGTCGAACGCGTCGAGGAAGCCGAACGGGCCGTAGTCGATGGTCAGACCCAGGATCGACATATTGTCGGTGTTCATCACGCCGTGGCAGAAGCCGATGGCCTGCCAGTGCGCGACCAGGTCCGCGGTGCGCAGCGACACCTCGCGCAGCAGCGCCTGGTAGGGCTGCGCATCGTCACGGCAGGCCGGCATGAAGTTGTCGATGACGAAGTCCGCAAGCTGGCGCAGCGCGGCCACGTCGTCGTGCGCGGCGAAATGCTCGAAGTGTCCGAAGCGGATAAAGGTCGGCGACAGCCGCGTCACCACCGCGGCGGTCTCGATGGTTTCGCGGCGCACCGGCGCATCGGAGCCGACGATGCCGAGCGCACGCGTGGTCGGCACGCCCAGCGCGGCCATCGCCTCGGAACACAGGTACTCGCGGATCGACGAACGCAGCACCGCGCGGCCATCGGCCATGCGCGAGTAGGGCGTCAGCCCCGCACCCTTGAGCTGGATCTCCCACGGACCGGTGTCGGTCTCGGCCTGCGCCAGCCGGATCGCGCGGCCGTCGCCGAGCTGGCCGGCCCAGACGCCGAACTGGTGGCCGGAATAAACCGTGGCGATGGGGTCGGCCCATTCGGGTACCTGGTTGCCGATCAGGGTCTCGATAAAGGCCTGCTCGTTGCCGATGCCCGCATCCCAGCCGAGCAACGCGGCCGCGGCCGGCGCCACGCTGACCAGATACGGCGAAGGCAGCGGCGTGGGACGCAGCCGGGTAAAGAACTTCTCTCCGAGCGCGGCGTAGCCGGGCGAAGTGCTGAACGGAACGGACAACGCAGTAGGCGCCGTAGCGTGCGGAGGTTGCGGAGCGAACGACTGGGGCGTGTCTGGCATCGCGAATGGGCGCGGGGGCGCATATGAACGGCGCGCATGCCGTGACTCCGAAGCGGTGCTGCAAGCGCCTTGCAGGGCGGTGCGGTGCCACATGCCGGGGGCACGGAAATGCGAATATGGCTAGGGAAAACGACATGTTGAGGTGCAACATGCCACGCAGTATTGTACGTCCTCAATGGTTCTCGACTGAGAGACCGCCATGCACCGCACGGTTATTCTCCCTCCTTTAGTGCGCACATAAATCCGGTGCATGGACCTTCGCAGAATTGCGGCCCTGATGACCACGACAGTATGGCAGTGCACAACAGAATCACGTTGACGCTGATTCGATGCATGGGAACAATCGCCAAAAAATAGTACGGTTGTTCGTTTTCAGACGGAAAACAGACATTTCAGGAGGCAGGTACATGGCATTGATGGGTCAAATGATGAGCGCGCCGCTGCTCATTTCCTCGATCATCAAGCACGCCGCCCGTTATTACGGGAGCACCGAAATCGTTTCGCGGCGCACGGAGGGCGACCTGCATCGCTACACGTACCGTGAATGCGAACTGCGGGCGCGCAAGCTGGCGCAGGCCCTTGGCGCACTGGGCGTGCAACAGGGCGAGCGCATCGGCACGCTGGCCTGGAATGGCTACCGCCACCTCGAGATCTACTACGGCGTGTCCGGCATGGGCGCGGTCTGCCACACCGTCAACCCGCGCCTGTTCCCCGAGCAGATCGCCTATATCGTCAACCACGCCGAAGACGGCTACATCTTCTTCGACCTGACCTTCCTGCCGCTCGTGGAGGGCGTGGCGCCGCATTGCCCCAATGTGAAGGGCTGGGTTGCGATGACCGACCGCGCGCATATGCCGGCGGAATCGAAGGTGCCGCTGCTGTGCTACGAGGAACTGCTCGAGGCGCAGGACGGCAATTACGAATGGCCTCAGTTCGACGAGAACCTGGCGTCGAGCCTGTGCTACACCTCGGGCACCACCGGCAACCCCAAGGGTGCGCTGTACTCGCACCGCTCGACGGTGCTGCACTCGTATGCGTCGGCGCTTCCCGACGCGCTCAGCTGCTCCGCCAGCGACGTGATCCTGCCCGTAGTGCCGATGTTCCACGTCAATGCCTGGGGCCTGCCGTATTCGGTGCCGCTGGTCGGCGCCAAGCTGGTGCTGCCGGGTGCCAAGCTCGACGGCGCTTCGCTCTATGAGCTGTTCGAGCAGGAGAAGGTGACCTTCTCCGCCGGTGTGCCGACGGTCTGGCTGGGCCTGCTGCAATATGTGCAGTCGAACAACCTGAAGTTCTCCACCTTCCGCCGCACCGTGATCGGCGGCTCGGCCGCGCCGCCGGCGATGATCCGCGCGCTGGAGGCGTACGACGTCGAGGTGATCCACGCCTGGGGCATGACCGAGATGTCGCCGCTGGGCACGTCGTGCAAGCTGCTGGCCAGGCACGCGGAGCTGTCCGATGCCGACCGCCACAAGATCCAGGAGAAGCAGGGCCGCGTGATCTACGGCGTCGACATGAAGATCGTCGACGGCGAGGGCAAGGAGCTGCCGTGGGACGGCAAGGCCTTCGGCGACCTGATGGTGCGCGGGCCGTGGGTGATCGAGCGCTACTTCCGCAACGACGTCAACCCGCTGGTCGACGGCTGGTTCCCGACCGGCGACGTCGCCACCATCGACCCCGACGGCTTCATGCAGATCACCGACCGCAGCAAGGACGTGATCAAGTCCGGCGGCGAGTGGATTTCGTCGATCGATATCGAGAATGTCGCCGCCGCGCACCCCGCGGTGCATATGGCGGCCTGCATCTCGGCTTATCACCCCAAGTGGGACGAGCGCCCGCTGCTGGTGGTGGTGAAGAAGCCCGGCGCCGAGGTCAGCCGCGAGGAACTGCTGCAGTTCTTCGAGGGCAAGGTCGCCAAGTGGTGGATCCCGGACGACGTGGCCTTTGTCACCGAGATCCCGCTGACCGCCACCGGCAAGATGCTGAAGCTCAAGCTGCGCGAGCAGTTCAAGGACTACAAGCTGCCGACCGCCTGAGGCCGGCACCGCGAAGCCAACCGGTGCGCCGTGCCTGCTTGCGGCACGGCGTGTTTCGGGGCAGGGCGTGGCGCGCGAATGGAGGCGCACGCCGGTCCTGCCGCAATCCATGACAAGCCAACGACAAGAGTGAAGGAGACAGGTATGACCAAAATGCGTCCGCTGGTGGCCGGTGTGGCCGTGTTCGCCGCACTGGGTTCTGCGCTGGTTTCGGGGTCCGCACTCGCGGATACGGTAAAGATCGCCTTTATCGATCCGCTATCGGGGCTGATGGCCCCCGTTGGGCAGAACCAGCTCAAGAGCTGGCAGTATGTCGCCGACATGGCCAACCAGAAGGGCTGGGCCGGTCCGCACAAGTTCGAGGTGGTGGGCTTCGACAACAAGCTCTCGCCGCAGGAAAGCCTGACCATCCTGAAGCAGGCGGTCGACCAGGGCATCCGCTACGTGGTGCAGGGCAACGGCTCGTCGGTCGGGCTGGCGCTGCAGGACGCGGTGGCCAAGCATAACGAGCGCAACCCCGGCAAGGAAATCGTCTACCTGAACTACGCCGCGGTGGATCCGGACATGACCAATGCCAAGTGCAACTACTGGCATTTCCGGCTCGACGCCAACTCCGACATGAAGATGGAGGCGCTGACCACCTACCTGGCCAAGGATCCGAACGTCAAGAAGGTCTACCTGATCAACCAGAACTACTCGTTCGGGCACCAGGTGGCCAAGGCCGCCAAGGACTACCTGAAGCGCAAGCGCCCGGATATCCAGATCGTGGGTGAAGACCTGCACCCGCTGGCACAGGTGAAGGACTTTGCGCCGTACGCGGCCAAGATCAAGGCCTCGGGCGCCGATACCGTCATCACCGGCAACTGGGGCAGCGACCTCGCGTTGCTGATCAAGGCGGGCAAGGACGCCGGCCTGACCACCAACTACTACACGTACTACGCCGGCACCACCGGCGTACCCACCGCGATGGGCGCCGCCGGCGCCGAGCACGTCAAGTACGTGGGCTACTACAACCCCAATAACAAGGGCTTCAAGGGCTCCGATGTCATCGAGGGCTTCAAGAAGAAGTACAACGACGACTTCTACGTGATGGCCTCCTATACCGGCATCGCCATGCTGTCCAAGGCGATGAAGGACAGCGGCTCGACCGATCCGGTCAAGGTGGCCAAGGCGCTGGAGGGCATCAAGGTCGACAGCATGAACGGCACGGTCGAGATGCGCAATACCGACCACCAGGCCCAGCAATCGCTGATCGTCGCCACCTGGTCCAAGGTCGACGGCAAGGAAGTCAAGTACGACCAGGAGAACACCGGCTACGGCTGGAAGACCAATGCGCAGATGGACCAGTACGTGTCCGCGCAGCCCACGTCCTGCCAGATGAAGCGGCCGGGCTGAGGCTGTCCATGGCGGGCCGGCCACGCTGATCGCCAAGCCAACCAAGTGGCCGCCCGCTCCTGCATACTTTCGGTCTGAACACCGGGGAGCGTCCGGGGCGTCATGCGCCCCCGGAGGGGGACGCTCATCCTCAATCCAACCGGACGGTTGCCGGCGCACCCCACGGTGCCGGCGCCAGCTTGAAGGACACGCTGTGGAATTCTTCGTCATCTCTTTGCTGAACGGCATCAGCTACGGGCTGCTGCTGTTCATGCTGTCGTCGGGCCTTACGCTGATCTTCAGCATGATGGGCGTGCTCAACTTCGCGCACGCCAGCTTCTACATGCTGGGGGCCTACTTCGCCTACACCATCGCCAGCAAGATCGGCTTCTGGCCGGCGCTGATCTTCGCGCCGCTGCTGGTGGCCGGCGCGGGCGCGCTGGTGGAGCGCTTCGGCCTGCGCACGGTGCACAAGTACGGCCACGTGGCCGAGCTGCTGTTCACCTTCGGGCTGGCCTACCTCATCGAGGAGGGCGTCAAGCTGGTGTGGGGCCTGGCCGCGGTGCCGTACCGCATCCCGGCCGAGCTCGACGGGCCGCTGTTCACGGTGTTCACCTCGTCGTTCCCCAAATACCGCGCCTTCATGATGCTGGTGTCGCTGGGCATGCTGGTGGCGATCTACCTGGTGCTGACGCGCACCCGCATCGGGCTGGTGATCCAGGCCGCGCTGACGCACCCAGAGATGGTCGAGGCACTCGGCCATAATGTGCCGCGCGTCTTCATGCTGGTGTTCGGCGGCGGCGCCGCGCTGGCGGGGCTGGCGGGCGTGATCGGCGGCAATGCCTTCGTCACCGAGCCGTCGATGGCCGCGGCGGTGGGCTCGATCGTGTTCGTGGTGGCGGTGGTGGGCGGCATGGGCTCGCTGGTGGGGGCCTTTATCGCGTCGATCCTGATCGGTGTGCTGCAGACCTTCGCGGTCACCATCGACGCGTCGATCGCGGGGCTGCTGACCAGCCTGGGGCTGGCGGTCAGCGACGCCACGCCGTTCTATTCGTTGTGGAAGCTCACGGTGGCCCAGGTGGCGCCGGTGCTGCCATACCTGCTGCTGGTGGTGATGCTGATCTTCCGCCCGCGTGGACTGATGGGAACCCGGGAGAGCTGACACCATGGAGCAAGCGATGCAACAACGCAGCGAGCCGGTGGTCACCGGCCGCACCCTGCGCTACCGCCCGCTGAACCTGGCGCGCTGGCTGATCTGGGGCCTGACGGTGCTGATCATGCTGGTGCTGCCGCTGGTCTTCACCGGGGGCTTCGCGATTACGCTGATGTCGCAGATGGGCATCATGATCATCTTCGCGCTGTCGTACAACATGCTGCTCGGGCAGACCGGCATGCTGTCGTTCGGCCATGCGGTGTATTCCGGGCTGGGCGCCTTTATTGCCGTGCACGTGCTGAACATGGTCGGCGCCGGCAAGGTGTGGCTGCCGGTGTCGATGCTGCCGCTGGTTGGCGGACTGGCCGGCGCGTTCTTCGGCGTGATCTTCGGCTACGTCACCACCAAGAAGGCCGGCACCACCTTTGCCATGATCACCATGGGCATCGGCGAGATGGTGTTCGCCAGCTCGCTGATGTTCCCCGAGTTCTTCGGCGGCGAGGGCGGCATCTCCACCAACCGCGTGGTCGGCGACCCGTTCCTGGGCCTCACCTTCGGGCCCGGGCGCCAGGTCTACTACCTGATCGCGGTCTGGTGCGTGGTGTCGATGGCGGCGATGTACGCGTGGACGCAGACGCCGCTGGGCCGCATCGCCAACGCGGTGCGCGACAACCCCGAGCGGGTCGAGTTCATCGGCTACAACACCCAGCGCGTGCGCTACCTGGTGCTGATCCTGTCGGCGTTCTTTGCCGGCATTGCCGGCGCGCTGGGCGCGATCAACTTCGAGATCGTCTCGGCCGAGAACGTCAGCGCGGTGCGTTCGGGTGGCGTGCTGCTGGCGGTGTTTATCGGCGGTGCGGGCGTGTTCTTCGGGCCGGTCGTCGGCGCCGTGGTGTTCGTGCTGTTCGCGGTGGCGCTGTCGGACCTGACCAAGGCCTGGCTGCTGTACCTGGGGCTGTTCTTTGTGCTGATGGTGATGTTCGTGCCGGGCGGGCTGGCGAGCCTGCTGCTGATGCAGCTGCCGCTGCTGGGCAAGGGCAAGCTCAAGCGCATGCTGCCTTCGTACGCCCGTGCGGGCGGCGCGGGCGTGGTGCTGCTGCTGGCGATGATCCTCACGGTCGAGCTGGTCTACAAGGTGCAGGTTGATAGTGCCAACGGTACCGCCATGAAGCTCTTCGGCATCGGCTTCGATGCCGCGACGTGGATGCCATGGGCGGTGGCGGCAGTGCTGTGGGCCGCCGGCCTGTTAGCGTGGCGCCTGGCGGCGGCGCGGGTGCGCAGCGCGTGGGACAAGCTACAGATGGAAATCGCAGGAGGCATGGCATGACAGCGGCACTGGAACTGAACGATGTACGCAAGAAGTTCGGCCAGACGGAGATCATCCGCGGCGTGAACCTGACGATTGCCAAGGGCGAGCGCCACGCGCTCATCGGGCCCAATGGCGCAGGGAAGTCGACGACCTTCAACCTGATTTCCGGCCGGTTTGCGCCGAGCAGCGGGACCGTGCGGCTCAATGGCGAGGAGATCGGCGGGCTGCAGCCGTTCGTCATCAACCGCATGGGGCTGTCGCGCAGCTTCCAGATCACCAACATCTTCCATCGGCTGTCGGTGTTCGAGAACCTGCGCTGCGCGGTGCTCTGGTCGCTGGGCTACAAGTACTCGTTCTGGCATAGGCTGTCGGCGCTGCGCGATGCGCGCGAGCGCGCCGAGGAAGTGCTGGACCTGATCGGCATGCAGCACCGGCGCGATAGCCAGGCGGGGCTGCTGACCTATGCCGAGCAGCGCGCGCTGGAAATCGGCATCACCATCGCGGGTGGCGCCGAGGTGATCCTGCTGGATGAGCCCACGGCCGGCATGAGCCGCTCCGAGTCCGATCACGCGGTCGAACTGATCCGCAAGGTCACCGTCGGCAAGACGCTCGTGATGGTGGAGCACGACATGAGCGTGGTGTTCGGCCTGGCCGACCGCATCTCGGTGCTGGTCTACGGCGAAGTGATCGCCACGGACACCCCGCAGGCCATCCGCAACAACCGCAAGGTCAAGGAGGCTTACCTGGGCACCACCCTCGACGAAGACGCCACTGAAGGAGCGCACTGATGGGCAAGCGCATGCTGAATGTCCAGGGCCTGCACGCCTACTACGGCAAGAGCCATATCCTCCACGGCGTGGACGCGCATATCGACGAAGGCGAGATCGTGGCGCTGCTGGGCCGCAACGGGGTGGGGCGCTCGACCATGGCCAAGGCCATCCTCGGGATGGTCAGGGCCGAGGGATCGGTGCGGTTTCACGACGAGGAGATTTTGGGGCGGCGCACCTTCGAAATCGCGCACCTGGGCATCGGCTACGTGCCGGAAAACCGGGATATCTTCCCGACGCTGACGGTGCGGCAGAACCTGCTGCTGGGCGAGAAGCGCAATCCGCGGCAGGCCAAACCACGTTGGTCGGTCGAAGACATGTTCAACATGTTCCCGCGGCTGAAGGAGCGCGAGAACACCTCAGCCGGCGTGCTGTCAGGCGGCGAGCAGCAGATGCTGACCTTGTGCCGCACGCTGATGGGCGATCCCGACCTGATCCTGATCGACGAGCCGACCGAAGGGCTGGCGCCCATGATCGTGACGCTGGTGGGCGATTACCTGAAGACGCTGAAGGAGCGGGGGGTGTCAGTGTTGCTGATCGAGCAGAAGCTGGCGATTGCGCTGGATATCTCGCAGCGGGTCTATGTGATGGGGCACGGGCATATCGTGTTCGAGGGCACGCCCGCGGAGTTGAAGGCGAATTCGCAGATAAGGAAGGAGTGGCTGGAGGTTTGAGCCGGACATGGGCGAAGACCTTAGCTTCGCCAACTGTGTACTCCCTCTCCCGCTTGCGGGAGAGGGGAGCAAACCGCTCAGGCCGCCAGCTTTTCCTCGACTTCAAGCTTCGCTTTCGGCAATTCAAACGGCATATCCTCGTAAGCCACCATCCGCGTTTTCTTCACCATCCGATACCCCCACCACAGCGCCAAAAACGCCGGCACACCGATATACGTCGCAACGATCTCCGGCCACCGGTTCGGGATATCCGCGAACGCCTGGTAGTTCTGCCCGGCCACGATCACCACACACAGCACACCGGCAAACATCGGCCCGAACGGATACAGCGGCGAGCGGTACGCCAGCATGCTGACGTCATACCCCTGGTGCACCAGCCCGCGGCGGAAGCGGTAATGGCTGATGGCAATGCCGAGCCAGGCGAAGAAGCCCGTCATCGCCGAGGTATTGAGCAGCCACAGATAAACCGCCTTGTCCCCGAACAGCGAACTGAAGAAGCACAATGCCCCCACGCCGGTGGTCAGCAGCAGCGCATTGAACGGCACGCCGCTCACCGTCAGCTTGCCGAAGGCACGCGGCGCGCGGCCGCTGACGGCCAGGCCGTAGAGGATCCGCGTCGACACATACATGCTGGAAGTACCGGCCGACAGCAGCGCGGTCAGCACCACGGCATTCATCAGGCCAGCGGCAAACGCCAGCCCGGCGTGGCGGAACACCAGCGCGAACGGGCTGACGCCGACGTCGGTCACGTCGTTGCGCAGCAGGCTGGGATCGGTATAGGGAATCAGCACCCCGATGATCAGGATGGCGATCACATAGAACAGCAGGATGCGCCAGAAGGTCTGCCGGATCGCGCGCGGGATGGTCTTGGCCGGGTTCTCGGCCTCGCCGGCGGCCACGCCAACCGTTTCCGTGCCCTGGAACGAGAACCCCGCGATCATCGCCACCCCGAACATGGCCGGGATGCCGCCGACGAAGGGCGCGTCGCCAAGCGTGAAGTTGTGCCAGCCCGATTGCGGCCCGCCTTTCATGATGCCGAAGATCATCAGCAGGCCGACGCCCAGGAACACCACCACGGTGACCACCTTGATCAGCGCGAACCAGTATTCGGCTTCGCCGAAGCCGCGCACGGAGAAGGCGTTGAGCACGAACATCAGGAACAGGAAGGCCGCGCTCCAGACCACGCCGGGCACATGCGGGAACCAGTACTGCATCACCAGCTGCGCCGCGGTCAGCTCCACGGCGATGGTCACCGCCAGGCTGAACCAGTAGTTCCAGCCGAGCGCGAAGCCGAAGCCTTCGTCGACATAAAGCGCGCTGTAGGTAACGAAGGAACCGGCCACCGGCATATGCACGGCGAGTTCGCCCAGGCTGGTCATCAGGCAGTAGACCATGAGGCCGAGCAGCACATACATCAGCAGCGCGCCGCCGGGACCGGCCTGCGCGATCGAGGCGCCGGAGGCGACGAAGAGCCCGGTGCCGACGGCGCCGCCGATGGCGATCATGGTCAGGTGGCGGGCCTTGAGCTTGCGCTTGAGGTCGTCATGCTCGACCACCGGGTGCTGGTGCTCGTGCGGATGGGACTGTGAGTGGGAAGACATCAGGGTCGCTGGAACTTCCGCCGGCCCGGCGTCTTGTGGAGGCCGGGGACGGCAAAAAAAACGAAAAGCCGCGAGTCTACCGTGTCTTTTTCAGGGAATCGCCGGACCGGATCAAATAAAAGTCCGATACTGGTTGTAGAGCCTGTCTTCGGCGCGCGGCGTCAAGTGCGGTAATCGGCATCAGCTCAGCGCGGAACGCTGCATTCGCCGTAGGGCTCCGGGCGCCCGTCATGCATCGGGGTAACGGCCGCAATTCGCCCCGCTCATGCCATAGGAAAACGCTCAAAAATAAAATTGAACGACCGTGCTATTCTGTGTATGCTTGTTTCGCCCGAGCGCCTGAAGGCGTTGATGGGCGCGGGTATGCGGCAAGTCGTGTGAAGGGTTTACCCTCCCGCGGTGCGCACCACCCGGCAGCAGGCGGCCATCCACTGGCCGCGCAGGCGCAGCAAAAAATGAATTCGAGAATTCGAATCCCGAGACAAATTTCTGAAAAGGAACCAGCATGACAGCGCAGTATCAGGTTCAGGACGGCGTAGCCGTCATCACGCTCGACAATCCCCCTGTCAACGGCCTGGGTCACAGCACCCGGCTTGGCATCGTCGATGGCATGACCCGTGCGCTGGACGATGCCGCCGTCAAGGCGATCGTCATCACCGGCGCTGGCAAGGCTTTCTCGGGCGGCGCCGATATCCGTGAATTCAATACGCCCAAGGCCACGCAGGAGCCGACGCTGCACTCGGTGATCCGAGTGATCGAAGGCTCGTCCAAGCCGGTCGTGGCCGCGGTGCATTCGGTCGCCATGGGTGGCGGCCTGGAACTGGCGCTGGGCTGCAACTATCGTGTCGCGTCGAAGGGTGCGCAGATCGCACTGCCGGAAGTGAAGCTGGGCCTGCTGCCCGGCGCCGGCGGCACGCAGCGCCTGCCGCGCGTGATCGGCCTGGAGGCTGCGGCCAATATGATCGTGTCGGGCACCCCGGTGCTGTCCGAGAAGTTTGCCGGCACCAGGCTGTTCGATGAAATCGTGGAAGGCGATGTACTGCCCGCCGCCATCAGGTTCGCGCAGAACGCGGCGGCCGCCAACGGCCCGCACCCGAAGGTGCGCGACCTGAAGGTGCGCCACGAGAACGCCGAAGGCTACCTCGGCTTTGCCCGCAACACCGTGGCCGCGATGGCCAAGAACTTCCCGGCGCCGCTGAAGTGCCTGGAAGCGGTGGCCGGCTCGCTCAAGCCGTTCGAACAGGGCCTGAAGGAAGAGCGCGACGGCTTCCTGTACCTGGTGACCACGCCGGAATCGCGCGCGCTGCGCCACGCCTTCTTCGGCGAGCGCGCTGCCAGCAAAATCCCCGATGTGCCCGAAGGCACGCCGACCCGCAAGATCGAGAAGGTCGCCGTGATCGGCGCCGGCACCATGGGCGGCGGCATCAGCATGAACTTCCTGAACGCGGGCATCCCGGTCACCATCCTGGAAACCAAGCAGGAAGCCCTGGACCGCGGCGTGGCCACGATCCGCAAGAACTACGAGAACAGCGCCAAGAAGGGCAAGCTCACGCAAGAGAAGGTCGAGCAGCGCATGGGCCTGCTCAGTACCACGCTGTCCTATGACGACCTCAAGGACGCCGACCTGATCATCGAGGCCGTGTTCGAAGAAATGGGCGTCAAGGAAACCGTGTTCAAGAAGCTGGATGAGGTCGCCAGGCAGGGCGCGATCCTGGCCTCGAACACCTCCACGCTGGACGTCAACAAGATCGCTTCGTTCACCAGGCGTCCGCAAGATGTGGTCGGCATGCACTTCTTCAGCCCGGCCAACGTGATGAAGCTGCTGGAAGTGGTGCGCGGCGAGAAGACCGGCAAGGACGTGCTGGCCACGGTGATGCAGGTCGCCAAGAAGATCAAGAAGACCGCCGTGGTGTCGGGCGTGTGCGACGGCTTTATCGGCAACCGCATGATCGAGCAGTACAGCCGCCAGGCCGGCTACCTGCTGGACGAAGGCGCGCTGCCGGAACAGGTCGACAAGGCCATCGAGAAGTTCGGCTTTGCCATGGGCCCGTTCCGCATGGGCGACCTGGCCGGCAACGACATCGGCTGGGCCATCCGCAAGCGCCGCGCGGTGGACAAGCCGGACATCCAGTATTCGAAGACCGCCGACCTGCTGTGCGAGATGGGCCGCTTCGGCCAGAAGACCGGCGCGGGCTGGTACGACTACAAGGCGGGCGACCGCAAGCCGTACCCGAACCAGCAGGTCAACGACATGATTGTGCAGCACTCCAAGGACTTGGGGTTGACGCGCCGCAAGATCTCTGACGAAGAGATCGTCGAGCGCCTGGTGTTCGCACTGGTCAATGAAGGCGCCAAGATCCTGGAAGAAGGCATTGCTTCCAAGGCCTCGGATATCGACATGGTGTACCTGACCGGCTACGGCTTCCCGCTGTTCCGCGGCGGCCCGATGCTGTATGCGGACCAGGTCGGCCTGTACAACGTGGCGCTGGCCATGAAGCGCTACGCCAAGGGCTACCACGGTGAAGCCTGGCAGGTCGCGCCGCTGCTGCAGAAGCTGGCGGACGAAGGCAAGGGCTTTAACGGTTAATACGCCAACAGGGTTCAGCCAGGAGCGGCCATGAACACCACCATCGGACCTGACGATTGCCTGCTGGTGATCGACGTGCAGAACGACTTCATGCCGGGCGGCGCGCTTGCCGTGCCCAACGGCGACGAGGTGGTGCCCGTCATCAACCGGCTGGCGCGCGCGTTCGGGCACGTGGTGCTGACGCAGGACTGGCATCCCGCCAGCCACGTCTCGTTCGCCGCGAACCATGCCGGCACGCAGCCGTTCCAGACACTGACGCTGCCGTATGGCGAGCAGGTGCTGTGGCCGGTGCACTGCGTGCAGGACACGCCCGGCGCCGCGCTGCATGCGGGTTTGCACGTGCCGCACGCGCGGCTGCTGCTCCGCAAGGGCCACCATGCCGACGTGGACAGCTACTCCGCCTTCCTTGAGGCGGACCGCACCACGCGCACCGGGCTGGCCGGCTACCTGCGTGAGCATGGCGTGCAGCGCGTGTTCTGCGCCGGGGTGGCGACGGACTACTGCGTGGCCTGGAGCGCGCTCGATGCGCGCGCCGCGGGCTTCGAGGCCGCGGTGATCGAGGACGCGTGCCGCGCCATCGACCTGCACGGGTCCTTGGCAAAGGCATGGCAGGACCTCGGCGCCGCCGGCGTTGCGCGCGTGATGTCCGCCGGGCTGAAGGGCCAGGGCTGAACCGAACCACCGAACTGAAAGACACAAGAGATTCCGAGGAGCAACACATGAACGAAGCAGTCATCGTATCCACCGCACGGACCGCTCTGGCCAAGAGCTGGAAGGGCGCTTTCAACATGACCCACGGCGCCACGCTGGGTGGTCACGCCGTCCAGCACGCCATCGCCCGCGCCAGGATCGACGCGGCGGAAGTAGAAGACGTGCTGATGGGCTGCGCCAACCCGGAAGGCGCCACCGGCGCCAATATCGCGCGCCAGATCGCGCTGCGCGCCGGCTGCCCGGTGACCGTGCCGGGTGCCACCGTCAACCGGTTCTGCTCGTCGGGCCTGCAGACCATCGCCATGGCCGCGCAGCGCGTGATTGCCGATGAGGGCGATATCTTCGTTGCAGGCGGCGTTGAGAGCATCTCCTGCGTGCAGCAGGAAATGAACCGCCATATGGTCCAGGAAAGCTGGCTGGTCAAGAACAAGCCGGAAATCTACTGGAACATGCTGCAGACCGCCGAGAACGTGGCCAAGCGCTACAACATCTCGAAGGAGCGCCAGGACGAATACGGCGTGCGCAGCCAGCAACGCGCCGCCGCCGCGCTGGAAGCCGGCAAGTTCAACGACGAGATCGTGCCGATGACGGTGCTGGCCGGCGTGGCCGACAAGTCGACCGGGCAACTGGTGACGAAGGAAGTCACGATCTCCGCCGATGAAGGCATCCGTCCCGACACGACGCTCGAAGGCGTGGCCAAGATCCGCAGCGCGGTGCCGGGTGGCGTGATCACCGCCGGCAATGCCTCGCAGTTCTCGGACGGCGCGTCGGCTGCGGTGGTCATGAATGCGCGCGTGGCCGAGGCCAAGGGCCTGCAGCCGCTTGGCGTGTTCCGCGGCTTTGCCGTGGCGGGTTGCGAGCCGGATGAGATGGGCATCGGTCCCGTCTTCGCGGTGCCCAAGCTGCTGAAGAAGGCCGGCCTGAAGGTCGAGGACATCGGCCTGTGGGAGCTGAACGAAGCGTTCGCGGTGCAGGTGCTGTACTGCGCCGACACGCTCGGCATCCCGATGGACCGACTCAACGTCAACGGCGGCGCCATCGCGGTGGGCCACCCGTACGGCGTGTCGGGCGCGCGCCTGGTCGGCCATGCGCTGATCGAAGGCAAGCGCCGCGGCGTGAAGTACGTGGTGGTGACCATGTGCATCGGCGGCGGGCAGGGCGCGGCAGGGCTGTTCGAAGTCCTGTAACTGCCGCTTTGCTCTCCTCTCCCGCTTGCGGGAGAGGAGCAGGGGTGAGGTCAGGCGGTGGCATACCGCCGCCCTGTACTTCGTCGTAGCGCCCGGCCCTCACCCCAACCCTCTCCCGCGAGCGGGAGAGGGAGCACCCATGCGGTGCAGTTGAAAGCCCGTCGGTTCGCACAAGAAGGCAAAAAGAACTCGCAGCGCACCACGCAGTGCGCCGCATGGAGACACCATGTCGATGATCCTTTCCCGCCGCGACCTGAACTTCGTGCTCTACGAATGGCTCAAGGTCGACGAGCTGACCCGCATCCCGCGCTACGCCGACCACTCGCGCGAGACCTTCGATGCCGCGCTGGACACCTGCGAGAAGATCGCCACCGACCTGTTCGCGCCGCACAACAAGAAGAACGACCAGCAAGAGCCGCACTTCGACGGCGAGACCGTCAGCATCATCCCCGAAGTCAGCACCGCGCTGAAGGCCTTCTGCGAAGCCGGGCTGATGGCTGCCGGACAGGACTACGAACTGGGCGGCATGCAGCTGCCGGTCGTGGTCGAGAAAGCCGGCTTTGCCTACTTCAAGGGTGCCAATGTCGGCACCAGTTCCTACCCGTTCCTGACCATCGGCAACGCCAACCTGCTGCTCACGCACGGCACGCCGGCGCAGATCGACACCTTCGTCAAGCCGGAGATGGAAGGGCGCTTCTTCGGCACCATGTGCCTGTCCGAGCCGCAGGCCGGCTCGTCGCTGTCTGACATCACCACGCGCGCCGAATACGAGGGCGAATCGCCGCTGGGCGCGCAATACCGGCTGCGCGGCAACAAGATGTGGATCTCGGCCGGCGAGCATGAGCTGTCGGAGAACATCGTCCATCTGGTGCTGGCCAAGATCCCCGGACCGGACGGCAAGCTGATCCCGGGCGTGAAGGGCATCTCGCTGTTTATCGTCCCCAAGTACCTGGTCAACGAGGACGGGTCGCTGGGCGAGCATAACGACGTGGTGCTGGCCGGCCTGAACCACAAGATGGGCTACCGCGGCACCACCAACTGCCTGCTCAATTTCGGCGAAGGCATGAAGTACCAGCCGGGCGGCAAGGCCGGCGCGATCGGCTACCTGGTGGGCGAGCCGCACAAGGGCCTGGCCTGCATGTTCCACATGATGAATGAGGCGCGCATCGGCGTGGGCCTGGGCGCGGTAATGCTGGGCTATACCGGCTACCTCCATGCGCTCGATTACGCGCGCAACCGCCCGCAGGGCCGTCCCGTCGGCCCCGGCGGCAAGGATCCGGGCAGCCCGCAGGTAAAGCTGGTCGAGCACGCCGATATCCGCCGCATGCTGCTGGCGCAGAAGAGCTACGTCGAGGGCGGCCTGGCGCTGAACCTGTACTGCGCGCGGCTGGTGGACGAGGAAGAGGCCGCCGCTGCCGCGGGCGACGAGGCCACGCATGCGCGCCTGGCATTGCTGCTGGACATCCTGACCCCGATCGCCAAGAGCTGGCCGTCGCAATGGTGCCTGGAGGCCAACAGCCTGGCGATCCAGGTGCATGGCGGCTACGGCTATACGCGCGAATACAACGTCGAGCAGTTCTACCGCGACAACCGCCTCAATCCCATCCACGAAGGCACGCACGGCATCCAGGGCCTGGACCTGCTGGGGCGCAAGGTGGTGATGAAGGATGGCGCGGCGTTCAAGCTGCTGGGCGAGCGCGTGCAGGACACCATCAGCCGCGCGCTGGCCGCGGACGATGCCGAACTGGCCCGTCAGGCGCGCGCGCTCGGTGCGGCGACGAAGCGCCTGGCCGAAGTCACGCAGACATTGTGGAGCGCCGGCGACCCCAATGTGACGCTGGCCAATGCCACGGTTTACCTGGAAGCCTTCGGGCATGTGGTGATGGCGTGGATCTGGCTGGAACAGGCGCTGCTGGCGCAGGCGGCACTGCCGCAGGCGCGCGGACCGGAAGACCAGGATTTCTATCGCGGCAAGCTGGCCGCGGCGGCCTACTTCTCCCGCTGGGAACTGCCCAAGGTCGATCCTCAACTCGACCTGCTGGCATCGCTGGACCGCACCACGCTGGACATGCAGGACGCGTGGTTCTGAACCAGCGCGCTCCTCTTTGAACTCGACCGATCGAAGGAACCCGACATGCGCACCATCCAGCAACTGTTTGACCTGAAGGGCAAGACCGCACTGATCACCGGCGGCTCGCGCGGGCTTGGCCTGCAGATCGCCGAGGCACTGGGCGAGCAGGGCGCGCGCCTGGTGCTGTCGGCGCGCAAGGCCGACGAACTGCAGGCGGCGCAGGCCTACCTGAAGTCGCGCGGCATCGAGGCCGACTGGATCGCCGCCGACGGCTCGCAGGAGTCGGAGATCGCGCGGCTCGCCGACGAAGCCATCGCCAGGCTGGGCCAGGTCGACATCCTGGTCAACAACGCCGGCGCCACCTGGGGCGCGCCGGCCGAAGACCATCCGGTGGAGGCCTGGGACAAGGTGATGAACCTGAATATCCGCGGCCTGTTCCTGCTGACCCAGCGCATCGGCAAGCTGTCGATGATCCCGCGCCGCTACGGCCGCATCATCAACGTGGCGTCGATCGCCGGGCTGGCCGGCAACCCGCCGGGCACGATGGAGACCATCGCCTACAACACTTCCAAGGGCGCGGTGGTCAATTTCACGCGCACGCTGGCGGGCGAGTGGGGCGAGCACAATATCACCGTCAATGCGCTGGCGCCGGGCTTCTTCCCGTCCAAGATGACCAAGGGGTCGCTGGAGCGCATCGGCGTTGAAGCCATGTGTGCCGGCGTGCCGCTGCACCGGCTGGGCGACGACGAAGACCTGAAGGGCGCCGCGCTGCTGTTTGCCAGCGATGCCGGCAAGCACATCACCGGGCAGATCCTGGCGGTGGACGGCGGCGTCAGCGCGGTCTGAGCAAGGCAGGCATTCCGGCGCCAGCCCTTGGCGTTACGCCGGAATGCCCTCAAACTTGGGGCCGTTGCGAGGCGGCTGCCTCGCAACGCTCATTTTCCGGACTTGCATTGCCATGAACGTGTACAAAGGCCCCCTGACCCATATCCCTTTCCTCGCCGACCTCGGCGTGACGTGCAGCCTCGCTGAAGGCGGGCGCAGCGAGATCGCGCTGCCGATCCTGAAGCGCCACCAGAACAGCTGGGACATGGCGCACGGCGGCGTGATCATGACGCTGCTCGACGTGGCCATGGCCGTGGCGGGCCGCAGCAGCGACGCCGATGGCCGCGGCGTGGTCACCATCGAGATGAAGACCAGCTTTATGGCGCCGGGGCGCGGCACGCTGACCGCGCGCGGCACCACTGTGCACCGCACCACCACCATGGTGTTCTGCGAAGGCGAGATCGTCGACGCCGACGGCAAGATCGTGGCGCGCGGCTCGGGCACGTTCAAGTACATCCGGCGCATGCCGCCGCAGCGCCCGGGCGAGACCGATACCGGCGCCGACGGCTGAGCGCCGGCGCGGGAACCGATGCAGTCAACGGGACGGCGCCGCTGTCCCCACACACTTACTGAAGGATCGACCATGTCCAATACGTTCAAGCGCATCGTCCTGGCCTCGCGTCCCGAGGGCGCGGTAACGCCGGCCAATTTCCGGCTGGAAGAGGTGCCCGTGCCGCAGATCGCCGACGGCCAGGTGCTGGTGCGCAACCACTACCTGTCGCTGGACCCCTACATGCGCGGCCGCATGAACGAGAGCAAGTCGTACGCCGCGCCGCAGCCGCTCAATGAAGTGATGATCGGCGGGACCGTAGGCGAAGTCGTGGAAAGCAAGAACAGCAAGTTCAAGCCGGGCGACAAGGTGGTCGGCATGTTCGGCTGGCAGGAGATGGGCGTCAGCGACGGCACCGGCCTGCAGTTGGTGGACACCACGCATATCCCGCTGTCGGCCTACCTGGGTTCGGTTGGCATGCCGGGCGTGACCGCCTGGTATGGCCTGAACAAGATCATCCTGCCGAAGGCGGGCAAGACCATCGCCGTCAGCGCCGCGTCGGGCGCGGTCGGCAGCGTGGTCGGGCAACTGGCCAAGCTGGCCGGCTGCCGCGCGGTGGGCTTTGCCGGCGGCAAGGACAAGTGCGACTACGTGGTCAATGAGCTGGGCTTCGATGCGTGTATCGACTACAAGGCGGCCAAGGATCCGAAGGAGCTCTACACCATGCTCAAGGAAGCCACGCCCGATGGCATCGACGGCTATTTCGAGAACGTCGGCGGCGAGATCCTGGACGCGGTGCTGATGCGGATGAACCCGTTCGGCCGCATCGCCATGTGCGGCATGATCGCCGGCTATGACGGCCAGCCGGTGCCGATGAAGAACCCGCAGCTGATCCTGGTGTCGCGCCTGACTATCGAAGGCTTTATCGTCTCCGAGCATATGGAAGTCTGGCCGCAGGCGCTGAAGGAGCTGGGCACCGCCGTGGCGCAGGGCAAGCTCAAGTTCCGCGAGAGCATTGCCGAGGGGCTGGCCAGCGCGCCGGAGGCGTTTATCGGGCTGCTGAAGGGCAAGAACTTCGGCAAGCAGCTGGTCAAGCTGGCCTGACTCGGTCCGAGTGTAGGGCGGCGGCGCGCCCACCGGCGTGCCGCATGAACCGGATACCACAAAAAAAGGAGACACCGATGAACGCCCCGCAAGTCACTGAGCGCGCCGACGACATCGGCGCCGGCCTGTCCGAAGAGGTCAAGGCCCGCTACCGCAACCTGCCGCGCCCGCCGCAGTTCGCCACCGTGGCCGAGGAGCGCCTGCACCGCAAGCAGCGCCTTGCCGCGGCCTTCCGGCTGTTTTCGAAGTTCGGTTTCGACGAGGGCGTCGCCGGCCATATCACGGCGCGCGACCCGGAGTTTACCGACACCTTCTGGGTCAATCCCTTTGGCGTGCATTTCAGCCAGGTCACGGTTTCCAACCTGATCCGCTGCGACCACCACGGCGATGTGGTGGAGGGCGATTACCCGGTCAATGCCGCGGCGTTCGCCATCCATTCGCGCGTGCACCAGACCCGTCCGGACGCGGTCGCCGCGGCGCATTCGCACAGCACCTACGGCCGCGCCTGGTCCACGCTGGGCCGCCCGCTCGATCCGCTGACGCAGGACGTATGCGCGTTCTACAACGATCACGCGGTCTATGACGACTTCGGCGGCGTGGTGGTCGAGCTCGACGAAGGCCAGCGCATCGCCAATGCACTGGGCCAGAACAAGGCCGCGATCCTGCAGAACCACGGCCTGCTGACCGTGGGCAAGACCGTCGACGAAGCCGCGTGGTGGTTTATCACGATGGAGCGCTCGTGCCAGGTGCAGCTGCTGGCCGAGGCCGCCGCCGCGCGCACGCAGGCGCCGCTGAAGCTGATTTCCGACGCGGCCGCGCGCCAGTCGTATTCGATCGTTGGCACGGCGCAGGCGGGCTGGTTCCAGTTCCAGCCGCTGTACGCGCGCATCGTCAGGGAACAGCCCGACCTGCTCGACTGAGGCATCCTGCGTCCGCTGATCCGGCGGCAACACTGGCGGAGCCATTCCGCAAACATGGAGGTGGATCGCATGGCCGACATCATTCTTCATCAGTACGCAACTTCGCCATTCTCGGAAAAGATCCGCCTGCTGCTGGGCGCCAAGGGCCTGGCATGGCAGGCGGTGGAAATCCCCGCCATCCTGCCCAAGCCCGACCTGGTGGCGCTGACCGGCGGCTATCGGCGCACGCCGGTGATGCAGGTCGGCGCCGATATCTATTGCGATACCGCGCTGATCTGCGAAGTGCTGGACGCGCTGGCGCCCACGCCGCCGCTGTACCCGGCGGCGCAGGCTGCCACGGCGCGGCTGGCGGCGGCGTGGTTCGATACCGCGCTGTTTACTGCGTCGGTGACCTACGTCTTCCAGCCGGCCGGCGTCGCCAGCATGCTGGGGCACCTGTCGCCGGCGCAGATCCAGGCCTTCAGCGCGGACCGCAAGGCCATGCGCGGCGATACCAATGCGCTGCGGATGCCGCTGGCGGAGGCGGGCGCGTTGCTGCACGAGGCCTTCGGCAGCCTGGAGGCGCAGTTTGCCGCCGGCGTCGGCCATGCTGCCGGCGAGGCGCTGTCGGTGGCGGATTTCTCGCTGTACCACAACCTCTGGTTTATCCGCCGCGCCGGCGCGCTGGCGCAGCTGCTGGAAGCGTATCCGCGGCTGCAGGCCTGGTATGCGCGCATGAACACCTTCGGCCACGGCCGCCCGCGCGTGATCGACAGCGAGGAAGCGATCGCCGCGGCGCGCCGCGCCGACCCGGTGGCACTGGAGGCAGGCGTGATGACCGATGGCGGCTTGCAGGCCGGCGATCCCGTCACCGTCACGCCGACCGACTATGCCCGCGATCCGGTTGCCGGCGTGCTGCTTTCCCTGACTGCCAGCCGCGTCACGCTGCGCCGCCAGGACACGCGCGCGGGCGCGCTCAACGTGCATTTCCCGCGGCAGGGCTACCACGTGCAGCGCGCCGGCTGAGCGCGCCACATATCTCGCCCGCCGTTCCACCACGATACCAAGCGACAGGACAGACGACATGAAGGATTTCTCCGACAAGGTGGCCGTGATCACCGGCGGCGCCTCGGGCTTTGGCAAGGAGTTCGCGCGCATCGGCGCAGAGCTCGGCATGAAGCTGGTGCTGGCCGATGTGCAGGAAGACGCGCTGGACGCGGCCGTGGCCGAGTTCAAGGCGCGCAACGTGCCGGTGATCGGGCTGCGCACCGACGTGTCACGCGCCGACCAGGTGCAGGCGCTGGCCGACGCGGCCATCGAAGCCTTCGGCCAGGTCAACCTGCTGTTCAATAACGCCGGCGTGGGCGCGGGCGGTCTGGTCTGGGAGAACTCCGAGAAGGACTGGGAGTGGGTGCTGGGCGTCAACCTCTACGGCGTGGTGCACGGCGTGCGCATCTTCACGCCGCTGATGCTTGCTGCGGCGCAAAAGGACCCGTCGTACCAGGGCCATATCGTCAATACCGCCTCGATGGCCGGCTTGCTCAATCCCCCGGCGATGGGCGTGTACAACGTGTCCAAGCATGCAGTGGTGTCGCTGTCGGAAACGCTGTACCAGGACCTGGGGCTGGTGACCGGGCAGGTGCGCTGCTCGGTGCTGTGTCCGTATTTCGTGCCCACCGGCATCAACCAGTCGCAGCGCAACCGTCCCGCCGACCTCGCCAACCAGGCACCGCCGACGCGCTCGCAACTGGTCTCGCAGGCGCTGTCGGACAAGGCCGTCGGCTCCGGCAAGGTCACCGCGGCCGAGGTCGCACAGAAGACCTTCGATGCCATCCGCGAAGAAAGCTTCTATATTTATTCCCACCCACAGGCGCTGGCCCCGGTACGCCAGCGCTTCGAGGATATCGTCGGGCAACGCAACCCCGGCGATCCTTTTGCCGACAAGCCCGACGTCCGCGCGGGCCTCGTGGTCGCGCTGCGCGGCTGACCGCCAGCCAACGCTACGAGGAGGACCGCATATGGAGAACACCATGGCCGCACCCGCCGCCGTGATCCGCCACCTGCAATACGCCAGCCTGCCCAATGGCAGCCGGCTGCACTATGCCAGCGCCGGCGAGCGCAGCAAGCCGCTGATGCTGTTCGTGCATGGCTTCCCCGAATTCTGGTTCGAATGGGAGGCCCAGCTAGCCGAGTTCGGCCGCACGCATTTTGCCGTCGCGCCCGACCTGCGCGGCTATAACCTGTCGAGCAAGCCTGCCGAAGTCGATGCCTACCGGCCGCGCCACCTCGTCGAAGACCTGGTGCAGTTCATTGGCGCGCTGGGTTATGACCAGGCCGTGGTGGTGGCGCACGACTGGGGCGGTGCGATCTGCTGGAACCTGGCGATCCAGCACCCCGTGCTGGTGCGAAAACTCATCATCATCAATTCGCCGCATCCCTACCTGTTCGCAAAGGCGCTTGCCACCGATCCCGAGCAGCAGGCCGCCTCGGCCTATATGAACTGGCTGCGCAAGCCGGGCGCGGAAAAGGCGCTGGCCGCCAATGACTTCGCGCTGCTCGACCGGATGCTGGCCGATGTCGACGGCAAGCCGGCCGCATGGTTCACCGAAGAAACGCGGGCGAAGTACCACGCCGCGTGGTCCCGGCCCGGCGAGGACGGGGCGCACCCGCTGGCCGGTGGCGTCAACTTCTACCGCGCCTCGCCGATGCATCCGCCGGGCGAGGGCGAGCCGCCGCCGGATCTCTCTCGTCTGGATCCCGCCGCCTTCGTCATCAGGGTGCCGACGCTGGTGATCTGGGGCGAGCGCGACCGGGCGCTGCCGAAGTCGCTGCTCAATGGCCTGGAGGAATTTGTCCCGGACCTGCGCGTGGAGCGGATTCCGGAGGGCAGCCATTGGGTCCTCCACGAGCAGCCGGAACATGTGAACCTGCTGATCCGGAGCGCGTTGCCGGCAGCGTAGCGTTTCCGCGGCGCCGGTCAGCAGCGATCTCAGCCCCGCCTCGATGGCGGGGCTGTGGCAAGTTCGGCGCGCGGAGAATCACCAGCAGCAGACCGGCGGTCGCGACGACCTCCGCTATCCATTGTCCCGGCCCGCTGCGCACCTTGGCGGAAAACGGCAGGAGCGTCGTGTCGAACATGGCATGGGCCAGCCATGCTCCCGGCACCGCGCCCGCAAGCTGAGCGACCAGGGCAGCAGCGCTGCGCCGGGCAGCTCGCCTTGCGCCACCATGACCGCGCTGACAGCCGGATTGAATCGAAGACCTGAGGTGTCGACACCTGCGCTGCCAAGCGCCTTCAGGGCGAACGGGTTGATGCGGCCGCTCGGCGCACTGCCGGCACTGCAGGCGCGCACATGCTTGCCCAACATGTCGGCCCAATAGTTCAGCATGCCTTCGCTCAGGACACTGCGCGCGGAGTTGTGCTTACAGAGGATCAATCCCAGCTCCGCCGCATCGTCCACCTGGAAGCCAAGGTGGTCCACGCCCACCTGGCTGCCTCGCGTCGAGATGGCGAAGTGGATGCGTGGAACCCCTGAAGCATTTACTGAATAAGCCGGACAGACCGATCTTTTTATTAAGGGCTTGCTTCCATCCCATTCATGGCATTGGGGTAATTCTCTACGGTGTCCTATCTATTGTCCTATTGAGACGACATTAATACTGATATATCGTTCCGCCATGTCCGAAAGGTCGTGATCAAAACGCGTAGGTGCCACGTTGTTGCGATCTGGTCGTGTATATAAGTCGGCACGTTGGTCGATATTGGAATTTTATTGCGCTCATAGGGAGGGGCGGCGATTATGCGGAATCCCAATTCCCCGATGCCACGTTATCACCGCATTTACCTCGTGTTACGCCAGAAAATCCTGTCCGGGATTTATGACGAGGGCGGGCTGCCGGCCGAATTCAGCCTGATGGAGCAATATCGCGCGGCGCGCGTCACGATACGGCGCGCACTGTCCGAACTGCATGACGAGGGCCTGATTATCCGGCGCCGCGGGTACGGCACCTTTGTCAATGTCGACCGGGTCCGGGACACGGCCACGCCGCCGCGCATGTGCGGCCTGCTCGACAGCCTGCTGGAGGCGGTCGCGGATACCTCGGTGCAGGTGGTGGCGTTCAGCATGCAGCCGTGCCCGGCGCCGGTGCGGCTGGCGCTGCGCCTGGCGGAACCGGACGATGCGCTGCATGTGGCGCGCGTGCGCCTGCATCAGGGCATTCCGGTATCGCTGATTACCACCTGGTCGCCGCCCCATGTCGCGCCGCTGCTGAGCCCGGACGCGCTGCAGCAGCAGCCGATGCTGGCGTTGATGGAAAGCGGCGGCATCCGCATCGGCGATGCCGACCAGGTGCTGTCGAGCTGCCTGGCCGACGCGCCGGCCGCGGCGCTGCTGGACGAGCCGGTAGGCGCGCCGCTGCTGTCGGTGGTGCGCGTGGTGCGCGATACCGACGGCGACCCGGTGCAGTGGCTGCGTGGCCTGTACCGGCCGCAATGCTACGACTACCGCATGGCGCTGACACGCGCCGGCGACGACAAGGCGCGCATCTGGCTGGCGCGCGACCTGGCCACCGCGGTGCGGTGAGCCCGAACACAATAATGGAGGAGACCACGATGACGACAACCTATCCGGCACGGCGCAGGTTCCTGGGCCAGGCCGCACTGCTCGGCGCCGGCGCGCTGGCGCCGCAGATCGGACGCGCCCAACCCAAGCCAGTGCGCATCGGCGTACTGCATCCGGTCACTGGAGCTCTGGCATTCTCCGGCACGCAATGCCGCGCCGGCGCGCTCCTGGCGATCGCCGATATCAACGCCGGCGGTGGCATCAAGGCGCTGGGCGGCGCGCCGCTGGAAGCGGTGCTGGGCGATGCCCAGTCGCAGCCGGAGATCGGCGCCGCCGAGGTCGAGAAGATGAACGAGGCCGGCGTCAGCGCCGTGGTGGGCGCCTATGCCAGCGCGATCTGCCTGGCCACCACGCAGGCCGCGGCCCGGCATGGCCTGGCGCATGTGGTGGACGTGGGCGTGGCCGATACGATCGTCGAGCGCGGGCTGACCAACACCTTCCGCTTCGGTCCCGGCTACAAGGTTGTGACCGAGACCGCGATGAGCAACCTGCGCACGCTCAACCAGCTGGGCGGCAACCGCGCGCGCACCGCGATGATCATCCACGAGGAATCGCTGTTTGGCAGCGGCACGGCAAAGCTGCTGAGCCAGCGCTTGCCGGAGTTCGGTTTCGAGGTGAAAGAAGTGGTCAGGCACGCCAACCCGACGCGCGACTTCAGCAATATCGTGCTGCGGATGAAGGCCGCCAACCCCGACATCGTGATCGCGGCCAACTACTACAACGAGTACGCGTTGCTGATGCGCGCCATGCAGCAGCAGAAGTTCCGCCCCAAGGCGGTCTATTCCGTGCTGGGCGGCGCGGCGTCGAGCTTCAAGTTCGTCAGGGAGTTCCCGGCGGCGGCGCAGCACGTGCTGGACTGCAACCACTGGTACAACCCGAAGGACCCGCGCGCGCTGGCCCTGCGCAAGCGCGTGGAAGCCAGCGGCCTGTTCTTTACCTACGAAGTCTTCTGCACCTATGCCGCCACCATGCTGCTGGCCGACAGCCTTGAGCGGGCCAGGTCCGCGCGGCGCGAACATGTGATCGAGGCGCTCGCCAACAGCAGCTTCAGCAACCACTTCATGCCGTACGGCCCGACGCGCTTCGTCAACGGCCAGAACACCGGCGCGCAGCCGCTGCTGACGCAGGTGCTGGATGGCGATATCAAGGTCGTCTTCCCCAACGCCTACCGGCAGGTCGACGCGGTATTCCCGCTGCCAGCCGCCGGATAGCCGCCAGCTAACGCCGGGCGCCGGCTGAGCGCCGGCAAATCGTTTATCCCAAGTTGCCACGGTCGGGAAGCCCGCTTCCCGCCCGCTGGATTCCTGTTGCCGCGAGGAACGCATTGCATGTTCGATATCCCGATACTCTGGGCCTCCTGGCTCAACGGGCTCACCACCGGAGCCATCTATGCGCTGGTGGCGCTGGGCCTGACGCTGATCTACGGCGTGCTCCATATCGTCAACTTTGCCCATGGCGCCGCACTGATGGCGGCGCTGTATGGCGTCTATTTCCTTTTCACCCGCGCCCAGGTCGATCCCTACGCGGCACTGCTGGTGATGGTGCCGGCCATGTTCGCCGCGGGCTACCTGCTGCAGCGGCACCTGATTGCGCGCGCCGCGCGGGGCAACGACCAGAACGTGCTGCTGGTCACGCTGGGCATCTCGATCGTGCTGGAGAACCTGGCGCTGTACCTGTTCCGCTCGGACACCTACACCATCGACACGCCCTATGCGCTGTCCACCATCGACCTGCTGGGCGCATCCATCGCGCTACCCAAGGCGATCGCCTTCGCCGGCGCGCTGGTGGCTTGCGGCCTGCTGATGCTGATGATCCGGCGCACCACGCTGGGCCGCGCCATCCGCGCGGTGGCCAAGGAAAAGCAGGGCGCGCGCGTGGTCGGCATCGATGTCGAGCGCGTCTATGCGCTCAGCTTCGGCATCGGCCTGGCCTGCCTGGGCGCGGCTGCGTGCTTCCTGCTGCCGGCCTATTACATCAATCCGCGCGTCGGCGACGGCTTCGTGCTGATCGCCTTCACCGTGGTCGTGCTGGGCGGCATGGGCAGCTTCGCCGGCGCGCTGTGGGGCGGACTGCTGATCGGCGTGGTCGAGTCGCTGGGCGGCCTGTGGCTGGGCGACAGCCTGGGCCAGGTCGGCATTTTCCTGATCTTCCTCCTGGTGCTGCTGTTCCGTCCGCAAGGCCTGTTCGGCGCGAAGGCGTGACACGAGGACCCCGACATGAATCGAATTCCTACTCTCTCCACGATGCCTGCGCTCGGCTGGATCGTTATCGTGCTGGCCGCTTTTGCCTCGGCGCCGCTGTGGCTGTCGTCAGGCTTTGCGCTGAACCTGCTGGTGATGGTGCTGCTGATGACGCTGATGGCGCAGTCCTGGAACATCCTCGGCGGCTTTGGCGGGCAGTTCTCGTTCGGCCACGCGGCGTTCTTCGGCACTGGCGCCTATGCCATGGCGATCTTCCAGGTCACGCTGGGCATGAACGCATGGCTGGCGCTGGGGCTGGCGATCGGCCTCGGCGCGCTCGCCGGCGTCGGCGTGGGCGTGCTGTCGTTCCGCTACGGGCTCAAGGGCTCGTACTTCTCGCTGGCGACGCTGGCGGTGGCCGAGGTGCTGCGCATCCTGGCCAATGCGGCCGGCTTTACCGGTGCCGGCGCAGGCATGCAGTTGCCATTGCAGCCCGGCGCCATGCATCTCCAGTTTGCCGGCAAGGCTGGCTACCTCTGGTTCATCCTGACGTTCGTCGCCGCGGGCCTTCTCCTCTCGTGGTGGCTGCGCAGGTCGCGCTTCGGTGCCTGTCTGATGGCGGTTCGGGACAGTGAAGACGCGGCGCAGGCGCTTGGCATCGACGTGCTGCGCGTCAAGCTGGTGGCCATTGCCATGTCCGCGGCGCTGATGGCGGCGGCCGGCGTTTTTTACACGCAGTACCTGCAGTACCTCGATCCGCATATCGCCTACGGCCCGGCCTTCTCGGTGGCCGCGCTGGTGGGCGCGGTGATCGGCGGCACGGCCACGGTGTTCGGCCCGCTGCTCGGCGCGCTGGCGCTGCAGTTGCTCAATGAACTGACGCGCCATGCGCTGGGCGATGTGCCGGGCGTGAGCCTGGTGATCTACGGCGCGCTGCTGGTGCTGATGGTGATGTTCCTGCCGCAGGGCCTCGCGGGGCTGGCGCGCACGGCGAAGGCACAGAGAGCTTAGAAAGCTGAGAGAGCGGAAATGACGATGCAGACCATACTTTCGACCCACGGACTGTCGATCCGCTTCGGCGGCCTGGCGGCGGTGCAGGACGTGAACCTGTCCATAGCACGCGGCCGTATCACCGGACTGATCGGTCCCAACGGCGCGGGCAAGTCGACCCTGTTCGGCATGCTGTCCGGCTTCCTCACGCCCACTGAGGGCACGGTGAAGCTGGAAGGCCGCACCCTCAACGGGCTCGCGCCTCACGCGATCTGCCGGCTCGGGCTGGCGCGCACTTTCCAGATCGTGCAGCCCTTTGCCGGGCAAACCGTGCGCGAGAACATCGCGGTCGGCGCCCACCTGCATGTGCGCGGGCGCAACGTGGCGCTGGCGCAGGCCGATGAAGTGGCCCGCCGCGTCGGGCTGGAAGACCAGCTGCACAAGAGCGCGTCCAGCCTGACCGTGGCCGGGCGCAAGCGGCTGGAACTGGCGCGCGCGCTGGCCACGCGGCCGCGCCTGCTGCTGCTGGACGAAGTGCTGGCCGGGCTCAATCCCCGCGAGATCGCCGCAATGATCCCGGTGGTGCGCGGCATCTGCGACGACGGCGTCACCGTCGTCATGATCGAGCACGTGATGCAGGCGGTGATGAACCTGGCGCAGGACGTGTTCGTGCTGGCCGGCGGCAGGCTGATCGCACAAGGTCCGCCCGCCGCGGTGACGCGCGACCCGCAGGTGATCGAGGCCTACCTGGGCCACGGCATGGCGCAGCGCATCGGCGCGCAGCAGGAGGCGGCCCATGGCTGAGACCCTGTTGTCGGTACAAGGGCTGCACGGCGGCTACGGCGCGGTGCAGGTGCTGCATGGTGTCAGCCTGGATGTGAACCGCGGCGAGATCGTCGCGCTGCTGGGCGCCAACGGCGCCGGCAAGTCGACGCTGATCAATACCGCGTGCCGGCTGGTGTCTGGCACTTCAGGCACGGTCCGCTTCGACGGCGCGGACGTCAGCCGCGCCCGCCCGCAGGACATCGTCGGCGCCGGACTGATCCAGGTGCCCGAAGGGCGCCGCATCTTCCCCAACCTGACCGTGCGGGAAAACCTGGAGCTGGGCGCCTGCCGCCGCGCCACGCGCCAGCTGAGGGCCAACCTGGAATGGGTGCTCGACACCTTCCCGCGCCTGCGCGAACGACTGGGCCAGCGCGCCGGCACCATGTCCGGCGGCGAGCAGCAGATGCTGGCCATCGGCCGCGGCCTGATGGGCGATCCGCGGCTGCTGATCCTGGACGAGCCCTCGCTCGGCCTGTCGCCGCTGATGGTGGAGGAGATGTTCGACCTGATCAGGCGCCTGCACAAGGAAGGGCTGTCGATCCTGCTGGTCGAGCAGAACGTGGCGCTGTCGCTGGAAATCGCCTCGCGCGCCTACGTGCTGGAAAACGGCGAGGTCAGGTTCTCCGGCACGCCCGAGGCGCTGCTGGCCGCGCCCGAGCTGCGCGCCGCCTACCTGGGTGTTTGAAAACGCAAGCACAGAACGGAGTCAAACCGATGGAATTGTCAGACAAGACCGCGCGCCAGATCTGGCAGGAGGTCAAGGCCAACCCCAGCCGGGCGCGCTTCGGCTTCGGCCGCAAGGCGGTGCTGGTCAATATCGACCTGCAGAACGCCTATACCTGCACCGGCCGCTTCCGCACCGCGTACGAGACCGATGCCGCGCAACTGGTGCATATCAACGGACTGGCGCGGCGCTTCCGCGCGCTGGGCTGGCCGGTGGTGTGGACGCGGGTGGCGTACATGGCGTCCGGTGAGGATGCGGGCATCTGGGGCACGCGCACCGATACGCCGGACTCGCTGCAGAACATCAAGTACGGCTCCGAACGCGCGCAGTTCGACAGCCGCGCCGATGTCGATCCCGTGCGCGACGTGGTCTATTGCAAGAAGATGCCGTCGGCGTTCTTCGAGACCCCGCTGCAGTCGCTGCTGGTATGGCACCAGGTGGATACCGTGGTCATCACCGGCGGCTCCACCTCCGGCTGCGTGCGCGCCACCGCGGTGGACTCGCTGTCGCGCGGGTATCGCACCATCGTGCCGGAGCAGTGCGTGGCGGACAAGCACGAGAGCTACCACTTCGCCAGCCTGACCGACCTGATGCTGAAGTACGCCGACGTGCTCGACGTGCTGGAGGTGCAGAACTGGCTCGAGGACAAGCAGGCCGGCCTGCGCAGCGGCAAGGGGGACTGACATGCGCGAAACCCCCGGTTACTACGACTACTGGCCCTACCAGGACCGCCCGCGGATCCGCTGGCCGGGCGGGGCGCGGCTGGCCTTCTGGGTCGCGCCCAATATCGAATTCTACGAACTCGACCCGCCCGCGAATCCGCACCGCCGCGCGTGGCCGCACCCGTATCCCGCGGTGCCCGGCTATTCGATCCGCGACTACGGCAACCGCGTCGGCCATATGCGCCAGATGCGGCTGCTCGACAAGTACGGCATCCGCGGCTCGGTGTCGCTGTCGGCGGCGCTGTGCGTGCATCACCCCGAGATCGTGGCGATGTGCATGGAGCGCGAGTGGGAGTTCTTCTCGCACGGCATCTACAACACGCGCTACACCTATGGCATGTCGGAGGCACAGGAGCGCGGGATGATCGAAGCGTCGATGCAGATCATCGAGGCATGCACCGGCAGCAAGCCGGCGGGCTACCTGGCGCCGGCGCTGTCGCACAGCGAAGCGACGCTCGACCTGTTCGCCGAACTGGGCGGCCGCTACACCTGCGACCTGTTCCACGACGACCAGCCCACGCCGGTGCGCGTGCGTGGCGGCCAGCGCTTCATCTCGCTGCCGTATTCGCTGGAGCTGAACGACACCATCGCCTACGTGGTGAACAAGGTCGAGCCGCGCCGCTACGGCCAGATGCTGAAGGACTGCTTCGACCGTCTCTACGCGGAGGGCGCCGAGTCCGGCACGGTGATGTGCATCCCGACCCACAACTACCAGGTGAGCTGCCCGCACCGGCTGCGCGCCTTCGAGGAGGCGCTGGAATACATCACCGGCCACTCGGATGTCTGGGTCACCACCGGCCGCGAGATCGCCGACCACTACCTCGAGCATTGCTACGACACGGCGGCGAACGCGATCGCCGCGGCGGATCCGACGCGGAGGGCGCGCTGATGCCACTGGACCATCAAGCCTTGCAATACCCGCGCTGCGTCCCGGGCATGGACCATGACCGCTATGACTGGTCGATGCTGGCAAGCCGGGCGCCAGTGCGCTGGCCGGGCGGCAAGACGCTGGCGCTGTGGGTCAACGTCAGCCTGCAGTTCTTCCCGCTGAACCCGGCGGGCAAGCCGGTGGCGCTGCCAGGCAACATGACCACGCCATATCCGGACCTGCGCCACTACACGCTGCGCGACTACGGCAACCGCGTCGGCATCCATCGGATGCTGCACGCCTTCGACCGCTACGGCGTGCGCCCGACCTTTGCCATCAATGCGCGGCTGGCCCAGCTGTATCCGTCGCTGCTGGCCATGGTGGCCGAGCGCGGCAACGAGATCATCGGCCATTCCTGGAGCATGGACACCGCCCACGCCGGCGGGCTGGACCGGGCCGTCGAGGCCGGCATCGTGCGGCGCTCGCTGGACGAGCTGCGCCGCATGAGCGGGCGCGACATCCGCGGCTGGCTCAGCCCCGGCAAGCTGCAGAGCGCCAACACGCCGGAGCTGCTGCGCGCCAACGGCATCGACTACATGTGCGACTGGGTCAACGACGACATGCCGTACCCGTTCCGCACGCGCCACGGCGAGCTGTGGGCGATGCCGCTGTCGACCGAGCTGGAGGACCGCTTCGTGCTGATGGACAACCTGCACTCGGAAGCGTCGTGGGCGCGGCAGGTGAAGGACGCGTGCGACCTGCTGCTCGACGAAGCGAGCGAACAGGGCGGACGCATCCTCGCGCTGTCGTTGCATCCCTGGGTACTGGGTCAGCCGCACCGGATCCGCTACCTGGAAGCCGCGCTTGAATACGTAATGGCAAGACCGGAGGTGTGGAGCGCGGGCGCGGGGGAGATTCTCGCGGCGTTCACCACACAGCCTCCGCAACCACAGGAAAACCCATGACAGCAACCATGCAGAACTTCGACGTACTGGTCAGCGAAGTCGGCCCGCGCGACGGCTTGCAGATGACCCGGCGCGTGATGGCGACCGCGGCCAAGAAAGCGTGGATCAGCGCGGAAGCCGCCGCCGGCGTGCGCGAGATCGAGGTGGGCTCATTCGTGCCGGCCAGCGTGCTGCCGCAGATGGCGGATACGGCCGAGGTGGTGGCGCACGCGCTGGGCATCGGCGGGCTGACGGTGGCGGCGCTGGTGCCCAACTACATGGGCGCCGAGCGCGCCATTGCCGCCGGCGTGCACAAGATCACGATCCCGGTGTCGGTCAGCGAGACCCACAGCCTGCGCAACGTCAACCGCACGCATGAGCAGATGCTGCGCGAAGTCCGGCGCATCGCCGAGCGCATCCGCGCCTTGCCGCCGCATGCGCGGCCGCGTTTCGAGGCGGGGCTGTCGACCGCCTTCGGCTGCACGCTGGAAGGCCCGGTGCCGCAAGACCGCGTGGTCGGGCTGGCCGAAGCGCTGATGGCGGCCGGCTGCGACGAGGTCGGCCTGTCCGATACCACCGGCTACGGCAACCCGCGCCAGGTGCGCGGCCTGACGCTGGCGGTATGGGGCGCGATCGGCCAGCAGAACCTGAGCGGCATCCACCTGCACAACACGCGCGGCCAGGGCCTGGCCAACGTGCTGGCGGCGATCGACGTGGGCCTGACCACGGTCGACGCCTCGCTGGGCGGGCTCGGCGGCTGTCCGTTCGCGCCCGGCGCGAGCGGCAATGTGGTGACGGAGGATCTGGTGTTCCTGCTCGAGTCGATGGGGCTGCGCACCGGCATCGACCTGGAGGCGCTGTTCGCGGTGCGCGACATCGTCAGGGCCGGTCTTCCCGACGAACCGCTTTACGGCCTCACGCCGGAGGCCGGCCTGCCCAGGGGCTTTGTGCCCGCCGCGGCGCAGTGCCCATGACATCAAGCAGCAGGAGCGACGCATGACAGAGATGGAAAGGCCCCTGGCTGGCCTGAAAGTAGTCGAATTCACCCACATGGTGATGGGGCCGGCGATCGGCATGATCCTCGCCGACATGGGCGCCGACGTGACCAAGGTCGAGCCGCCCGCCGGCGACAACACACGCCGGCTGGGCGGCTCGGGCGCGGGCTACTTCGCCATGTACAACCGCAACAAGCAGAGCCTGTGCGCGGACCTGAAGTCGGAAGCGGGCAGGGCGGCCGTGCGCAAACTGGTTGACGGCGCCGACGTGGTGATCGAGAACTTCCGCGCCGGGGCGATGGACAAGAACGGCTTTGGCTACGAAGCGCTGGCCGCGCACCACCCGCGGCTGGTCTACTGCTCGGCCAAGGGCTTCCTGGCCGGCCCCTACGACCGGCGCGTGGCGCTGGATGAAGTCACCCAGATGATGGGCGGGCTGGCCTATATGACGGGCCTGCCGGGCAAGCCGATGCGCGCCGGCGCTTCGGTGATCGACGTGACCGGCGCGATGTTCGGCGTGATCGCCATTCTCGGCGCGCTGCAGGAGCGGCACCGGACCGGGCGCGGCCAGCATGTGTGCAGCTCGCTGTTCGAGACCACCGCCTTCCTGGTGGGCCAGCATATGGCGCAGCAGGCGGTGACCGGCACGCCGGCGCCGCCGATGACGGTGCGCAGTTCAGCGTGGGGGGTCTATGACATCTTCGAGACCAGGGAAGGCGAACCGGTCTTTGTCGGCATCGTCAGCGACACGCAGTGGCGCAAGTTCTGCGAGGCGTTTGCGCTGGCCGGCTTTATCGGCGACCGCAGCCTGGACCGCAACGCGGGGCGCGTGCGGCAGCGGCCGCGCGTGCTGGGCGCGCTGGCGCCGATGTTCCGCACCTTCGGCAAGCAGGAACTGATGGCGAAGCTGGAGGCGTGCGGCCTGCCGTTCGCGCCGGTCTGCCGGCCGGAGGAGCTGTTCGACGATCCGCACCTGAACGCGGGCGGCGGGTTGGTGCCGGTGACGCTGCCATCGGGGCAGCAGGTGCGGCTGCCGGCGCTGCCGATCGCGATGGACGGCCGGCGCTTCGATGTCTACCGCGACCTGCCGCGCGCCGGCGAGCATTCGCGCGCGGCGCTGCTGGCCGCGGGGTTGAGCGGCGCCGACGTCGACACGCTGGAGACCGGGCGCGCGATCGGAGCGCAGCAATGAGCGCCATGCCACCGGGCCGGACCTTGTTCGACAAGATCTGGCAGGCGCACGCGGTTGCCGAGCTGGATGGCGCGAGCCTGCTGCATATCGACCGCGTCTTCCTGCACGAGCGCACCGGCAGCATCGCGCTCAGTTCGCTGCGCGCGGCCGGGCGGACCGTGCGCGCGCCGGCGCTGGCGTTCTGCACCATGGACCATATCGTCGATACGCGGCCCGGGCGCAACGACAGCACGCTGATGCCGGGCGGCGAGGCGTTTATCACCAGCACGCGCGACAGCGCCAGGCGCGAGGGCATCCGGCTGTTCGATATCGGCGATCCGGGGCAGGGCATCGTCCACGTGGTGTCGCCCGAGCAGGGCATTGCCTTGCCCGGCGCCACCGTGGTCTGTCCGGACAGCCATACCTGCACGCAGGGCGGCCTGGGCGCGCTGGCGTGGGGCATCGGTTCGTCCGAGGCGGAACACGCACTGGCCACGCAGACGCTGCGCGTGACGCGGCCGCGTACCCTGCGGGTGTCGTTCGACGGCGCGCTGGCGGCGGGCGTCACCGCCAAGGACCTGATGCTGTGGCTGATCGCGCGCTACTCGGCGGCGGGGGCCGGCGGCCATATGCTCGAGTTCGGCGGCAGCGCGGTGCGCAGCCTGCCGGTCGAGGCGCGCCTGACGCTGTGCAACCTGGCGGTGGAGTTCTCGGCGTTCTCGGGCATCGTCGCGCCGGACGACACGGTCTTCGAATACCTGGCCGGGCGCCCGTATGCGCCGGCCGGCGCGCAGTGGGACGAAGCGCTGGCGCACTGGCGCAGCCTGTACAGCGACGAAGGCGCCGTGTTTGACCGCGAGCTGGCGGTGGATTGCACGCAGCTGGCGCCGATGGTGACCTGGGGCACCAGCCCGCAGCACGGCGTGGGCGTTGACGGCGCCGTGCCCGATCCCGCCGCGGCAACCGATGCCGATGCGCGCCAGGCCATGGAACGCGCGTTGGCCTATATGGACCTGCGCCCCGGACAGCCGATCGCGGATATCGCCATCGATGCCGCGTTTATCGGCTCCTGCACCAACAGCCGGCTGTCGGACCTGCGCAGCGCGGCCGGCGTGCTGACCGGTCGCAAGGTGGCGCCCGGCGTGAAGGCCATCTGCGTGCCGGGCTCCAGCGCAGTGAAGCGTGCCGCTGAAGCCGAAGGCCTGGATCGGGTCTTCCGCGCAGCGGGATTCGAATGGCGTGAATCCGGCTGCTCGATGTGCTTCTACGCCGGCGGCGAAAGCTTCGGCCACCGGCAGCGCGTGATCAGCAGCACCAACCGCAATTTTGAAAGCCGGCAGGGACCCGAGACCCGCACTCACCTGGCCAGCCCGGCCACCGTGGCGGCATCGGCCGTGCTGGGACGCATCGCCGACCCGCGCCGGCTGGCAGGAGCCTGACAGATGGAGCCATTTACCGTGCATCGCGGCGTCGCCGCACCGCTGCTGCGCATCAATATCGACACCGACGCCATCATCCCGTCGCGCGAAATGAAGCGCGTCTCCAGGGACGGCCTGGCCGACGGCCTGTTCGCCGGCTGGCGCTATCTGCCGGGGACGGACCGCAGCCCCGATCCGTCGTTCGTGCTGAACCAGCCGGCATACGCCGGGGCGTCGATCCTGCTGGCCGGCGGCAATTTCGGCTGCGGCTCGTCGCGCGAGCATGCGGTGTGGGCGCTGAAGGAGTTCGGCATCCGCGCCATCGTCGCGCCCGGCTTCGGCGCCATCTTCCACAACAACTGCGTGCGCAACGGCCTGCTGCCGGTGGCGCTGCCGATGGCAACGGTGCAGGCGCTGGCCGACGACTGCGCCGCGGCGCCGGCCACGTTGCCGCTGACGGTCGACCTCGAACGGCGCGAAGTGGTGTCGCCGGCGGGCGCGCGATACGGCTTCACGCTCGGCAGCGAGCAGCGGCAGATGCTGCTCGAGGGGCTGGACCCGATCGCGCTGACGCTGAAGCTGGCGGCGCGGATCGATGCGTTCCAGGAGGAGGACCGGACGCGGCGGCCGTGGATCCATTTTGATCGTTAGGCAGCCGTGGTTATCGGGCGGGATTATCGAAGTTTTCACTGAATCGCGACAGCGCTGATCTGAGTAATCCAGAGGATTGATTCCGGCTGGCGCCAGCCCGTGCTCACCGCCGTGAGCGGCTTTGTCACGCCCGTCGTTCGCGCACAGGTGTCGTTGCAGTGGCTTTCAAAGGCAGTTCCGAGAGGGCTCGCACCAGTCAGTGCATTGGTCAGGGCGGGAATCAGCAGGTGCGGCAACAAATTTATGAACGGAGGAAACAGAATGAAAAAGCAGCTTGCAGGCTTTGCATTGATCGGCGGTTTTGCGCAGATGGCCTGCGCACAGAGCAGCGTGACGCTCTATGGTGTCGTCGATGAAGGCATGACATACAACAACAATGCCGGCGGCCATCACCAGTTCGGCCTGGTCAGCGGCGTGATCCAGGCCAGCCGCTTCGGCCTGCGTGGCACAGAGGAACTGGGCGGCGGCATGAAGGCGCTGTTCGTGCTGGAAAACGGCTTCGATGCCAGCACTGGCAAGCTGGGGCAGGGCGGACTGATGTTCGGGCGCCAGGCCTATGTCGGCCTGTCAGGCAACTACGGCACGGTGACCATGGGCCGCCAGTACGACTCGGTGGTGGATTTTGTCGGCCCGCTCAATGTCGGCGCGCAGTGGGGCGGGTTCTATAACGCGCATCCTGGCGATATCGACAACCTGAACAATTCCAGCCGGGTCAACCACGCGATCAAGTACCGCAGCCAGGACTACGGCGGCTTCAGTTTCGGCGGGGTCTACAGCCTGGGCGGCGTGGCGGGCAGCCCGGCGCGCAACCAGATCTGGTCGCTGGGGGCCGGCTATGGCAGTGGCCCGCTGCGGCTTGGCCTCGGCTACCTGAACGTCAGGAACCCGAACGCGTCGTTCTACGGCACCGGCGTTACCGCCAACACCACCGGCTCGGCCCCGCTGCACACGCTGACCAATATCGGCTCGCCGGTGCAGTCGGGCTACGCATCGGCACGCTCGCAAGCGGTCGTTGCCGCGGGCGCGGCATACAACTTCGGTGCGGCCACGCTCGGGACCACGTACTCCAATACCCGCTTCAAGGACCTGGGGGACCTGTCTTCCGGCCCGAATCCGTTCGGCTATCGCGGCACCGCCACCTTCAACAACGTCGAGGTCAGCTTCAAGTACCAGCTGACGCCGGCCCTGCTGTTGGGCGTGGCCGCGGACTATGCCAGGGGCAGCGGCATCAACGACGCCAGCTACAGGCAGTTCGTGCTGGGCGCGGACTACAACCTGTCCAGGCGCACCGATGTGTACGCCATGGCGATCTACCAGAAGGCATCAGGGATCGATTCCACCGGCAAGCGCGCGGTGGCTGCGATCAATGGCGTGCGCCCGTCGGCCGATGACAGCCAGACGGTGTTGCGGGTGGGCCTGCGCCACAAGTTCTGATGCAGGCGGTACTGGCCGCGGGGCAGGGCCCGCGGCCAGTTTCAGGAAGCCTCAGAACAAGCGCTCCCGGTACAGCCGGTAGTTCTCGTCGTCGAAGCAGACAAAGGTCACCTGCTCGACCTCGGGCGCCGCCGCCAGTGCCTCGCGCACCGCGGCAATGGCGATATCCGCCGCGCGCTCGCGCGGGAAGCCGTAGATGCCGGTGCTGATATTGGGGAAGGCCAGCCTGCGCAGGTGGTGCTGCGCCGCCAGCCGGATACTGTTGCGGTAGGCGTTGGCGAGCAATTCGTCCTCGCCCTGGTCGCCGCCGTGCCAGACCGGCCCGACCGCGTGGATCACGTACGGTGCCGGCAGCCGGCCGCCGGTGGTGATCACCGCTTCGCCGGTGGGGCAGCCGCCCTGCGCGTCGCGGATCGCGCGGCAGGCCTCCATGATGGCGGGGCCGCCCGCCCCGTGGATGGCCCCGTCGACGCCGCCGCCGCCCAGCAGCCCGCTGTTGGCCGCGTTGACGATGGCATCGACTTCCATCCGGGTGATGTCGCCATGGACTACCTGCAAGTGCTCGCCGCTCATGGTGTCTCCTGCGCTGTGGAGGGAGGGCCGCCGGTCAGCCGCTTGGTCGGTCTGACCGGCGGGAAGCTGCTGTGTGCTACATGGACTGCTCAAGCATACGCCGATAATCCTCGGCGCTGGCTTCTTTCGGATTGGTCTTGTGGCAGTGGTCGACCATTGCGCCGGCAATCACCTTGTCGAACATGTCCTCGGTGACGCCCATCTGGCGCAGGCCGGTGGGCAGCCCCAGGCGCGCGGTCATGTCGTGCACGGCCTGCGCGATATCGGCGTCGTCGGGCAGGTGCATGGCGCGGCGCAGGCGCGCGTAGCGGTGGTCGCGCACCACGGTGGGCGCGTCGGCGTTGAAGCGCAGCACCGCCGGCATCACCACCGCGTTGAGCGTGCCGTGGTGCAGCCCGGTGCGGCCGTCGATCTTCAGCCCGCCCAGCGGGTGCGACAGCGAATGCACGCAGCCCAGTCCCTTCTGGAACGCCATCGCGCCCTGCATCGACGCGCTCATCATGTTCAGCCGCGCTTCGCGGTCCTGGCCGTCACGGGTGGCGCGCTCGATATGGGCCCAGCCGCGCTCCAGCCCGTCGAGCGCGATCCCGTCGGCGGGCGGGTTGAAGGCCGGGGCGAGGAAGGTCTCGATGCAGTGGGCGATGGCGTCCATGCCGGTGGCCGCGGTCAGCCCCGCGGGCAGCCCCAGCGTCAGCTCGGGATCGCAGATCGCGGACTTGGGCAGCAGGTGCCAGGAGTGGAAGCCCAGCTTGCGGCCATCGTCCAGGATGATGATGGCGCCGCGCGCGACTTCGCTGCCGGTGCCCGCGGTGGTGGGCACGGCGATCAGCGGCGCCGCCTGTTCGGTGATCTTGCCGCTGCCGCCCTCGATGGTGGCGTAGGTGGTCAGCTCGCCCGGATGCGTCGCCAGGATGGCGATGCCCTTGGCCAGGTCGATCGACGAGCCGCCGCCGACCGCCACCAGCCCGTCGCAATTGCCTTCGCGGTATTGGGCCGCGGCCTTGCGCACCATGGCCTCGGTGGGGTTGGACGGGGTTTCGTCGAAGACCGCCACCGGCAGCCCCTGCATCGCATCGATGGCGCGCTGCGCGACACCGGCGGCGACCACGCCCTTGTCGGTCACCAGCAGCGGGCGGCGGATGCCGATGCGCTCGCATTCCGACTTGAGCAGGCTTACCGCGCCGAAATCCAGGTGGATATTGGTCAGATAGTAGATAAACGCCATGTTTGCTTGTCTCCTGCTGTGATCTTGCGCCAATCTGCCGCGAACGCCGTCGCGATGCGCCGCTGGCCAGCGCGAGCTGCCCTGGGTTTCAATGGGTTCTTCTGGTCTGTTGCCCCGTGCCAGCCGATCATCGCGCAAAAACTTCTCGCGTGGCAGGCCGGCCAGGACTTTTCCGGGTTATCTCGTAGTCCCCGGATCGCGAAACACTGGCATCATACTAAAATCGAACGATCGTTCACTATTCGAACTTCTCCTGATCGAACTTCTCCTGATTCAGCGCGGCGTGCCAGGCACTTTGCCTTGGTGGTCGCCGCTCCCGACACTAAGCTCCATCCATGTCCGCCGTTCCGCTTCCCGTCCCCGCCACGCCGCTTACGCCTGTGATGCAAGGCATGCCGGGCATGCCGTCCAGCCCCCTCGACCCGCAGGTCGCGGCGCTGCTGGAACTGATTGCTCGCGCCAGGCGGCCGCCGATCCATGCGATGGAGCCGGAAGACGCCAAGATCGCGTACGAGAAAAGCGCCCCCATCCTCGACATCAACCCGCCGGCGGTGCACGCGGTGGAAGACCTGCACGTCTGCGCGCGCGACGGCCATGGCATCCCGGTGCGGCTCTATACGCCGCGCGAGGCGAGCTGGGCCGAGCCGCTGCCGCTGTTGGTGTATTGCCACGGCGGCGGCTTCACCGTGGGCAGCGTCAATTCGCACGATCCCCTGTGCCGGCTACTGTGCGGCCAGGCCGATTGCATGGTGCTGTCGGTGGACTACCGGCTCGGGCCGCAATGGCGCTTCCCGACCGCGGCCAACGATGCCTTCGACGTGATGCACTGGGTCTTCGAGGAAGCCGCACGGCTGGGCGCCGACCCGGCCCGCATCGCACTGGGCGGCGACAGCGCCGGCGGCACGCTGGCCGCGGCGTGCGCGGTCGAGGCGCGCAACACCGGCCTGGCGCCGGTGCTGCAACTGCTGATCTATCCCGGCACCTGCGCGCGCCAGGACACGCCGTCGCACCGCGCGCTGGCCGAGGGCTACCTGCTGACCGCCGAGATGATCCGCTGGTTCTTTTCGCAGTACCTGGACGGGGAAGTCAGCCGCGACGACTGGCGCTTCGCCCCCCTGGACGGCGGCGGTACCGGCGCCGATGTGCGCGGCGTGTGCCCGGCCTGGATCGCGGTGGCGGGCTACGACCCGCTGCATGACGAGGGCGTTGCCTATGCCGACAAGCTGCGCGCGGCCGGCGTGGCCGCCACGCTGGCGGATTACCCCGGCATGATCCACGATTTCTTCAAGCTGGGCCGGTTCGTGCCGGCGGTGGCGCAGGCGCATGCCGATGCCGTCGCCGCGCTGCGCGCCGCGTTCGGCCACCCTCAAAACTAACAACTTTCCGCTTACAGCAGTACTTGCAGCACAAGGAGACATAGTCATGCAACGCCGCCAATTCATCGCCCGCGCGAGCCTCGCCGCCGCCACCGCGGCCCTGGGCCTTGCCGCCATGCCGGCCCAGGCCCAGGCCGACAAGTTCCCGCAGCGCCCGATCCGCCTGTTGATCGGTTATACCGCCGGCGGTTCCACCGATATCCCGTTCCGCGTGCTGGCCGACAACGCCTCGAAGCTCCTCGGCCAGCCGGTGATCGTCGAGAACAAGCCCGGCGCGGGCGGCGTGCTGCCCGCGCAGATGATGCAGTCCACCGCACCGGACGGCTACACGCTGGCGCAGGTCGCGATGCCGGTCTACCGGCTGCCGTACACCACCAAGATCAACTGGGACCCGGTCAAGGACCTGAGCTACATCATCAACCTGGCGGGCTACTCCTTCGGCCTGGTGGTGCCGGCCGAGTCGCCGATCAAGACCATGCAGGAGTACATCGCCTACGCCAAGGCCAACCCGGGCAAGCTGACCTATGGTTCGCCGGGCTCGATGACCACGCTGCACCTGACCATGGAAGAGCTGGCGCTGAAGCAGGGCGTGCAGTTCTCGCATATCCCCTACAAGGGCAACGCGGAGTCGATGCAGGCACTGCTGGGCGGCCATGTGATGTCGGTGGCCGACACGCCGGCGTGGGCGCCGTACGTGGAGCAGGGCAAGCTGCGACTGCTGTCGACCTGGGGCGAGAAGCGCTCGGCGCGCTTCCCCAACGTGCCGACGCTGAAGGAACTCGGCATCGGCATCGTGCAGACCTCGCCGTTCGGCCTGGTGGCGCCCAAGGGCACCGACCCGAAGATCGTGCAGAAGCTCCATGACGCCTTCAAGAAGGCCATGGAAATGCCCAATTACCGCGAATCGCTGGCCAAGTTCGACATGGAGCCGTACTACATGAACAGCCAGCAATACGCGCAGTTCGCGGCCGAGACCGTCAAGAAGGAAAAGGCGATCATTGAGAAGCTGGGACTGTCCAAGCCCCAGTAAGCCTCGCTTCGCCTGCGTTCACCCGGGCCGCCGTGCCTGCCGCCCTGCGCCGGCAGGCCGGCGGCCTGGTCGCTTTTGGCCCTACTCAAACCAATCAACAAGGAGACCCCGCCCATGGCCAAAGAGGAGTTCCGCCACAGCATGCCGCTGCGCGTGCGCTGGGCCGAAGTCGATCCGCAGTCGATCGTCTTCAATGCGCACTACCTGACCTACTGCGATATCTGCGTGACCGAGTACTGGCGCGCGCTGGGGATCCGCTATCCCGAGGACGTGCTGCATGCGCATGGCGTGGATATTTTCGTGGTCAAGTCGACGCTGGAGTATCACGCGTCGGCGCGCTTTGACGACGTGCTGGATATCCGCGGACGGATGGCGCGGCTCGGGCGGTCCAGCATGTTGTTCCGGGTGGAGATGTATCGTGGCGACGAGCACCTGATTACCGGCGAGATCGTTTATGTGTGCGCGGATCCGGCGACGCAGAAATCGGCGGCGATTCCGGGGGTGGTGAGGGAGGTGATCGAGGGGTATGAGGTGGTGAGGCCGGCGGGGTAATGCAGCCGATGGTCTGACCGATACCGCGGGTTTGCTCCCCTCTCCCGCCTGCGGGAGAGGGGACCGGCTCTCAGTAGATAACAGAGCCGCCGCAACAACGAAGCATGGGCCGCTTACTTGCTCAGCCCGGCATCTTCCATATAAGCCCGAATCACCTCATCAAAGCTCGCATCGCTCTGGAACCCCAGCGCCAGCGCACGCTCCGCATTCCACGCCGCCGGCCACGTGCCGACGATCTTCTCGACACGTTCCTCACGCTCCCACGTCACCCGATCGGCCACCGCATCGCCCGCCACCCGGCGCAGCGCATCCACCATTCCCGTGGCCGTCACCGACAACCCCGGCAGGTTGACCACGCGCCGGTTGCCCAGGCGCTCGCCAGCCAGTTCGATCCCGTTGACCAGCGCCGCCACCGCAGCCCGCGGCGACAGCAGCCACAGCGGCGTTTCCGGTGCCACCGGACAGTTGGCAGCTATACCCGACAACGGCTCACGAATCATGCCGCTGGCAAACGACGACGCTGCCGCATTGGGCTTGCCCGGCCGCACACTGATCGTCGGCAGCCGCAGCACGCGCCCGTCGACAAAGCCGCGACGGCTGTAGTCCGACAGCAGCAGTTCGCCGATCGCCTTCTGCACGCCGTACGACGATTGCGGGTTCAGCGCGGTATCGTCTTGCACCACCGGCGGCAGTTCGCCGCCGTAGACCGCGACCGAACTGGTGAACAGCACGCGCGGCTTGTGTCCCAGCTCGCGGCAGGTGTCGAGCAGCGCGCGCGACGCATCCAGGTTGACGCGCATGCCGAGCTCGAAATCCGCCTCGGCCTGGCCGCTGACCACGGCCGCCAGGTGGAACACGGCGCCGGTGTTCTTGTCGATGGCCCGGCGCAGCACGGCGGGGTCGGACAGGTCGCCGGTAACCACGCGCACGCGCGCATCGTCCAGCCCTTGCGGCGCCACCACGTCGAGCAGCGTCAGTTGGTCGATGGCGACGGACTGGCCGTCCAGGTTCAGCGTGCCGCGTTGCAGCAGCAGGCGGGCGAGTTGCAGGCCGAGGAAGCCGGCGCCGCCGGTAATCAGTACGTTCATGGCAGGAGAGATTCGGGTTTATGGTTTGCGAAGGATCAGCGGCCGAGATAAGGCTTGAGCCAGCCCAGGCCTTCCGACGTGCCGGCGCGCGGCCGGTATTCGCAGCCGATCCAGCCGTCATAGCCGAGGGCGTCGATCACCTCGAACAGATACGGGTAGTTCAGCTCGCCCAGGTCCGGCTCATGGCGCTCCGGCACGCCGGCGATCTGGATATGGCCGATGCCGGGCATGTCGCGCTTCAGTTTCATCGCGATATCGCCTTCGACGATCTGGCAGTGGTAGCAGTCGAACTGCACCTTCAGGTTGGCCGCGCCAACTTCCTTGCAGATCGCCTGCGCATCATCCTGGCGGTTCAGGAAATAGCCCGGCATGTCGCGTGTATTGATCGGCTCGATCACGATGGTGATGCCCTGTGCGGCAGCAGCCCTGGCGGCGAAGGCGACGTTTTCCAGGTAGGCGGCGCGGTGGCGGGCGCGGTCGGCGTCGGCCGGCACCAGGCCTGCCATCACGTGCACACGGTCATTGCCGATCACGCCGGCATATTCCAGCGCGCGGCCGACGGCGTCGCGGAACTCCGCCTCGCGCCCCGGCAGCGCGGCCAGGCCGCGCTCACCGGCGGCCCAGTCGCCCGGGGGGGCGTTGAACAGTGCCTGGGTGAGACCGTTCGCGTCCAGGCGCGCGCGCAGCTCGGTGGCGGCGTGCTCGTACGGGAACAGGTACTCCACCGCCCGGAAGCCGTCCGCCGCGGCAGCGGCGAAGCGGTCCAGGAAAGCGTGCTCGTTGTACATCATCGAGAGATTTGCGGCGAAGCGCGGCATGGGAACTCCAGAGCGAAAGCGTGAAAGCCGGCCCGGTCTCGACGCTTACGTCAAAAGCGGGCCGGCCAGAATCAACGGTTGACCAGTTTAGCCGGCGTCAGCCACACCAGCACGGCGCCGACGACCAGGATCGCGGACAGCACGTACATGGGCAGCTGCGTGCTTTGCGTCATGTCCTTCAGCGCGCCGACCATGTACGGCGACACAAAACCGGCCAGGTTGCCGACCGAATTCACCACGGCAATCCCGGAAGCGGCGGCAATGCCCGACAGGAACGACGTCGGCAGCGACCAGAACAGCGGCGCGCAGGTCAGCACCCCGGCAGCGGCCAGCGACAGCGCGGCGATGGCCACCGTCGTATTGTTGGTGAACGAGGCAGCAATGGCAAAGCCCGTGGCGCCCATCAGTGCCGGCACGATCAGGTGCCAGCGGCGCTCGCGGCGGGCATCGGCGCTGTGGCCGAGGATGTTCATCACGACGACCGCGCAGATGAACGGGATCGCCGACAACAGGCCGATGTTCAGGTTGCCGGTCACGCCGCTGGCCTTGACCAGCGTGGGCATCCAGAAGGTCAGCGCGTACTGGCCGGTGACGAAGCAGAAGTAGATCAGGCACATCCACCATACGCGGCGGTCGGAGAACACTGCGCCCAGCGAGTGGCCGTGCGCCTTGCCGGCGGCGGTGGCGGCATTGTGGGCGCTGCGCTGGTCTTCCTCGATATTGCGCTTGAGCACACGCTTTTCATCGGCGTCGAGCCACGGCGCCTTGTCGATGCCGTCGCGCAGCACGAAGACGGTCACCACGCCGATCAGCAGGGCGGGCAGGGCTTCGAGCAGGAACATCCATTGCCAGCCGCGCATGCCGTGCACACCGTTGAAGGCGTCCATGATCCAGCCCGACAGCGGGTTGCCGAACATGCCCGCGATGGGGATGCCAGACATGAACAGCGCGATCATCTTGCCGCGGCGGTTGGCCGGGAACCAGTAGGTCAGGTACAGGATCACGCCGGGGTAGAAGCCCGCCTCGGCCAGGCCGAGCAGGAAGCGCATCACGTAGAACTGCGTCGGCGTCTTCACGAACAGGAACAGCGCCGAGATGATGCCCCACGTGATCATGATGCGCGCGATCCAGATGCGCGCGCCGATGCGGTGCATCAGCAGGTTGCTGGGCACCTCGAACAGGAAGTAGCCGATAAAGAACAGGCCGGCGCCGAGGCCGAACACAGTCTCGGAGAAGGCCAGGTCCTGGCCCATCTGCAGCTTGGCGAAGCCGACGTTGACGCGGTCGAGGTAGGCGATCACGTAGCACAGCATCAGGAACGGCATGACGCGCCAGAACACCTTGCTGTAGGCGCGTTTTTCGATCTGGGCATCGGTGTCGAGCCGGGCGTCGCCGCCCAGGGTGTCAAAGGCAGGCACGCTGGCCGCCGGTTGGTTTGGGTTCACGGTGGTCTCCGGGGTAGGGTGTGGGTCTGGTCTAGTCATGCGGCGGCGCGCCGAATGCAGGCATGCGCGTCCCCTGCACGGTGGCCGCAAGGCAGCCGCGCCGGGTGAAGCCGTCGTTTATGGGGGAAAAGCGGTTGTTACCAGCGCGCCTGGAAGGCGTCGCGCAGTTCAGCCAGTGCGCCGTCGGGCAGCGCCGCGCGGGCGGCGAAACCCGGCGCGTCCTTCATCATCATCCATAGCTTGGCGGTCTCCTCCAGTTCTTCCAGCGCGAACGCGGCGCGCGAGACGCTGGACTCCCACACCACCGGCCCGAGGCGCTCCAGCAGCACGCCGCGCACCTGCGCGGCCAGCGTGGCCACGCGCGCAGCGACTGCCGGATCGCCCGGCCGATGGTAGGGAATCAGCGGGATATGGCCGACCTTCATCACGTAGTACGGCGTGAGCGGCGGCAGTACGTCGTCCGGTTGCCAGACACCGGCCAGCGTCAGGGCCACGAGGTGCGTCGAGTGCGTATGCACCACGGCGTGCGCCCCGGGGTTGTTGTCGTAGATCGCGCGATGCAGCGTGAGCGTCTTGGACGGCTTGTCGCCCGACACCCAGCTGCCGCCGGTGACCACCTTGGCGACCGCCGCCGGGTCCAGCATGCCCAGGCAGGCGTCGGTAGGCGTGATCAGCCAGCCGTCATCGAGCCGCGCGCTGATATTGCCGGCCGAGCCGACGGTATAGCCGCGCTGGTAGAGGCTGGCGCCGATGCGGCAGATCTCTTCGCGCAGCTTGCTTTCGGTGCTCATCACTTGCCTCCGAGCTGGCGCAGCGCTTCGTCAAAGAAGTCGGGGCCGCCGAAGTTGCCCGACTTCAGTGCCAGCGCCAGCGGCTGTGCCCCCAGCGTGACCGTGGCCGGCACGCCCGGCGCGATCTGCGTACCGATGCGCAGCGCGTGCACGCCCAGTGCCTGCACCACCGCGCCCGAGGTCTCGCCGCCGGCGACGACGAAGCGCCGCGTGCCCCGTGCCAGCAGCCCGGCGGCAACCGTCGCCAGGCATTGCTCGACCAGGTGGCCGGCGCGCTCCACGCCCAGTTCGGCTTGCACCGCCTTGACGTCGTCGGGGCTGGTGGTCGCGTAGATCAGCACCGGCTCGTCATGCGCGCCGGCAAAGGACAGGGCCACGTCGGCCACGGCCTCGCCGCGCGCCAGCGCGAGCGGGTCGATGCGCAGCGCGGGGCGGCCTTGCTCCAGCCAGCGGGCCACCTGCCCGTTGGTGGCGCGCGAGGCGCTGCCGGCCAGCACCACGCCGGGGCCGTCGATGGCGGGGACTGCGTCGGCATCGCCGCGCTGCGGCAGCAGTCCGGCGCGGCGGAAATTCTCGGGCAGGCCCAGTGCGATGCCGGAGCCACCGGTGATCAGTGGCAGCCTGGCGCAAGCCTCGCCCAGCGTGAACAGGTCCGCGTCCGACACCGCATCGGCAATCGCCATGCGCACGCCGTCGGTGCGCAGCGCGGCGATGCGCTCGGCGCTAGCTTGCGCGCCGCGCGCCACCGCGTCGTAGCGCAGCAGGCCGACCTTGTTCTTGCTCTGGCGCTGCAGCACGCGCACCAGGTTGGCATCGGCCATCGGCGTCAGCGGATGGTGCTCCATGCCCGATTCGTTCAGCAGCGCATCGCCCACGAACAGGTGGCCGCGGAAGATGGTGCGGCCGTTCTCGGGGAAGGCCGGGCAGGCGATGGTGAAGTCGCTGTCCAGCGCCGCCAGCAGCGCCTCGGCCACCGGGCCGATATTGCCGGCGTCGGTGGAATCGAAGGTGGAGCAGTACTTGAACACGAACTGGCGGCAGCCTTGCGCGCGCAGCCACTGCAGCGCGGCCAGCGACTGGGCCACGGCCTCCACGGGGGGGATGGTGCGGGACTTCAGTGCCACCACCAGCGCGTCGGCTTCGCCGATATCCTGCACCGCGCCCACGTCGGGCAGGCCGATGGTCTGCACGGTGCGCATGCCATTGCGCACCAGCGTGTTGGCGAGGTCGGTGGCGCCGGTGAAATCGTCGGCGATACAGCCCAATAGCGGGCGCTGGGCGAGGGTGCCTGCGGTCATCGTCGCTTCCCCTCTCACTCGGCCTTGCCCGGCAGTTCGATGCCCGGGAAGATCTTGATCACGGCCGAGTCGTCCTCGCCACCATGGCCGGCGGTCGACGCCATCATGAACATCTGGTGCGCGGCGGCCGACAGCGGCAGCGGGAATTTGCTGTTGCGCGCGGTGTCGAGCACCATGCCCAGGTCCTTGACGAAGATGTCGACTGCCGACAGCGGCGTGTAGTCGCCCTTCAGGATATGGGGCACGCGGTTCTCGAACATCCACGAATTGCCCGCGCTGTGTGTGATCACGTCATAGAGCGCATCCGGGTCCACGCCTTCGCGCAGGCCCAGTGCCATCGCCTCGGCGGCCGCGGCGATATGCACGCCGGCCAGCAGCTGGTTGATGATCTTGACCTTGGAGCCCGCGCCGTGCGTGGCGCCCAGGCGGTACACCTTGCCGGCGATGGCGGCCAGCACGCCCTCGGCCAGCGAATAGGCTTCGGCCGGGCCGGAGGTCATCATGGTCATTTCGCCGCTGGCGGCGCGCGCGGCGCCGCCGGAGACCGGCGCGTCCAGCATCAGCAGCCCCTTCTCGGCCAGCCGGCGGCCCAGCGTCTGGGCAAAGCCCGGCGGCACGGTGGCGCTGGCGATCACCAGCGTGCCCGGCTTCATCGCGTCGGCAGCACCGTCGGCGCCGAACAGCACGGCCTCGGTCTGCTGCGCGTTCACCACCAGCGTCAGCACCACGTCGCAGCGGCTGCCCAGTTCGGCAGGCGAGGCGCAGGGCACGCCGCCGGCATCGGCAAAGCGCTGCAGCACTTCGGGGCGCAGGTCGCACGCGTGCACGTTGAAGCCGGCACGCAGCAGCGACTGCGCGACACCGTAGCCCATGGCACCAAGGCCGATGACGCCGATATTCCTGGACATATAGGACTCCTGAATCAGATACGAAAAATGTGTGGGATCGCGGGGCGCGGGGCCGCGTCAGTTGGACGCGCCACGGGCGCCGGCTTCGTCGCCGGCATCGCTGCCTTCGTCGGCGCCCAGCTGGGACAGCCGGCGCGCGGCGTTGAACATATGGTTCTGCGCGGCATTGCGCGCCGCCAGCGGGTCGCCGGCGCGGATCGCGGCGACGATGGCCTGGTGTTCCTCGCGCACCTGGCGCGAGAAGTCGGCGCGGCGCGCCTCGTTGGTCCGGGTCACGCGCGTCGCGGTTTCCAGGTACTGGCTGAGGAAGGCCAGCGTCTTCAGGAAGTAGGGGTTGCCGGTGGCCTCGGCGATGGCGCGGTGGAAGCCCACGTCAGCGGCCACGCCGTCGCCGCCTTGCGCCACTTCCTCATCGAGGCGGGCCAGCGCGGCATCGATCGCCGCCATCGACGCATCGGTGCGGCGCATGGCGGCCTGCGCGGCCACCTCGGCCTCGATCGCGCGGCGCAGCTCGACAATTTGCAGCACCGACTCCAGCGTGCCGGTCTCGGTATAGTCGATGCGCAACGGCCGGATGCCGGCCTGCAGCGTGACGAACACGCCGCTGCCCTGGCGCGACTCGACCACGCCTTCGTACTTCAGCCGCGAGATCGCCTCGCGCACCACGGTGCGGCTGACGCCGAATTCCTCGGACAACACCGCCTCGGTCGGCAGCTTGGCGCCGCGGGCGAAGGCGCCGCTCTGGATTTTGTCGAGCAACTGTTCGGCAACGTTGTCGGTCAGGGCGCGGGCTGGGACTTTCTGGAACACGGAAAGCTCCGGGTCATTGGGTAATAAGGTCATCATACAAATTTGCTAAAGGGATGCCTCCCCGGGCAAACCCTAGTCTGGTGCGGGAAAATGCAACCTTTGAACCACTTTGGTGCGATATGCGCGGCCCGCGGCACTGGCGTATCATGGGCGCCCGCCCGGATTTCGTGCCGGGCGCTGTTCTTAACGTGCCACCAGCCTGATTGCACCGCCATGCCAGTCACCGTCCTGATCTGCCCCTGGTCCGACGCCCGCGAACGCGCGCGCGCCATCCGCTACACCGTCTTTGTCGAAGAGCAGGGCGTGCCGGTGGAGCTGGAATGGGACGAATGGGACGAGCCGAGCTGGCACGCGTTGGCGCTGGATGAAGCCGGCACCCCGGTCGCGACCGGCCGCCTGCTGCCCGACGGCCATATCGGCCGCATGGCGGTACTGAAGCCGGCGCGCGGCACCGGGGTCGGTGCGCTGGTACTAAAGGCGCTGATGGAGAAGGCGGAGCAGCTCGGCTATCCGGAGCTCGTGCTCAACGCGCAGACGCACGCGGCGCCATTCTATGCGCGCGTGGGCTTTGCGCAGGTGGGAGACGAGTTCGAGGAAGCGGGCATCCCGCATATCGAGATGCGCAAGCGGCTGGCGGGCTGAGGCCCGCCACATCGATCAGCGCGGCGCCTGCACGATGCCGGTGTCGCGCGACAGGTTCAGCTTGCCGTGGTAGCTGACCTCGCCGGCGCGGCCGGCGGCGTCGAAGCTGCGTTCGCTCAGGTCGAAGCGCCCGTCATGGCGCACGCGCAGTACCGTGCTGGCGCGGGTGCCGTACATCGGCGAGCGGATAAACGCGGACGACAGCAGCTTTTCCCATTCCGGCGCCACGCCGGTCGACGGCAGTTCGAAATCCGCCGCCTGGCGTTCGTCGGCCAGCAACTTCAGGTAAGGCTCGGCGCTGGCGTTAGCGTGGCCGCTGTCGGCCGCCAGCACCTCGGCCAGCGCGCCCACGCGGCTGCGCACCTTGGGCCAGGGCGTGTCGAGCAGCGCATTGGACAGGCCATACAGCCCCGGGCGCAGCCGTTGCGGCTGGCGCGAGGCCGAGCGGTTGCTGTACCACCAGAGTTCGCGCAGGTCGCTCGCCAGCAGGTTGAAGCCGTTGTAGCAGCCGTCCTCGCCGGCCAGCCCGTCGAGGTAGTCGAACGGCGCGTCGTGGCCGCGCAGGAAGCCGGCCACCAGCTCGCCGCGCGAGCGGGCATCGGTGCGTTTCTCGGACGGGGCGCGGTAGTTGGTCAGCGCGGCAAAGCGGCCGTCGGCGTTGACGCCCATCCAGGTGCCGGGCTCGCCGATGACTTCGGCCATGTCGCGCCCGGCCAGCACGTGCGGCGCTTCCTGCCACCAGTGCGCGGCCGCCGCGGGGCGTGCATAGAACTCATCGCGGTTGCCGGCGACGACCAGGGCATAGTCGGGATGGGATTGCCAGGCAACCAGGATCAGACACATCGCTTTGCTTCCTTTGCCGCCGGGGAGGTTGGCGCATGGTGCCCCGGCGTACTTCGTATCGTCGGCGGTCTGGACGGCTACAGCAGGTCCAGGTCGATAAAGTGTTCGGCCCGCCGCTCGCCGTCCACCCATTGTTCCAGACCGCTCTGGCGCCACAACCCTTCCAACGTGGCATCGAAGGCGGGCGGCACGTCGGCGTAGCACTCCATCCAGGTCTGCACGCCGGCGCGGGTTTCCGGCCTGCGCATCAGCGTACCACCAATCCCCGTGGCTTCGGCAACCGTCTCCATCCAGCGGTGCCAGTGCGGCAGCGCTTCGGCGGCGACGGCCTCGGGCACGCGGAAATAGACGTACAGGTGGTCACTCATGGCAGGTCCTGTCGGTTCAGCCGGCGGCCTGGGCGGCCTCGCCCAGCGGCACGTCGTATGGCAGCGCGGCGATCGCCAGCGCCGGGCCGTCGGCACTGCCAAGGCGCAGCGGCGACGTGGCCGCGCCGACGGCGGCGTCGATCTTCAGCTCGGCCAGGCCGGACCAGCCGCCCTGCGGCGCCGGTGCGGCGTTGACGATCATGCCGCACGGCTGGCCCGGGTCTTCGGGCCGGAAAATCTCGGCTGCGGGCGCCGGCACCTCGCCTTCGCCCTGCACCAGCCACATCCGGCGCTTGAGCGTGCCGCGGTACTGGCTGCGCGCCACCACTTCCTGCCCGGGGTAGCAGCCCTTGCGGAAATTGACGCCACCCACCAGCTCGTAATTGATCATCTGCGGCACGAACTGCTCCTGCGTGGCCGCGACGATGCGGGGCAGGCCGGACTGCACTTCGAGCCAGTCCCAGAACGACGGCGGGGCGCTTTGCAGCGTCGCCGTCAGCGCGGCACGCACGGCCTCGGCCTTGTCGGCGGGCAGCACGATCTGCCAGCGCGGCTGGCCGCCGGCATCGGGCAGGCGGATCACGGTCGTGCCCTCGGCGCTGGCCGCGGCGAAGGCCGCATCGGGCACAGGCAGGCCGGCAGTTTCCAGCGCCTTGGCCGCGCCGCTCCCGGCCACTGCGAGGATCGCGCTGCCCGGCGTGATATCGCTGAGCTTTGCCTTCGCACGCAGCACGAACATCGACAGCCGCTTCTGCACCGCGGCCTGGACCTCGGCAGAAAGCTGCAGCACGATGCCTTCGGCGTCACGCCACATCAGGAAGGTCGCGAGCAGGCGCCCCTTGGGCGAGCAGTAGCCGGCCAGCCGCGCGGCGCCCGGCTGCAGGTCTTCGACGGCATTGGTCAGTTGGGTGTGCAGGAAGCTGGCGGCATCGTCGCCGGCCACACGGATCAGTCCGAGCCCGGCGGGGGCGCAGACGATCCCGCCGGCCTGCAGGGCGTCATGGCTGGCGGCGAGTTCCGGGGCTTGGGCATTCATCACTGGCATTGCGTGGCAATCGTCGAGGCAAATCGGGGAAGGGAAGGCACCGGTCGTGCAGGCGTCCGGGGCGCAATCGAGGCGGCGCCGGAGCCGCCGCACGGGGTCGGTGCGAGGCTGCCGGTTATTATATGGGGCTACGCGATTTTCGGCCGGCGCCGGCGGTACGAGGCGGCACGCAAAGCGCTTCGACGCCCCCGACCCGCCATTCACCTAGATACATGAAACGATTCTTCCTTCGCCTGAGCCTTGCCGCGCTGGTGTTCGCGCTGGCGGCCGCCGGCGCCTTGGCGTGGTGGGCCAATCACCCGCTGACCCTGACCCGCTCGCCGGTGGAAGTGGTGATCAAGCCCAATTCCGGCGTGGCCACCATCGGCCGGCAGATCCAGCGCGGCGGCATCGCCATGGACCCGCGGCTGTTTATGCTGCTGGTGCGCCTGACCGGCCACGGCCCCGACCTGAAGGCCGGCGGCTATGAATTCCAGACCGGCGCCACGCCGCTGTCGATCATCGGCAAGCTGGCGCGCGGCGAGGTCACGCACTATGTGGTCACCGTGATCGAGGGCTGGGAATTCCGCAAGATGCGCGCCGCGGTGGACGCCAGCCCGGCGCTGCGCCACGACACCCGCGGCATGTCCGACGCCGAGCTGATGAAGGCAATCGGCGCGGCCGAGACCTCGCCCGAAGGGCTGTTCTTCCCCGATACCTACCTGTTCGCACGCGGCAGCAGCGATATCGACCTGTACAAGCATGCCTACCGGGCGATGCAGCGCCGGCTCAACGAGGCCTGGAACGCGCGTGCGCCCGACCTGCCGTACAAGACGCCGTACGAGGCGCTGGTGATGGCCTCGATCGTCGAGAAAGAAACCGGCCAGTCGGCCGAGCGCCCGATGATCGCCGCCGTGTTCATCAACCGCCTGCGCAAGAACATGATGCTGCAGACCGACCCCACCGTGATCTACGGCCTGGGCGAGAGCTTCGACGGCGACCTGCGCAAACGCGACCTGCAGGCGGACAGCCCGTACAATACGTACACCCGTACCGGCCTGCCGCCCACGCCGATCGCGCTGCCGGGTCTGGCCTCGCTGGCGGCGGCCACCGCGCCGGCGCCGTCCGACGCGCTGTACTTCGTCGCCCGCGGCGACGGCAGCAGCCATTTCTCCAACTCGCTTCCCGAACACAACCGCGCGGTCGACAAGTACCAGCGCGGCAAATAAGCATTCCATGCGCGGAAAATTCATTACCTTCGAAGGCATCGACGGCGCCGGCAAGAGCACCCATATCGACTGGGTCGCCGAGCGCCTGCGCGCGCGCAGCGGCATCCCCGCCGTGGTCACCACCCGCGAGCCGGGCGGCACGCCGCTGGGCGAGGACCTGCGTCAGTTGCTGCTGCACCGGAAGATGCACCTGGAGACCGAGGCGTTGCTGATGTTCGCCGCCCGGCGGGAGCATATCGAGGAGGTCATCGCGCCGGCGCTCGCGCGCGGCGACTGGGTGATTTCCGACCGCTTCACCGATGCCACCTTCGCCTACCAGGGCGGGGGCAGGGGCCTGCCGACGCAACGGCTGGAAGTGCTGGAGGACTGGGTGCAGGACGGCCTGCAGCCCGATCTGACGCTGCTGTTCGACGTGCCGCTGGAAACCGCCAGCGCGCGCCTGGCCGGGGCACGCGCGCCGGACAAGTTTGAGGCCGAGTCGCGGGCGTTCTTCCAGCGCACCCGCGACGAGTACCTGCGCCGCGCCGCGCAGGCGCCGCAGCGCTTCCGCGTGATCGACGCCACCCGCAGCATCGAGCAGATTCGTGAAGAACTCGAAACGATCATTGCAAGCCTTTGATCCGATGCCGATATAGATGGATCACGTGACGACGCCGCTCGCGGGGTTCGATACGCGACCCGCAAGCCGGTCCGAAGCTAAGCAAAAGCCTTAAATGTTGCTGTTAACCCACTGATTCGCATGCTCTATCCCTGGCAGAAGGAAGACTGGCAACGGCTCGGCGCGATGCGCGAACGGCTGCCGCATGCCCTGCTGATCCACGGCCAGCAAGGCATCGGCAAGCGCGACCTGGCGCTGCATTTCGCGCAGGGCCTGCTGTGCGAGGCGCCGCTGCCCGATGGCCAGCCCTGCGGGCAGTGCGCCGCCTGCCACTGGTTCAGCCAGGGCAACCACCCCGACTTCACCGTGGTGCGGCCCGAGGCGCTGGACGCGTCGGCCGAGCCCGACGCCGACGACAGCGGCAAGAAAAAGGCGCCCAGCAAGATCATCCGCATGGAGCAGGTGCGCGCGCTGATCGACGCCGTCAGCGTCGGCACGCACCGCGCCGGCCTGCGCGTGGTGGTGGTGTATCCGCTCGATGCGCTGCAAACGGAGGGGGCCAACGCGCTGCTGAAGACACTGGAAGAGCCGCCGCCGTCCACCGTGTTCCTGCTGGTGACCGACCGGCTCGACCGCATCCTGCCGACCATCCTGTCGCGCTGCCGCCAGTTCTCGGCGCAGCGCCCGACGCCGGAAGCCGCGCTGGCATGGCTGCGCGGGCAGGGCGTGGCGGATGCCGAGGCGCAGCTGGCGCAGGCCGGCGGCTCGCCGCTGACCGCGCTGCACGCGGCCGAGGCCGAGGAGCAGCCGCTGCAGCGCTGGCTGGTCGGCCAGCTGGGCGTCGGCGCGGCGTTCGACGCCGCCGCGGCAGCCGAGCAACTGCAGAAGCTGCCGGTGCCGGCCGTGCTTGGCATCCTGCAGCGCTGGACGTACGATCTGCTGAAGCTGCGCCTGGATGGCGCCGGCAGCACCGCGCCGCCGTCTTTGCCACGTTATTTCCCGAAGGAGCGTGCCGCGCTGGCGCGCTGCGCGGCAGCTACCGACGCGCACCGGCTGCAGGCCTACGCCGCCCGCCTCACCGCGCACCGCCGCAGCGAGAATCATCCGCTGGCGGCGCGGCTGGTGATGGAGGCGGTATTCCTGGAGTACCGGCAGCTGTTCCGCTAGTGTCCTGTTCCGTAGATAGCTTGCCATGGCAAGGTATTTGCGGAACAGGACACTAAACGTTGCACCGTTTCAGAACAAAGGCCATAACAATAAGCTGCACCGATCGTCATTCAAGGGGTCAACCATGAACACCGCAGTCACCGGCACGCCGCCGGCGGCACCAACGGGCAGCGGGGCGGCATCGCGCCCCAATGTGCTGTCGCTGTCGATCAAGGACCAGGCCGGGCTGTATGCGGCCTATATGCCGTTCCTGGCCCGGGGCGGCATCTTCGTGCCGTCGAACCGGCCGTTCCGGCTGGGCGAGCAGGTGTTCCTGGTGCTGTCGCTGCTGGACCGGCCGCAGAAATACCAGATCGCCGGCCATGTGGCTTGGATCACCCCGGCCGGCACGCCGATGAAGACCCCCGGCGTCGGCGTGCATTTCCCCGACGACGACAACGGGCGCAACCTGCGCCGCGCGGTGGAGGAAATCCTGGGCAAGCTGCTGGAGTCCGGGCGCCCCACGCAAACTTTATGAACGTTGCGAGCGTTGCCTCGCAACCCTTTGATTTTTAATGAACTCGCCGCGATTTACCCTGCGTATTGCCGAGCCCCGCGACCTGCCGGGCATCGTCGCCATCTATAACAGCACCGTGCCTTCGCGCATGGTCACCGCCGATACCGAGCCGGTCAGCGTGGCCTCGCGCCAGGCCTGGTTTGACGCCCACGAGCCCCGGCGCCGCCCGCTGTGGGTTTGCGAGGACGGCGACGGCCAGATGGCCGGCTGGATGAGCTTCTCCGATTTCTACGGCCGCCCCGCCTATGGCGCGACCGCCGAAGTGTCGATCTACCTGGACGCGCAGCGCCGCGGCCAGGGACTGGGCCGCTACCTGCTGCAGCAGGCCATCGCCCATGCGCCGCGGGTCGGCGTCAATACGCTGCTCGGCTTTATCTTCGGCCACAATGCGCCCAGCCTGGGCCTGTTCGCGGCGATGGGCTTCACCCGCTGGGGCGACCTGCCGCGCGTGGCCGTGCTCGATGGCGTCGAGCGCGACCTGATCATCGTCGGCCGCCGCGTGGACGGCAGCCAGCAAGCCTGAACCGGCCTGTGCCTCCATAAGAGATTTCTGATGTTTGTCGATTCCCACTGCCATATCGATTTCCCCGAACTGGCCGCGCGGCTGCCGGAGCTGCTGGAGAACATGCGTGCCAACCAGGTCACGCATGCGCTGTGCATCTCGGTCACGCTGGAAGATTTCCCGCGCGTGCTGGCGCTGGCCGAGCAGCATCCCAACCTGTACGCGTCGGTCGGCGTCCATCCTGACTATGAAGAGGGCGAGGACCCGACGGTGGAGCGCCTGGTCGAGCTGTCCGCCCACCCGCGCGTGGTCGGCACCGGCGAGACCGGGCTCGACTACTACCGGCTGAATGGCCGCAGCATCGCCGAGATGGAGTGGCAGCGCGAACGCTTCCGCACCCATATCCGCGCCGCGCGCCAGACCGGCAAGCCGCTGATCATCCATACCCGCTCGTCCGCCGACGACACGCTGCGGCTGATGCGCGAAGAAAACGCGCGCGAGGCCGGCGGCGTGATGCACTGCTTTACCGAGACCTGGGACGTCGCCCGCCAGGCCCTGGACGAGGGCTTCCATATCTCGTTCTCCGGCATCGTCACCTTCAAGAGCGCGGCCGACCTGCAGGAAACCGCGCGCAAGGTGCCGCTGGAGCGGATGCTGATCGAGACCGATTCGCCGTACCTGGCGCCGGTGCCGTACCGCGGCAAGACCAACGAGCCGGCCTGGGTGCGTCATGTAGGCGAGTTCATTGCCCGGCTTCGCGGTATTCCCGTGGAGCAGGTGGCCGAGCAGACCACCGAAAATTTCTTCAAGCTTTTCAAGCACATCGACAGGAACCCTCATGTTTGACATGAAGTTTGTCCGGCACGCCGCCGGCGCGCTGGTGCTGGCCGCCGCCACGCTGGCGCAGGCCACGCCCGCCGACGATATGCGCAAGGCGGTCGAGTTCGACGACGCCAACACCGTCAAGAAGCTGCTGGCCAAGGGCGTCGACCCGAACGTGGTCGACAGCCGCGGCAACCCGGCGCTGGTGGTGGCGCTGCGCGAGAAATCGCTGAAGGCGGCCACCGTGCTGATCCGCGCCAGGGACATCGATTTCGACAAGGCCAACCCGGCCGGCGAGACCCCGCTGATGATGGCCGCGCTGCAGGGCCAGCTCGACATGGTCAAGTTGATGGTCGACGAGATGGAGGCCGAGATCAACAAGACCGGCTGGACCCCGCTGCACTACGCGGCCACCAATGGCCACAACAACGTGGTCAAGTACCTGGTCGACCATGCCGCCTATATCGACGCCGAAAGCCCCAACGGCAGCACGCCGCTGATGATGGCGGCGCGCGGCGGCCACATCGAGACCGTCAAGCTGCTGCTGGACGAAGGCGCCGACATGCGCCTGAAGAACCAGCAGGGCATGACCGTGATCGACTTCGCCGAGCGCTACAACCAGGCCGAGATCGCCAACGGCCTGAAGGCGCGCTGGCAGAAGCTGTACCCGCAGACGCCGTTCGTGGCGGCGCCGCCGCTGAAGGCGCCCACCGGCGAGCCGGGCGGGCAGCGCCCCGCGGCGCAGCAGCCCGCCGGGCAGCCGCCGAAGAGCAAGGGCTGGTAAGCGCGGATCGTGGCGATGGCAATCGGCGCACGCCTGCGCCAGTGGGCGCGCGGCCTCAAGGCCAGCCTGCTGACGCTGTGGTTCTGCAGCCGCCACCCCGGCACGCCGCTGGGCGCGCGGGTGCTGGCCGCGCTGGTGGTGGCCTACGCCTTCAGCCCGATCGACCTGATCCCGGATTTCATCCCGGTGCTGGGCTATGTCGATGACGTGCTGCTGGTGCCGCTGGGCATCTGGCTGGCGCTGCGCATGGTTCCGGTGGCGGTGAAGGACGAATGCCGCGGCCGGGCCGAAGCCTGGCAGGCCACCCATGCAAAACGGCCGCGCAATCGCGCGGCCGCCGTGGTCATCGTGCTGGTCTGGGTAGCGCTGGCCTGGCTGGCGTGGCGGTGGCTGGCATCGGCCTAGACGTCATCGGCCAGCCGTACCCCCGTGAACTGCCAGCGCTGGTGCGGATAGTAGAAATTGCGGTACGTGGCCCGGATGTGCGATTCCGGCGTGACGCACGATCCGCCGCGCAGCACCATCTGGCCGCTCATGAACTTGCCGTTGTACTCACCCACCGCGCCCGCAGTGGGCCGGAAGCCCGGGTATGGCAGAAAGGCACTGCCGGTCCATTCCCACACATCGCCAAACATCTGGCGCAGCACGCCCGAGGTGTTCTGCCGGTCCGGCAGCGGCCGCAGTACGCGCCCCTCGACAAAATTCCCTGTCGCGGGCAGTCCGCGCGCCGCGTGTTCCCATTCCGCTTCGGTCGGCAGCCGGCGCTCGGCCCAGCGGGCAAAGGCCTCGGCCTCGTAGAAGCTGACGTGCGTGACCGGGCTTTCCGGGTCGACCGGATGCATGCCGCGCAGCGTCATCTGCCACCAGGTGCCTTCGCGCGCCTCCCAGTAGAGCGGGGCCTGGATGCCTTGCTCGCACACCCAGCGCCAGCCATCCGACAGCCACAGGCCCGAGGTCTGGTAGCCGCCGTCCTCGATGAACTCGAACCATTGCTTGTTGCTGACCGGATGCGAGCACAGCGTAAAGGGCTGCAGGTAGACCTTGTGGCGCGGGCCTTCGCAGTCGAAGGCGAAGTCGTCGCCGCGATGGCCGATCTCGACCACGCCGCCGTCAAAGCCGATCCATTCCGGCGCCGGGCGCGGGTCGGCGATTACCGGCGCGGTCAGGTCCGGCGCGAAGGCCGGGCGCAAGGGGTTCTGCGCGAACAGGTGCAGGATGTCGGTCAGCAGCAGTTCCTGGTGCTGCTGCTCGTGGTGCAGGCCGAGCGTGATCAGCGCGGCCTCGTCGTCGGTCTGGGCGCTGCCCAGCAATGACATCATCGATTCGTCCACCGCCTCGCGGTAGGCCAGCACCTCGTCCAGCGAGGGGCGGCTGAGCAGCCCGCGCTGCGGGCGCGGATGGCGTGGCCCGACCGCTTCGTAGTACGAGTTGAACAGGTAGCGGTAGTCCGGGTCCACCGGCTCGTAGTCCGGGATGCGCGCGGCCAGCACGAATTCCTCGAAGAACCAGGTCGTGTGCGCCAAGTGCCATTTTGCCGGGCTGGCGTCTTCCATGGACTGCACGGTGGCATCGGCATCGGACAGGTCGGCCACCATGGCTTCGGTGACGGCGCGTACGTGGCGATACTGCGAAAGCAGGGCGGGTTCGTGCGGGGGATGGAGGGCGGCGGCGGGCAACAGGGCTGAAGTCATGCGGGCTCCCGGGGATGATCGGTCGATGACTGCGGGCTAGGACACGGGCCTGCGCGGACAAACTGCGCGGGCGGTGTGCCGGCACGGGCTTGCCCCCAGTGCCAGCGCGCCGCCAATGGCACGCGGGGCGCCGTAGCGCCCCAACCCATCATAGACCTGTTCCGTCCCCGGAGCGAGCCGGCGCCGTCCTACAGCGCCGGCCCGTCGCCGGGCATCCCGTCAAGCCGCTCAGGCGGCCGCCAGGCGGCTCGCGTCGTTCAGCGCCGCGATCTCGGTGCGGGCGCTGGCCAGGCCTGCTTCACGGAACTGCGGACCCATGGCCAGGCCGTGGGCGCGCACGTAGGTGATGTCGGTGATGCCGAGGAAGCGGAACACCACGTCGACGGTCTTTTCGTGCAGGTCCAGCTCATTGGCATCCTGGCGCACGCCGCCGCGCGACGACACCACGATCACGCGCTTGCCGCCGGCCAGGCCCACCGGGCCGTTCTCGGTGTACTTGAAGGTGCGGCCGGCCTGCGAAATGCGGTCGATCCAGGCCTTGAGCTGGCTCGGGATGCTGAAGTTGTACTGCGGCACGCCCACCACCAGCACGTCGGCCGCGAGGAACTCGGCCAGCCACTGCTCGGTGCGCTGCAGCTCGGCTTCCTGCACGGCGTTCAGGCCGTCCTTGGGGCCGCCCAGCACCGGCAGCAGGTTGCCGGACAGGTGCGCCGGGGCGTCCGTGTCGAGGTCGCGCACGGTCACGGTGGCGCCCGGGTTAGCGGCGACCAGGTCGGCCACCACGGTGGCGGTCAGGCTGCGCGAAACGGAGTTGTCGCCGAGGACGCTGGAATCGATCTGCAGGATGTTCATGTCTTTCTCCACAAGGTGCGGTTGCAATGGAAGAAAGATACTGGCTGGCCATTGGTATCGGTAGTGAGGCAAAATGCAAATGATTGTTCTATCGCTGCAACGCCAATCTGCCGTCATTGTCGGCCAGCGCGGCCCGGCGCAGGCGGCGCAGTGATTCCGGAGCCTTACCATGCAAGACCTCAATGACCTGTCCCTGTTTGCCCAGGTGGTCGAACACGGCAGCTTCTCCGCCGCCAGCCGCGCCACCGGGGTGCCAAAGTCGCGCCTGAGCCGGCGCATCGCCCAGCTGGAGCGGGACCTGGGCGTACAGCTATTGCGCCGGACCACGCGCCAAGTGCGCGTGACGCCGCTGGGCGAGGCCTTCTATGAGCGCTGCCGGGCCATGGTCAGCGAGGCCGCGGCCGCCCGCGAAGTGATCGAGCAGGCGCGCGAACAGCCCGGCGGCGACCTGCGCGTCAGCTGCCCGGTCGGCGTTGCGCAGAACCTGCTGGCGCCGGCGATCGGCCATTTCATGCGCGCCAATCCGGGGGTGCGCATCGAGCTGGAGACCACCAACCGGCGCGTGGACGTGATCGGCGAAGGCTTTGACCTGGCGTTGCGCGTGCGCGAGGTGATGGAGGATTCCAGCCTGGCGGTGCGCACCTTCGGCGAAAGCCAGCTGATGCTGGTAGCCAGCCCCACGCTGCTCGACAGCATCGGGCGGCCGCGCACGCCGCAGGCGCTGGAGGGCATGCCGGGCGTCGGACAGAAACCGCACGATGGCAAGCACGTGTGGATTCTGCGTGGCAAGAGCGGCGAATCGATCCAGATCGCCTACGACCCGCGCCTGGTCACCGACGAGTTCGCGCTGCTGCTCGAAGCGGCCATCGCCGGCATCGGCGTGGCCATGCTGCCGCGCATGTACTGCCGTGAAGCGCTCGAGCGCGGCCAGGTGGAACTGGTGCTGCCGCAATTTGAAATGCCGGTCGGCACGCTGCACGCGGTGTTTCCGTCGCGCAAGGGCGTGACGCCGGCCACGCGGCGCTTCCTGGATTTCCTGGGCGAGGTCCTGCCCGAGTGCGCGCAGGTCGTCGGCATGCAGGCGCCGAAGCCGCCCGGGATGCACCGGATGGTGTAGCGAAAGGCGGCGTTGGCGGCACCGGCAAGGTGCCCGGCTGGCCGTTTGGAGGCGCATCACTCGTTTCATCCTTGCGGCTTTACCTTCACGCCGGCTCGCACTAAGGTACATGGGCGAAGCCTGCGCGTGAGGGTAAAGGCGCATGGCCCGGATTTCCGCACATCACTCGCAAGGAGAATGGCCATGAACGGCTCTCAGGGGGCAGAGGACTTGGGCAAGGCGCTGCTGCGCATCGTGCTTGGCGTGCTGATCCTGATGCACGGCCTCGCCAAGCTGCTAGGCGCGTCGGGCATCGGCTTCATCGCGAAGGTGGTCGCGGACGCCGGGCTGCCGGAATGGGTCGCCTATGGTGTCTATATCGGGGAGGTGGTGGCGCCAATCCTGCTGATCATCGGGCTGTGGAGCCGGCTGGCGGCGGTGATCATCGCAATCAACATGCTGTTCGCGCTGGGGCTGGTGCATGCCAAGGAATTCGGCATGCTGTCCAAGACCGGCGGCTGGGCGCTGGAGTTGCAGGGCATGTACCTGGCCGCGGCGATAGCGGTGGCCCTGCTGGGCGCGGGCCGGCTCAGCGTGGGCGGCATCAACGGCAAGCTGAACTAGTCCGGCGGCTTGCCGAGTCTCCACGGCGCCGCGGCGCGTCCCCGGCGCCGCTGGCGATGGCGGACTTGACGGAGGCCGTGCGGACGCGCGGGGCGTGGCTTCCTGGAGACGTATCGTGAAATCCTTCCGGCTGTTCCTACCGGCCGTGGCCGCGGCACTGACCCTGGCAGGCTGCGCCACCGGGCCCGACATCAAGACCGACTACCACCGCGGCGCCGACTTCAGCGCCTATCGCAGCTTTGGCTTCGTCGAGCGTCCCGGCACCGACCGCCAGGGCTATGAAAGCCTGACCACCCAGTACCTGAAGACCGCCGTGCAGCGCGAGATGTCGGCGCGCGGCTACCGCTACGTGCCGCAGTCGCCCGACCTGCTGGTCAACTTCAATGCGCGCCTGCAGGAAAAAGTGCAGGTCAGCCCGGCGCCGGTGCCGATGATGGGGTACTACGGCTATCGCGGCGGCCTGTACGCGCCGTGGCCGGGCTATGGCTTCTACAACGACGTCTACAGCTACACCGAGGGCACCCTCAATATCGACCTGGTCGACCGCCGGCAGATGAAGCTGGTGTGGGAAGGCGTGGCGGTGGGCAGCGTCGATGCGCGCGACCAGGCCAACGCGCAGCAGCATATCGACAAGACCGTGGCGCAGATTTTCGCGAAGTATCCGTTCCGTGCGGGGCAGTGAGTACTAGGCTGTGGGCGTCGCGCGGTCGATGGCGTCGGCGATAAAGGCCTCCAGCGGCTTGGGCGCCGACCACAGGTAGCCCTGGCCCAGCGGGCAGTGCAACGCCAGTAGTGCGGCGCGCTGCCCGTCGGTTTCCACGCCTTCGGCTATGCATTCCAGGCCCAGGTCGCGGGCCAGGGCGATCATGTTGCGGCAGATCGCGGCGCGCTGGCCGTGGCCGTCCACCTCGGACACGAAGGAGCGGTCCAGCTTCAGTTGCGTGAACGGCAGATCCGCCAGCAGCTTGAGCGTGGCGATGCCAACGCCGAAATCGTCGATCGCCACGCCATAGTCCAGTAGCCGCAGCCGGTTCAGGACCACCGACAACGCCAGCGCGTCGCGCACCGGGTAGCCTTCGGTCAGCTCCACCGTCAGCGCCTGCCGCGGCACGCCGCTGGCGGCCACCAGTGCATCGAACTGCTCCAGCAGGCCGGGCCGGCACAAGGTCTGCGCCGAGGCATTGAGGCCCAGCGGGATTTCGATGCCGGCGGCGCGCAGCTGCTGCTGCGCCTGCACGCAATGCCGCGCGACGAAGAAGAACACCGTATCGGCCGCGTCCAGCGCTTCCAGCCGCGAGATAAAGCTCTCGGGCCGCACCAGGCCGTGCACCGGATGACGCCAGCGTACCAGCGCCTCGGCGCCGGCCAGCCGGCCGCTGGCGATATCGTGCTGGGGCTGCAGCATGACCAGCAGATCGGCCCCTGACCGCATCGCGCCAAGCAGTTCGGCATCGTCCGGCGACCATGCCGGCAGCGCGGCGTCCGGCTGCCGGCGCACCAGCGCGTCGTCCAGGATCTCTTCGAGCGCATCGCGCGACAGCGGCTTGCGCAGCGCATGCACGCGTGCGATGCCCGCCGCATGCGCCAGGCCGCGGTGGGAATCCATGATGTCTTCGGCCAGCGCGGTGACCCAGACCCACACCGGCGGCGTCCCGGCAAAGGCTTGCGGACCGCGCCGGTGCAGCTCGGCAATCAGCTCGGGACCGTTGCCGCCGGGCATTTCGATATCGCACAACACCACGTCGAACGGTTCGCGCGCCAGGATCTCGGCCGCCTGCGTGCCGTTTTCCGCCAGGACCACGGCCTGCACGCCCAGGCGCTGCAGCAGGCCTTCGGCGGCGAGCCGCTGGAACGGATGGTCCTCGACGACAAGGATGCGCAGGCTGGCGTAGCGGATCGGCATGGGGATGCGGTTGGCGACTCGGTTGGTGCTTCAGTTTGCCGCATGGTAGCGCGGCGGGGCAGGGCGCCGCATCAGCGGCGCAAATGCTCCGTTGCCGCGCGGCAAAAACGCACGCATCACCCACACTTTAGCCGCCGCGTTACGAATATTTGCGCTTTCCGATCCAATGGGCGCCTGTCATAACCGCTACAATCGCTGCCCGTAGTTTTGAACATGGCATGTCGATAATGGGTTTGGGCTGGTTCGGTGTTTCGACTTTCTGGGTGGTGCCGCTGGTCTGGCGGCTGGTGTCGCGCTGGCTTGCCGGCGAGCGCCGGCTGGCCGGGCCGGGCTCGCTGCGCGTGTGGCTGGGCACGCTGGCCGTGCTGTGCGCCAGTGCCTGCCTGGAAGCGCTGACCGGTGGCACCGATCCGGAATCGAGCGCCGGCGGTTCGGCGGGCCGCGCGCTGGCCGGCATGATGGGCAACCTGTTCGGCTGGACCGGCGCCTTGCTGCTGATGCTGGTCGTGCTGGCGCTGGCCGCGCCGATGGTGTTCGGCGAGACCTGGCGCAGCCTGTTCTCGCGCAAGCCGCGCCGCGCGCCGGCCGCCGACGCCGCGCCTGACGAACCCGCGGCCACCTTCGCCACTACGCAACCGCTGCGCGAGACCGAGCGCTGGGATGCCGCCTCCGCCGGCAATGCCGGCTGGACCGCGCCGCCGCCGCGCCATCGCAGCTTCGAAGCCGTGTCCGCGCGGCGCCAGCCCGCCTGGCAACCGCCGCGCCGCACGCGCGAATCGCCGCCGCAGCCGGGCGAGATCTGGCTGCATCATGCTGACGCGCCGGGCGCGGCTAAACCGGCACGCACTGCTGCGGCCGGCGCCGCACCAGCGAGCGCCCATGCTGCCCCCGCGCCGCGGCCAGCGCCGACGCCGGCGCGCAAGCCCATGACCCCTGCCGCACCGGCGCCTGCGCCGGCAGCGGCATCGAAGCCTGCGCAGCCGCTACGCGCCACGGTGGTCAGCAGCCCGTTCCGGCAGCCGCAGCCCTTGGTGCGTTCGGCGATCACGACGCTGCCGGAGGCGGCGGGCAAGAGCGCTGCAGCGGCGACAGCGACGGTTGCGGCCACCGCGACTGTGGCCGTGCCGGCTGCTGCGGCGGCACCTGTCGTGCCTGCGCCGGCCGAAGCGCCTGTTGTTGTGCCTGAACCGGCTGTTGTGCCGGTACAGGCTGTGGCCGAGCCGGAAGCACCGGTTGCTATCGCCACCGAGACGTCGGCTGTGGAGACGACTGTGGAGACGGCGGTGGAGATGGCTGTAGAGACAGCGCTTGCCGAGTCCGAGCCCGATTTCGCCGTCGATGCCGTGCCGGAAATCGTCGTGGACGAAGCCGACGCAGCCACGCTGGCTGCCATCCGCCAGGAAGCGCTGGATCTGCTGGCTGAACTGCAGGCGCTGGCGCGCAAGTCCGTGATGGCCGATCCCGTTCCGGCTCCCGAAGCGGCAATCGAGCCCGAGCCGGTGACCCATGTCGTCACGGCGCGGGCCGCTGAGATTGCCGTCGACCCTGAACTTCCCGAACCCGAGAGCATCGCCTTCGAAGCCGAAGCCGAAGCCGAAGCCGAAGCCGAAGCCGAAGCCGAAGCCGAAGCCGAAGCCGAAGCCGAAGCCGTAACTGACGTCCTGGCAGAGGCAGTACAGGACGAGCCGGACATCGAACCGCAGGATGTGGCCGAAGCCCCAGAGGCGCAGACCGAGGTCACCGAGGCCGGCGCCGTGGCACAAGCCGTAGCCACCTCGGCGATGGAAGAGGAGGGGAGTGGTCCTGAACCCCTCGTCGAGCAGCCAGCCGCCGAAGCCGACGCTGAAGCGCTGATGGATGGCAATGACCTCGTTGGCGAAGCGGCCGACGCGGTGGCCGGGGAAGCGGCGCCGCTCGAACCAGCTGAATCCGACGAAGCCGTCAAAACGACGGAACCTGCGGAAGCGACCGAAGCGACCGAAGCGACCGAAGCGACCGAAGCGACCGAAGCGACCGAAGCGACCGAAGGCGCTGAGCCCGCTGAAGTCGAGGAAGTCGAAGAAGCCATCGAACCTCCGGCCAACGCCGCGCCCCAAGCGCCCGCGCCCAAGCCCCGTATCGTGCTGCCGGCCGTGGTCGGCCGCACCGTGCCGCTGTCCGCCGTCCAGCCCGCGGCGGCACCCGCGCCAGTGCCGGTACCGCCGGCGCCGCGCCCGATCGTCGATTACCGGCTGCCGCCCGCCGACCTGCTCGAGAGCGAAGTCGACAGTGCCGAGCAGGTCTCGGAAGAACGCCTGCGAGAAACCGGCGAGCTGATCGCCCAGCGTCTCGCGGAATTCAAGGTGCCCGTCGCCGTGGTCGGCGCCGGTGCCGGTCCCGTGATCACGCGCTTCGAAGTCGAGCCCGCCATGGGCGTGCGCGGCGCGCAGGTGGTCGGGCTGATGAAGGACCTGGCGCGCGCGCTGGGTGTGACGTCGATCCGCGTGGTCGAGACCATTCCCGGCAAGACCTGCATGGGGCTGGAGCTGCCCAATGCGCGCCGGCAGATGATCCGGCTGTCGGAGATCGTCAACGCGGCCTCGTTCCAGGCCCACCATTCGCGGCTGGTGCTGGCGATGGGCAAGGACATCACCGGTAACCCGGTGGTGACCGACCTGGCCCGCGCCCCCCACCTGCTGGTGGCCGGTACCACCGGCTCGGGCAAGTCGGTGGCGGTCAACGCGATGATCCTGTCGATGCTGTACAAGGCCACGCCGGAAGACGTGCGTCTGATCATGATCGACCCGAAGATGCTGGAGCTGTCGGTCTACGAGGGCATCCCGCACCTGCTGGCACCGGTGGTCACCGACATGAAGCAGGCCGCGCACGCGCTCAACTGGTGCGTCGGCGAGATGGAAAAGCGCTACAAGCTGATGTCAGCGCTGGGCGTGCGCAACCTCGCCGGCTACAACCAGAAGCTCCGCGCCGCCGACGCCGCCGGGCACAAGGTGCCGAATCCGTTCTCGCTGACCCCGGACGCGCCCGAGCCGCTGTCGCGGCTGCCGATGATCGTGGTGGTGATCGACGAGCTGGCCGACCTGATGATGGTCGCCGGCAAGAAGATCGAAGAACTGATCGCGCGGCTGGCGCAGAAGGCGCGCGCCGCCGGCATCCACCTGATCCTGGCCACGCAGCGCCCGTCGGTGGACGTGATCACGGGCCTGATCAAGGCCAATATCCCGACGCGCGTGGCGTTCCAGGTCTCGTCCAAGATCGATTCCCGCACCATCCTCGACCAGATGGGCGCCGAAAGCCTGCTCGGCCAGGGCGACATGCTGTTCCTGCCGCCGGGCACCGGCTATCCGCAGCGCGTGCATGGCGCGTTTGTCGCCGACGACGAAGTGCATCGCGTGGTCGAGCACTGGAAGCAGTTCGGCGAGCCCGACTACGAAGAAGCCATCCTCGCCGGCGACCCGGCCGAAGCCAGCGGCGCCGACCTGTTCGGCGACGGCGGCGATGGCGAGGCGGATCCGCTCTACGACGAGGCCGCCAGCTTCGTGCTGACCAGCCGCCGCGCGTCGATCTCGGCGGTACAGCGACAACTGCGCATCGGCTACAACCGGGCTGCGCGGCTGATCGAACAGATGGAGGTTGCCGGGCTGGTATCCCCGATGGGCCGCAATGGTGCGCGCGACGTGCTGGCGCCGGGGCCGGGGGACTGACGCTTTTCAGGGAGGCCCGGATGAAGCCTGAGCATGGAAACCTGCTGGTCGACGTGCCGGCCGGCGCGGCCGACGAGATTTTCCAGCCGCTGCTGGAGCGCCCCGGCCTGAAGATCGAGCGCATTGTCTCCGACGGTCAGGCCAGTCCGGAAGGGTTCTGGTATGACAGTGCGCAAGCGGAGTGGGTGCTGGTGGTGAGCGGCAGTGCTGCGCTTGAATTGGAAGGCCAGCCGGGGCTGCATACGATGCGGCCTGGCGACTGGCTGCACCTGCCGGCGCACTGCCGGCATCGGGTGGCGTGGACCGATGCAACGCAGCCGACAGTCTGGCTGGCGGTGCATTATGGGAGTGGCGAGAGCTAGCAACAGTGCAGGCTCGCGCATCGCACGCGCGCGTCTGAATCACGCATCGTTTGAACAAGACCACGATCCCACGCATACGCTCCCCTCTCCCGCGCGCGGGAGAGGGGTGGGGGAGAGGGCCGGAGCATCAACGAAGTAAAGCGCGTCGGTATGCCTGCGCCCGCAAGCGGGAGAGCAAACCAATTACTCCGCCACCTGCTCCTGCGGAAATACCGGCTCCCCCAAATTCAACATCAACCGGTTCGCCCAGGCAAAAATCGCCACCGAGTGAATCAAATCCAGAATTTCCGCATCCGAAACCCCCGCCTCACGCAGCGGCTTTAACTGCTCCGCCGTCACCTCCGCCGGCCGCTCGGTCAGCTCGATCGAGAACTTCGCGATCGCCTGCTCCCGCGCCGTAGTCCCCGCCGTGCGCGGATCCTCGAACACTTCCCGGATCACATCATTGCGCTTGGCCAGTTGCTCGAAGCGCTGCGCATGCACCGACGCGCAATACACACAGCCGTTCACCCGCGACACCACCGTAGTAGCCAGTTCCCGCTCCGCCCGCGGCATGCCGCCCGGCGCATACATGATGGCGTTGAACGCAGTGGAGCGCTGGCGCAGGATTTCGGGCTGGTGCACCAGGAAGCGGTAGTAGTCCTGCACCTTGGCCTTGGGATGGCTTTCCTCCAGCACGGCGATCTGCTCGGGCGTGGCCTGGTCGAGTTCCACCACATCGAGCCAGGCCTTCCAGTCCAGCACTTCATTGGTGAAGCCGTGGGATTTGATGATCTCGCTCATGCCTGCGCTCCTGCGGCGTCGTTCAGGGATTTCAATGCGTCGAGGCCGGCCACCAGCCGCACCTGGTATGACAGGAAGGCGATCAGCTGCGCCAGCGTGACCACCGCAGGCGTGCTCAGCCCCGCGGCCGGCAGCGCCTGCAGCGCGGCCTTGTCGCCTTCGACCGGTTTTTCGATCAGCTTGCGGGTAAAGACCAGCATCGCGCGCAGGCGCGCATCGCTGAGGTCTTCCGGATGACCTTCGGCCGTGATGCGCAGATGGCCGGCATCGGCGCCGGCCTGTTCGAGCCGTGCGCGGTAGTGCGCGGCCAGCGTCGGCGACGGTGTCAGTCGTGCCGCGTACAGCGCGACCAGCAGGCGTTCTTCCAGCGACAGGCCGGGCAGGGCGGGGTCGAACAGCGCGTCATAGCTGCCTTGCGTGGCGGCCACGACCTTGTCGCGCTGGTGGCGCAGCGCATGCGTGGCGCTGCCCGGCGCAAGGCCGGTGAGCTGGTCGATCAGGTCGACCGTGGAGGCTTGGGGCTGGGTCATCGGACTTTCTGGGTTCAGGTCGGTGTGTCGGGTTCAAACCTTGGTGGTGCGCTGCGCCGGCGGCGGGGCCGGCGTCCATTCATCGCCAAAGACTTCGGGCTCGGCATAGGCCTGCAGCGCAGCGTAGTGCAGTTCCACGTCTTCCTGGTACAGCAGCGCGGCAATGCCCTGGCCGAGCCGGCGCGCGCCGTCGCTGATGGCCGGGATATCGCCCGACACGGTGCCGTGCGACAGCGCCGCCGGATAGCAGAAGCAGTGGATGCGCGTGAGGCCCGGGCAGGCGCCAGCGGTCTTTTCCCGGAATTCAAAGGCTTCGCCGAGGTCGGGCGAGTCGGACAGCTCGCGGTCTTCCTGCCCCTGCGACGGCGTGTAGCGGTCGCGCCAGTAACGGATATGCGGGGCGAAGGCGGCAAACTCGGGCCGCGTTTCCAGCGCGATGCGAAAGCCCGTCGAAAAAATCAGGAAGTCCAGCTCGAACGTGCCCTGCGGCGTGCGCACGTGCAGCACATCGCCTTGCGCTTCGATCGATTCCAGCGCCGCACCGAGGTTGAAATACGCATTGGCATGGCGCGATACGCGCAGCGTGCTGCCGCGCGGCGGCGGCACCTGCTGCGCGTTGATGTAATGGCGCAGCCGCCATTTCCACGCATCGGGCAGCCCGAAATGGCCATGCGTGAGCCCCGGGTTGCCGGCGCCCTTGCTCTTGTTGACGCGCGGGATGTCCGGCCTGCGCACCAGCATCTCGACGCTGGCGGCGCCTGCTTCCAGCGCGGTGGCGGCGCTGTCCATCGCCGACGCACCGGCGCCGACCACGCCCACGCGTTTGCCGCGCAGCGTGGCGTAGTCCATGTCGTCGGACGAGTGTGCCCACAGGTGGCGCGGCAACTGGTCCGCCACCGGTGGCACGTAGGCGCCGCCCAGGCCGTCGCGGCCGGTGGCGAGCACTACGCGGCGGGCCAGCACGGTGTGTGGACCGTCGGGCGAATGCATCGACAGCGCCACCAGCCCGTCGGCGCGCGGCACGATCTGGTCGACACGGTGGTCGTTGCGGATATCCAGCTCCAGCACGTGCCGGTACCAGCGCAGGTAGTCCATCCATTGCAGCCGCGGGATCTTGTCCAGCGCCTGCCACGCGGCGTCGCCGAACTGCGCTTCGAACCAGGCGCGGAAGGTCAGCGCTGGCAGCCCCAGCGCGGGGCCGGTCAGTTGCTTGGGCGAGCGCAGCGTTTCCATGCGCGCGGTGGTGGCCCACGGGCCTTCGAGGCCGGCCGGCGCGCGGTCGAAGGCGCGCACGCGGATGCCCAGGTGCGTCAGCGTGGCGCAGGCCGCCAGCCCGGCCATGCCGCCGCCGATGATGGCGACATCGAGCACGTCCTTGCCGTCATGGCTGCGTGGCATGGTCCAGGCCCTGGCCGGCAATTCCAGCCAGGACAGGTCCTGGCGCAGGCGGGCTTCGAGCGCGGCGAGGCCGGCAGGATTAAGGGCGTGTTGGTCAGTCATGGCTTGAGGATCCGGCATCTTGCAAGAGCGTTTCGGCATCGGCCGCATCGCCATAGAGCGATTGCAGCAGCGCGCCATGTTCGGCGGGCGCGCGCCGCACCAGGTCGGGCAGCAGCGCGGCGGCGGCATCGGCCACCGCCTGCACCAGCCCCAGCACGGCGGTGCTGGCAGGCCGCGCCTGCGGCGTGATCACGCCGAAATAGAAGGGGATATCGACATCGATCGGCCGCACCGCGATATCGGCCAGCGGCAGGCCGCGCGCGGTCACGGGCTCGAGCACGGCGATGCCGAGTCCGGCGCGCACCAGCGTCAGCGCGCTGATCGAGGTATTGGTGTCGATCACGCCGGCGGCCGGCACGCCCGCGCCCGCCAGCGCGCGGTCGACGCGGCGGCGCAGCCGGTAGGGGTTCTGCATGGTGACGATGCGGCGCGCGCCGCAGTCCTGCAGCGCGATGGTGCGCCTTGCGGCGAGCGCATCGTCGTTGCGGACCGCGGCCACGCACGCGGACTGGCCGATCCAGTGGACGGTCACGCCGCGGTGCTCCAGCGGCAGGCTGTTCAGGCCGATCTCGGCGGCGCCGGTCAGCACCGCGTGCACTACCTGCTCGGGCGACACGCTCTGCACCTCCACGCGCTCCGGCGTGCACAGCCCGCGCTCGAAGGCCAGCGCCAGTGCCGGCGGCAGCAGCCCCGCAGCCAGTGCGGGCGTGGCGGCGATCCGCAACGGGCGGCCCTCGCCGCGCGCCAATGCCGCCGCCCGTGTGCGGATCTGCTGCATGCCGGCCAGCGTCTGCTCGACCTCGTCGTAGAGCAGGAACCCCTGTTCGGTCGGGCTGACGCGCGGGCCGCTGCGGGCGAACAGCGCGAAGCCGAGCTCCGCCTCCAGCTCCTGGATCAACCGGGTGATGGCCGGCTGCGAGCGGCCGAGCAATCGCCCGGCGGCGGTAACGCTGCCAGTGGTCACGACTGCGGCGAAGGCTTCCAGTTGCCGGATTTCCATGGCGGGGGATCGATGTATGTGTAATCCGGATTCTGATGGCTTCACCATGCATATGGCAAATACTATTTAGGGATAAGCGCATGCGGCGGCTATGATGTAGCGATGCCGGGCGCACACCGGCCCACCATCGGGGCAGACGTTTTGGCTTGGATCCGCGGCAGTCGGGATATCGGGAGAGCAGGGCGGGCGGCGCTTTGGCGCGTCGTCGCCGGAGTGCTTGCCGCGACACTTGCGGCCGCCATGCCCGCGCGCGCGGCCGATCCGTTGCGTGTCGGCTCCAAGCGCTTCACCGAGTCGTACATCCTGGGCGAGCTGCTGACCAACGCCGCCGGCCCCACCGGCACAGCGCAACACCACCAGGGGCTCGGCAATACCGCGATCGTGTTCGAGGCGCTGAAGGCCGGCAGCATCGACCTCTACCCGGACTACACCGGCACCCTGGCCGCCGAGATCCTGAAGCTGCCGCCCGGCGCCGGGCTCGACGCCATCCAGAAGGCGCTGGCGCCGATGGGACTGGGCGCCGCGATCCCGCTAGGGTTCGAGAACACCTACGCGCTCGCCGTGTCCGACGCGCACGTCGGCAAGCTGCGCCGGCTCAGCGACCTGGCCGCGCAGCCGCAACTGAGGCTTGGCCTGTCGCACGAGTTCCTCGGCCGCGCCGACGGATGGCCGGGGTTGGCGAGCCGCTATCGGCTGCCCCAACGTCCGGTGGGGCTGGACCACGGCGTCGCCTATGAAGCGCTGGCCGCGGGGCAGGTCGATGCCATCGATATCTATTCCACCGACGCCAAGATCCGCAAGTACAAGCTGCGCGTGCTGGAGGACGACCGGCATTACTTTCCGCGCTATGACGCGGTGGTGGTGTACCGGCTCGACGTGCCGCAGCGCTTCCCGCAGGCGTGGCAGGCGCTACAAAAACTGGCCGGCCGGGTCAGCGCCGATGACATGATCGCGATGAACGCTGCCGCGGAGATCGACGGGCAGCCGTTCAATGCGATTGCGCGGGCGTTCCTGGCGGGGACTACCGGGCAGGCGCAGGCCGCTGGCAACACCGTGCCGCGCAGCACGCTTGCCTCCGCACTGTTCGGCCCGGATACCACGCGGCTGGCGCGGCGCCATGTCGGTCTGGTGGCGGGGGCGGTCGGGGCGGCCACGCTGGTCGGGGTACCGCTCGGCATCCTGGCCGCGCGCCGGCGCCGCACCGGGCAGGTGGTGCTGGGCGTGGTCAGCGTGCTGCAGACCGTGCCGTCGCTGGCGCTGCTGGCGATGCTGATTCCGCTGCTGGGCCGCATTGGTGTCTGGCCCGCGATGGTGGCGTTGTTTCTCTACGCCTTGCTGCCGATCGTGCGCAATACCAGCACCGGGCTCGAGCAGGTGCCCCAGGGCATGCGCGACGCGGCGCGCGCGCTCGGCCTGCGCGGCCCGCAGGTGCTGCGCTACGTGGAGCTGCCGCTGGCGCTGCCGGTGCTGCTCGCCGGCGTCAAGACCGCGGCCATCATCAGCGTGGGTACGGCGACGATCGCGGCCTTTGTCGGCGCGGGGGGCTTTGGCGAGCGTATCGCTACCGGGCTTGCGCTTAACGATGCCACGCTGCTGCTCGCTGGCGCGATCCCTGCAGCCGCGCTGGCGCTGGTGGTGCAGGCCGCGTTCGAAACGCTGGAGTGGGCGCTGCGCCGGCATCGAGACGCGCGTTAGGGGAGGGCCCAGGAGGACGATCCAGCGCGCATCGCACCCCGGCATCATTGAACAAGACCGCGAGCCCACGCAGACGCTCCCCTCTCCCGCAAGCGGGGAGAAAACCAGCGGCATCCGGAGTTTGTCTTCTCGCGCGCTATCCCACCTCAACCTTCTGCCGCGCAATCAGCCGCCCCAACGTGGCGATCGCCGCTTCCGCCTCCTCATTCCACAAATGCCCATAGTTGAGCCGGATGCAGTTGCGATACCCCTGCCGCGCCGAAAAAATCGGCCCCGGCGCAATGCCGATACCCGCCTCCAGCGCCGCATGATGCAGCGCCAGCGCATCGAACCCCGCCGCGAACTCGACCCACAGGAAATACCCGCCCTCCGGGCGCGACACGCGCACGTCCTCCGGGAAATGCTGCCCGATGGCATCGATCATCCGCCCCTGCTGCATCTCCAGCACATGGCGCAGCTTGCGCAGATGCTTGTCGTAGCCGCCGTGCTGCAGGTATTCGGCCAGCGCTACCTGCGTGGGCACGCCGGCCGACAGCGTGGTCATCAGCTTGAGCCGCTGGATCGCCTCGCCAAAGCGCCCCGGCGCGACCCAGCCGATACGGAAGCCCGGTGCCAGCGTCTTCGAGAACGAGCTGCAATGCATCACCAGCCCCTGCGTATCGAATGCCTTGGCCGGCAGCGGGCAGCGGTTGCCGAAGTAGAGCTCGCCATAGACATCGTCTTCGATCAGCGGCACCTGGTGGCGTGCCAGCAATGCCACCAGCGCGTTCTTCTTGTCCTCCGACATGCTGGCGCCGAGCGGATTCTGGAACTGCGTCATGAACCAGCACGCCTTGACCGGATGGCGCGACAGCGCGGCGTCGAGCGCGCCCAGGTCGATGCCCTCGGCCGGGTCGACCGGGATCTCGACGGCCTTGAGCCGCAGCCGCTCCAGCGCCTGCAGCGAGGCATAGAAGCCGGGCGATTCGATCGCCACCACGTCGCCCGGCTGCGTCACCGCCATCAGGCACAGGTTCAGCCCCTCGAGCGCGCCGTTGGTGACGATCAGATCGTCGGCCGGCTGCGGCGCGCCGGCACCCAGGTAGCGCAGCGCAATCTGGCGGCGCAGCGCGGTGTTGCCCGGCGGCAGGTCGTTGACCGAATGCCACGGGTCCAGCGCCCGGCCCGCGCGCGCCAGCGACTTGCCCAGCCGCTCCCACGGGAACAGCTCCGGCGACGGGAAGGCCGAGCCGAACTGCACCAGCTTGCGGTCGCGCGCGCCTTCCAGCACGGCAAACACCAGCTTGGAGATATCCACCTGCGTCGATACCTGGCGCGAGGGCCGCGCCTGCGGCTGCGGCAGTTCGCGCCGTGCCGGCCCCGCCACGTAGTAGCCGGAGCGTTCGCGCGCCCGCACCAGCCCGCGCTCTTCGAGCCGGTAATAGGCCTGGAACGCGGTGGAAGGGCTGACGCCGTACTGCGCCACGGTCTTGCGGATCGACGGCAGGCGCGTGCCCGGCGGCAGGCTGCCGTTGCGGATATCGGCGGCCAGGGTTTCGGCGAGGGCTTCGTACCGTTTCATCGGGGGCTGGCGGAGCGGGGAGGGGTGGCGGCCATTATCGCCCGGCCGGCAAACTGATACGTATATTTCTCCGGTATCTGATGCTGTTACGGCTGGCGCCTGCAGCCGATAATCCGCTCTTGTCGACACATCCGCTGTCCATTGCGCAAGGAGATGCCATGAACCCGTTGAGGCTGTTGCAGACCGTGCTGTGGGGCTTTTTCGGCCTGCGCAAGGGCCAGGAACACCAGCGCGACCTGGAGAACCTGCGTCCCGTGCCGCTGATCCTGACCGGGGTGGCCGTGGCCGCCGGGCTGGTGGCGTGCCTGGTGCTCGCGGCCAACTGGGCAGTGTCCACCGCGTCGGCGCCGCTGCCGGCAACGCTCGCTTACGCGGCGCTGGCCTGAGCGGCCGCTTTTGTGCCAGCATGCATCGCATCCCCCGACAATTCCAGCCACTGACACGCTGACCGCCCCCATGTCCCGCCCGATGCCCTGGCTGTGGTTCGCCATGCTGCTGTCGCTGCTGCTGCCGGCGCGCCTGGCGCTGGCCGCCAACGGCGCCGACGCGCAGCAGATCGAGCGCGGCCGTTACCTGGCGCGCATTGCCAATTGTGTCGCCTGCCATACCAGCGAAGGCGGCAAGCCGTTCGCCGGGGGGCTGCCGATCCGCACGGCCGTCGGCACCATCCATTCGACCAACATCACGCCGGACGCGGGCAGCGGCATCGGCGCCTATACCCTGGCCGAGTTCGACCGCGCGGTGCGCCACGGCGTGGCCAGGGACGGCAAGCGGCTGTATCCGGCGATGCCGTACCCGTCGTACGCGCGCATGCGGCCCGAGGATGTCGCGGCGCTGTACGCCTACCTGCGCGCCGAAGTCACGCCGGTCGCGCAAAAACATCCTGCGCCGGAAATGCGCTGGCCGTTCGGCATGCGCTGGCTGCTGTCGGTATGGAACCTGCTGTTCGTCGATGACGACCCGGTCCGCACCGACCCGACGCGCGGCGACGCCTGGAACCGCGGCGCCTACCTGGTGCAGGCGGTAGCCCACTGCGGCGCCTGCCACACGCCGCGCGGCAAGTTGTTTGCCGAGAAGGGCCTGGACGAGCGCAGCCGCCATTTCCTGGCCGGTGCGAGCGTGGAGGGCTGGTCCGCCACCAACCTGACCGGCGACCACATCACCGGGCTGGGCGCGTGGTCGCGCGCGGATATCGCCGAGTTCCTGCGCACCGGGCGCAATGCGCATGCGACCTCGTTCGGGCCGATGTCGACGGTGATTTCGACCGCCACGCAATACATGAGCCCGGCAGACCTCGACGCCGTCGCCGCCTACCTGAAATCGGTGCCCGGCGCGCGCGGCGAAGACAAGCCGTTCCGACCCGATCCCGCCACCGCGCAGCGGCTGCACCAGGGCCGCTTCGACCAGCCCGGCGCGCGCCAGTACGCGGTGTTCTGCATGCCTTGCCATGGCACCGACGGCAAGGGTTTTGCGCGCGTGTTCCCGCCGCTGGCCGGCAACCCGACCGTGGCCGATCCGGACCCGGCCTCGCTGATCAACCTGCTGCTCGACGGCGCCGTGACCGCGCGCGTCGGCACCGCGCCGGCGGACTACCACATGCCCGGCTACGGCTGGACCCTGAACGACCAGGAACTGGCCAATGTGCTGACCTTTATCCGCGGTGGCTGGGGCAACCGCGCCGCGCCCGTGTCCGAAGCCGAGGTGGGCGCGCGGCGCAAGGCGCTGGCCGCGCAGCGCTGAGCCGATGGCTTTCTGACAAGCACTCCATGACGATCACGCGCAGAGACTTCCTCAACGGCACCGCCCTGACCATCGCCGCCGGCCTGGCGCCCGTGCAGTGGCTGCATGCGCAGCAGGGTGCGGGCGGGTCCGCCTATCCGCCCGCGCTGACCGGGCTGCGCGGCAACCACGAGGGCACCTATACGCTGGCCCACAGCCTGGCGCGCGAAGGCGCAAAGTACCCGCGCGTGCTGGCGCGCGAAGCGTTCGACCTGGTGGTGGTAGGCGGCGGCCTCAGCGGGCTTGCCGCGGCATGGTTCTACCGGCGCCGCTTCGGCGCCAACCGCCGCGTCCTGATCCTCGACAACCACGACGACTTCGGCGGCCACGCCAAGCGCAACGAGTTCACGGTGCGCGGCAAGCGGCTGGTGACCTATGGCGGCAGCGCCGAAATGCCGCCCGGCGCCGCCACCGACGCCGCGGTGCGCGAACTGCTGGCGGGTCTGGGACTCGATGCCTCGCGCCAGCCAGAGGCCCCGCTTGCCGACCCCTATGCCGCGCTGGGCATGGGCCGCGCGGTGTTCTTCGATGCCGAGCATTTCGGCAGCGACCAGTGGGTGGCCGGCGATCCGTTCGGGGACCTGATCGATGCGCGCAGCGGGCAGCGGCCGGACAGACCCGACGCCGCGACGCTCGCACGCTTTCTCGACCACACGCCGCTGCCCGCCGCGGACCGCGCCGCACTGGCACGGCTGGCCGCCGGCGCCACCGACTACCTGCCGGGCATGTCCGCCACCGAGCGTGCCGCCGCACTGCGCACGCTGCGCTACAGCACCTTCCTGCGCGACAAGGCCGGCATCGGCCTGGCCGGCCAGCGTTTCCTGCGCGGGCGGCCCAACGACGCCTATGCGCTCGATGCCGATGGCATCTCCGTTGCCGACGCCATCGCGATTGGCCTGCCCGCCGGCGCCAACATGCCGCCGCCGGTGGTCAACCCGCGGCTCGGCAAGTCGCCGGCCTCGCGGCTGTGGTTTCCGGACGGCAATGCCCCGCTGGCACGGCTGCTGGTGCAGAACCTGATCCCCGGCGTGGCACCGGTCGCCAGTCCCGCCGACGTGGTCACGGTGGCGTTCGACTACAGCCGCCTGGACCGCGACGGCGCCCCGGTCCGCCTGCGCCTGAACAGCACCGCCATCGCGGTCGAGCCCGACGGCAATATCACGCGGGTGACCTACGGCTTCGGCGGCAACCTGCACCGGGTCGAGGCGCGCCATGTGGTGCTGGCCGGCTACAACATGATGATCCCGCACCTGCTGCCGTCGCTGCCCGCGGCGCAGAAGACCGTGCTGCACGACGAAGCCAAGGCGCCGCTGGTGTACACCAAGGTGGCGCTCGACCACTGGCAGGCCTTCGCCGCGCTGCGCACGCGCCGCATCCACGCACCGGCGATGGCCTATACCGACCTGTGGCTGGAACCGCCGGCAGGGCGCGAGCCCTCCGACCCGGCCGTGCTGCATATGCTGTACGTGCCCACCGTGCCTGACAGCGGCATGCGCGCGCGCGACCGCTTCCGCGCCGGCCGCGCCTTCCTGCTCGGCACGCCGTTCGAGGTGCTGGAACGCGAGATCCGCGCGCAGCTCGACCGCATGCTGGGGCGTGCCGGCTTTGCTTCGAAGGAGGTGATCCGCGGCATTACCGTCAACCGCTGGGCGCATGGCTACAGCTATATGCCGGACAGCCTGTCGGGAGAGAATGTGGCACCGGATGCCGCCTGGCCGAACCTGGCCGGCGTCGGCAATATCAGCATCGCCAACAGCGACAACGCCGGCAGCCCGTCGCTGACGGCCGCGGTCGGGCAGGGGAAGCGGGCAGTGGACCGGCTGCCGGGCTAGGCCGGCAGCCGGCAGCAAAGGTCAGCCGCGCCGGGACATCAGCGCGTCGATCTCATTGTCCTTGGCCTGCCACTGATCGGCCAGCCAGTGATGGAATGCCGTGCGGAAGGCCTTGTCGGTGCCGTAGTCGGCCTCACAGAAGGACGGCGGCACCGGCAACTGCCGCATGCGCACGACCACCCGGCCGGCGCGCCCGCAGGCCAGGTCCCAGAAACTCGGCGTGCCGTCCGGATATGCGATGGTGGCGTCGATCATCGAGCGGAAGCGGGTACCCATCGCATTCAGTGCCACCGCCAGCCCGCCCGCCTTGGGCTTGAGCAGATGCCGGTACGGCGATGCCTGCGCTTCGCGCTTGGCCTCGGTAAAGCGCGTGCCTTCGGCAAACACCATCACGCTGGTCGGCACCAGCGAAAACTTCGCGCACGCGCGCCGCGCCGTCTCCTGGTCCTGCCGGCGGCGGGCCGGATTGCGGCGCAGCTCCGCCTTGCCATGGCGCTTCATGAACGGGAAATCCAGTGCCCACCACGCCAGCCCGATCACCGGCACATAGATAAGCTGTTGTTTCAGGAAAAACTTCAGCAGCGGAATGCGCCGGTTCAGCGAACGCTGCAGCACGAAGATATCCGCCCACGACTGGTGGTTGCAGTTGACCAGGTACCAGTCGGCATAGCGCAGGCCGTCGTGGCCCTGGACGTCCCACGGCTCGCGCTGGATCCATGCAAACCATCCGGTATTGCAGGAAATCCACGCGGTGGCGATCCCGTTCAGCACCGGATCGATCCGCCGCCGGACGGCCGCGAACGGCAGCACCAGCTTCAGCAGTGCGAGCGGGAACAGCAGCGCGCACCAGAACAAGGTGTTGGCGATCAGCACCGTCCAGCTCAGGATGCCGGTCAGCCAGGCAAAGCGGCCGCGCGGCACGCAGGCCGGGCGGTGGCGGCGCAGAGGCTGGATGGGCGGATGGGGGGTAGGCGTGGTGGAGTCACTGGCGCCGGCGGCGCTGGGGGGCGAAGGAGGCA
>NZ_JBEFLI010000001.1:0-286784 GCF_040578825.1 Cupriavidus necator | reverse complement strand
CACCACTTGTCGTTACTGGGTAACGAAACATCCCCAAAGCGGACAGCATGCCGTGCCCTATGCCCAACGTCCATCACGGTCCTCGCGAGGCGCTTACATCTTGTTGGTGGTGGCGGTGATCTCCTGACGTAGCTCGCGGCTGCCAATCCATTCGAGCAGGAACACGGTGCGCACGACCTTGCCGAGTTCCTGTGCGGCCAGGAATAGGCGGTTCCGGCGGTTTTCCGAACCAAAACGGCGCAGCAGCAGTGGCGAGGAGATCGTCCCGGCCTGGATCGACAGCGCGACCTGCATCAGGTCTTGCCAGTGGAAGGCGATCAGGTCCCAATCCACCGTGTCCGAGAATAGCCGGTCGATATGTTTGTATCTCACGTTGGCCTCAGCGCGGTAGAGCTTAAGGTCCTGCCAGTTGCGAATCCGCGGCATCAGGTTGATACCAAGCAGGTGAGTGAAGGCAAAAACTGCGGCAGACTGGCCTTGGGTGTCAGCATGTACGGTATCGGCCTCGACGCTCAGTCCTGCCTTGAGCAGCCCCTCGATCACGTAGATGGCTTCCCACACGCCGGGTGGAATGAAATGGCGGAACACCGCGATGTAGTTGTCGGCCACATGCCGATAGGCCACCGCGCCCATCTTGCGGTAACGGAAGTGATAGCCCGCCAGCAAGTTGTTGTCGTAGAAGTCGTACTGCGTGCCGTCGGCCGCCACGGTCTTGCCGTCGCCCCAGTGCTTTGGCAGGTCGAGCCCCAGGTACAACTCGATCAATTCCCGTTGTGCGGTCTCGAGCCGCTCCAGACTCAGGTGCCGGCGGTTGACGAAGGACATCATGTGCGGCGTGACCCGCTCGCCCATGTGCCGGGCGGCCTGGGTGGGACCCAAGTTGCAACCCATGGCGAAGATGGTCAGCAGATACCGCTCGGCGGCATTGCGGATCTTCGGGTCGCTGCCCGACAGCGGGCCAAAGTGCCGCGTGAATTGGGTCCAGTGCTCGATATTCGCCAGCACGTCCAGCAGGTTGCGCGTGGGCATGCGTCGGATCAGCGCCTGCTGCAGCGCCACCGCGCTCGTCGGGATCTCGCGGGCGACGGTGCGCTTGAGCACCGGCTCGCCGTCCTGGCCGACGGTGACATGCTGGCGCTTGTCGGGAAAACTGCTATCCAGTGTGCGTGCGGTGTCGGAGAGCCACTGACGCAGGTTGGCCACGAAGTCCTTAGCGTTGGCCGGCATGTCCAGCTTTGCGCAGTACTCCGGCAGGCGCCGCTCGCATTCCCGCCAAGGCAGCAAGTGCACCCGGTAGTCGGCGAAGGCGTCGGAGCCCACCACGCATAGGTCGCCGGAGCGCAGTTCGTTCACCATGTGGGAGAGCACGCACAGTTCCAGATAGCGCCGGTTGGTTGGTGCGCCCTGGTCGCGCGGGCGACGCACGAGTTTCCTCCAGCGCTCCGAAGCAAAGCTGATATCCACCTCGGCGGCGATCCACTCGCGGTGAAGCGCTTCGTTTTCCAGCACCACGTCCAGCGCTGCCAGCAGCGCCCGCGACTGGCTGGTCGACTCCCATTCCAGCACCTGCGCCAGACGAATCATCACCGAGCGGTGCGCCCGGAAGTGTCGCCACAGCAGCGGCAGATAATTGTTGCCGCTGAAGGCCCGCACTTCGGCGCAGCTTTCGCGCAGCGCATCCAGATCGCCGGACGGCGAGAGGAAGCGCCGCACTCGCTGGCCGATTTGCGCATCGTCCTGCCCTTCTGCAACGATGTCGACGACGCCATCGAGCAGCATGACGAGCTTTTCCATCTGCGCGCGCTGGCGGGACTGGATGCGTTCCATCTCGTCTTTCGCCCGCTTGTGGATGGCTCCCATGCGGCGGATGAACATTTCAGCGAGATCGTCGCGGGTGCGCACGCGCATGTGGTTGAGCAAGGCGACGATTAGGGTGTAACGCTTCTCGGCCAGGATTTCCCGTAGATTGCCCGCATCCAGGCTCATCGCCTGGCTGGCCAGGGAGCGCAGCTTCGAGGCTGGCACGCCGGCGATTGCGCCAGAGAAATCGCCAAGACCATCGAGCAAGGTCAGGTGTTCAATCAGTAGGTTGAGATGCTTGCGTGATGGGCGGCGCGCATGGCGCTTGATGTTGTTGTAGGCGGTCAGGCGGTTGGTGAATTCCCGGGTGAGAAGACGGTCCAGCCGCTGCTGCTCCTCGTCAGACAGGCGCCGCGCCACACGCCGGAACAGCGCGGTCTGCGTGCGGGTGTGGACCTGCTCGGCGATGGTGTCCAGCGTGGAGAACGCCGGGAGTTCGACCTGGTGCAGGATCAGCGCATCGATGGTTGCGTTGATGATATCCACCGGCTGGTCCATCGTTTCCGCAGCTTCCCGCGCGGCGCGGATCGTCACTTCGTTGGCATCCGTGCCGATATAGCCCTGGACACCGAGAAACTCCCGTACCGCTGTGCAGTGGCGGTACAGCGTGGGGGACAGCTTGCGGTTATAGCCGAACGGAATATCGGGATCGAGACCGGCAATAGCGCGTACGTGGTCGACCACGGCTGTCGGGATGCTGGCGAGGTTGGGAAAGTAACGCAGTTGCTGAAAGACCTTGAGCAGCACCAGCAAGCCAAGGCGCGGACCCTGGCCACGGGTGGAACGGGCAGCCCAGTGCAATTCCTCGACGTCCGGCGTATAGCACGCCTGCAATTCCTTGGTGGAGAAGACCTTCGGAAAACGCGGGTAAGCGGTACGCTCGACGCTGGCCATACAGGATCTCGGCAATCACTGAAGGGCCAGCCAGTCTATCTGAGGGAGATGCCGGAAATCCAGCCGCCATTTATAACTACTGGAAATGCTTATGCCGTTTTTTATAACCTCAAGGCTTATGATCGCGGATTCCCATATCTTGGCATGACCCCTGTTACGTGCTCTGCGGGGAGAGGGGTACGTTGACCTCGCTGCACCGGGTTACGACGCAGACATAGCGGCACTAGGAGCATATTCCGATAGCGAGCGAGCGCGTCTGCAAAAGCATACTCGCTTACCTCTAGGCGACGGAATCCCCATTCAACGCGACTGTATGGATTCGCTATTGACTGCAGTCGAAGGGGGCAGCCTGCTAGTCACTGGCGAACCAGGGGCTGGAAAGACCGGAATTCTGTTGACCCTTGCAGAGCACATGGCGAAGGGCTCCGGACCGCTAGTGTTCCTGTCTGTCGAACGCTTTTCCAGTTTCAACAAGCAAAGCGATTTCCGCACCGAATTGAATCTAGACCACGATCTGATCGAGGTTCTGGCCGCCTGGCCGGGAATCGAGCCGGGCGTGTTGATAGTTGATGCACTAGATGCCTCGCGTGGCGGGCCATCCGAGCCTGTGATTGCAGGCTTCATTGCAGATGCGGTGCGGAAGGTCGGAGCCCGGTGGTCCATTATCGCGTCTATTCGTAGCTTCGATTTGCGCAACGGTCAACGTTTCCGCGAGATTATGCCCGGCGCGCCTCCAATAGCAAGCTTTGTCGAAGAGGGCATGGCCAACGTGCGGCACTTCCGCGTGCCGCGTCTGTCGTCCGGGGAACTCGCTGCGGTGTCGGCGGCATCCCCTTCACTTAGCGACCTGGAAAGAACAGCGCCCCAGAAGCTTCGTGACCTGCTGCGTAACGTTTTTAATCTCTCGCTGGCTGCGGAACTTTTGGACGCCGGCGTCGAAGCCCAATCGATACGAACGGTCGGGACTCAATCGGAGCTTATCGAGCGGTACGAGGACATTCGACTGCCGAGCCAGACATTGCAACGGGCTGTGAAAGCGGCCGTGACTCTTATGGTACGTCGCCGTCAACTAACCGTCAGGTCCGTGGACATCGACAGCGATGCTGTGGACGAGGTTCGCAAAGCGGGAGTCCTCGTCGCGGCTGGTGACCGCGTGGCGTTTGCCCACCACGTATTGTTTGACCATATTGCCGGCCGCTTTTACCTAAGCTGGGACGACACGCAGGCACTGCGCGGACAGCTTGCAGGCGAATCGTCGATTGGCCTGCTACTGGGACCTGCGCTTCGGTTCGCTCTCGAGAGGCTCTGGCAAGACGATGCAACGGGCAGAGCCGCAACTTGGCGCTTTTTGGCTGACCTAGCTGCATTGCCGAAGCATGATCCGGTTGTCATTAGCATCGCACTGCGCACAGCCGCCGAGCAAGTTGAGAATGAGGCAGACGTAGATGGTCTCCTCGCGATCATTGGCACAGCAAGCAGCGGCGACGCGGTCTCAAGGATGCTGGCACAGCTGGCACGATTCGCCGGTATGGCGATAGCAGAGCAGAAGGTCCTCTCGGGTCCCGCGTCATTGGCTTGGGCGGGAGTGGCAATTGCGGCTGCCAAAAGCGCCGATCCGTACCTCTCCGACGCGGCGCGTGTCCTGCTCATGACGCTGGCCGATAAAGCTGATCTCAGCGACATCGAAGTGATGGCGGCGTTTGGAGAAGCCGCACGTGCTCTTCTTCGTAGCGCATGGTCATTAAATCCTGAAAGGCCACCACTCACGACAGCTGGCATCCGGTTTGTCGCAAAATCTTATCGATCCGATCCGGCTGCTTCTCGAGCCTTGCTAGAGCGGATCCTCAGCGACCGCTTCGACAGACACGCCTCGCAGGAGGCGCCTTGGCTGGCGGAGGGAGTCTCATCAATTATTCCGCATGACCCAGGCTTCGTCGCCCGCATCTACGAGACGATTTTCACAAGGGACGTCACGGACGAGGGGCAAACATGGGTTGGCGGAGCGGCTAGCCGTATTCTTCCGCTGACCTCCACGCACCGGCAAGACTATCAGCACGCGCGCTGGCACTTGAATCAGTCTCTAAAGACTTTCCTTGAATCTGACAGCGCTGGAGGTACCGCAGCTGTTGTTGGAGCAGCTCGGGGCTTGGAGTCGGAGAGGCTCCATTCGCTCGAGGAGCGCAGGCAACCAACGGTGATTGAAATTCCGGGGCGCCCCGCCGTCCAAGTGGTAGATGATTACCTTTCGTTGCAGGACTGGCGTGAGGAGGACGTGCGCGAAGAGGGGCCGCTAAAGGCCTTCGTGGAGTTCCTCAGATCCTGCCCTCGCGAAGCGTTCCGTGATGCGGTGGCGACGGCGCTCGAACTTCCTACGAATGCGGCCGTCTGGGCCCGCATTCTAGGAGTTGCGGCAGATCATCCCGCTATAGCTGCGGACCTGCTTTGGCCACTTGTCAGTAATCCGCATTTCGTCGCGCTCCAGGGGCTTGCCCGCGACGCTGTCATCTTCCTGGCTGCCGCATATGGCACAGAATCCTTAGAGCGCAGAGAGGCATTCGAGACCTTGGCGCTAGCCGAAGGGCTCTTCCCGTCAGGCCGAGAAAGTAGTTGGTGGCGATCGGTCATTGCGAGATTCCTCTCAAGCATCCCGTCAGATCAATTGGCAACGCCGGAAATGCAGGCGTTACGTGCACAGATGGAAGCGGCGGGCGACCTCATTGGCAATCGGCCCTTCATGAGCATGACCTTCGAGAGGGGCTCCGAGGAAAGTATTGTTGATAGCGTGCTGCGGATTGGGGGCGCGGACTTGGAGCGCAGCCCCGACCGTGAAATCCGTGCTGCCAGCCGTAAGGTGGAGGACCGAATAAGGGCGGGCAGGGAGAAAGAGGGCATCGTGGCCCTTGCGTCCCTATGGCGGGACATTCTTGAACTCGTCGAGGCTCTCGATGCCGGAGCCGCCACCGAGCCACACCCCGAACTTGTGCATGCGAGCTGGGGCGCGGTTAGCAATGGTGTCGAACGCATTGCGGAGAGCGCCGCATACATCCCGAAGACAGACAGCCTGCCAGATATTGATGCGCTATTGGCACTGATCGACCGGCTCTCCGCTAGTTCATATCCCGAAGCGTCGGACCCTCCTTCGGACCAGATGTCTTGGGGCAACTGGGACGTGCGGGTTTACGCCGCGTCGAGCCTCGTAGCGCTGGCGCAACGTTTCGGCGCCGAGCGGCCGGATATTGTCGATCGCATGCAAGCCTGCTTGCAGGATCCCGTTCCGACTGTTCGACTGCAGGTCGCACAGGCATTGAACGTGTTATGGGATGTGGCCCATGAGCGGATGTGGGCATTAGTCACGGCAGTTGCAATCTCCGAGACTCACCAAGGTGTCCTGCGCTTCTTTATTGCTGGCCCGATGGGGCGACTTTCACGCAAGCATCCGGAACGCTGCGCTCGTCTTTTCTCGCCAATGCTGGAGCGGAAATGGGTCCAGACTACGGGCGATGAGCGCACGGGGCGGGACAGCGACGCCGAAGTCTACGCCAATCTGACGGCTCTTCTTTATGTTGCGCACGAGCAGGCCGAAGCGTGGGAGTGGATCGAACGATGGGCTGCTGACCTGCGTCGAGGTGAGGTCTATCTCAACGCCATACTGCACAGCTTGCGGCAGGTGTTCTTCTTTCCATATAACCAGGCGCAAAAGCCCGAGCAATTGCAGATGGCCCGCCGGGGGCGACGGCTGCTTGACGTAGTAGTAGGCACCTCCGTCCTGGCCATCGTTGAGGCTCGCCCACATCTATTGGGGACCCCCGATGGAGAGACAGTGGCTGTGTGGCGGCCGCTGTTCATAGCTGCACATCGTTTAATCGATCAGGTGTGCAGTCAACTGTATTTCGGTTCAGGCGCATTCCGGCCGCAAGCCAACACTGACGGTGAGCTTGCTCTCCAGACTGCGCATGCGAAACAACGCTTCCTCGCGGACTACGGGGGCGTACTAGACGTCATCGCCACGCACGCCCAGGCCCGGACCGTTCACAACCTCCTGGAGCTACTCGCGTACCTTGTTGAGGGCGGCCCGGCAAACGTTTTTGACAAGCTTGCTAAGGTCCTCCTGGGACCGGCAGCGGAAGACGGCTACCAGTTTGAGCCTCTCGGCTTGGATAGCTTGGTAAAGTTAGTTCGTCGTTACCTTGCGGATCACCGGGACGTCTTCGAAGACCAAGGCCGTCGACAAGAGCTCGTCCACGTGCTAGAGCTCTTTTCTTCCGCGGGCTGGCCGGAAGCACTAAAGCTCCTCTTTGAACTTCCGGACCTCCTGCGATGAGCGAGACTGCCAGGATCGACAGCTTCGGAACTGCGCTTCGGGATGCATTTGTGCGGTTCCAGCAGGAAGAGACGATCATCAGGGCCGATGTCGCTGCAAGTGTCGAAGCGGGGACGGTTCCGAATGGCCTCGATATCGAGAGCATGCTGGAACGGCCGACCCGCCGTTTCCTCATCGATCCAATGCTTCGGGCGCTGGGCTGGGATCCCGACGACCCGCGCCAGCTTACGGAAGAGGCGCGCAGCTGGGCAGAGAACGGCGACCGGCTTTACTTCGATTACCTGGGACTCAATCAGCGGCGGGCTCCGACCCTGCTCGTGGAAGCCAAGGGTGCCGACGCAAACGCACCTCGACCGCCGCGTGCGCCGGATGTCTCGGGCGAGGAGATGGCCGTCCTGATTAGCGAGGCACTCGGGATCCTGAAATCAGGATCCCGGCCAACCGCAGTGCTGGCGCAATGGGCCGAATGGCTTTCTGATTTGCAAACCTACGTGCGTTCGTTAGGTCTGCTACAACGGACGACGCTGCGGCGCGTGGCGATAACTGCAGGACGATGGCTGATTATCTTCGCCGACCCGCTCGCCTGTTTCGTCGACGATGGAGCGCCTGGGCCTGGCGGAATCCATTGCTACACGTCGCTGGCTGAGATTGTCGATCGACATTCGCAGATTTACCGGCTGCTCGCGCGGAGGCGCCTCACAGACACTCTTCCTCTCACGTTGACGCTCCAGGAAATTCTGGAGGTTCTCGATCCGTCTGCCGTGGAAGCGGTCTATCGTGGCGTGGTGGTGGCTACCCGGATGAGCGGTGGCGTACGAGGACAGTATCCGACGCGCTCCGTCTATCCCGCTATTGTGCTGATTACTGATGATCGGGCATTTGCTGCCGTGGACTACTACGGAGTGCCAGCTGAGGAGCCGCGCGACGCCGACGGTATTGAGGCCTTCCTGACCAGGCTTATCGATCAGGGCAATTCCTACGAACGGCGTGTTCTGGGGGCCCTCGGGCGTACGGAGCTCACGGCTTTACCGGTCGAGCAGTATCCGATCACGATTCGCGAGCCCGAGATTGCTCAGGCGTTTGCCGCCGCTATAGATTCAACTGAGGCGCTCGCCGCCGCAGCGACGCCATTGCGGCCTCAACTCGCCCGCAGAACTGGCGAGCGTAACGCTGAGAATGAGTATTTGATTATCACTGGCCAAGATTGGTTCTACAAGGCAGTCAGCCCCTTTGGTCCGACTTGCGACTTTCATAGCTTTCCGCCAGCTCGCAGATTAGGAGTCGCTGGCGCAGAGGGGCAATTCGACCGAGTTGCGAATGCCTTCACCATTTCGGGAGACCCGCAGCACTGTGAACATGCCGACTTGCATGGGATGCGCTCATCGCGATGCCAGCTAGATAGTATCGAGTCTCATCTTTGTTGCCGCGTCTGCATTTTTCACCGTATCTGTTGGGCTCCCCAAGAACTTGCGCGCCTCCCATGTGCTACGTGAAGGGGTCATCGTACTTTCCGTGCATTTTCTGGCGGTATGCACAGAAAAGGGTTTATCCATCAATAGCTTACAAATGCTCCGGCAGCGTGATTTATTGCGGGGGAAAGCCTTGCTACAGGCGGGTCTGTGGTCCGCAACCGCCATTTTTTTCACGGAAAGTACGATGGCCCCAAGCTGGTTGCCGAGACTCCTCTCCCGTGTCCAGTATTTGAACGAACCGGAGAACTTGCATAAATCAGCAGACCAGATCGTAGGTGCGGGTGGCGTGGACCTTCTGTATAGTTCCGGCGCGACGCCTACTTTTCGGTCCACTGAAGTTCTAGAACATGATTGCCGCCGCTCGCGCATACTGGATTTCTGTCAGACGGTCCTGTCGCTCGGACTTGTAGTCGAAATTTGCGTCCATCCCGGCGATGAAACGCGATTTCATGAAATACCAGTTCGCGCTCGATCCATCGCGCTCTACTAACCACTCACCCGCAACATGGCTCGGTACACTATGAAAGAGAAGGACCATCGATGCTGCCATGCAACGCTCAACGAGGCGGTTCAGGTTCTGCACATCTGAGGGGGCGTTCCCTGCCCGAGGAAGCGCCATTTTCGAACGCTGTGATCGAGTGCAAAATCTGAATCGGACTAAGATGGACGTAGTTTGAGGTTAAGCCGTAGAGGCGGCCGACTTCTTCATCAAACGAAGCTCGGCAAGGTTCAGGTAGAAGAGGCGTTGTTGCATAAATCGAGATTGAAAACAGAGGCTCCTCGGTGATGCTGAACTCAGTCGATGCGGACGGATTGCGGGCGAGCGAGCGCGACCATGCGGTTGAGCACACCCGCACGGATGGCCACTTCGGTGGCCTGCGACCCGATTTCGCGTGCCCACAGACTGTGTCCCGTCAGCGTCTTGAGGCGGAACATCAGGGTCTCGGCCAGCGAGCGCCGGTGGTAGCCGCTGGTGGCTTTCCATTCGTGTCGACTGCTCTTCTCGATGACATTGATGGCCTGGTTACGCCAGGCTGCGCCCGGCGTACTTTCAGACCAAGGCTTCGCTCCATCGCGTGGTGGAATCGAGGGCTGTGCACCTCGCGCGGCAATCTCCGCGTGGCATGGCTTACTGTCGTAAGCGCCGTCGCCTCCGATGGGATCGATCGGCGTATCAGCAGGGATCTGATCGAGCAGGTCGGCCAACACTTCGCCATCGCCAACGTCCTGGTGGGTCATCAGTGCAGCACAGATTTGGCCGGTGTTCGCGTCCATGGCGAGATGGACCTTGCGCCAGGTCCGTCGCTTGGACCAACCGTGCTTGCGAACCTTCCACTCGCCTTCGCCGTAAAGCTTCAGCCCAGTGCTATCGATCACCAGATGCAGCGGCTCGCCGGTACGCGAGACGGGCAGCACGACGTTCAGATTCTGCGCGCGGCGGCTCAATGTCGTGTAGTTCGGCACTGGCAACGTTGGGAAGGCCAGGATGCGCAAGCTCTGCGCGAAGCCTTGCAGCGCGCGCAGCGGCAGGTGGAACACCTGCTTGAGAGCGAGCAGACCCTGGACAGCGCATCCGTATAGACGAGCGGGTGGCCACGCTTGGGAGACTGGGCTTTAGCCGGCGGCACGAGCAAGCTCCCTCGACCCACATCGTGACATCTCCTCGGGCTATCAGCCCCTTGTTGTACTGCGCCCAGTTCTTGACGCGGTAGACCCTCTTGGGCTCGGCTTGCTGTCGGTTATCCTTGCGCATCGTCCCGAAAAAAGTCCAAGACACTACGCAACTTCGTCAGAAGTTAACAGAGCCAGCGTTCCAGCCGTTGCGCGTAAACGTCAGCCCAACCGAACCCGGATTTATGCAACAACGCCAGTAGAAGATAAAGATTGATGCTTCTCTTTATGCCAATAGAGGGAGACCTAAAATCCTTATCGAACGCGCTCAACTTCTCCGCTATCGTTGAGACATAGAGTCCTTGTTGAGCCACTGCGATCTTCACGGAAACTTCAATGAGGAAACGAAGTTCGCGCTTTGCGACGTTAAGAAGTCCGTTTGTAGTGAGCGAAGCGATCGATACTGCAGACTGCAACAGATCTTGCGAAAAAAATGACAGCAAATGGTTCGAGAAATAGGAGGGATCACGTGCAGTGTCTTGCACGATAAACCATAGCCCTTGAAGGTAGGACCGAGAGATGCGATCCGTTTCGCGGATTTCCGCCGTCAAATCGGGTGGAAGCTCTTCAAGATTGGTGGAGGACATATTGCCAGCTACGCGCCTTCACCAGAGAGCACACGCCATACTCGACGATACCCTTCGCCAGACAGCGCAACCCCTTCTGGAACTGCCCGAGCCCACTCGGCTGCAGACATGTTACGCAGATATTCACGCGCCTTGCTGACGGAGTAGCGATCCTTCTCGCCAGTCGCCTCTCGCCGGTACATCTCGCCAAGCCGTTCAGCTGCGCTACGAGGTGCAGCATTCATGCGCATGAGAACGGCTTCCTCCGTTTTCACTCCGTGATAGATCATGGCCGGCAACGCATTCATACTTCTGCGTTCGGCGTCGGATAACGTTTCAAAGTCAACACCGGACATGCGATTCAACGCAGAGATGCCCCACGTGCCGTTATTGACGATCGAGCGATAGAGCGCCTTGCATGCACTCGTAAAGGCATCGGTGGCCGTAGAAGACTCATCCTTGAGAAAGTAGCTGCTAGCGATATCCTGCAAGGATTTGCCATTGACCCAATCCTTCGTGATATTGGCCAGGTACTTATGGTCGAAGCCGTCGCCACCAATTTCTTCGAGAGATTTTTTAAGTTGAGGAATTTTGAGCATGACACCAAAGAGGTCAGCCATCTTTCCTGCGTGGCCAAACAGACTCGCTGGTGTCCAATCTGCTGTCGTGAGTTTTTGCTCGAGCCCGCCGAGTCCCTTCAGAGCTTCCCTGACACCTTCCGGCGAGAAGCCAGTGGAGTCGGCAAGCGCAGCGAAACCGGGATTCTCGGCCAGATTACGTGCATAGGACTGAGTTGCCTGGAGGAGGGTATCGGCCTTGGCACGTTTCGCGGGGTCATTTCGTAGCGTTGTGTAGCCGAAAGTCTGTCGCAATAGCTGCTCCGACTCGGCTAGGACGGCATCAAGATTCTTTTTCTCAGCCCACAGATGCGCCACATAGCAGCGGAAGTCTTCCCACTGAGGGGCGTAGATTATCCGATCAAGGTCGTTTAGCCTTCCACTCACTTCCAACTCGTCGAGAAGCTCGACAAGGCGGGAAGCCAGTGCGCCCGTGCTGGTGCTCAGAAATGTGACGATCTCCTCGCGTCGATTGGCAGCTGCAAGACCAACGACGCCTACACTGTCGTGCCCAAGCCGCCCAGCACGACCTGCGAGATTCCAGAATTCCCGGGGAGACATCGGTTCAGAGCGATTCGCATCCTTCGGAACATAATGAGACGCCAGGAAAATTGAAGAAACGGGGAAATTGAGTCCCTGGGCCACCGTTGACGTCGCGCACAGTACCCGAAGACTTCCGGACTCGGCGAGCCACTCCATCAGAGAACGAATCTCGTCCGAAAGGCCAGCGTGGTGCACGCCAACGCCACGGTCAAGCATGGAGGTCAACTCGAAATCGTTCCCAACCTCAGTGCGCAGGAAATCCTGCACAAGCCGAACATCTTCGGGCACAGCTTCGAAAACAGGCAGGCTTCCAGCGGCGTGGCGAGCCATATTCCAGACCCAGTCGATCTGGTTGGCAACAGCAATGCTTGTTCCCCGGCCTGAAAGAATGCACGCCATTGCGGCCGTCTGAAGCGTCAGGCCCTTCTGCTTGCCGTTGGACAAAACCTTGTTCTTCGGAATGTCTAGCGGCTTAACGCCGCCGGCGCGGTGCTCTCCACGCAATTGCAGTGCTTTCTCGGTTGCCGAAAGCGTCTCGAAGGTCAGTCTCCAACCAGCGCGTTTCGAGTCGTCTTCCTCAGCTTGGTATATGCCAATGATCCGCTCATTTGGCTTCCACGCCGTGGTGCCAAAACTGATCGATTTACCGGCATTGACGTCTTGAGCAAGCCATTGCGCAACGGTGTCGGCACTCTCGACATACGGCATGAGCAACAGGAAGTTAGCCTGCGAGCAATCACGTTTGGTGGTTGCTAGAAGTAGCTCGATGCGCAATCCTCGAGACTCAGACTCGATGTTGTGGGCCTCGTCCATGACAAGTAGCGCGAGCGGGCGCTCCACCTTCTTGTTTCGCAGCACTAGCGATAGCTTCTCGGGCGTAGCAACTAGTACGTGGAACGGTTGCGCTTGATCGGCGAGCAACTCTTCCTCGAAGGCGTCCACCTCAATGGCGCCACTTAGCTGTTCGACACGAAGGCCGATTGGATCGAAGTCGCGACGCAGTCTACGTGTGATCTGAGCAGCGAGGGCCCGCGTCGGCGCAACATAGGCAACCCAACCCTTCACCGCGTCAAATTGATTGAGGGCTTGAAGGATGCGAAACTGGGCGAGCAATGTCTTCCCCCCGGACGTCGGCATGTCCACGACGATGGCGGTCTTTGCTTGGTCGAGAAGACCTTGCTCCAGCAGCGCGGCACGCTGAGGCGGAAGCAGCTCGAACATCGCTTGATGCTCGCGGGTTGTGAGTGCGTGCACGAACTCCGGAATACGCGCGCTGACACCGCGCGTAGCCCACCAAAGCGAGCCTGTGACCATGAGGCGCGCGGTGGCATGGAGCCAGCGCAGTATGACTTCATGCTGCGCATCCCCAGATGCGGTTGCCGCAGCGATAGCTGGCTCGAAGTGCTTGTCGATCAGAGCGAAGACACCCGGAGAGCCGCCTTGCATCATGTATTGGGCGAGCACTTCGGTCGCCTTGGCCCAATGATAGAGTGCGACTAGTCGAAGCGCCACGGCACGATCGGCATCCGGCGATCCGTTGTCTAGTCTGGCTGCCTCGTGCTCACTCTGCGCCTCCCGCAGACCGGCTATGATCTCCTGGATACCGTGCAAGTCGTCCCAGCCATCCTTGCGGAACAATCGGATCCAACACTCGAAGATGCGAAACAGGAGCTGCTCGTCCCATGGCCGATCGGCGATTGACGGGGCCTTCAGGGCTAGTGGATTTTCCTGGTACCAACGCCGCAAATCGGTTGCACGATCGCCGCAATAGGCAAGGGCGGACAAATGCAGGACAAACAGGATGCGCGCATGAGTGTCGTCCGGGACAGGCGCTAATCTACGAATGTCGAAGACACGAAAAGCTGCTGCGCTGCATTGGTCTCGAAGAGCCGGGTCACCACCGCTGGCCCGACTGAGAGCATCAAGACCCTCGATCGCGCCTAGCTCATAGGCCAACGCTACGCGGCGCAATAACGCGTCGTCGCCGGACTCCTCAGCAAAGGCGAAGTCGATCAGGTTTCCCAATGCATTCTTTGCAAGGCGTTCATTGGTGACGCGTACCGCACGCGCTCGGTCTTCCGCGCTGATGGCCATTACAGCCCAATGTGCTGAGAGCCCCTCCAAGGCGAGCATGGAGACGGTCATTCACCGCCTCCTTTTTCCTGTTGACCACGGATCTTGGTCCGAGCTGCCAGTGCTTTTGCTCCGAGCTGGGCGATGCTGCCATTCGGCAAGTAGATGGCGAAGAGTTCGATCTCCGTGCCATCAGGCCGGCCCACAGATAGCTTCGTGATGCGCACGCGTAGATCGTCCTGATGCGGGGTCACATCCCGGATCAGGACACCGAAGACGTATACCTGCGAAGGATTGGCGAGGTACCGCCTGGTTGCGCTCTTGTAGTGACCCTGCCAGGAGGACGTGACTGCTCGGTACCCGAGATACGCCACGAGACCATCACGGATCGTCGTGTTGTCGCGTAGGTCTTCGAGTTGTTGCTTCAGGCCCGTGCGGCCGTGCATAGCCCCAGGCGGGTGCACGTTTTCCCCAGAAGTCTTCACCTCACCGAACGCGAAGCGCGCCTCATTGGCGGCGCCGCGGAACCCAACTAGATCGGCACCCGGCAGACTGGAGCCCTCCTTTCGCTCGTCGCGCCCGTCTGGCCAAGGGAAGAGGCCGCCGCGATGCGCGATGACAAAAGACTCGGCAATGGCCTCACCGACGCGCCAGTTTTCCACCGCCCTGGGGTTGCCGAGGATGCGTGCAACGCCCTGCTTTTCGAATTCAGTCTCTGCGACGCTGGAGAGAAGGGCGGCTATGTCAGCTTTGCCCGCATCGTCGTAGACGATCCTCACGACTGGGCCATCGATCGCGATGTCAAGCTCGGCCGCTGTCCAAGAGACACCGCCGCCAGAACACGGTGCTGTGCCCAAGCTATAGCTCTTAGTTCCAGTCGCGACGGTCATGTGGTGGCGGTCTCTTCGATCGATGCGGTAAGGCTTCAAGGGAGGGACGCGGATCAGCGTTCATTCAAGCATAGCCTGAAGGCGCCCCTTTCAGCTTCGTCAGGGCCCCGGGGGCCCGTATAATCGCTATTATCGCAGAGTATCGTCCGGGATTTGAACTCCGTGTGTGCACCGATGGGCCATAGATGGTTGCATGGGCAGTTCATTGTCAGAACACATTCCAATAGGGCACTGGCCATGCAATAGCTTGCCTGCAGTAGTGAGTGATAATCCTTGGTTTTTTCGCGCTGCCGGCTGGCGGAATGATGGGTGAGGCATTGAAAGCCAACTTTCAGAAGCGGGCGGTCAGTGCCTATTCGATTCGGGCGGGACGCCGCTTGGCCTCTCCCGCCGAGGCGGCAGTGCGGCGCTGGCCGTCGACTCTCGGCAACCTCCCGAGCTTCTTGCCTCCGACGATCTTGCCATCCGCTGCGGCACCTATGGAGTTGGCTCGCTCTCGATCGACCAGGTCCAAGCCGCCTTCGATCGCGATGGGGAGGCCCCGGTTACCCACACAAGGTTGGCGCCGCCTTTGCCAAGATTTCTGATCGGCAACGCTCGGCGATCAGTGGGAAATTAAAGCTGTAATATTCCCTCACTACGTCAACTTGAGTCAAAGCCGTGTCACTTCCGAACGGACCTGCCGCAATGAAGCATCGATTTTTTTCCGTACTGTGGTGGCTTGCCACCTTGGCGCTGGTGATTGTTGCCTTCGGTTGGTACACCTTCTACGACAGCTGGGGAAGCCTGCCGAATCCATCGAACTCGCCTATATGGCCCCATTTCGCAAACACACGAATCTGGCCGCTTGTGAAGGCATCGCGCTCCTGTATGCCGGCTGCTACATTGGCTATCGCAAATTCTATCGGCCGCCTCCCGCCAGCGACTTCCATGGGGAAGTGCTATGAGGTGTCGCAGCAACTCGAAGACTACCAGACGTTCGCACTCCACTAGTCAAGCGCATCACGTGGTCGGAAATGCTCGCCCGGCGTGCATGGCCGAGTGTGGCGATCCGGATTGCGTGGGGGTTTTTGGGGCGCTGAAACGAGCCGGCAAGGGTTGGAAACGGAAAATACAATGGAGCAGACCACTATGAGCGAACTATTTCCAGCGCGCGGGCATCCCAGGGGCAGTTCGTCGGTGCCGCATTTCGAGATCTATGGGAAAGACGTTTGTCCGGCACGGGGCCATCCCAACGGTAGTTCTTCGGTTCCCCATTACGAGCTACGCGGAGACGAGCTGTGTCCCGCTCGCGGGCACCCTAAAGGCAGCTCCTCAACACCTCATTTTGTCATTCGTGGCAACGAAGTCTTTCCGGCGCGCGGCCATGAACGAGGCAGTTCGTCCACCGCTTGGTATGTGATTTGGCCTTAAGGCGAGTAGAGCGGACATGGCCAAGAGGCCGAACAACATGGGTCCACTGACTGCGCCACGCGTGATGGCGGTGACCACTATCGTCATGAAGAGTCTCTTTGGTCGGGTTTTGCAAGTCAGCAATCAACCAAGTGGTTAGCAATCCGGTTCGTCAAACGGCAAGAGATGGGCTGGCGGCCTCGGCACACGCGCAATCTGCTCCAGATCCAGACCGCTGTGCGCTGTCACCAGCTGGGCAAGGCGGTCTTTTTCTCCTGAGATGGATGGATACCCATCGTTAAACGTTTGGTGCGGTCTCCGAGATCGGACTGCGGAATGAGTGCTTGCACACCTCGCCAGCTTATACGCGGCTTGACGAGCACGAATCAACCATCAAAATTCGAGGAACTGAGCACCGAGCTATCGTCAGGAGAGTGATCATGGGGGCAGCAGTTTTTGAGGTGATTCGCGGGCTGGGTACGGCTTACGTCGATGGTACGGAACGCATGGAAATCCATGTCAGGGTGGACGACGCCAAGACCTTGCCGCACGCCATGAACATCCGTATTCCGGTGCTACTGGACATTAGCAGGCTGCTGAAGTACTCAGCGCGCACGCGATGAGGCTTCCCCCGCAAAGCGTTTGGGTTCTCTATTTTTCACAATCCGGAAGGCGGGCCTCACTGCACTGACTTTTTCTGCGTTTTGGCGCCCATTTCCGCCTCATTACCCGCGATTACTGCAACTGCGGACAGATTTGTCCCAGCGAGCGCATGCGCACGAGGTTGTAGGCAGCCATGCTCAGCACAAACATCTGGTCGACCTTCTTGAGTCCGCGCACCATGACCTGGCGCATGCGCCCCACAGTCTTCGCCCAACCAAAGCCTTGCTCGATCAGCTTGCGCTTCTGTTGCGAGACGGCATAACCGGCGCTGCAAGCAATGGCATCAGGAACTGCCGAGCGCCGGCCCGAAGTGTTCTGCGCCACATGCGGAGTCACTTTCATCTCCAGGCACGCCTCAATGAACTCCTGCGCGTCGTAGCCTTTGTCTGCCCCCACGGTAACTTCCACATTCAGGTCTTCAATCACCTGCCTGGCATCGTTGAGCATGACTTTCGCTGCCTCGCGCTCGGCGTGTCCGTCCGCATTTGTCACCATAGCGCCCATAGCGCTCACCACCAGGCCGTGGCGGTTGTCGCTCAGGGTATTGCCCATGTAGCGCAGCTCGCTGGCGGTCTTGCCCTTGCGGTACAGCTTGGCATCGGGATCGGTCTTGGACTCATGCGTCTCGTTGCTGCGCTTGCGACCTCTGAAGTTGCCGCCGTCGTTATCGTCTTGGTCGCTACCATCCTTGCGCACGAAGCTCTTGTGGCCGGCCCACGCCTGAATTAGCGTGCCGTCGACGCTAAAGTGCTCTCCAGACAGCCAGTCCTTCTTCTGCGCGATGGCCAGCACCTCGTTGAAAAACTCGATCACCGCATCGTGCTTGATCAGCCGTTCGCGGTTCTTGGTGAAGACCGTAGGCACCCAAACTCTGTCGTCCATCGACAGCCCGATGAACCAGCGAAACAGCAGGTTGTACTGGGTCTGCTCCATGAGCTGACGTTCAGAACGAATGCTGTAGAGCACCTGCAGCAGCATGGCTCGCAGCAGCTTTTCCGGCGCGATGCTAGGCTGGCCACCCTTGATATCAGCCTCGTACATCTGCGCGAACAACCGGTCCATCTTCACCAGCGCCTGGTTGGCCATGGTGCGGATCGAGCGCAGCGGCTGGGACTTCGGCACGAAATCATCCAGCCGCCGCATGGTGAACAAGCTTTCGGTAAAGGTGTCTACGCCGCGCATGAATGTGGGATTGGATGGAATCCTCAAATCAACGCTTCAGCCAGTCGTCGCGCTGACGTCCGCTGGAGGTATTTCAGCGGCCTGTTAGTGGCACGCAGTATCACGCCGGCGTGCGCGCCACACCAAATAATCTGTACGTGTGGATTTGCCCTGATATTCGGACGAGGCTTTGCGAGCGAATGAAGCTTGCGCATGCACTAGCTGACGCTGGTTCCGCAAAAACGATCAAGTGCTTCTCGACGTCAACGGCAATAAAATTACGGTGCGCGCGGCCTAACGGTAGGCCGGGGAACTTCAACGGACATTAGCCTGCCGCCATCGTCGCGCTATGTACCTGCGGCCCTGCCGCCCGCGAATTTCGCGAAGGAGCAGCGTTCAAATAGTATCGCGACCTTTCCCTGGCAGGACTGACCGATACGCTGGCAGCGAATGTTTCCGAATCTCGGCAGAGAGTAGGGAATGTATGTCGAGCCATGGCGACTGCCTCAAGAATCCTTGATTCATGCCGTTATCCGAGAAGTCAACCTGCCAAAACCTCCGAGGGCATTTGTTTGTCGGTATTTACAAAGCAAGCAGATACATATTCGGATGATGAAAATACTCACGGGTCCATTTGTCGTCTGACAAATCCCGGAGAATGTGAGACGGAAAGAGGGCGAATAATGAAGACGATGACCATGCTTGCTGTCGGCCTGGCTATGGCCGCATCCCTAGCCGGCTGCACAAACACTGGATCCAAAAGCACCATAACCGACCCAACGAAGGTCGCTATGATCAAGCCTGGCGTAACCACCACGAAGGACGTGGAGCGCATCTTCGGTCGTCCCAGCGACGTGCAGTACCTAGAAAAAGGCGAACAAGTCTGGTCCTATCAGAACGTAAGCACAAGCGCGCTCGCGTACGTGCCGTTCGCTAACACGATGGGCAACAGCATGAAGGAGACTTCGCTTACGTTACGCTTCAACAGCAAAGGCGTGGTTAAGCAATTCCAGCAAGGCGAGAATCGGCTCTAATTCACCTTCGACGCCTCGCCGAGCACATCCGCCAATCTGCTTGGCGCCTTCTCAGGATGTGGCGTCTCTAAGTGGCCTTGGTGGGTGAGCAGTCGACGGAAGCCCGTCAGGTCGCCGTGGCAAGGCGAGATACCAAGGGCAAAGGTATAGTGCAAGGCAGCGCCTTGCACGAGGTCGCGTACGGGTTCTCACTTCGGGTTGCAATGGTTGGTTGGGGCCAGTTCCGTAGCCTCGGCAGCTTGAGCCAGTGCTTTCTTCGCCGGCTTTTTGGTCCGGGATAAAGAAGTGCGGCGAGCAAATGCGCAGCAATCGGCACACCCAGACAGCCGGGAGTTTAGACATTATTGCCGGGTATGTCTCGCGGTACGGTATCACCGACCGGGGCGCCGGCGAGAAGTCTTCGTCATCGGAGGGGCAGGGCGGTGCGGCAAGTCACGGATCTCCGCCCTCTGTCCGTCGTCTCTTCGCGACCCGTAAGCGGCCTTCAGATTCTCGGAAGCGGTCATGGGGGCATACGATCCTCGATAAACCTTTCGTCGACCTGGCCTGTTACGTTCGCCAGCGCTTTGCGCGAATCTCGTTGAGCTTCGACTCTTTCGCGATCTTATCTAGCGCAGCGGTTACCGTGGCGGCAATTGGTGCTGTTTCCGCTCCCCGAAAATGCGCCGCGCGATAGAGAAAATCGATTAGCGTCCGCATAACATCACCCTGGTTCTCCCTGAACAGAGCGACGAAGTCATCCGCCGATGCATTCAACAAGGTTGCCTGCATCCTGTCGTCCCAACGTTTTCCCTCAATCAGTAGTGTCGCCGCAGTCGCCAGATCGAGTGGGCCTTCTTCTTCCGTTATCACTTTCGCGAATCGCTGCTTGAGTGTATTGTCGTCTATATCTTTACTCCAGCGCGAATCGTCAATTCTGAACAGGCCGGTGCGGCCCGCATTGAGTTCAACGTACTTCTCGATGACTTCATCGGCCTCGGCGCTAAAGCCGAGCTCGCGAAGTAGCTTTACCGTGCTATTCAGATTGAGCGGCGATATCACTGTCGCTGCGACTTCGACAGCGCCGAGAAATTTACGCATCAATTCCTCGGCTGTTCCGTCAATCCTGTAGTGAAACGTGTTCCACGCCTCAGTGAAGATGCCATCCAGCCTTGCTCGGTCTGCAACCTCATCTAACTCTTGTGCATACCTTGCAAGCTCCGATCCGTGAGCGTAGCCGTTCCTTAATACAGACAGCACTGCGGCATCGAACTCGTCACATGCCAAAAATCCGCACGCGTGCAGCTTCTCGCGCCACGACTCCTCGATAGTGTCCTTACCCACGCCCATGGCGATGGAATACCAGTTATAGCTGACGACCTGTTCAGCATTCGGAAAGCCGATTCCTCCCTCGTACAAGGCCCCAGCAAATACTGCTACCGCAATTGCAGCTTGGTGATTGACTGCGTCTGAACAGTTTGGGATGACACTATGGACGGTGCGGAGGCCGTTTGCGATCTTCTGGACGGTTCGAATATTGCTGATACCGAGTTTTTCGACACAGGGAACCACGTACTCTCGCAGCGGAGTATCCGCGGGCAAACCGAGGTCGACAGCATCGCTCGTGGTCGTCACGAACGCCAGCTTCTTGTCTACGACCTTTTCGCTGGCTCGCTCGTACTGCTTCGCTCGCTCACCTAGCTGTTCTTCGTTGAACAGCAGGATGATCTTGCATTGCGACTCGACCTTGAGTTCGGAAACGAGGCCCATCAGTTCATCCATCGCGATGCCTGAGCCAAGGCGCTCGATGTCGTCAATACATACGACCGTCTTGCGAATAAGCGAAGTCGCGATTGTTTCGAGCAGAACCGTTATGTGCTTTCCACCGTACGGGATTTTCTCCAGCAGAGCCATTATCGCCTTGTAGATAGCACCTCCCCGCCCCTTTGCAAAGAGCGATTCGGCTTCCTCGACAGCGTCGCCCACTCTGTCTTTGTTAACGGGGAACGGTCGCGTCTTGACCAGAATCATCGAACGAAGGTCGCCGATCGATTTTGCCCCAAACACGGAAACGTAAGAATACCAAGCCAGAGCATTCTCGCCGTTATAAGCCCTGACCATTTCCTTCAACGCGTACGTTTTCCCTACGCCCCACTTGCCGCTGATCGCGAGAACTTCGGGCTTCTTGCTGTCAAGGAACTCGCTGATAACTCTCTCGATAACGGCCCTGGTCATTATTTATTCCTAGTATCCGATTGGTCTGATGATCGGATACTAACGCAAGCGACGTTCGTCTCGCCGTGCCAGTCCATTTACGAGGCGTTAGACTTCGTCTGCGTCTTCCCGCACGCGCGAGTGAGTCGTTCATGATGAAGCATGTAGCGGCCTACCCGTACCGGGACGTGGGGGCGATTTTGGCCTGCCCTGACCAGGTCGCGGCTAGAGCCGGAATACGTTCGGCAACGTGCCGCCGGTCACGTCGAGCGGATGATGTGCAGTGTCTGCACGACTAGATGGTCCGGCTCGACAACGGACGAGATGCACATCGATTGCTAACGATGGGGGACGTCTCGGCGAACGTCCGTTTGTGCAGCCGGTTTCGGCCGGCTGCAATCCGCCTTGCAAGGTCAGGGACACCGCCCACGAGACGAGGAAGCGGGCGCCTCTGCTGTTCCAATGGCACGAGGTCCCCTTGACCGATACCGCGAAAAACGCGATTCCCAGAACCAGGGGCTTGAAGTCACTCCATCGGAGTCTTGCCCTTATCGCTCCAATTTCGCACGGCATGTTCGCTTTGAGCGATGATTTCCTGCTTTGCTGCTGCTGCCTTGCGGCGCTTCTCTTCCATGTGCGGAAGGTCGATGTCCAAAGCGATTTGGCTCAGCTTGTCTGCGATTGTCGTCGCTTCGCGAGCTGTCCACCATTGAGACAGAATGCCAAGCATAACGTCCCGATGCGGCCCATCTCCCCCGAAGGCGAATGCCATGCGGGCTATCAACCGTGCGCGCCGGTCCAGACTCGCATAGATGAACCGCTTGGGGCCCCCGGCAGCTTTGTTGACCATGGAATTGAGGGCGCTGAGATAGAGTGCATCCCATGCAGCGTTCTTCGCTCCGGCGACGGCCCGCTCTCGATCAGGGGAGCGAAGGCCCTTCATTAGCCCAGCTTTCGGCGCATTGACGGGGCCGAAATAGATGCATGCCATCGTCGCCACTTGGCCGGCGAAGAAGTAATCGCGATGCAGCCAGTCGAGCAGCGCCATGATCTTTTCAAAGGGCGTCCCAGGATGGCAAAGCTCGATCTCGGCAATCTTCAATACGGCACCGTAGTTGGTGCTCCAGTCCCGTAGCGTCTTCGCCAAGTCATAGGATTCATGCCCTCGCGGGACGCCCGGGCGGCTCAGCCGATCGCGCCGGCCCAGAGCCACTTCGAGCCAATCGAACTTGTCCCCGTGGTCGGCAGCGCGGAACCAAGAGAGCTCATCAAGAGCGGCCCCATTGCCCTCCCGCGGAGCCAATTCGTGGAACGCGATCCCGGGCTCCATCATGATGTCGAAAAAGTGGGCGAAAGCAGTGATGGCCGCAATGATCTGGGCGCTCTTGCCAATGGCCTCGCCCCTGGCGATTTGGGCCATGCGGGAGGCGATGTTACGATCAGGCAGGATGACAGTTTCGACTTCTTCGAATGTGAGCGACCAAACTTGGCCAGCCAAGCTGTAGAGACCGAAAGCATTAGGCTCGAAGGCCGGAACGAACGGATCCCCTTCCTCTAATAGGGAGCAGATCTGTTCGACATCTTCGACCGGAAAGCCGTCCGGTAGCCGGATTGCCACTTCGAGGTTTTCGTCGGCGTCGAGGTTGGAGGAAAAGGCATTCATATGAAAATGCTGCTCAATCTCGGCAGAAATCGCACGATGACCAAATTTGGCAACCAAGTGCGCCGCAATGGATGGGCTAAAACCACAGACTGGAGGATAGATGGCTGAAGCTGATTTGACGTTCCCCTACAGTCGCAGTTCAGCCTGCAGTGGACAATTCGTCAAGGTTCCCGAACGACCGTTGCCCGATCTGAGACGACGGCATCTGGCTGTCGTCGACGCTGAACCACCTTCCCGCGCAAGACCGCAACGCCGTCCTGCGAATTGATACAGTCTACACTAGGCAGCTCCCTTCAACGATTGCTCTTCCTTTCCAACAACACTGCTGATAGAACATCCCCTCATCTACGCGTCGCTATATAATCTTGCAGCGGTTGTCTTCGGGAGTGAGGGTTTGGCCCGTCTCTCGACTGGGGATGACCGCGACGAGTTCGACAAGCTCCGGGTGCGCCACGAAGTTACGCAAGCAACCAAACTGCTTATTGAAGTCGCTGTAGTTCTAAGAAACCTTCTCGACGGCGGTCATTGGCCACTGGATGTCATTCATGGGGCTCGAGGCGATGTTCGGCCTGAGATCGGAGTCGGGGTACTTAAAGAGGGAACGAGGGCGGAGGTCAGTCTGGGTTTCCGAAGCGCATGTAATAAGCTGATTCACGCTAAGCGGATTGCCTTCGGAATGGCGACCCTTCCGGATCGGATGAATTACCTCGACGGATCGGTCGAGTTGCACGGCGATTGGCAAGGAAACGCATCAATCAGCGCCCGTTCCTTGGGGGAGTAGGTGAAGAACGTGGCAAGCTCGGCTCGGCGCAGCCCCTGGTATCGCCTGGCCGTTGCCGTACACATCGGCTTTATCCGCATGACGGGACGCACGCTGGATGCCTGCAAGCAAGTGCCCAGATTTCTCTGGGCGCATGTCGGTGCGCAGGTCGGTGTGACACTGCCGGATATGGGCACGCTCAACGCCCTCTACGACGGGCGTACAGATACATTGGCACACCATCAAATGTTGGCCTATCAAGCCCTCGGCTTCAGTCCGATGGCTGAGCATCAGCGCCGCTATGTCACGCGCTGGCTCAAGGAACGTTTGACGGGTCAGCCTAGTCGCACCGAACTGTTTCATGAACTGAAGTGCTGGCTGTACGAACATCGAATCCTGATACCCCATGACCGGGCACTAAAAAGACTGATCAGCCCGGCCGTCGCGACGGCGGAAACGGCGCTTGCCGTCGCCCTGGTGCGCGCCTATGGGGCTGCCGCCCTGGACGTTTGGGGCACATCGCTGGCGCACCCGCATGGTGGCCGCGCCAGTCTGCAACAATGGCTATGGACCGTCCCGTTGCGAACCTCGACCCATCAGATGGGGGAATTATTCGACAAGGTCGAACTCCTTTACAAGATGGGCATCCATCGAAACTGGCCGGAGGCGTGCAATGAAGCGCTGGTACGCTACTACGCCAGGCGCTGTGCCAATCGTCCGGCATCAGTGAGCAAGCGAGTCGCGCAGCAACCCCGCCGCTTGGAAGCTGCTTGCTTTCTGCGTTACGCCTTATGCGCCGCCACGGACCAATTGGCGACCATGTTGCGACACTGGATTCAGAAATCCGTCAACGACGTTCGGCGCCTGATTGACGCTGGCCGACCAGACCCTGAGACTCAGATGCGAGAGTTCGCGACCACTGTCAAAACGCTGGCCGCGGATGAGGTGCTAACCCGTGAAGCACTCTGCCAGCAGCTGTCGGCGTTGGCCGATGCAGCGCTCAATCGGCGTGCGCCCAGCCGTGCCAGCCTGATCCGCATGCAGCTCCTGTCACGGGGGCGCCAGGCCCGAGCCTTGCTCGGCAAGTTGGTTCTGCTGCCCTTCTCCGCCCAGTCGGCACACCCGTTGATTGACGCGTTGACCGTGCTGCAGGAACTCTACGCGAGGAAGGCCGACTCTCTTCCCGACCACATCACGGTTCGACTTGGCCGTGCCTGGCAACCTGCTATGGAGGGACAGGACCGTCAGCGGGCGCTGGCCGCCTTCGAGTGGGGCACGTTATTCGCTCTATGGGTGGCACTGCGCAACGGCTCAGTCTTTCTTGCGCACAGCTTTGCCTTCCGAAGCCAAGCGGCGCTTTTGATCGGCGCCGGCGATTGGAAGGCCAAACGCAACCACTTCTATGGCCATCTCAAGTTGCCGCAGGATGCTCAGGCATTGGGGCGCCGGTGATCGCGCATCTGGACGAAGGCCTCGTCAAGCTGAGGGACGCTGTTTTGTGTGGGAAGCTCAAAATTGACGATGCGATCCACATCGATCCCTTGGTGGCGAGCGCTACGCCCGCGTCGGTGGAGACATTGCGACGCGCACTGTTCGAACGGCACCCTGGCGGCCAACTTCCCGAGATCCTGCTCGAGATCGACAGCGCCACGCACTTCAGTTGGCTCTTGCTGGGGAGGGAGCCGCATTCCCGCAGCGAATTGCTATTGGTCTACGCAGCCATACTCGCGATGAAAACAAACGCATCTATGGTGTGGACGGAACCGACGCAGGAGACTGATACATTGCTGGCAGCCACCGCTTCCAGATGTCAAAATCGAAATCGCAGGCCAGAAACGCTCACCCGCCTTGCCGCGCACGCCTGGGAGGCTGGGTGCGAATATGTCCACTCTCAAGAACCTGCAGGGCGCCGATTTCGATATGGGGAGACAGTTCTTGTGAATGAAGGGCAAGCTGACCCCAACCACCGTTTGGCTTGATCTGGCTCCATTCCTTAGAAATCCGATCAAACACGACGATACCTCTGTCGGCTTGCAGTCTTAGGAGCTGCCTTCCCGCGAGAAACTGAAAGCCCGCAGCCTGTACAGAACCCCATCCGAGGCGTTCTTTCATTTCCAGTAGAATAATTTTCCTTTGAGTCGTGATCAAGTAGCCGTCCATCCTGGACGCACGACACCTGAAAAGCTGCTTGATCCCCAGCTTCCCTTTGTTCTTGAGCAGAGCATTAAATGCGCGGGTTTCAAAACTAACACCTTTGAGCGGCTCAGTAATCTCTTCATGGGAGGGTTGAAGGCCTCGTGCATTGGGCGTGTTCTTGAAGCAAGCGTTGAGCATAGTCATCTCAGGTTAATTGTCGGCATGTTCTGAGGCTGCTAGGGTCCCAGAATCGCTTCATCGCCCATCCCCCGCGCGTCGTCGGTCGTTACATACCGGGTGGTGGTGTCGAGCGAGGCGCGTGGCCAGCATTCTGCTTGACGGCGTAAAGATGCGCCCCCCGCCAAAGCGTGTAAATGTAGCTATGGCGCATCCAGTACGTGCTTGTGGCGGCCAGCCGTTCGGCGCCGCAGACGTCGACGGGTGCGAGCTCGACCGCGCGGAAGAATCGCTTCATCTGCCCGTTACAAGGTTGCATTCGGCCCATTGACTCGGCGTGGGTTTTCATGAAGGCAGCGTCGTGCCCACGCTGTGCGCGGGTGGAAACCGCGGACAGTGCCTCGCGCAGCCGGGCCATGAGCCGCCGCACCTTGGAATGCGCCGCGAAGGCGCGCGCGACCCGCGCGTCCTGGTCACCGCTTCGGTCCTCATCATCGTCGGCGGCAGGCAGACTGGCCAGCAGTCATCCGCAAACAAGGCTGGCCCTTCGCCCCAACCGACATCACGACGGTCGCGCCAGCCGCCGTGCTCATGCGGAAGCCTCTGGAGACTCATGCATAGAGTGGGTGCGAAGTCGATGTTTGGCCAGATAGGCCTGCTGGCGAGCTGACGGGATATGGCGCAGCCGCATGCCAAATGTGATGCCGAGCGCGGCTCGGTCCGCGTTCGTCAACTGTGGTGACAACAGCATGGTGCCGTCGTCGTCAAAGGCAATCAGTCCGGGTTCAAATAAGGCATCCAGATTTGCCGTTAGTAGCAAGCCGTTGTCGAGGTCCAGGCGCGCCTCCGGAGTATCAGCGCAGTCAGTCCAGCGGTGGATGTGCGCTGCGCGCAGCACTGCAGGGACGGTGACCCCGCTCACCGTGCAGCTACCGTGTCGTTGCAACAGTGCCGTGCGGAAGCGTCCTTGTCCCAGCCGCCCCATAACTTCCCGTTGAGCCTCCGTGGATAGCGTACCGCTGGCAAGCAATTTCTCAAGCTCGGCATCAGCGGGATCTTCTGCAATGCGAAAGTCCAACTGCGCCGCTTGTGCGGCGGCCAGCGTCGCAGACAGACTAGTGGTTGGCGGCAAGCCCAACACGCAGCGCGCTGGGTAGTAGCCACCGTCAATCCATATCTCCAGGTCTTCCTGCGGGAGGGTCGGGCCTAAGCGCCGGATTTTCTCCGCGTAGGCTGCGTCGTATGCGCCCGGAAGGTCTTCGTGGACACCTTCACTTTCGCGCCACGCGGGCCGATTGAGCCGGTAGCCCAGCCGGCGCAAGTGGCGCCGCCACGCATGGTACTCCGTGCCATCCAGCTTGCTCTGGGCGACGGCATGCAGTCCGACTACCTCGCACGCCAGCGCCACAATCGCTCGGAGGGAATACCAGCTTCCGCCTACATCCACCATCCATTTTGGCGTCTGCCGAAACCCAGTAGGTAGGCCATCCTTGTCGATGACCGCCGCAGCGGCGTCGACGTGTTCCCGCTTCACGAGGCGTTTCTGCTGCCGCTGGCTGGTCACGTGGCCTCCTCCTCGTGATCAGTGCGAAGGAGGGTGCCATCTGCGTGAACCGCCCGTGCGGTGCGTGTGCGATGCCGATGCTTGGCGAGGGAGGCCTGTTTCGCCGTAGACGGGGCCTCGGCCAGGCGCATGCCAGCGTGTAGGCCCAGACTGTCCCGAGTCTGCGCATCTAGTGCGGGCGAAATCAGGATGCCCCCTTATCGTCAAAGGCAATCAACCCGCCTTCGAAAAGGCAGTCGAGGTTCGCCGTCAGCAGGAGCCCGTTCTCTGGATCGCGCCGCGCGCGTGGTTCGTCCCTGCTGTCGGCCCAACGGTGGATGTGGGCTGCGCGAAGAACACTCGGCTCCGCGATCCCGGTCAGCGCACAGCGGCCGTGCAGGGCAAGCAGCGCCGCGCGGAATAGCCCCTGGCCAAGGCGGGCGGTGACCTCGCGCCTGGCCTCGGTCGACAGGGTCTCGCTGTCGACCAGTGCCGCGAGCTCGCTTTCGACGGCGTCAGGCGCGGTGCGCAAGGCGAATCCTGCCTCTCGGATGGCCAGCACCGCCTCTGCGGGAAGCCCCCGGCCCGGCGGGCAGGCCCAACACCGCGCCAGCCGGATACTCGACATCGTCTATGACGACTTGTACCGGGTCCTCGGCCCCCTGCCTAGCACCAGACTGGCATGCCGCGGCATCAGTGGCCCATGCGGTGGCAGCAAGGCGTAGGCCCTCCGCGCTCCACGGCTCGACCGCCAGCCCATCAGCGAGGTCGAAACCGAGGGCTTCCAGGCGACGCCGGGCAGCCTTGCCGGCCAATTCTTGGCTTGTCAGTGTGCCGAGGCCCGCCAGCTCGTGCGCCAGCGCAATGATCGCCTTGGTCGGATATCGCCGGCCGCCGATGATGACCTCGCGAGGCGTCTTGGACTTGAAGTTGGAGATCCTCCCGGTCGAGTCCCATGCTTGGGCCGCAGCCAGCAGGTGGGCGGGAGTCAGTTTCTGCAGGGCTTTGGGGTCGCGCGCGGGGGCCATGCCGTCTCATCGGTGATTGGCCCGCGCGGCGCGCCAGCCCAATTCCGACAAGGCATCCGCGCGGATGCGTCACATTATATGCTGGTGATTCCCCGAGACTGGGTGCCGCGTAACCCATTTCCCTAGTACATGGGAGGTAACACCTCCTGTCGTTTGAGAAACTTGCGAATCTTGCTACGGTTGAGTAAGATTGAGTCACGATCAACCAGTCGTTTGCGACCATGTGTTCCTATTCCAGTGTGGCCGACCTGGCCGCCCGCATGCGCATCGAGCCGGATGCATTGCTTGAGCGGCTTCACGAGGCTGGGGTGGATAAGGCCGACGCCCGTGACCCGGTCTACGACGCAGACGTTGCCGCGCTCAGTGAGCTTTATCGCAAGCTGCTCGGCCCTCGCGCCATCGAGATAGCCGCCGAAGTGCGGGCGGAGGCGAATCCCATTGCGGAGACGCCGACCAAGCTCAAGGCTAATCGCGTCATTCTGGTGGGCAACCTAGGTGACGATCCGAAGGTACGGTACATCCCGTCAGGTGAGGCTGTCACCAATGTCCGCCTGACGGTGGCCCATCGTTACCTGCGTCTCCTAAAGGAGGTCTACGAGGGGTATGTCACCGGGGACCGCCGCAGCCATCTATTTCTGGAGTTGCTGCAAGGGCGCGTCCCCGCCAAGCTGCGGCGCATGCACCGCCAGCTAGTGCGTGAGGATCTATACGCCTCCATCGAGGAATCCCGCCGAGCGCACCGCCTTTGCGAGTTGGTTGCCCGGGCCAGATCTTTCTTGATGGGACGTGTGGTGGCCTGCCATCTCTCTGACCGAGAGGCGACGATCCACCCGGCTTTCGCCCCACCGGCCGCGGTAATCTGAAAGGAATTCGATATGACACCGCATACCCATGTGCCGACCGCCAGTGCGGCCGGCCCCCAACTGGTCGAGAAATTGGTCCACGACATCGACGAGCAACTGGAGCACACCATCGATGCTGGCGAACGCGCCCGCGTGATGGCCATCGTGCGGCAGTGCCTGACGGCAACGCTCTCATGCTCCGCTGCACCGGCGGCTGCCGAAGACCGCCTCGCCGTGTCATATCTGAAGCCCTCGGAGGTCATTGCACAGGGCCTGGTGACCATGTCGCAGGCGACGCTGTACCGCGCAGTGGAGGATGCACGTTTTTACTGTGTCACTCCGCGCGGCAAGGCGATCGGCCGCGCGTTCCCAGCCTGGCAATTCTCGCCGCCGGTGCCGGAGCTGTTGGCTCCGGTTCTGCGGCAGATGAAGGATCTACCGAGCAGCGAAATCCATGCGTTCTGGGTAACCCCGGTCGACGCGTTCGACGACCTGACACCGGCCGAGCTTTTGGCGGGCAGGGCGTTCGAAACGCGTGCGGCGCTTTCCGTCGCGCAGCGGGACCACCTCGCTCAAGCCGCCAACCAGCGGCAAGGCAGGGTGATCACGCAACTGGCTTGGCTGCCCTCGCGCAGTTCGGATCTGATCAGTTGATGTCAACGCCAAAAATCATTGTTCCGCCCTCCATCGACAAAAACCTTCCTTCATTAACGCGCCTGCGGCAGGCTCTTGGCGGCGTCACCATGTTGGCTGCCGGCACTCGAATTTTTCGGTGTGTCCGGGGCCCCAAGGGGGTCATCCCGCCGTATGTCGACGGCACCTACCGCTTCGGACCGCCCCCTCGGTTTGCCGGGGCCGACGGTCGTTTTTCGACCTACTGGATGTATGCAGCGCAGGATCTCATGACTGCGCTGTGGGAATCGGGCTTCTGCATAAACGACGACACGCAGCCGGGAACGTTCTATATTCCCGGAGCTATTGCGGAGACGGGCTTGGTCGCAATCTTCACCCTGCAGGCGGATATCCCAATTCTCGATCTAGACGGTACTGTTCTCAGCAAGCTGGGCATTTACGACCGGATCCACGACCATAATTACGGCTGGTGCCAATGGTTTGGCCTCCGCATGTTCGAAGTGCTAAACGGCTTTACGGGAGAATTCGTGCCCATCGGCTTCCGCTATCCGTCTCGCAAGCACAAAAGCTACTCGGCGCTGGCGATCCAATCCTGCTCGCTGGAGGACTGGCGGCGTCAAGTCGAGGTGCAAGTGACGCGGTTCGGGGACATGCCTGAGTTCAATGCGCTAACCTCCGACGCCAACTACGCGGAGCCTTTGGACGGTGGTTTCTCGCTGGACTGATCGCTCGCCTCACTAAAGTTGCGGCGGCAGTGGCGCAGGCCGAGGCCCGTGTCAGGCTCGAAGCCCGGGCCGCGGCGCTGGCCGATCGGCTCGCGGCGTCCGAGGTGGAAGTCGTGCTGCAGTGCTTGAATGGTGAGCGCGGCGTCCATGGTTCGCTGCATGCCGATCCAGATCGTCTTGGCGCCGGGTTCGCCATCGCTCTTGCGCCCAAGGAACCCGCCCAGGGAAGCAACCAGCCGAATCATCTGATTGAGTGTGACCGGTGTCTTCGGGCGCGCTTTCTTGGCGAGCACGTATGCCCCCCGAATCTCGTCGGCGTCGAACAATAGGGACGCATCCAGGTCCGGGCAGGTTCTGCCCAACCGCATCAACCGGGCAATGCGCAACGCCACCACCATATACAACGCCAAGGCCCGCTCCACACGATCCATGTGGATAGCTGTAGCGCCTCGACCTTGCAGCCTGTCTTCAGGACGTGGAAAAACATCTCCACTTCCCATCTGGCTCGGTACCAGTCGACGAGTTCGATGACAGCATCGGCGTCCTGCGCTTCCGGGAACAATTTTATGCAAAGAATTTTGCAGAACATTGTTCCTTTGGCCGATGTTTGGCGTAATTTTGTTCCTTTGCCAACGGCTCAATCGGTTGCTGGCCGGCACGCTGCCGCTAGCGAAGCCGGTGACGGTTGCCGCTGGACATCGTTTGTTGCCGAAGCCGTCAGCTGCCGCTTCATCGAGCCGCAATGACGGTCTGCCAAAGAACCATTGCGCCAATGTTTAAGGCGACGATACTCTAAAACGCGAACTGAAACCCCCGTTTCCGGTTCTTGTGTCGAAGCAAGTGCTGTGCGGCAAGCGCGCCCGGCCAACCACCGCAGAGCGCGAGTAGATGCAGTGTAGCCTCAGAAGTTCGCCAGGCGTTTCGGCTTGCTCGCGTCTTGTCGTCTGCATAAGCGAGGAACGTAATGATGCTTGCCGAGAGGCTGACAATGCCGGCCTCTCGAGGGAAGTAACCAGCAAAGGCGCCGCCGGCTATGAGGCCCAAGACCACCAGACCGGCGAGCACCGGCAAGAGGCTTGCGTTCGATTGCGGCTTCGGTGCCCCGACAATTGCGACGTTTAGCGCTTGAACCCGGCCGTCGTTGCCTTTTGCCGACCTCGAAGCTCACGCGGTCGCCAGGCTTGGGCGTCACCGTGCATGTTTGTAGCCCGCCGTGACGTGGAAGAACACATCTTTCGTGTCCGCGTGGACGTCGATAAACCCCAAAGCCCTTGTCTGCATGCCATGTCTTGACCCGGCCTGCTTTTTTCATGGTTCTCGTCTGTCTTGCTGGAGGCCCAAGTTTTAAGGGATGAGGCGAGGCCGGGATACTGCGGGTTACGTAGACTCACCAGCAGCCGAATGCCGACTGCTCTGCCACCCGTTAGTCCGGTGGGGTGTTGCTCTGATGCAACCGCCTTGTATGTCAAATCGGGTAGATTTGTCGTGAGCGGAATGCCGCGGGGCAATGACGTGAAGAACAACAATTGGTAGAAACGTGGGTCGCAGGAGAAAGGAGCCGTCGCTTTAGCGAGGTATTGATGGATGCGCCATGGTGGGTATCCGTCGCACAGGCCGTGGGTGCCTACATTGTGTTTCGTGGGCGTCGTGCCAGCGGTTTTCGCGTCGAGTCCTGTGTTGAGGGGCATTTCCGTGTTGAGCCAGTCCTTAGCCTGGGTTCCAGCCGTCATGTTTGGATTTTTGGGGGTGCTGCCATACCTCCGTGCGCGAAGTAGGGCAGGGGTAGTGTTCCGCCCACGAAGTACTTGGGGCCTAACGAGTGCCTGAAGACGGCACAGCACCCGGATGTGTTCACTCAAAAGGCTGTGGAATTACACGGCCAGTCCACTTTCCCGATGTACGTTCAGCAATGACAAGCTGATTTCCTGTGCTAAGCGCGGCAGAAACGCAATTACCCCGCTCATCCCAAATGGCGCTCTTACCGGCCACATCGAATCCTCCGGTGGGACCACCGTGATTGGCCAGTAGGACCGCATAATCATGTTTCACCGCATATGCGCTCAACTGCGCTGAATCGTGATCATAGCCGCCGTTGGTGATCAAGCAGCTAGCGGCATAGACATTTACACCTAACGCGCCGGCTGCGGCAGCGTGTTCGGCGAAATTTGTATCTGCGCATATTGCCAATGCTACCCCCATACTTTCAAGGCTGGCGGGTCCTCCAGTGCCTGGGTGAAAGAAAAGATCTTCGCCAGGATGCAAGTACTGTTTATGGTAGGAGGTCATGGTTCCATTGGGCCTGATGACCAATGATGCGATGAAAAGCCGCCCGTCGATCATAAGCGGGATGCCAGCGACGGCAACCACGTCTGCGTTTGCCGACGCACGGCGCAATGCTTCTAGACTAGGGGATGTCAGCTCAACGGAATTCGCGCTTGCTCGTTCCCGATGGTAGCCTGTCAGCGACAGTTCTGGGAAAACGAGCAGTTTCACGCCTTCGCGGCCGGCTGCCTCAATGAAGCGGCAATGTTGAACAAGATTGGCACGAAAATCACACTGATCGACAGTTTGAGCGGCGGCCATTCGGATGTTGATTTTCATGGATTGCGTTCTCTTTAGTCGTAGTCAATGATATATCGTGTGTTCCTGTCCGCCATACCAGCGCGCCGAGGCATGCTCGATTCGCGATGGAAATGTCTATCATCTCGTAATCACATCCGGAACTGATCCGATGAAAAGTGTCAAAATAAAAATCTGGAAACTCTAATTGTCCCAAGTCCAGCATCGACAGGTTATCCAGCGAGCAATCACCGAGTTTTACGATGGCCTCCTTGCGTACCCATTGCCGCGCGACATACAACTGCTTCAAGTTTGTCCCATCGAAACTGGCCGCAGGCAGTTTATTGAGGATGGTCAATTCTGTATCGCTTAGCACATTCTCGGCGAAATCGGGCTCGACTGGGATAGAGCTGAGTGTTTCGACATCGACGCCAATATCAAAAGTCGATACTGCTGCCATGACGATGCCGTTCTGATGGCTCCACGAAACGGATAACTCTGGGTGTGAGGGGAAAAAAGGCTTGCCATGTCCCGCTCGGTTGCAGTCGACACAAAATTGCTCGATCGAAACAATCGCGGGCGGTAGCCCGGTCACCTTACTCATGACGAACTTGGCAAGGACCCGTGCAGCGAGGAAATCCTGTCGGTCGGCTTCACGCCTGAGCGTGTCGAACCGATGTCGTACTCCAGCATCGAGAAACTCAAAGCCTTTGACGGCGGCAAGGACAGAGACACTGGAGCCTATGGCGGCATGCGCCCGGCCTGACTTCGGGATTGCAGAGCAATCGAGCCAGACCAGGGGCACCTTATCCGACGCGGACATGTACAAAGTAGAAAGCGATCACGCCGAGCAGCAAAGACAGGATACGCTTTCGTGAAAAATAGAATACGGCTCCTGTGACTAGCAGTCCCATCAGATGGGGCAGGGACACCTGTGAGAGGCGCCCACCATCCGCGGCCACAAGCAAAGAGGGAGATATCATGGCCGCCAATATCGATGGTGTGAGATATTCCAGCCACAGCTTAACCGCTCCAGGTAGTTCCGATCTTGACAAGAAAAGCAGCGGCACGGCGCGAATCAAATAGATGACGGCACCCAATGCCAAGAGCTTCAAGTACAGGTTTGCTTCATCCATCGGTGGCTACCCTGGCAGCATGAAGGTGTTGCAACGTGACTCCAACCGCTGCCGCGATGAAGGCGCTCACCATCAATCCCGCATTGTACGGCAAGTCATGAAAATAGATCGCGGATACAGCGGCCACTGACACTACCACCACGTGGCGTAGTTTGGAGATGGAGCCGACCAGCATGGTCGCGAACATGGCTAGGATCGGGAAATCCAGACCGAAAACGATGTATTCAGTCAATGCCTTGCCCACCCACGCGCCCAGCGCGGTCGCGACCGTCCATATGGACAGCATTGTCAGGGACGCGCCGAGACAGAACCAGAGCAGGCCGGACTGGCCACCTTGCGCTTGGCTGGAACGCATATCTCTCACCGTGAAAAACATCGCATCGATCAGGCTGAACCCCAGCCACAATCGCCATCTCAGGGGCGCCCCCTTGATGTGTGAGCGCATTTCGGCCGCATAGATCAGCAATCGCAAGCTGACAATAAACACCGCAAAGGCGATCGTGACGAAGGGCATCCCTTCTTGGATCATTTTGGTGACGACAAACTGTGCCGATCCCGAGTTAAGGGCGACCGCCATGAATAGGGCGGCAGCCGGACTCATGCCGGCCGTGATTGCTAGCGCACCACCGAGCAGTCCGTTAGTAAATGCGGTCACGGAAAACGGAAGCATGCTGGCGCCACCTTTCTTGAGCCAGACTAAACGGAAGTGACTAGCTTGCATCATGTGGCACTCCGCAATATTTCAGGATCACGCTGGCAACCTGCTCTGGGCGGGTCCGGCAGAAGAAGTGCCCACCGGATTCCAGTACCTCCAAGGCCAGCGAGGGCGAGAAGATGCGCCACCGTTCATGATGGGCGACATGGTCTTCTGTCAACGGATCGTCTTGTGCAACCACATTGATCATGGGCACATCGCGTAACGAAGGGGGGGATTCCTGCATGCGCGACAAGAAGCGGTTGGCCCCGCTTGCGTCATGTCGGAACGCCGCCGCGATCGCCCCGTGCGAATCCGCTGCAACGTGAGTAAAGTCTTCGGCGCCGGACAGCTTGTCGAGCAGGCCGATGATGTCGCCGTTGCTGCGGCACTCCATCCGTTCGGCCAACTGCAGATCATGCTGGGCACCATGCAATATCTTTGCTCCGATGAACACCTTATCCACCAGTACGTTTGCGGAAAGCCTTTGCAAGGTATCCAGACACAAAGCAGCGCCGACGCAATGACTCCAGAACACTAGGCGCTTGTGTGGCAAGCGGTGCAGCTCGTCGGCCAGGCGCTCGGACAGCATGTCCTGCGGCGCCAGTAGGCTGGCACTGTTCCCCTGGAAATCGTGGCCGGGCAGCTCCACGCCATAAATGCTCAGTTGTGGCCAGGCGCATCGCAATGCATTGGCCACATCGCGGAAATTGATGGCGTTCCCGCCTGCATAGGGAAAATAGACCAGTGCCACCTCGTCTTCGCTACCCTGGGCTAGAGCATGCAGCAACTTGCCTTCGTCACTGGCGACAGCCAGTGACCTGACTAGCGGGCCGAGTGTCGAGTTGGTGAGCAGCTGCACCAGCGATACCACACCACGCAACTCGAGCACCGATTTCATGGCCAGGATGGAGGTACCGCCCAGGTCGAAGAAATTGGATTCGAGCGAAATGGACGCTCTCGGTACTTGCAACACCCGGCTCCAGCTTTGCGCAATGAGTTCTGCCGCAGTCATTGATTCTGGCGGCAGTGCCGCCTCTGCCGAGGCAGAGGGGAGCGTATTCTCGCTCGGATCGCTGGAGATCTGGCGCACAAGAAACCGCTGGGAGGCCAGGTCGATCCTGCCGACGACCCCGCTTCTGGCGACGCCTTGATCCGGCAGGCTGCCGTGCCCGCTCGCAATCATGGCCTGGCATGCTGCCTCCGACAACGTCGCAAGTTCACCATAGGCACCCGGCGGCTGCAGATAACCGGCGGCATTGACTACCACCGCGCATGCATTTTGGCCCAACGGCAGGATGTCCTGAACCAATTTCCGTCCTTGCGCCAGTAGCGACTGCAGAATGTCACCTGTGACAAAGTCCATCTGCTGGTGCGCACGTTGCACATCCCTGGTGATCTCCCGCAGTACCTTGGTGTACACAGCTGCCACCGTTGCGATGAAATCCTCGCCAAAGGCTTCTGCGTGGTAATGCAGGTTCAGCTTGACGTTGTCTCCGAAGAAGTGCCTAGAAAACTCTGCCCTCAGCGCGAACTCGGTTTCGCCTCTGGCCTCGACTTCGATCAGTGAGAAGTCCTGATGTTTCTTGAGTTCCTTGAGGCGATAGAAATGGGTGTAATTGAAAACCGATTCGAACAGTATCTCTTTGATTCCCGAGCGCTCTTTCATGCGCGCCATGGGGAACCTGCGATTGGGTAGCATTTCTCCCTCGGTGGCGTACACCTCCCTGATCAGCTCGGCGTAGCTCTCCTGCCCCAGGCGAACCCGGAACGGTACCGTGTTGAGGAACAGGCCGATGCCATCGGCGGCCCCGTCCACCTCCGGGCGCCCGCTGTGCTCGTATCCAGTCAAGACATCATCGGTGTCTCCCAGAAGGGACAATGCCTTGATATGGGCCGCAAGCAACACCGATTTCACCGGAACCTTGAGGCGATCGGCCACGCCGATGAGGGCATCGGAAAGCTCCTTGCCGATGTCTACTGGGTGATACTTCACGGTAAAGCGTTCGCCGATGCCAGGTCGCTGTTGCACCGGCAGCAATGTCTGCGAGCTGGCGGTCAGCACGCTATCCCAATAGGAGCACTGCGCATCGTCGGTTATGGCCTGTTTTTCCAGAGCCACGTAGTCACGGATATAGTTTTTCTTGATTGTACTGTCCGGCTTCTTGCCGGCCAGCATATCGAAATAGGTATTGAACAATTCCGTGTGGACCAATGAAATGCTCCACCCGTCCAGCGCCGAATTGTGCTGACTTAGCGTGTACAGATAGCGGTCGTCAGTTAGAATCTGGACATGGAAACGTACCAGGCCCGGCTGTTCCCATTGAAAGAGATAGGCTCGCTCGTTATCCAGCCAGTCATCCAACCACTTCTGCCTTTGGGCAGCTGACAAACCTCGTAGGTCGTCGATGAAAACCTGTGCCGCGACATTCCTGTGAACGACTTGAACGCTTTGCGCGAAGCCGCTCATGTGATAGCTGGTCCTGAAGATCTGATTGCAATCCACCAGCAGTTGCGCTGCCGCCTTGAAAGTTTCTGGGTCAATCGATCCTTCGATCGTGTAGGTAAATACGTCGTGGTATTGCGCCGCAGCAATATAGAGTTCCTTTTCGAAGACCAGACCTTCTTGCAGCGCTGTCATCGGATAAGCGTCTTCGCAATCGGGGAAGCGCGCTGCGCATTCGGCACGGTCGCCCGATGTTAACAGGTCCAGTCGCACCGGTTGAGCATCGCTACCTCCCTGGCCTGTGATCTCCCCCAGACTGACACGCATGCGCAGTTCGGCGACGGTAGGGGACTGGAACATGTCTTGGAACGAGAACCCCAGTCCCACCTGGCGCGACCGGCCAAGGATCGACACAAAATGAATAGAGTTGCCGCCGACGGCGAAGAAGTTGTCGGTGACACCGATATCGTCGCGTCCAAGTACCGCCTTCCAGATCTCCAGCAGGCGTGCCTCTACTTCGTCGCGTGGGGCCACGGCCGCTTGCGCCGATGACCTGAAATCATCGGCAATACGCAACAGGGCCTTGCGATCGATCTTGCCATTGGGCAGATTGGGAAACGCTTCGAGCAGGATGAATTGGCTGGGCAATTGGTGCGCAGGGAGCTGTGCCGCTGCCTGCTCAGTTAGCTGGTGCACTGTCACGCTCGCCTCTGCCACCTTGACGAACGCTAGCAGGGTATCGTTCTGACCTGCGACGCCGCCGGTCAGGACTACGCAATTTTTTACGCCGGGCAGCGACTCGATCACCGTGCTGACTTCCTGGAGTTCGATCCGGAATCCCCGCACCTTGACCTGATGGTCTGTCCGTCCGGCATATTCGATCAACCCGTCAGGGGCGATGCGCCCGATGTCGCCAGTGCGGTACAGGCGTTCGTCCTCCATAAGCACAAACCGCTCACCAGTCAGCTCAGGACGGCGATGATAGCCTCTGGCTACGCCCACACCGCCGATGAATATCTCGCCAAAGAAGCCCACCGGTAACTGGCGAGAGAATCGGTCGAGCACAAAAATCCGGGTGTTGTCGATGGGCTTGCCCAATGGCACCCGCGCACGCTGCGGCGAAAGGTTGCTGCAATCGAAGCAAGTCACATCGACGGTGGCTTCGGTCGGTCCATACAGGTTGATCAATCGTGGCCGCGCAGCCGCATCTCCCAGCGCATTGAAGGACTCGATGTGCCCAGGGCTAATTGCTTCCCCGCTGGCAAATACCACTCTGAGGGAGGCCACCTTCGCCGATTGGCTGCCGACATAGTCGAGGAAAGCGGAAAGCATGGGCGGTACGAAATGGATAACGCTGACCCGATGGCGCGCGATCTCGGCAACCAGCCTTTCTGGGTTTCGCTCTGCACCTGCCTCCGGAACGCAAAGCGATGCGCCGGCGAAGCTCCACCAGAATAGCTCCCACACAGAGACGTCGAAAGACACCGACGTCTTCTGGATCAGGACGTCGTCCGCGTGGAGCGGGTAGCTGTTTTGCATCCATTGCAAGCGGTTGACCACCGAGCGGTGTTCGACCACGACCCCCTTGGGATTTCCGGTTGACCCTGATGTGTAGATAATGTAGGCGGGTTCGGTGCAGAGGAGGTCGGCCGGCGGGCGGTAGCCGCAAGCGGGCCTAGCACGACTGATGGCATCGGCTAGAGCCAGACTGCCCACCGCTTGTGGGATCAGTGTCGCGAGGTCGGCGTCTCCAAGCAACACCAGCCTGGCGCCGCTATCGTCGAGCATGTAGCGGATACGGGCCGGCGGATATCCTGGATCCACCGGTAAATAGGTCGCTCCCGCCATGAGCACGCCGAAGATGCCAGCCACCATGTTGGGCGAACGCTCAGCCATGATGGCCACCACGTCTCCCGGGGCAACCCTGTTCTCCTGCAACGCTGCGGCCACCGCATTAGCCCTGGTGAGAAGATCAGCATAAGACCAGTCGCCCGCAGATGCGCGTAGTGCGACCCGCTCCGGATGCCGTGCTGTTGCCTCAACCAGAAAATCCTCGATTCGGCTCGTGTCGGGGAAAGCGACGTCAGTTGCATTGATGGCGGCCACAGTGGCCATGTCTTGCCCGGACGCCAAGACCAGCTCGCGTTGGGTGATATCGAAATTGGTGCTGCACAGCTTGGTGATATGTTCCAGAACGTTCAGGAAAGACGCAGCCGTGCGGGGATCCATGGCCGCTGCATCATAACGTAAAGATAGCTCCAACGAATCTTCCATGACGTCGATGGCAATCACGGCCGGAAATTCTCCCAGACCGGCGTGCGCATGCACAGTCTCGGCGCGTCCATGGGCTAGGCAAATGGCGGCGGGCGAGTCGGCATTGCCGCGCTGCTGCCACAACGCGACATAATGCTGCCACGTCCCGGCTACGGCATGCTCGCCCAATTCTGCGCGTCTTGATCCGACGTGTTCCATAATATCGCGAAACCGAGTCAGCATGGAAAAATCCATGATCAGCGGATAGGGCGACGCCGTAGGACCTTCTGCATATGCCAGAACCAGCTTGTCCTGCGCCGTAAGGCGCGAAACCGCCAGTGCGACGATAGTATCCAGAAAGGTATTTATATGTCCGCCTTGCGCAGCCAGCCGGTCGAGCAGGAAGGTATAAAGTTCATAACTGAACTTGCGATGCAGGACATGCGGCGACACCTTGCCGTCGGCAAAAGTGTCCGTTGGTAACTCGGCGCGCATCCAGCCAGAGTCAAACTCTTCGTCCCAAAATTGTCGGGACTTGGATCGCTTCGCTAGGCGACGTAAGGCATCGTTTCTTGAAACAGCAACAGGCGAATTCATTGTGTTGGCTATATGAGGTTTGTAAGCCGATGGAATCGGCGCTTAGAGCACCGATTCCATACTATTCCCAGGCACCCGGGACAATGCGCTTATCACTTCCATGTAGGCCGACAGCCAGTCCGACGCTGTCTGTCCGGAAAACAGGGAGCTGTTGAAGATAAGACGGATATCCAGCCCTGTCGGGCGCTCGAAGATATGCATGTGCAGATCGAAGATGGCGCACCTTGTCGCTGCTGGTTCCCATATAACCGGACGGCTGTCCAGCTGCACCTCGACTAGCTGGCGGGCGTGGAAAGCGAGCATCAGGTCGAATATTGGATGGCGTGACATTCTGTCTGGCCTTTCCTGCGCAGCCATCTCGACCATTTCATTAAGCGGAAAGAAGCTCTGCTGGGTGGTGGCGCGGACCTCATCAGCCACTTTCGCGAGATGCCTAGAAAAGCTGTCCCGCATATCGATATCAAGCCGGTAGCATGCAGTGCTGGCGAACATGCCGATGACATTTTCCGTGCCGGCCAGAGTTCTGCCCAGAACCGGGCTTCCCAAGATGAAGTCTCTGTTGCCGGTGATGCAAGATACGGCAATCCCATACGAGGCGATGAGAGCTTCATACAAGGTAGCACCACCATGTTGCGCCACCTCGCTCAGCCGGGCGACGTCCTCTGCCCCCACGAACGCGCTGACGCAACCGGCGTCGACCAAACGCACAGGTGGCCATGCGCGATCGACCGGCAGTGCCAATGGTTGCGGCAATGGGAATATTTTGGCTTTCCAGTACGCCAGGCTGGAGGCCCGCTCTGCTTCTAGCTTCGGCGCTTGCACCCAGCAGCAGTAATCGGTGTAGGTCAGATCTGGAAGTGCGGGATAGCGGCCGCTGTACAGCGCATCGATCTGCGCGAAGAGTAGCTTCTTGGAATAGCCGTCCGTCACGATATGATGCATATCGAACAGCAGATAGTGCTTACCGGCGCAAGAGACCTTGGCGAAGCGATACAGCGGTCCGTGTTCAAGATCGAAGGGCTGACAGAACCGGACCAGTTCTTCCTGCAGGTCATCGGTGACGCCGCGATCGACGATATCCAGCTCGGTTTCGTCGAATGCCGCAATCTGTTGCTGCAGATTGCCATCCCGCAGCACTAGGCGCATATGCAAGCCGGCGTGTCGCTTCAGGACCGCGATGATGCAGCGGCTGAATCGCCTGATCTCGAATTGCGGACCTGTCTCGACATACAGCGGTAAATTGTACTGTTTCCCCAACGGTGTGCGAATCTGGTCAAAGGCGACCCCGGTTTGCTGATCGCTCAGCGGATAGGCATCTGACTTTGCTGTCGGTGCGATCGTGCCGCCGACTCCCTGCTCCAGATTGCGGGAGACCTGTACCAGTGACTGCTCCCCTAGCAGCTTGGCCGCACTGCAATCGACCTGGAAGCCGCTACGCAGATGGGCGGCAAGCAACGTCGCCGCGAGTGAGTCCCCACCATTCTCGCGAACGCTCCGGTCGATATCGACATCGACCATACCGGCTTTTTCCTTCAGGAAGGATGCCATTGCAGACACGATGTCTACATAGATGACCGGGACATCCTGAACACGCGCCTCAAGCGGCATCCTTGACTCCCTGCACGTCGAGATTGGAGGCAATTGTCTTTATCGTAGGGATCAGCAGTGCCGGCTCGTCGACCCAGAACATATGACCGCCATTGATCTCAAGAAAATCGACGCTGCCCAGCGTGACTTCACGCCATTGCAGCGCTTCATTGGCGTACACCACCTGGTCGTGTTTGCCGTGCAGGCATGTGATGTTGATGGAAGATGGGGCAGCCCACACATGCTGATAGCTTTCGTGCATTTCCACATCGGCACGCAAGGCCGGAAGCAGCAGCCCTCGCATATCCATGTTGGCCAAGGCAGGATGCGTATAACCGGCGAGAGATTCGACCTCGCGCACGAATTCGTCGTCGGACAGACCGGTTGCCTTGCCTCGACGCTTGAGCAACGGGGATGCCGAACCACTGACGACTAGATGCACGATACGTGTCGCTGACCCTTGCTCCAAAAGGCGCGCCAATTCGTACGCCAGGATCGCGCCGAGGCTATGGCCAAAGACAATTACCGGCGTCTCGGCGTGCCTGTCCAATTGCTCTTGGAGCTGAGCCGCGATGTCGGTTACTTGCGCGACGGTGTCCCGCAGTGGAGCTTGCGCGAATCGTTTCTCTTTGCCGGCCAAGGAAGGCTGCAACATCTGGACGCTGTCTTGGAGCAGCGGCCGCCATGTGTTGAAGACACTCGGACCGGCACCGGCGTAAGGCAGGCAGATCAGAAAAGGCAACTGCGATTGGACGTACATGGTGAGGAACCTATCGATTAAATGGATTCAATTACCGAACAAGGATCTGATCTGTACCCGATCCAGCTTTCCGGTCTGGTTGCGCGGAAAGACCTGATCAGTCAGTTTCAGAGTCTTCGGCATCATGTAAGGTGGTGCAATGGTGGAGAAATGGCTGCGAATCTGGGACTCTGAAAAGTCTGCCATCTTGCGTCCAGCAGAAACCACGAGAGTGATCGACTGACCAAGTTCTGGGTGCTCCACGCCGAATGCGCAGGCCTCCAGGTCCGCAGACAAGTGATAGACGATCTCTTCAAGTTCGACCGGACTCACGCGATAGCCATTCGTCTTGATCATTTCGTCATTCCTGCCGACAAAATAGAGGTATCCCTCGTCATCCTTGTAGCCGATGTCACCTGAAAACACGCAGGTTTCGTCTACCACATTGCTCACGGTGAGGCCCTCGGGCAGTCTACGGAAGCGCTTCATGGTACGGTCCTTGTCACGCCAGTATCCCATCGCCACAAGCGATCCCCGCTGCACGATCTCGCCATGCTCCATCGGGTCGCACTCGCTGCCATCGGCACGCAGCACCAGCACGTCCTGATTAGGTATGGCTTTGCCAATTGAGCCCGGCCGGATATTGATCTGGTCGGGTGGCAGATAGGTGGCTCGGAACGCTTCTGTTAGGCCATACATCAGGTACACGCTGGTCTGCGGAGCGTTGGACTGCAACCTGCGCAGGACTGCGTGGGGCATCTTTCCGCCGGTGTTTGCGATGTAGCGCAACTTACTGGTAATCGAGCCAGGCCATTTAAGCTGTGACAACTGAATCCATATTGGCGGCACGGCTGTCATCGCGGTGATCTGTTCGAAGTCGAGTATCGACAGGATCTCTTCAGGTGAACGCGAATCGGTCAGCACTACCGTTGCTCCGACCCACCACGCAGTGGTCAGCTGAGACAGTCCCGCATCGAAAGACAACGGCAATACGCTGAGCAGCCGATCATGCCTGTTGTTGTGCAGATAGCCCGCGACGATTTCGGCGCCAGAAACCAGATTCCGGTGTGAGACCACCACGCCCTTTGGCCTGCCGGTGCTTCCCGATGTATACAGGATGGCGGCGGCATCGGCGTCGATCGTGCGGTTGCCGGAATGCGTTGGCGCTGGCTCCCCGATGTCCGACACCTCCTCAAATAGGACGCAATTAAGCAGGCTCTCCAGTGGCTCGCAGCGGGCTTGTAGGATTCTCTTGCGGTCGGCGGAAGTGATAAGTACCTTGGCCTCGCAATCCTTAAGGATGTGTTCGACCTGGCGCTCTCTCAAGACCGGATTGACCGGCACAAAGATGCAACCGGCCTGACTCACCCCCAACATAGCGGCAACCACATCGATGCTCTTTTCACCGAGCAATGCCACCCTGTCTGACTTTCCTGCACCTGCCCGAATAACCGCATCACGGTAGTGCAACGCCAAGCGCCAAAGTTTCCCATAGCTAACCGAACGGTCAGCATGGACCAGCGCTTCGTCATCTGGGTGCGATGCCGCATTGAGCGAGGCGAGTTGATGGAAAAGCCGCGCAGTCTGTACGGGTGGAGTCATGATTTCTCCCGATGCTATTGAATCGCCATGGCATTTGCGATGGAGGCGATGTTTTGGTGGACGTAGATGTCTTTCAGCGAGATTTCCGGTAGTCGCAGGGCACGCAAGCGCTGGTTGATTTTGATAGCGATCAGGGAATTTCCGCCCAAGTCGAAGAAATTGTCGTGAGCGCTCACTGACGTCCCGAAACATTCCATCCACACCGCGCGATACCGCTCCTCCATCCCCGTATCAGCGGCTATGGCATAATCTGCGAGGCAGGCCGACTGGTCGGCTTCCGGACGGTATTCGGCCAGTAGTTTCTTGCCATCGAGCTTTCCGTTGTTATTAATTGGAATGCTCTCGACCACTGAGATGGACGATGGCCGCATATAGTCTGGCAACTGCTCGTTGAGTTTGTTGCGGATAGTCGCCGTGCGTACACCGGCGCCTGTCACGAAGGCGCGAAGCACGGCGCTGCCTGGTTGGCCGTCCCCTTCATCGAGCAGGACCACTGCGTCGGTGATGTCAGCCAACTGGCGAATCTGTGCCGCAATGTCCCCGAGTTCGATGCGAAAGCCGCGCAGCTTGATTTGGTTGTCAATCCGTCCGTAGTGAAATAGGCACCTATTCTGGTCCAGGCGCCCACGATCGCCGGAGCGATAACGCCTCTGCCCGCTGTCCGGATCGAGATCAAAACGGCTGGCGCTAAGTTCTGTGCGGTTCAGATAGCCGCGCGCAAGCCCGATGCCATACACGCAAATTTCCCCAGTCAGCCCGGTTGGCAATGGCAATCCCGCCTTGTCGCATATGCCTAGGCTCCATCCTGGCAGGGCTACACCGACACTCGACCTGTCGTCAAGTGCTTGGCGCCTTGTCACGATTTCATAGGTTACGTGCACGGTGGTTTCAGTGATGCCATACATGTTGACCAAGCGGCATCGGCTTTCGGGGAAACGATCAAACCAAGGAATCAGCTTAGCCTTCACCAACTTTTCGCCGCCGAAGAAAACCAGCCTAACATTGAGCTCCGCATCGGTGGCAATGGCTTCCCCAACGAACTGATAGAACGCCGACGGCGTCTGGCTCAATACTGTCACTTGCTGTGTTCGTACCAGTTCCGTAAAAAGTTCAGGATCGCGGCTTGTCCAGTATGGAACCATGACCAGTGTCGCCCCGGTAAGCAATGCGCCCCACATCTCCCAGACTGAGAAGTCAAAGGCCATCGAGTGGAAGAGCGACCAGACATCGTCCGAACGCAGATCGAACAGTGGCTGGCAGGCATCCACCAGCCCAACCACATTACGATGCGGTACAGCCACGCCTTTGGGAACGCCAGTCGAGCCAGAGGTATAGATCACATAGGCAACGCCGTCGGGTTCGGCCGCCGCATCGGCGGCATGATCGAGTCGCTGGATGGTGATGTTATCGGACAGCGCTTGCGCGCCTTCGATGCTCTTGGCGTCCGTGAGCATCAAGTCAGCCTGGCTGTCCTCTAGGATCGCTGTCCGGCGTTGCATCGGCGTTGCCGGATCGATGGGGATGTAAGCACATCCAGCTTTCAATACAGCAATGATCGCGACGATGAACGCCGGCGTCCGTTCCATGCAGATCGCCACATACCGGTTGGCCCCTCCGCATACGCGGATCCGTTGCTCCAGCACTTCGGCTTGAGACACGAGCGTGCCATAACTGATCTTGCTGCTTTCGAAGATCAGGGCCGTCGCTTCATGCTGCAGAGCAGCCACTTGATTGAATCGTTCGATCAATTCACCTTCTTGCGGGTGATCGGTGGCATGCGTCTGTCTAGCCTCAGGCAATACTGGTGGTGCTGGCTGCGCCGCGGCACGTGCGCCCTCCTCGTGGCACACAGATCGCAGATACGTCACCACGCTTAACAGGTCTGCGCGCGCAACCCGCTCTACACCAAACTGGGTGTCATGCAGGTTTACCAGCCCATCCTCTCGCTCTTCGACCAACAGGCGCCATCCCTGGGACTGTGGATCGGGGAGATATTGCAGCACCGGACGTGGGCCATGCCGGAGCAATTCGATGTGGACCGGCAATACTGATGCGTCCTCTGGTTGCACACCAACGGGAGCGGCTTCGATATTCTGGCTGACGGCAATTATGGTCTCGATGTCTTGTGTGGCGCCGACCTCAAGATCGATCGACGGATGGCGTCGATACAGTTCGTTACCGGAAAGGGGCCGCTCGGCCGCCTCGAATCGGTGCAAGCGGATGCGCTCGTAGCGGGCTGTGGCGCTGGCCGCCAGCACAATGGCAGGGATCGCCATCTGATGCGGAATTGCCTCCAGCAGCAGTGTGTCGTGCATACGCGCTATCGACACAGTGTCTTGAAAGAACTGCTGGAGTCGTTGATCGTTCAAGCGGATGTCATTGCTCAGAAGAAGGATGCTACGTCCGTCGTTGCAATGACAGACGACAAGGACGATTCGGTTCCTGTCCTCGCCACCAAGTGTCACCAGACGCCGAGCCTCGTGGCAGACCGCCATGCGCACAGCTTCTGTATCCGAAGAAAACGGTAACCTGCGCTCAAAGCAGTCCACCGGCATCTGATCGTCCACGCCATCCAAGGTACGGATCAGTTCCTGGAGTTTCCAACCATGGTCCTTGAACCATGCACGATCCAACCATGCGAAAAAAACTTCGCCCTTATTCGGGCGAGAAGAGCCGCCTTGCTTGTCCATGCGTATTCACCCGCCTATTTTATTGAGAATCCGCCATCGAGCGTGATCACACCGCCCACCATCTTCACGGACTGCTCCGACGCTAGCCAGAGTGCCGCTCGGGCAACGTCAACGGGCGCGAGCAGCTCGTTGTTTGGCTGTGACTGGGTAAACACAGACTCGTATTCGTCCTGGTCGACATCAAGCGCGCGAGCGATCTCTGAGAGCATTATTCCTTCGACCCGGAAGTCGTCGCGGATAGAGCCCGGACAGATGGCGTTGACCCTGACACGATGCGGCGCATAGTCCAGTGCCGCAGCCTTGGTTAATCCGATCAGACCATGCTTTGCCGCGACGTAACCAGCAAAATGCCGATATGCAACAACGCCGGCAGTAGACGAGATGTTGATAATGCTTCCAGACTTGCGTTCCACCATGCCCGGACCGATCTCCCTGATCGCACGCCAAGCCCCGGTCAGATTTATATCCAGCATGAGCTGCCATTCGTCCTCCCTGACCTCATGCACAATGGCTCCAGAAGGCCCTGCAATACCGGCGTTGTTTACCAGGATGTCGATTTGACCAAAGCGTTTCATTGCGCGATGCACGGCGTTCCCCATGTCGGATTGCTTGCGTACATCCGCGAGCACGACTTCGACCGCCGCTCCCTCCGCCTCGCACAGTTCCGCTGTGGCGCGCAACTGGCTTTCAGTGGCCAAGCTGTATGGCACTCCGTCGATATTTGTTGCCACATCGACGAGCACAACATCTGCGCCTTCTCGCGCAAAAATCATCGCCGTGGCCCTTCCTACTCCCCGCGCTGCACCAGTGATGAAGGCAACCTTTCCTGCTAATTCCGAGGCCATTATTATTCTTACTCCGTTGTCTATTTTGGTATCCGGGCGTTGTCAGATAGGCGGTCCGGACTGAGTCAGGCGGGCGATGTTGTTAGCATGAATTAATAGGCGGCAGAAAGGGACTGGTGGCGTTACCGGTGAACTATCATCGGACTGCGAAACGCATCGCGAACTGTTTGCGGTAAGAGGCTGGCGAACTGATCCGAGCGTGGTAGAAGTGCCTGCACAATGGATCCCAACGATCGTGCGGATGGTATGAGTTCGAGTTCGTGGTTTAAGAATCTAGCCAAACGTTTTGTAAAAATTGCCCCATTTATTCCCCGAGACGTAGTCGATGTTTTGTAAAAAATGAATTGGCGGAGTATGCCATACTGCCCTCATCCCGCATTGAAATGTTTTAACACCTGATTTTAGATTGAGCACACATATCGTATGAATGTCGCATCAACAAGTCATTGTTTCGTATCTCTCACCAAAACGGCGAGTAACGGCGCGCGTGTAGGCAATTGACTACCGACTTTCGTAGGGTTTCCTAGCTCGATTGTTTCGCTGTAGGTAGCCGAAACTGCGTTGCGTACGGGGCGATTTTCTCGTCCACGCCACGCAACTTTGGCTTGTACACTCGCGCGTATCGGTTCTTGCAGTGGAATTGGCTCCGCCCCGTTCCTCATCCTTCATGGAGCGCTTCTGCTAAAACGCTGGAAATAGTTCCCCGACTTCGGATGTTGAAATGTCCGGCCCTCTGAAGTGAATGAGCGAGTCGGAATTACATGCTTTTTTTCGAGGTTAACCTTCGATCTGGCAGTTGATTCGGGTGAGCGGGGCGGGGTTATACCTTATTTTTTAAAGCGAGAATTGGCGATCAGCCAGCACGACCTGCACGTAACGCTTATCCACTGGGATGTGAAACGGATCAGGCTGGGTGTGTCCACTTCGACGCCATGGGGCTTGGATACGCAGCGACACTTGCAGTCTCGTTCGTGAACTGCAGTATGCGGAACCGCGGTGGGGCTCAGGTCGCTGCCAGAGCTGAGTCACGCCACCTTACGTGAATGGCAGGGCACGGTCCCGAACCACTATCTGGATAGCCAGGACAGGTGGACTGGTTCCAGTTCTCAAGAGTTTTGGTCACATCTGGAAGTTGTCATACCGCGTGGGCGTAAGGCCAGCCTGCGTTGCAGATCCCGGCGACAAGGCAATGCGTAGCGGTTAGATATGTGGCCAAACTCGAAGCATATCAGGCCGCTCAGGAATACCACACTTGGGATCATTGCCCGAGCGGCGCAGAACGGTATTACTGCACGAACAGCCATAATGACCAGCGCCATGACGTTTCCCCGCGGCCCGCCAGACAGCTCCGGTGAAATCCAGCTGATCTGCAATTTCATCCGTGTGCTGCCCTCGACTCGGTTTGAGATTGGGTAGGGTGCCTGACGTCAATTGCCATTAAATCATTTGACATAATTTTCCATCATCGAAATTTTGACGCGCGGTCTGCGGCATGGCCGACCTTCCGCTGGCAAAGGCTTTAGTCACCGAAAGGGTAGCGCGGCGCAGCGAGGGCAAGCGATCTCCGCCTCTCTCAGGTCTTCTTCCCGACCCTGAGCCGCCTTCCGGACCCGAGCTGGCGCGCCAACCGCTTCCGAGATGCAGTTGCCGCTCGCCCCAGCGAGTTTTTGATCGGCGAACAGTCGGCCGACTCGGTCCTTCGGCAATGCGCAGTGGAATGGATCAGAACGGTAGCAAGAGGCTCCCGGCCACGGCAGACCACTATCACGTGACGGCCTCTGCGCGCGGACGATAGTCCGACCTGTAGCGGCAACTGTCCTGCTCCTGCGCATCGACACGACTTGCGAGGATGCACCCGCTCTTACACCGCTTCTCGGCCGAGCTGCGGCGATGGGCGCCGGCGCCGGTCACGAAGAACGTATGTGAGGAATCCGCATGTCCTAGGGCAACCTCGAAGGCCAGCGTTCTGCATTCCGCTTGGCCGATGCGATTGTGGCGGGCACCTCGGCGCAGGAAATGGCTTGCGCAGACGCATTCAACCCGCCACGGCCGATAGCGCGCATGACCACGGCCTCACCCGTTGCCGAGCCTGGCAAAGCTCTTCCCAGATCATCCATCTAGGCGATTGCACCTGCCACGCCGACCGCCCATAGTCTGGAACAAACGCCACGCAGGCGCCCAGGGGGAGAGCTCATGGGACTGATGAATTTCCTGACCCGATCCGCCACGAAGATGGCCGCGGTCACCTTGTCGAAAAAATACACAGACGACGTCATAGTGATGGAAGTCGGTTACAACGTCTGCCGGCAGCTAGCATCACAACTCGGGAACAAGTTGGCCGAGGAGGCGATGGTCCGCATGCAGAAGGAGGAGATGGACACCGATGGCGAGCTCACCGGATACGAGTGTGCCTTGATAAAGCTCGCCTGGATCTTTCGACACGACAACCTGCAATCATCGCAGCGTGAGGCCGTCTACGAGCTCTGCGCTGTGTCTCCAAGGCGGCGACTGGGTGCGTTCGAAAATGAATCTCCCTCTACGTCGCAGAGAAGGTCGGTCCTCGGCTGCTGGAATTGAGTGCCACGTGAGGAGCTTGGTGGGCGAGATGGCGCCTATGGAAAGACGCCGTTCCAGTAAAGCCGTTTCGAGAGGGAATCCTTCAACAACAATAGGAGCAGTCTTATGAATGAAATTATGGTTACCGCCCTGATTGGGGGGCTAATCTTGCTCATCCTCGCCATGCGTGCTTCACGCGTTGCTTACCATACGCAAAAATCCGTAGTGGCAAGTCTCGCAGAGCTTCCTGAATTTAGCTGCGATCATGAAATCTTTGGTGTTGGTTACGATGGCTTGGCTATTGATGAGAGACGACTCAAGTTTTGTCTCATTGATAAGAGCCTGAAACCGGCTTTTCTAAAGGTCGTTCAGGTCAAGGATGTTATTTCGTGTGAAATTATTGAAGACGGAAATTCCATAGTCTCAACTAATCGCAGCAGTCAGTTGGGTGGTGCACTGGTTGGCGGGCTGGCCTTTGGTGGTGTAGGTGCGCTCGCCGGTGCCCTCTCAGGCACAAAAAAAAACAATAGGTACTGCGACTAATCTCGCTCTTCAGCTTACGATTAATGATACGGAGCATCCCGTTCATACCATTAGATTCATAATAGGAGAAACCAAGAAAGACTATCTCTATTTGGGAAGCCTTCACACAGCGCGGCGCTGGCATAGCCTGATTACTGTAATAATTAAACGCGCTTCTGTTGAAATAGATTCAAGTACAAAGTATACGCAAGTATCTTTTACCCGGTGTGGCGGATGAGCTCCAAAAGCTGGCGGAACTTCTGAAGGTTGGACTTCTCAGTGAGGCCGAATTTGCGGAGCAAAAAAAGAAGCTGCTGGGACAAGGCCATCAGGCGGATCGCTGACTCAGGGTCATCGTATTCTTTGTGCGAATTCTTACGGTTTACATCGAGAAGGTTATGTAATCCAATGGCTCGTACTTCCTGCTATATCAAGTTGCTCAGCAACGAGTAACCCTTGCTGCGCCAGGCTTTCCAGGCCACCGATCGCCAGGTTCTGCACAAGACCCCAATATCGACCACTACTATGGGCCGCCGAGCTTCGGTCTCGCTTAGTTCCACGAGACCAACGCGTTCAACGGCTACCAGCTGACCATCGATCTGGACAAGCAGGCCGTGATCACGCGGTCGGGCCAGGGCTACGAGTTCGACATCGCCCCGTTCCGCAAGTACTGCCCGCTGAACGGCTTCGACGATATCGGCCTGACCCTGCGCCATGCCGACAAGATCAAGGCCTGCGAGGCCGGAGGAGGGGGAAGCGGGGTGGGCTTCGATCCGCCGGCCCTTCCGCTACCGCCACCAGCGCCACCGCCAGTGGTCTGCTACCGCAACGCCGAGGGACTGAGCTGGAACGGGCAGGGCGACATGCCGTCTTGGCTGAAGCGGGCAGCTAATGCGGGGCAGAGCTGCGGTTTGCGCATTGGCTCCGAATGCGCGCGACGGTCACGCTTTCCCAAACGAAGCCATTCGTGCCGATCGCGTTTGGCTTGACGCTCACCTACTTACATCGTCGGTCAATGCTCCAGAGCACCTTATCAATTCTTCGCGGTGTCCAATATGAGCTTGAGAATCTCTCATTGAGGGACTGTGCTTTCGCCCGCATAATCTCAGTGAGAATGATCGCATCCGGCAGCGTCAGATTTTGCGGAGTCATGCGCCCAACGCCTTTCGCTCCCAGGTAGGAAGTGTTGGGACATTGCGCAGTGTTTTCACCACGAATTGGTCGACCGTGCCAAACTTCTGCGGGTACAGTAGGGCTAAGAGGCCTGAGGCCCCAGCAAATCCAAGTCCAGGGGTTTTCTTGGCAGCCAAGAGTGTTTCACGCGTATCATCCTCGCTGGCCCACATGAAGATGAGATCCTTTACGCTCAGCCGAGCTCGGGATACTGTCCATGGCGCCTCAGGAATTTCGTCGTGGAGCCATATCGGTTTGCAGCCGTGTATTTCCACCGGAAGTACTTGTTCAAGAGGAATTCGTACCATGCATGCGCGTCGAGTCCAGCGATTGCTTGAGGGTCCAGCCTTTCCATTTCCCGCTCTAGCCCGATGTTAGCCCGGCCTACGCACTCCCAGTAGCCGATCGTCTCTGCGCAGAGCCACTCCTGTTCGTCGGTGGAGTTCCACAGGTTAGCTACGCCCCCGCGATGTTCGGACTCGTGCTCAGACATGGATTTTCCCTTCAAAGTGGGATCGTGCTTTCCGTGCAAATTGATACGCTGGGATGCGAAAATTCGTATGCCATCGACGACTTACGGCATCGGAAAGAACCGCACTGCGACTGTTATCGCAAGACATTGATGTAGCGCAGCCTTTTCCCTTCAATGGTATCAATTCGCACGCGAAGGACGATTACCCCTGCCGGTTCGTTCAAAGTTCCTGTTTCGGCACGGGGAACGCTTAGCGCGCCGGTGAGCAACTCTGGCCAGCGCAGGCATATTCCTTCGTCATGCCGCCCATACAGTTCACTCGGTAGGTATCCCCTTCATGGCCAGTTCCAGTGAGGACCGCGTACCCGACGGGAGTACACATGTCTTTCACAGCAAGCGCCTCGGCAATATTGGTAAAAGGCCCAGGGGCAGGTTTCGATACGGGCTTCCAGGCGATGGTCATCGGAGCTGCGGGCGCCTGCGAACCTAGCTCTGCCGGCTTCGGCATCTCGAGTGCCTTCATCTCGACCGCGATCAAATTTGGATACTCATAGGCCGCCCCACTCCCTATATCGATCGCCGCGCCAACCAGGCCGCCAAAGATGAGGTTGCCAAAGACCATGGGCTTCGTTGTCGACTGTGCGGCCGTTGTCCCCGGCTCCGAGCCTGTCTTGGTGCAGGTAACATTCATGGCTTCATAGGAGCGCTGGATCCCGACAGATCCCGGTGTCGTAACGAACCATTTCCCCTTGTCGTTCGAAAGTGTGCATGCCGCACCGGCGATTGACTTCGCGTCCTGGCGCGCCTCCACCGAGATGTTCTGCGAAGTGCCGCCCACAATGGACGCACAGCCGGTGCACATAACCGACAGCGTCGCCACAATTTTCAGCAAGAAACGTCCGCTCATGACCCTCTCCCCTTGTTGTTGTTGGCAGCCCGAGGATAGTGGAGGACCCTGCGATGCCATATCGGCCAGAAGTGTGTTTCGCTTGTGAACGCCCCTCCATGAGCGTCGCCAGAGAGCGCCGGGGCTACGCCGCGACCCTAGAGCCGGGGCGGGCGAGGGAGGTGAAGCTGCGGACTCAAATCTCGACGGAGCTCGAGCGCGACGAGGTGATTATTGTCCAGGACCGGCCGAGGCCTGCGAGCGACGCAGCCTGCGCGAAACGGACGCCGAGCGTACCGCGCGCCAGAAGTGCGATCGCACGGCTGAAGACTTATGCGTCGAAGTGGGCGGCGCGCAGAGAGGCCCGCGACTTGACAGGGGCGCAGGTCGAAGTCGTCGCCCGGCTTGAAGCGTCGCGGCGCTCGCCGCGGCGAGTTTAGGTCGACGTTTCTGGAGTGGCGTTCTGGTCAAAGCCTGTTTGTAGAGGGCAGCCGCACTGCTTCGAAATCTCAATAACCAAGTCCGTAAGTTGGTCCGTGCTCAGACTTTGGATCGACATCCCATTTTTTGCGGAATCTTCCAACGCCTCATTGAGCGACAAGGAAAAAGCCTCTGCGTTTTCACGTGGTACACCTGTCCCCTCAAGGATTCGCGCGAGCTTCAGCGTGTCAAAAGCAGCCATTTTCTGGTCCTGTTCTGTGCCGTTTGTGCCATTCAACGCCGATCTTAAGTGCAACGGCCCATCTAATATGTACGACGCCGCGCACTGGCTGACCACACCGCCGTGCGAAAGTTGGGATTTGGACATCGCGTGGGTTCTGCAGGGCAGGTGGTGTCCGAGAGTCTGGTCCCAAAACAACATCCACGGTAATGATGGTGTAACGGGCCCCGCGCGTCAGAATCTTCATGATGGCTCGGCCGCCTTTAACATAACGCCCGTAGGGCGAAATTTTTTCTCGGACACAAATCCGCGCGGCTTCCAAATACCTCTAGCATCTAATTCTCGGAGGGAAGGCGATCCTGTAGTGATTTACCTTCCGGTTTCCGCTACATGAATAACGTCTAGCAAGTATGGCCCGGGCAATGACGCCCTGTAGAAAATAGCAAAAACAACAATTCCTTGCGCTGAACGGCGCCGTCGCCTCTACTGTACTCAATGGTTTCGACGAGGTCGGAATGCGCTCCTATTTTGTGTTTTGAGGGTTTTCTCTTCCTCCAAAGAAGCTGCGCCTCTCTCAAGCTGCACGAATTTGCCCCACCAGCATAATCGGGATCTGCTGATTGCACGGGGTCGTCCTCCCACCCGCAGACCGTACATATCTCGTAGATACCCAGCTCATCGATCGTAAAGCCGCCACAGCAGGGCAGGGATGCTCAAACGTGTTCATGACCGAGTCGTATGGTAGAGGATCTCCGTTTGGAGGAAGCACTGACCGTCGTTTTGCCGTCACCAGTGCCTCGGTTTCAACCTTCTGATCATCGACATGAGCTCCCTTGTACATTAACTCAAAGGGCGTTTCGGTCGCGAACACAGAAAGTTGTGATGGTCCAGGTATTCATTCCAACCATCCCTGGCTTCTCGTCATTTGAGCTGAAAAATGAGTTTATCGTCGATGGTTACAGCCACCGGCTCGCCTGTACGACGATCTCGCGCCGGCTGACAACGCTTTTGCTTCCATGCATTGATTGCATCGGTATCAAGACGAGCGAAGCCAGAAGAGTTCACGATCTCGATGCGCTCGACGTGACCCTTCACGTCGATTTGAAGCCGGGCGGTAACGGTTCCCTGCTGGCCGAGGCGCCGTGCTTGAGAGGGATAGAAGGGCGATGGCTTTGTGCATTTCGGTGGCTCGACGGCTTCGTCGATCGAGGTCGCGCATCCCGCGAACAGCAGGGTGCAAAGGAGCGCACATACGATGCTAATCGTTCTTGCCCAGAAGCTCTCGTCTCCCCAAGAGAATGCTGGTTGAGCGCCTGCGCGTTGTGCCTCTGGTATGCTGGCTTCGCCTCGCGTCAACGAATACCGCGACCTCACCGATAAGGCCGCCTTCGTTGCCCTCAAGCCCATGCGATAGTATCGACGCATCTACAGGAACACCTCGACAATTGAATCTTGTGGCATAGCAAGAAAGCGCTTCCATCCCTCTAGTACCAGCTTCCATTTATGGTGGTCAAGTTATTTCGGACAGGCGGATAGGTTTTCACTGTCGATTTCGCCTTGTGGGCAGTGGGCGACAGATACCCCAGGGTTGAGTGCAAGCGCACTGGGTTATAGAAGCCAAAGAAGGCCGAGGCTTTTTTTAGCAATGCGTTGTCCTCGCGCAGTTGCCGGTTTTCCGCTTCGAGCTGTTGAATGTGCTGCTGTTCCGCCGTCAGCGGCTTACCCTCGCCGGGCCCGCCGGCACGCTCTGCGTCGTACTGCGCCACCCAGCGGCGAACCGCCGTCTCACCAAGTTCCATCGACCGACAAACAACAGCCCATCCCGGATCAGCGGCGCCGCCAGCGCACTGGCTGCCCCACCAATCGCACCGTCGGCGCAATCCGCCCGCCAAACTCTGCGCCGCGCAGATCAGTAGCGCGTCAATTATCCATCCTGCAGGAAGCATTCGACGGCACCCCTGTCCGATTCAGCGAAAATGACATCGAATCGATGAGTCTCCCCGGGATGCCAATCAAGGACGGCGTCCCGCAACAAGCGCAGATAAATCTCCAGCTCCGGCCGAGTCAAATTTGGAAGTTCAGGGTGGATAAGCACAATGTTGTGCTTGTCGAGCCAACTGAAATCCCGAACACAATCAAACAGTGCGTCCCAATTAAAGCCGAAATAGGTCGGGAATACGAGTAGCGACGCGAGCGCCTCGAGTAAAGCACTCTTTGATTCGATGGCGCGGGGCAACACGGCAATGAACGCGTCATTGACTTGATACCGGCGCGGTTTGTCAACGTAACGAAACGGGCTGAAATTCGTCATCATAATCACCTTTTCACCGGAGCGAACGTCTTGTAATGGTCGGGGGTGTAATAAACTTCGCCATTTCGCCCTGTCACGATCTGCTGAGGGCCAACACCATTCACGCCTGGCGTAGGAACGACATTCAGCATGGACCAGCCTTTCGGGATCTTAAAAGAGTCAGTTTGGTCAGGGGGAATTTCCCCTAGTCCTCGATCTTGGAGCCAACCCCGCCTATTGCTATGAGCAGAGGTGGGGATGGGCCCAGCCACCGCGTGCCGAAGCAGTAGCTCCCTTTTCTTCAACCTGCACCTGAGATCTTCCACTATAAAATCTCGTCCACCCTCCCACGCCCAATTACCCTATCAAGCTCAAAAACATCAAATGGGTCCCCAACGTCTACCTTGTTGCGAAAATACTCCCAACTCGGGAAACAAATCCTTACTTTAATAGTCTCCCCAGGGTAGTGAAGATCGTTATCAGCATACGAATGAACGCCGCTTGCAAGGTAATCAACCGATGCAAATTTGTGGTGGGGTGCGTATCCACTACGCACGCCCTTCACTTTCGGGTTATCAACGTCGTCCGCGATAAAAAAAGTAGCGAGTATGTGATGCAAATCTCACCTCCCTCAATAAGCGTGATCAACATTCTTTACCACGGAATTGAATAAATCCAACCCTCTTTTCCCGTTCACCGTAAGAACACCACTCCTAAATATAAATGGATCAATATTTTTCGACACACCGAAATTATAAATCGCATTACTTGGGATAGTTACCTTAACGAGGGCAGCATAATCCGTTGAAAAATTCGCGTAGGTAAGCACCTCATTCAAGTTGAAGCCAAATTGTTTCATTTCACTGCCTGCCGGGCCGAAATTAAATTGACCAGACTTCATGATTGAATGGTACTCCTCGGGGCTCACAGCCCGATATAGAGTCGTGAACTGCCCCTCGAGAGCCTTAGCAGCATCATTGCCTACCGACCTCGTCGCCCCCAAGAGAGCTGAGCCTTTCAGCGTACCTTTGAGCGCCCCCTTGAGCAGACCCGTGCCGATCAGATCATCCGGCGAGAAGGCCGGTAGCTCAAGACCCTGTGCTTTGGCCTGGGCAATCTGCCAGCTCTTGTCCAGCACTTGACAATCCACGGAGCCTGCAGCCGAGCCGCAACCATAGGCGGTCTTCTGATCCTGGATCCAGTTGGCAAGCGACTGACAACGGGATCCCTCACAGCTAGTGAGCCCGGCGGCCAGGATGTCATTGCTCTTTTGATCCGTTGCCGCATAGATATTGGCGGTCGCACACGACGACAAGACGCCGTTCGCGCATTCCCGCTTAGCCTTCTCGAACGCCAGCCGATCCTTGGGGCTCAGATAGTTATTGGCCGCCTCGTTCTGTGCCGCAACTGCTGCAGCGATTCCGTTCTGGCCGAGTGTATTGGCCAACGCACCGCCGGCAAGCATGGCAGCTGCCGTCACCACCACCTGATTGACCGGATTTGCCCGGTCGGCATTGGTCCCAATGCCTAGCGCTCCGCCCACCAGTGGCGACACTACCGCTCCGGTCACACCACCGATCGCCCCCGACTGGCAGTTGGCACCACTAGCCGCTCCGGCGGCACAGCCCAGCACCGCGTGCTCGGCAATGTTTTGCCAAGAGAGCGCATCGGTCGTCGCGCCGATCTCATTGGCTCCCAGTGCCCCGGCCTGCGCCACCAAGTTGCCTGCGAGCGCCTTGCCGAAGCCCCCCCCATATGCCACTGTGCTCAGCGTGGCATTGATCAGGCCCGTCCCTACCATGCCCACGGCTTGCTGCGCGATGGTGCTCGAGGCGCCGTCCTGGGCGGCCTGCAGCACGCCGCCAAGCGTGTTGGTTCCCGCCAGGTTGGCCAGGCTGTTGGTTCCCTTGAGGACCGTATCGAAACCGTTCACCCCGAAGCTTGTGCCATCGAAGGTGATACCGTTGGTCAGACCTGCCGTCGCAGCGCCGACCAGACCCGCCACGGCGATCTTGCCGAAATCCACCCGCCCGGTCACCAGTTGGCTGGCAAGGCTGCCCGCCATGCTGGAGAGGGCAGCCACCACCATAGCTTGCGCCAGAGTCATCTCGGCCAGCGCCACGCCAATTACAGCTGCCGCAGCGCCTGCCGTCACAATCGACACGACGACCGCCGCCACCATGGCTACAATCTGGACCAGCGGCCCGAAGCCTTTCTTCTCCTTGATGAACTGCGTGTGGATATCGTCGGCCACGGTCTCCGCGGCGTACTCCACGCCGAGGTTGGCCTTGAGCTGGTTGACGAACGCGAGCGTGGCCGCTTCGTCCACCGTGCCATCGGCATTGCGGACCAGAAACGCATCATTGACAGCGTTGATGGCATCCGCCTCGATGTTCATGTGCATCGCGTTCATGAACCCGCCCGGCTGCACCACTGTGCCGGTCAGTACATTCCAGCCGCCTTGCACGCGATAGGCCGAGGTGCCGATGTCCACCACATTGGGCGCCGCATCGATGCTGCCAGCCTTCACGTTCAGCGTGTCGGCCGCGGAGATCACACCGCTGTTGCGGAGCTGCCCGGCAACGTCCAGGCTGATGTTCTCGCCCGTGATCGTGCCGCCGGTCGGCTTGGTCAGCGCCTGCGCGTAGCCCTCCGGCAGGTACACCTGCGGCACGAGCGCGTTGACGCTAGGGCAGGCCGCGCCGGCGATGGCGTTGCAGTTTTGGTCTGGTACCGCCTGCTCGACGTACCACAGCAGCGGCTTGTCCAGCTCGTTGATCTGCCGCTGGGTCAGCGCCGTGCCCAGCGCGAGGTTGTGTTCCTTGGCGTAGTCGGCCGCATTGCGGTACAGGATCAGCTTTTCCTGATCGGTCACCGACAGCTGATACTGATTGTCCCAGGCCAGGCCGTTGATGAAGCTAGCCTGTCCGGTTTGCTGCAGTGCCGCCTGCTGCAGTTTCTGGCCCTCGGTGTAGGGGTCGTAGTAGAAGCTCACGCTGCCCGGGCGCAACTCGGCCGGCAACTGCGAGAGCAGGTAGTCGGGCGTCACACCGGTCAGCACGGCCGTGGCCGGGCTGACGTTCAGGTATGGGGCCCGGTCTCCGGTGGCGGTGGGGCTCGTTACCGCATTGCCGCCCAGATTGGCATTGAAATGCCAGTCCACCCTCGTGGCCGTCCCCGTCGTTGGCACGCTCGGCGTCGCCACAATGACCGGATTGAACTGCCAGGGCTGGGTCGGATTGATGACTGGGGTGGCCGCAGGCACAGAGCCCGCCGGAACCGGCGCCGGGCCGAGCGGAATCACCTGCTTGGCTGCCGTCGAAGGCGGCGTCGGCTGGTTCGGGCTGGTGTAGCCGTTGACCAGCGCCGAAGCAGAGACGTCGACCATGCTGCCCATCAGGTTGCCGGTGTTCAGCACGTGGCCACTGGCGCTTACCGACAGGGCGTTGCCGGCCTGGATGCCGGATTCCAGGCTGCCGATGGTGGCGCGCCCGCTGGTGTCGTGCCAACGGTCGCCACCGGTGCGGTCTTCCTGCCAGTGGCCGACCCAGTCGGCGTTCAATGGGATGCTGCTGTTGTCGACGGCGCCGGTCATGTTGACCGTCACGTTGCGGCCGCCGGTGATCAGTGCCCCGTTATTGGTCAGCGTCGTGCCCGACAGGTTGACGTCGCGCGCCGCGGATATCACCCCGGCTGGGCCGGCTTCGGTGTCCTCGTCTGCCGCACACTGGCTGTTGCCATAGGTGCCAGCGGGATTGCAGCCACCCGCGTACGGCGGATTCTGGCCACCATAGCTCTTGTGCAGCTTGACCGGATCCATGGTCTTGTTGACCAGGGTCGGCGCGGTGATCGATACGTCGCCTGCCAGCGACTGGATGGCGCCGGCCTGGTTGGTGACGCTATTTGTCGCCGTTAGGCTCACGTCCCCCTGGGCTGCCAGCGTGCCGTTCAGGTTTTGGATATTGGCGGCCGTGATCGTCAGCGCCTGGCCTGCCGCCACGGTGTTGGGGGTCTGCTGCCATGCCAGCGTGTCGACATGCGGGTTGGTGTCGCCCGGGCAGTCGGAGGCCCCGTCCACACAGCCCGTCGTCGTCGTGACCTTGCTGTCGTACGTACCCTGATTGGTAAACGTGCCGGGCGTGGTGATTGCGATCTTGCCTAGCGCGGCCAGGTCGCCCGCATTGGTCAGGTCTCCGGTACCGGTCAGGCTCAGGTTGCCCCCGGCGCTGATGTGGCCAGCCTTGCCGAGCTGGTAGCTAACAGTGGCTTGCGTCGGTGCATTCGCCTGCGGGCCAGTGACGGTCCCCGCCAGATAGATCTCGGACCATGGCGGCGGTGCAGTGCAGCTGTCGCAATTATCCATGCTGGGCGGCACGCCATACACCAGGGGCCCGGACTCCGACCAGAGCGGCCCCGTGCGTTTCTCGCTGTAATACTGCAGTTGCGCCAGGAAGGCAGACAGCTCGGTCTGGTTCACCGTATCGGTGACGCTATTGACGAGCGTTGCCGAGCGGCCGTTTTCCAGGCTGCCGGCGTTGAGCGCCACGTTCTGGCCGGCCGAAATGACCCCGCCCTTGTTGGAGAGCGACGCGGCGCTGATGTCGAGATTGCCGCCGGCAATGATCTGGCCGGCGGTGCCGTCGGCCTGCCTGACGGTGGTGCGGTCGATGGTCGGCACGCCTGCGATGCTGGGCAGGTCGGCCAGGTATGGGACCGCAGTCGGATCCGTGTTGGCGGGCAGCAGATGCCAGTAATAGCCTTCGGATGCGGAGCCCTCGGCGCCGACATAGATCCGCTCTGGACCAAATGCCAGCGGCACGCTGCCATCGGACTTGCGCATCACATCGGCGAGCGTGATCGACTGGACCGTGCCCTGGACGTAGCCCGAGCATGCGTCGCCGCTGCCACAGCTTACCCACGGTATGTAGGAGCCGATGACGGTGGTGCCGAGCAGGCTGTCGTTGGCAGCCTTGACGGTCGAGCTGCCAGCGTCGATCGGCGCAGTGCGGTCATTGATGACCTGTTGCGCGGCAATGTGGATATTGCCGTTGGCGCCGATCACGCTGCCGATGTTGTTGAGCGTGCCGGCAATGTCAACGTTGATGTCGCCACCGGCCTGGGTCGTACCGCCGCGGTTGTCATAGTTGGCACCGGTGATGGTGATATCGCCCAGCGCCTCGGCCGTACCCTGGTTCACCACGTTGCCGGAGAGCGCCAGGTTGCCATTGGCGTGCACCGTGCCGGTGTTGGTCAGCGTGCCGGCGGACAAGGTCAGGTTGCTGCCGCCAACGATCTGGCCGCTGTTGTCCAGCGTGCCGGCGGTGGCCAGCGTCAGGTCGCCGGCTTTCTGAATCGTGCCGGTGTTGCTGATGCCCTGGCTTGCCTGCAGCACGACGTTGCTGCCGGGCACGTCCCAGGTGCCCGTGTTGCGGATCGCCAGCGCCGCCAGCGTCATAGTCCCGTTGGCGTTGAGCGTGCCAGTGGCAGCACCAGACGGATCGAAGGTCTGGTTCGGGGTGTTCAGGGTCAGGTTGCTGCCTGCCAGCAGTTGGCCGGCGGCGTTGTTGAAGCTGCCGTCGCCACCGGTCACCGTGAAGGCCAGATCGCCGGTGGTCGGACTCTGGCCCGAGACGTCCCCAGCGAAGATCGTGCCGCCCGTATTACTGACGAGGGTGCCGGTCGTCACATTCAGGCTCTGGGCGCCGACCAGCAGCCCCTGGGCGTTGTCCAGGCTGTTGGCGACGTTCACCGTGGCGGTCTGGCCGCCAAGCGTCCCGCGATTGGTGAGATCGCTCGCGTTGACGCTGACCTGGTTGCCGACAAGCAGACCGGTGTTCGTCACGGCGCCGCCGGCAACGCTCAGCTGCTGCGTGGCAACGGTCGTGCCGATATTCGAGACCGTGGCGCCGACGAGGCTGACGTTCGTTGCCTGCGTATCGCCGGTGAGCGCGAGGCTGCCGGTAGCGGCGGCATCCAGCGTGCCATTGACTACGTTGGTGGCGCCGGAGGCCGACACGATCACGACGCTCCCACCGCGCAGCGTGGCATTGCCGCCGACCCAGTCGAGGCCAGCCACGTTCAGCGTCTGTCCGGCGCTGGCGGAGAGATTGCCGCCTGTGAGCACGCTGCCGGCCAGCGTCGCGTTCTGGCCCCCCGACACCGTGGCATCGCCCATGCTTTGCAGCGTGCCATTGACCGTGGCCGAGCCGCCGTTGGCTTGAATGGCAGTATTGCCGCCGCTGGAGAGGCTGCCGGCCACAGTCGCGTCACCGCCGGCCGTGATGGTGGTGTCGCCATCGCTGGTGAGCGTGCCATTGATCAGCGCGCTGCCGCCAGTCGCCGTAATGGCAGTGTTGCCTGCGCTCTGCGCCTGGCCGCCGATGGTCACATTCTGTGCGGCGGTCAGGGTCAGGTTGGCTTTGCTGCCGATCTGGCCGCTGGTGGTGATGCTGCCGGTCTGGGCCGTGACGCTGACGGGCCCGCTGGCCAGCACCTGGCCGCCGAGATAGGCATCGGTCCCAGCCGTGACGGTGAGCGAGCCGGGCGAGACCACGTTGCCAGCCGTAGTGACGCTGCCCGTGACGCCGGTCAGCGACACATTGCCACCAGTGCTGCCCGCCGCGCCGTTGATCGTCAGGTTGCGCTGAGTGGAAAGATTCAGATCGCTTGCCGACACCACGCTGCCATTGATGGTGGTGTCGCGAGCGGCGTTGAGCTGAATCGCACCGGGGGAGGTCACATCGCCGCCGAGGCGGATGTCCCCGCTGCCATCGTTGCCGGCGGCCGACACGGTGACCTGGCTGCCGCTGACCGCGCCACCCACATCGACGCTGCCGCCAGCGGCAAGCATCACCGCCTCCTGGGCCTTAACCCCACCTGCACCGACAATCGAGCCGCCCGCGCTAACGGCAACGGCCTTGCCGGAGTCGAGCGCGCCGCCAAGCGACACGTCCCGGCCCGCATTGATCGCATACCCGCCTTCACCCTGGCCATTGCCCGAGGCGGTGACATTGCCGGCCGCGTTGAGTCTCACTGCCTCCTTGGCATAGGTGTTGCCGACCTTCAGGTTGCCGGCCGAGTCGATGGTCAGGTTGCCCGCCGAGGCCGCCAGGTTGCCGTCCGTGCGCACGCCGACCCCGGCGGCGGTGCTGACGATTTTGATTTGGCCCGCCGTCATCGCCCCAAAGGCGGTCGCATCGATCGCCAGTCCGTTGGTCACCGTGGTGTTGGTGGTGGCATTGTTCGGGCCGGTGGCCGCGGTGGCAAACGTACCGTTGGCAGGGACAACGAGCTGGCGGCCCGCGACCAGATTGATCTGGTTGCCGGCGTATAGCGTGCCGTCCACGCCGATCGACTCGGCGATGAGGTTGATATTGCCGACCGTACCCTCGATCCCCACGCCGTTCGGGTTGCCCAGCGTCGGGTTAGCAATCTGCACGCGCCCGCCCTCGACAAGGAAGCCCACAGCTGCGGCCGCATCGAAGCTCGTGGCCGTACCAGCGGTCGACAGGAATTGCGGCGTGCCGGTCGTGAGCGTGACCTGCGTGGTATTGGTAAAACCAGCGCCGCTGGTATAGACACCCCCGGGCGCGGCAATGACCACGCCCGCGGGCGCGCCGAACACCTCAACGGTGCCATTGATCTGTGCCGGCGTCTGGCTGGTCACCTGGTTGATGATCAGGTTGGCGGGGCCGGTGGCCGCGAGATTCAGGTTCGCGCCCACCTGGCCGCCGAGGAACGTGCCGCCGCCGGTCGTGCTGTTGTTCAGAATCAGGCCGATCGGGTCGACCACGAACGACCGGTATTGGTTGAGCGAGATCCCTTGCGCATTGGGCGTCGTGATCCCGACCACCGGCACGCCGCCCTCGGGCGCGCCGGCGCCGGTGGTGGTCGTGAGGGTCGGGGTGAAGCGCACCGGCGCGTTCGGGTCGGTGATCGGCGCCGCGAGGGTGGCCGTCGGGCCGAAGCTGACCGTCACCGGTAGGTGGTTCATGGCCCAGCGCAGGAGGCCCTGCCTGACAGCACCGGACTGGATCGCGAGACTCGCCGGATCGCTGGCGCCAGCGGCCAGCACGCCCGCCGCCTGTTTGGCCTGCTGCAGCGAGACCTGCAACGGCCCCAGCCACACCGTGACCGCCACCACCCCGGCAAGCGTGCGTGCGAAGACGCTGCGCCGTCCGCGTTCGGCCATGGACAGTTCCTCCGACCCCATGTCTGGCAGGTCAGCGGACTGCGAGGTGGCAGAAGACAACGTGGCCGGTCGGTCGCGATGCATGGTGAATCCTGACGATGCTTAACAGCTTGTTGGTATGGCGTCGGGTGCGGCAGGGCGTTGCTGCCTGCCGCCGGAGAGCAGGAGGCTCGCGTTACTGGGTGATCTTTGCCTTGGCGAGCAGCTGGGTCACCAGCGCGGCGGTGGCACGCTCGAGCGCCTGCGCCTGCAGGGCCTGCTGGATGCCAGGCTTGACCGTGTCGAATGTGGGCACCTGGGTCGGACGCACCTCATCGACCTTCACGAGGAAGCTGCGGTTGTTCCAGGCAACAGGCGCCGCGCTGACCGCGCCGGCCGGCAGGCTCGCAATGGCTTGCGCGAGCGGCAGCGGCAGGCTCTGTGTTTTGCCCTCTTGCGCCGGCACCTTGAAACTGACCCAGTCGATCGCGCCGCCCGCGGCCTTCGAGGGTGCCAGGCTGACCGCCTGCGCGACCTTGCTGAAATCCTCGCCCCCCTTGATGCGAGCGAGTGCGGCGGTTGCGGCTTTGTCGTCAGCCAGCTCGATCACGCGCGCCTTGTATTCCTTTTCACCGAGGCTCGCCACGATCGTGTCGTAGCGCTCCTTGACCTGCGCGTCAGCGACCGGCGCCGGCTTGATGTGCTCCTTGAGCCAGGCCTGGGTGAGGATATTGGCCTTGGCTTCCCGCAGGGCCTGCTGCACGTCGGGTCGAGCCTCCAGGCCCTTGTCCTTGGCGGCCTCCTGGCGGAACAATTCCCGCGCGATCAGCTGTTGCTTGATGGCGCTGCGTGCCTGCGGCGTGTCGGTCAGCTTCGCCTGCTGAATGGCCTGCTGCACTTGTTGCTGCGTGATGGCGACGCCGTTGACGCTGGCAACTGGGCCCACACCGGCGACACCTTGCGCATTGGCCCCGTGCGGGCCGAAGGCGAGGGCGGAGGTGATAATCAGACGCGAGATATTGGTTTTCATGGAAATTCCTTGGAGAATTTGATCAATAGAGCCAGTTGAGCGTGGCCAGCACGATCGGGCGCTTGGCGCCAATAGCGCTCGGCTGGGCGAGCGGGATGCCCACAAGCAGCTCACTGGAAAAGGTCTGTCTGGCCCATTGGGCCTGCAGTCGCACCCCGGCGCCGGTACCGGCAACTGCCTGCCAGCGGTGGGTGGCAACCGATTGGGTCTGGCCGCCATCGAGAAACAGGTACGGCTCCATGCGGATGCCGGCGAGCGTCGGCGCGTTGGCCCAGACCAGCTCGTTACGCAGGTAGGCGCCACGGTCGCCGGCGATCACGCCCTCACGAAAGCCTCGCACCGTGCTCATGCCGCCGGCGTAGACCTGCTCGGAGCCAAAGAGCGCGACGTTGGTCCACTGACCAACCAGCTGCGCGCGCCAGGCGAGGAGCGCCATGTCGAACGCGCGCGGCAGGGGCATCTGCAGGGTGGCGTTGGCATCGAGCTTGGTGAACTGCGCGTGGGCCTCATCCGTGCGGATGTCGCCCGGGTCACGGGTAGCATTGATGGCTGTCAGCCCGCACGAGGTCCCCGCCTCGGCGGTGGCGTAGCCCGGCTGGCCATTGGCGCTAAAGCGCCGCAGCCCGCTCCAGGCGGCCCGCAGGACAGTGAGGCGCTGGGGACCGAGCAGCAGGTTGTTGATCTCACGCTCGCTCTTGCGGTGGGTGAGAGTGATATCGAAGGCCTGACGCGAAGCCTGGCTGCGCGTGAGCACGTAGTTCCAGCCCAGCGTGTGGCCGAAAGTGCGGCCATACAGCAGCGCGGTATCGCCAATCGCGCTCTGGTATTCGGAGACGGAAGCGGTGTAGCTGAAGGTGTGGTAGCCCAGCGGCACGGCGGCGGACAGCACCGCGGCATTGGTGTCGCGCGTGCCGACGAAACTGGCCGACACGGCTTCCTGGAAGCCTAGCGCATTGTCGGCATCGATCCCCAGCCGCGTGCGCGAGATGCCGGTCGCCTTGCTGCCGTAGTTGTCCATGCCGGCGGCAAAGCGAAAGCGGTCCCCGGGCTGGTTGGTCAGCGCAATGGCCGAGCTGCCCGGCGCCTGGCCCGGCAGGATCTGCAGTTCCGCGCGGTTGCGGCGCAGCCGGTTGATCTGGTCCACGCCTTGCTCGAGGTCCGGCAGGCGCAGCGTGTCGCCCGGCGCCGGAAACTGCCTGGCGGTGCCGGCGTCGGTCAGCCAGCCGCCGCCCACGGTATCGAAGAGGCCGCCCTCGTTGGGCCGGATCGAGCGGTCGTTGAGGCGGATCGACTCGATCTTGCCCGGCACCACGGTCACCACCAGCACACCAGTGCTCAGGTTCTGTTCGCCCAGGTAGGCGCGCGTGGTGATATTGCCCTCGGCGACGAAGGCCTCGGTGAAGCGGCGCAAGAGCAGGTTGATACGGTTGGCGCCCAGCTGCCTGCCAACGAATGGCGCGACGATCGCCTCGACCTGCGCCTCGGACAGCACGGTATTGCCGTGAACTGCAATCCGATGGATGTCGAAGGTGGCCGCCGTTTCCATGACCTCGTCCACGGCCTGATCGGCCGGGAGACCCATCGGCGCCTCGATTCGAGCGGGCGGCTGCGTGGCCTCCCGCTCGCGCTCGCGCTGGCGTTGCTCGCGCAGCAGGCGCTGCGCGGCGTCTTCTGGCGCCGCCTGTTGCCGCGCAGGGGGCACAACCTGCGCCACGGCAGGCAAGGCGGCACCGACGAGCAGGCAGGCCGCCAAGCGCAGTGCGCCATGCGGTGTAATCTGGGTAGGGGGCCGTGTGCTCATGTTCGCTCTGCCTTGAGCTCGTTGAGCCGAATCACCACCGCCCGGCTGTTGCGCATGTGGGTCAGGCTCATCGAGCCGGAAGAAACGTGCCGGTTCACGATGCGGATCGTGTGGGCGTTCTGCAGCCAGTCAGGGAAGCGGGCCTGGAACTCGGCACGCCCGAAGTCCTGCCAGCTGACACCCGTCACGGCGATGTCCCAGTCCCACGGCAACATGCCGCGGCACAACCAGACGCCCAAGTCGTCCGCGCACAGCACGAGGCTGCCAAGGTGCAGGGCGGCAGCAAACGCCGCGAGGACGACAACCCAGGCAACAGCCCACCCCGCTAGCCAATGACATTGCCCCACCACCAACGCAACAGCGCAGCCGAGCATTGCCAGCAGAGCCCCTGGCAGGTAGGCCACCCAGGACTTGCGCGAGAGCACTACGACGTTGCGGGCGAGCGAGAGCGCATACGGGTTCATGACGGATTCCATTGGTAGGCCTACCACCACAGCCACGACGTGAGACCCAGATAGTTCTCGATCCTGACGGGATCGCGCTGGCGCGGACGGCTCACCGTGCTGGCACCGGCGATGGTCACATCGCCCTCGAAGCTGCCACCGTCGATGACGGTGTCGCCCAGGATCCGCGTCTTGCCCGCCGCCATCCAGCTGCCGCCGACGTCCATGGCGTAGAGCCGCGCCCAGGTGTCGCCGAAGAAGGCCTTGAAGCCCCGGTCGCGAGACAACGCGGTATAGCCGGTCACGCCGCTGGCGTAAGTCACCGGCGCTGTCACGGTCAGGTCGCCCAGCGCCAGCACGCGCCCGCCGATATTGGCGGCGCTCTTGCCGGCCTGGATGTCGATGTCGCCGCCAGCCGACAGCAGGCCGCCCCTGACGGCGGTGGTCGAAGACGCCGAGGTGCGGCAGAAGATCAGGCAGGAGCGGGAATAGTGAGCGCTGCCGGAGGTCACGCCTTCGGTCACGAAAGTGTCGGTCGCGCGCACCGTGATGCCGCCGTTGTTCGCGTAGATCGCGCCGCCATGGTTGATCACGTTGCGCCCGGCAAGCACCGTGCCCTTGTCGGAGAGCAGGTAGGCCACCTGGCCAGGCCGGTCGGCCTCGCCGTAGTCGATATCGAGGCCGCTGCTACGCTTGGACAGCACCAGCCAGCGCCTGCCCGAGGTCGAATAGATGGCGGGCTGCTCGCCGTTGGCGCCGGCCACCTTGGTGATCTCGTTGATCACGTCGCCCGTGGCCTGGATGTCCAGGTAGCCATTGGAGAGCATGCGGGCGTGCCGGTTGACCACGTCGCCACCGGCGCGCACCGTCACGTCATCGGCGGCACCGAACAGGATGCCGAGGTATTGCGGCGTGGAATCATTGAGCACGCTGCCACCGGCGAGCACAGTGACCGAGCCTGTGGACAACGGATCGCCTGCGATGCGGGTCTGTCCCTGTACCAGCGCGCCGAAGTTGACCATGTCGCTATCGGCCTGCACCAGCACCCCGCCACCGTTGGCGACAAGGGTCGACTGGACCGAAGTGGACGCCAGGGAAACGGAGCCACCATGCAGCTTCACATTCGTCGCCGCCAGCACGTGGCTGTCGGTATGCGAATAATTGCCCGCGGCATCGATGGCGACCCCCGCGCCTGACGATCGGACGGTCGTGTCCTGCAGAGTCAGGTTGTAGGCCTGCATTGCGGTACCGGCCACGCCGTCGACGTCGGTGCCCAAGAGCGACGCGTCGCCGGTGGTGATGGTGACCGCGCCCGCAGTGGAGGCAAGCGTGGTGCGTTGCGTGCCTGCGGCCGTCGTAAGGCTCGCAGCCTCGACGATCAGGTTGCCTGTGGCGTTTGCTTGGACACCAGAGAGCACCATGCCGGCGCCGGCATCAAACAAGCCGATTCCGCCGTTTGCCGTCAGCGTCGAGTCGGACAACCGTACCGGTGCGCTGTGCACCTGGCCGCTGGCACCGAGGACCAGATCCCCGGACGTATTCGCACCGGCCGCCAGCGTGCTGCCAGTGAGATCCACCCGGTCCGAGAAGACCTGCAGGTGACGCCCGGCCTCCATGGCGCCGGTGCCGGTCAGGCCGCCGCTGCCGATCAGCACGTCCTGTTTGGCACTAATCCGGCCGGAGGCAAGTTGCAGGTCGCCGGTACCGGACACGACAAAATCGCCGGCCGTCGCATAGGCGGCACCGGCATGGCGCACGCCTGCGCCCTGGTCGGTGATCAGCAGCTCAATGCGCCCGGCGGTCAGGCTGCCGGCCGCGGTGATATCCAGCGTGAAGCGCTGGCCGGGATTGACGGCCGGGGCAGCATAGGTGATCCAGGGCGTCAGGTTGTCGGTAGGGGAGACGCTGGTGTCGATCTCGGCCCGGCTGGTACCGGCGACGGCCCGGATGCGGGCATTCGGATCGCCGTATAGGTTCTCGACCTTACCGGCCACGCGGATCTGCTTGGCTACCAGCTCCAGATTCAGCAGCGTGCCTGACAGGCCTTCGGCGCCGATGTCGATCGCGCCCTGGCTCGTGCTGAGGATCAGGTTGCGCTGCAGTTGGCCGTTGGCCGTAGTGAAATCATTGAAAATCACCTGCCCGGTGGTGAGGGCCAGGTTGCCGACGTTGCGCACCGTCAGGCCATTGACGCTGATGCCGTTCGGATTGGCCAGGATCACGTTGGCACGGGGGCCAAGCACGCTCAGAGTTCCCTCCAGGAGGGAGGGATTGGTGCTGGTGACATTGTTCAGGATGGTGCGGGCCCGGGCAGCATTGTTGTCCAGGTCCACGCCCGCACGTGAGATATTGAAATCCCGATAGGTATTGGTCGAAACACCACCCACTGGAGTGGCCACGCTCACCGTGACCCGGCCACTGGCTGCCGTAGTAGCCGTAGTGGCGGTGCCTCCGTCCGGCACCACGCCGGCAGCCAGGCTGGTACCAGCCATGAGCATGGCACTTGCCGCCAGCGCAGACGGGCGCAGCACGCGGCATGCGCGTCGGCTGGACTGCCTCGATTTGGTCTTCCCGAATGACACCGCGACCCACTCCCGTCCTATTGGTTATGCGAGGGGAGGGAAGGGGAATATCCACTGCCGTCGCACTGAGCTCCGGCGCGACAATATCAAATGTGTCTACGGCTGTAAAATAGGATATTTCTGAATTTTGACGAGAATTTACAAAGATTTTCAGTCCCTGACATTAAACTCGGCGCTTCCCAACCGGCAGCCTTTTATTAGCGCGGTTTTGCGCAGGAATCCGTATGAATGTTAATTTTGTTAAGTTGCAAGATTTAACTGCGGCAGCGAGAGCTGATCTTTTGTCCACGTTATGATGCTGCCGATGATCATCATGGACACGTAGCTTGATGACGGAGCCGTAGCCTGGCGCGTTGTTGTGGCGTTCCCATTCGAGATTGGCCCTCGAGGACGTTTCCTCATTGCGGCTGCGACGCCAGCCAGTCCTGAGCCGTGCCCTCGGCGTCGTTGTAGGTTGTAGGGTTCCACGCGCAAGTTATGCCGCCCAAGCATCCGCAATTCGTGGCGCTGCCGGCTTGCTTCACCCATTTCGCGCGCTCCGGTCCCGTGAGGTGCATTGAACCAACCATGCCGGCATGCGGGTCCGCGTCGCGATTCGCCGGAAAGACGTTTGAGCCACGCCCAGGATTGTCGTTTGTGTCCTCTCAACCGCTTGTACTTGTTTCGCGCCCACCTACCAAGCCGTAAGTCTATTCTGATCAAGAACCGTTTTAGCGGCTCCGGATAGAAGGCACCGTAGTAATTCACCCATCCCCGTACCATTGGGTTTATGCGCCGCGCCAGTTCGGGCAGCGTCAATGAGGTACTTCGATTGAGATCCATGCTTTTGATGGCCTTAGACATTCGCGTTAGCGCCTTCTGACTTACCGCAGGTCCGAATCCGGTGAACAAGTTTCCCTCTCGGTCTTGTACCGTCCGAGCGTGAAAGCTGAATCCAAGGAAGTCGAACTTAGTGTGGGTATGTTCCTCTCGACGTCGTCCATCTTTGCAGTAGACCAAGCGTGTCTTTTCTGGGTGCAGCGAAAGCCCACAAGCGGTGAGCCGCTCCCTCAAGACAGACAGGAACTTTTCCGCCTGCTGCTTCGTCTTGCAGTGACAGACGACATCGTCGGCATACCGTTCAAACGGCACCTCCGGATGCTCAGTCTGGACCCATCGATCAAACGCATAGTGAAGAAAGAGGTTAGCTAACAATGGACTGATCACCCCGCCTTGCGGAGTGCCTCTATCCCGAGCAACCAGTTCCCCGGTTTGCTTCTGCACCGGGCTCTCTAGCCAGCGTCTAATGTAGAGTCGTGCCCATGGCTCCGTGACATGCTTTTCTACCGCACGTCTGAGAAGCTCGTGGTCGATGGTGTCAAAGAAAGATTTCAAGTCAATATCGACTACCCAGTCGTAGCGCCAACAGTTCCTTCTCGCTTGCGCCACAGCTTGCTTCGCCGATTTGTTAGGACGATAACCGAACGACGATGAATGAAATATCGCGTCGATTCCCGGCTCAACCATTGACTTGACCGCCATCTGAGCCACTCGGTCCGTGATCGTCGGTATCCCGAGAGGGCGGAACCCATCCCCCTTCGGGACCAGCACCTCTTTGACCGGCTGAGGAAAATAACTCCCCGAACTCATTCGATTCCACAGGGCGTATAGATTTCTCGCCAAACGATTTCGGAATAATTCAATACTTTCCCTGTCCACGCCCGGCCCTCCTTGATTGGCGGCCACGCGCTTCCAGGCTTCCCAGATTAATCGCTTGGGTATTTCGAACGACTTGGCGTCGACCCCGGAATCCTCCCGCATCGCGGTTGTTCTATGATCTCCGCCGGACAAGGTCATGCCTTCGCTCCAGAGGTCATTACAACCCTTTCAACGCTACTACGCATGACTCCGCCCCTGTGCCTCGCATTGGTACTCTGGCTCTCACGGGTTCTCCGCTTGAGCTTCTCCCTTAGCATCGAGATGACAGGTTCCCAAGTTCCGTATCCATGCCTGCAGGAAGGTCGCGCCATCTCTATGCCGGATGCCGTCAGACCCACCTCCAGGTTGCCGTCTGACTTATCCCGAGGTGTTGTCGAGCCCTCGGTTTTGACACCATTGCAATTATCGACACTTCTTCGATGGTTCACTTGCGTTCGCCTCCTTCCTGCCTACCTGACGAGATTCATCTCGCCTTTTCCCTAGACGCTCACCACAACCGCTCTTAACGGAAGCAGCTCTGGGTGGTTTGGTATCACCGCCTGATCGGCGAAACCGAGGGGCCTACCCTCATCACGGATACAGCATGTACAGCGACGTACTGTCGCTTTCCTTCTTGGCACACCGTCAACTATCTTGACAACCGCCGGATCGGAGCGGCCGGGGCGCCCCAACGCGGGACTCCTTTGATTCCGCTGCAATTTACCGGGGTAGCTGCCCCTAGTATTTATGCGGGTTTCCGGGAAGCGACCATGAGAAATGACAATGAAATCAAGCCCGTGCTGACTGCCCTCCGCGTCCTCTGACCTGGCGAGGGAGGCGGCTGGCGGGGAGGGAGGAGCTTCCGAATTGCCGAATGGCGGCCGAACGGGTGGCCCTGAGTCCACGCCAGCCGAAGGAGTACAACGCTGATGCGGATATCGCGGGCCCAGAGGTATGAACTTATGGGCGCCGCTCTTTCGAAGCCGGATGGTTATGCCGTACGCCACTGCGAAAGTGGGCTGGGCTGGAGCGCTGCGGAAGGCATGAGCCGATGCGCATAACGCGCGATTGGAAACTCGAAAGTGCCTCGCAGATTGATCCCCTCGAGATGGGTCGGCCCGATATGCCGCAGGTCCTGAGCACGCACTGTCTCACCCCCGGCCCTTTCAAGGATTTCCCAACTGCGTTGCATGTGCATCGTATTCCAAGCCATTACTGCATTGGATAGCAAGGTCAAGGCCGCTGACACGGCCGCCAGCGACGCGTCATGTCTCGCCAGCTCAAGCGGTATCTTGCCGTGATGGATCGCCCGCTGGACAATGTGCACCGCTTCCCCGCGGTTCAACGCGTGCTGCATCTCATGGCGAAATTCGATATTCGTGAAATAGTCGATCAGCAAGATCGTACGAAACAGCCGTCCGAGATGCACTCCGGCCTCATAGACGAGCTGTCCACGCGCCGCCACCCCAAAGCGCGTGAGTGCCTGGACTGCAGTGCATTGCCCACTTTGCACGGATGCGGCAATCCGTACCAGTTCGTCCCAAGCGCGCTCAATGAGGCTCAGTCGAACATCGGCGTCGGTGACGGCAACCAGTTGGCTCGGCACATTATGATGCCTGGGAACATGCAGACGTATGTCGCGCAGGTGGGACAGTCGCGGACAGAGATCGAAGCCCAACAGCCGTGACAGACTCATCGCGAAATCTGTAATGCCGTGCGAATCCACTGCAAGTTGCGCTGGCTACCCCGGTAAGCTACTGCGAAAACAAAGGGAGATCGATCTGGGGGGCACCTGGCTGGCCAGGCTACGACGCGGTGGGCTAATTCGGGGGGCTTGCCAGTGAATCAGTTCTCACACTTGCTATCGAGAAAGCGTCCCTGCGGCGACCGGAGCATCGTTCGATTTCAGTGCACCGGTTCCGTGCAGCCCACAGGATTGGCCTCAGTCAGATATTGGAGCCGGTCTCCAGCAGCGCTCCTTCAGCCAGGTGCGCGCAACGCAAGATTCAATTGGTCCACAGCCTGTGCCCAGTCTGCATCCCCGGCAAATTCGTCGCGCAGCAAGGCTGCCTGAGCAGGCGTCCAGAATGGTGCTTCCCAAAGATTGAAGTCTTGCGGTAGTGGCGAATGCTTCGCAACGAACGCAAGGATGTCCGTTTTATTGGATGGCAGGCCGAGCTGGGCGAACAGGTCGGAAAACTGGTGAAATGGGGTATCCATGGGAATCGTCCGAGAAGCAGGGTTTTGGCGGATGAAAGTGCCGCCGTAGGACTGCGCTTTTTTACGGGAGAGCGGCGCTCGCGATAGCGGGCTGTTCTCCCCAGCTATGCATGGCCCGCGCAATCAGCGCGCAAACGGCGAGCGTGCCAGAAGCAACGCCCAGTGACGAAGACGTGTGGGCGTGTGCATTAAAGCCGGTAAGGAATGCAAACGCCGCCATTTCCCACTTCGTGGCGATCTTCTTGTCGTGTGTCATTTTCCAGTGAGCCGTGGCGGCTTTGCAGCCGAAGGTTGTATGGCGCCGAAAACTGCAGGAGGTTTTCGGCGCAGACCGAAGTTGTTTAGTGCTCGATCACCGGTGCATGCACGGGCGCGATCGATTCGTGCGTGGTCGCGGTACGTTGCGCCGCCTTGTGCACCATCGTGTAGGCGTAGTCAACGCCCATGCCGTAGGCGCCCGAGTGTTCCTTGACGAGCTTCATCACGGCGTCATAGGTATCGCGGAGTGCCCAGTCGCGCTGCCATTCGAGCAGCACCTGCTGCCAGGTTACCGGTACCACGCCGGCCTGGATCATGCGCTGCATCGCATAGTCGTGGGCTTCTTTGGTCGTGCCGCCTGAGGCGTCGGCCACCATGTAGATCTCATAGTCGCCTTCGAGCATCGCGCTCAGGGCGAACGTGGTGTTGCAGACTTCGGTCCATAGGCCCGCCACGACGATTTTCTTGCGGCCATTAGCGGCCAGCGCGTCCCGCACCTTTTGGTCATCCCAGGAATTCATCGAGGTGCGCTCCAGCGTTTCCTTGCCGGGGAACACGTCCAGGATCTCTGGATAGGTAAAGCCGGAGAACGACTCACTCTCCACCGTGGTGATGGTCGTCGGCACGTCGAAGATCTTGGCCGCCTTGGCCAGGCCCACGACGTTGTTCTTCATGGTCTGGCGGTCCATTGACTGCACGCCAAATGCCATCTGGGGCTGATGGTCGATAATGATCAGTTGGCTGTTGCGCGGGGTCAGGACTTGCAGTTTAGCGTTCGACATGATTTCTATCCAAAAAATTTGATTCAACGATTTAAGTTTTAGCTGGCAACGCAGATTCTCTCCGTCGCCGTTTCGCTATCCATGTACAGAACTATACCGGCTGCCGCATCCGAGAAAGCGACCTATCTCTGCCATAGTTATTCAAAATAATTGAATCTTCGAGGCGCGAGAGGACTCTGTCCTACTGGATCTATCGCCTTGGAAGAACTTCCACATGACCTCTCTGTCTGGAGCGTCTTCGTCTTGTGAGTGCGTACCTTGTTCAGGACGCCGGGTGCCCAGCCGTTTGTTGAAAATCGCCGCGCGACCGATATAGCGCGACAAATAGGGGAGCACCCCTTCAGGTCCCCACCGACCGATGTAGACACCCAATTACATGTACGTATGCAAGGCACTGCGTGAAGAGGGAAGGATGACCAGAGTAGCCGCCGAAGAAGTGCAACCGGCCACCGGCGATGCGCCACGTCGAGAGCGTCGAAGTAGCTGCGGCGCAGCAGTGCGAAACCCCCGTACCGCAGGAAAAAGCCGCAGCGGCATGCTGCCCATCGGTCGCCCCTCGGGTGACAGACCACCGCTTGGGGGCGATACCGTGCGCATGCGAACGATTTGGGAGTGCTTCTACCCAGGTGCAACGCCCACGCGGCGCCGATCTGTGCCGGATTTGCTTAAGGTCGACGGGAATGGTGTGCCGGGTGTCGGCAGCGGGAACATGCCCTTACTAATCTATCGCAGTAGGTCGTCGCAGTGCGTTTCAATCCATCGGGGTGCAATGCTGCCGGCAGCGGCAGGAGCGTCAATTATCGAGGAGAGCCGCAGCGCATACATCGTCACCGGCTCGTCTACAGGGCTCTCAGTGCGCGGCTAAGGAGGTGAGCGGCGCGAACCGCCAGGTCGAAAGACGGGTCACGCGCCAGCTCGCGACCGGCCACGCAAATGATCCAGTCCCCCTTTTTGCGTTCGCAGTTCATAGTCTGGTCCTCCATCTGATCTGAGAACCAGCGCCACAATGTCGCGTCTTGTTCATTGGCATGGGCCGCTGCTTGGAGCTGGGCCATCTTTAAGCAGATGTTGCCATTCATGGACTCTCCGTGTTTGCTCATCCCGCGTCTGTCTCAAGTGCCGGCGATTGGGCACTTTATTCGGATGAGACCACAGTTTCCATCGTCTTCTGGTATGACTGGCCTACACGCTTGGCGCGTCCGTAACCGGAAAGGACTGGAGCATAAGCGCTTGACGCTACCTGAAATCGCGTCGTCCGCGGAAGCAAACTTCATCGGAAGTCGGAGCAATTATGGAAATCCCGGACCACCGCAACACGTTCGTTTCGATAAAAGTCCGGCTACGAGCAAATTTGCGGGGGGGCGGACGGTGGCGTAAGAGGCGCATTCTATTTCTGCATCCAGGCCGGCAAGAGTATCGCGACCTGCCTGACGAACGGCGAAATCAGCACTTTATTCTTTTATGGTTGGCGATGATAGTATGTTCTTCAAGCAGTCGGCTGACTGCAGGAAGGCGGGCGCTTTTTCGAGCTGCCAGCGTCAATGGTATTTTCAGTAACGCAAGGTCGCCCGGTCGTGTCTGGCTTGGCGCGACGATCATGACTACCTGGCCATGCGACTCTCCACATCTACTCACGAATCTGCCAAGCTGGCCATTCAGCGCGACTCATTGGGGTGCTTTTCGGAGGCATTGCGATACGATCAGGCGCTTGCCGCCGGCGATCTCCATTTCTACCGCAAGAGTTCCGTGATTGAGCGGATGAGTCAGGTAGTGACCCCAGCTTCAGCACGAGGGTTTCTGGTTGGCGTCTCTCTGATGGAAGGCCATCGTCGACGCATTTTACGTCCAAATCAGGCGAACATGCATGCATTCGAGGCAGGTTCCATCTATCTGCGGAACTTCCAGGATGACTACAAGGCGGATATGTATGGGACGTTTGATTTCGTACTCATCGAACTGCCGCGCCCCTTCATGGAGCGTACAGCCCTAGAACTCGGCTGCCCCGCAGGGCTTGAACTGCGACATGCCGCGGCGCAGACGGACGCCGTGCTGGCCCATCTCGCACAGGCACTCTTACCTGCGCTCGCGCGGCCTGAAGGCGCCAGCAGGCTGTTTATCGATCAACTCGGACACGCGATTGGCACATACCTGGTCGAAAACTATGGACGTGTCAATCGGGCACGCACTCACTCCATGGGCCGACTTTCGCCTCGCATACTTGCGCGAGCGCAGGAGTTCCTCGCGGCGCGACTTGACGACGGAAACGTGTCCATTGCCGAGGTCGCTGATGCGTGTCAATTGTCCCGAAGCCATTTTTCCCGGGCATTTCGGCAGAGTACTGGCAAGACACCACATGAATGGCTGCTGGAGCGTCGCCTCGAGCGCGCGGCGGCACTGCTGCGCACCACGGACTCTCCGATAGCTGGGATTGCCGCATCGTGCGGATTTGCGGACCAGAGCCATCTGACACGCAGCTTCTCTAAGAAGCTTGGCCTGACGCCGGGTGACTGGCGGAGTGGTCGGCAGGACTAGGCCCGACTGGTTGCCAGCCATCTGGCCCAACCTGAGCACAAAAAGACCATAGAGCGCACAAGCGTTCAAGCCAAAGGGCTGGTGTCACACTACATTGCTGTCGGGCGCGCCGTATCTCCCCACATGGAGCCTGCGGGTGATTCGCGTCTCTGATGTCGATGCCACGTGGAGGCCCCTACCGTGACAGCTGTATTACCGATGCGCACCGAATCAGCGTCGCAGGACGACGCGGTGGTCCTTGTTGTTGATGATGACTTGCAGGTGCGGAACGCGCTGGGAAGCCTATTCCGTTCAGTCGGCATTCAAGCCGTGCTGCTCGGCTCCGCGGCCGAGCTCTTTGCCTTCGGCTTCCCAGATGCGCCTTGTTGCCTGGTTCTCGATGTGCGCCTGAAGGGGAAAAGTGGCTTGGATGTGCAAGCCCACATGGCAGAGCTCGGTATTCATATTCCCATCATCTTCATGACCGGCTACGGGGACATTCCGATGACGGTTGCCGCTATGAAGGCGGGAGCACAACACTTTCTTTCCAAGCCGTTCCGTGAACAGGAACTGCTCGATGCCGTCACGGAGGCAATACAGAAGGAAAGCTTGCGACGCGAGCGCGAGCGCCGGTTGGCTGCAGTGCGCGACTGCTACCGCTCCCTGACGCCGCGGGAGAGTGAGGTCATGGCGCATGCCGCGTCAGGTTTGACAAACAAGGAGATTGCCGCCGCTATGTGCATCAGTGTGGTGACTGTCAAAGTTCATCGATGCCAGGCAATGCGAAAAATGAGGGCTCGGAGTTTCGCCGATTTGGTGCTTCTTGCGAAAACTCTCGGTCTCGTTCTGCTTCCCTCTCAGTCCGGAACTGATGAGCAGCCTGCCATCCGGCTGCGGTCTCAAGACCTTAGAACCGCAACCATAGCGTAGGGACGGCATCAGGCAGCTTGCAGAGGGCGAAGGCGATGTAAGGGTGTCTCATCGACACACTCACGACGGTGGAGAGCCCCTCTTGCGCGGACTCAATGCTTTTTCAATGCATTGGATCATGTCCGTGTCCTGAAAGGGCTTGTAAAGGACGCACGTCGCACCTATTGCAATGGCACGCTCGTCGAATCCCTCATGTGCAAATGCAGTCATGAAAATGACAGGCATATCGAGATCGCGTGCACGCAACGCCTCTATCAGAGCGAAGCCGTCCATGCCGGGCATTTTCGCGTCTGTGATCACGCAGGACAGGCAACGCAGCGAAGTACACCGCAGTAGCTCTTGACCTCCTCCGAACAATTGCACGCCAAAATCGAGGGAACGCAGCAGCCTACCCATGGCATTTCTCACGGCAACATTGTCGTCAACTATTGCGATCGTGGGGCGAGCTATCACACTGACTCCTTGTATAGGCGTTGAGCGCTGGCAATGCTCTCTTGGAAGAGTAATACCAAACTGGTGCGCAACCTACCATACGGTGGTATTGCCGACTCCTCGGCGACACGTCTCACGGCGCGTTGCGACGAAGTCACGCCGGCCAGAGGGATCCGAGCCTCAGGGGAACTGAGAGAGCAGGCTATTCTGTCCAATTCATACCAAGGTATTACCTGCTTGGCTGTTTCGAAATTGCGCCGCATCTTTCAAAAGTCCTTGTACAGGGGTGGGACGGCGCCGCATCCGTTAATAATTGATAGTAGACGGCGCTATTGTGGTTGTCGAAGCTGCTATAGTAGGGAGCAGCGCCCTTAGCCGGGTCGACATGGTTACTATCTTGCTGAAACGCTCGAAGGCACAGACTATGGTGGCTTTTTTGGTGACACCAGTTGCTCCATCGCCGCCCACAGGCGAGTGCTAGCCTTGGTCGTGCTGCCTCAAGCTTCCGCTGCCCTCCTGAGCAGGGCAGCGGCGGATCGGTCGGCCTACTTTAGGCAGTTCACTCCTTCTCCATAGGCCGGATCGGCTTTGGTGAAGTGTTCGATCTGCACCCGCACGACGCCTTCGTGTACTTCGTGGTGTCGAGCGTCACGCGGAACCTGCCGTACGCGCCCGAACCCTTGGCGTGCACGCGGCGCTCGGGAATCACCTCGCGGTCGAAGTGGGCGAGCTTTTCCAGGAACCAGACATCCTGCAGCAGCATCGGCCCGCGCGGACCGGCGGTCTGCGAGTTCTGGTTGTCTGCGATCGGTGCACCAGCGGCGGTGGTGAGGGTGTCTCTGTTCATGTGAGTCTTCTTGTTGGTGAAGGAGGTTCGGGGGACCTTCGTGCCGGAAATCCAGTACACGGATGCGAAATCAGAGGAAGCAGCCGATGAGCCGCCCGTCCCCCGCGCAGGACTGTCCTCAGCACAGTGCATGCGCCGGCTTCTCGAGATCTCTCTATAGCCAACCGATGTTTGGGAACGAACTCCGGCGCCCCCACAGCAAGGTAGCCAGACAGGTTTCCGGACGCCGATTCAGGTCAAAGTCAATTGCAAAGTGTGGTGATCCTGCGTAACCCAGAGAGATTAATTGGCGATGCAGGCTACGGCCATTGTCTGTTCGTATTAGCTGGCTGCAGCTTCGGCCTGGCCGCGGGCTTTAGAACGTTACTTGCTCAGCTCGGTACTGGCAGCGGCAACGTGAGGTCGGTCAACCATTGCCAATGGCTAACATTATTCCTTAGGCTCACCAAACTACACCTCGGTGATGCCCACTGCAACGATGGGGGCACCTGCCTACGCAGAGCCAGCGATACACGCGGCTATCTGCCGTCACCCGTTGCACAATATGGACAAGTATAAAATTGGCGTCAACTGGGAATCCGGACTTGCCTGGATGAGCCTCAGAGCTGGCAAGCAATAACTACAGTGGGAGGCAGAGCTCGCACAGTGGAACTCGCGCGGCGGCTCCAACCGCCCAACGTTACCGAGTTCGGATTCTCCCCGATCCGATCCTTTGGGTTGAGAGGCGGGGATGGTCGTTCGCACCGTTTCTGGAAGCTTCTGTCGGCGTTGGGCTTCTGAGCCGTGCCAGGACGTCGGAGCAGCACAGCTACGGCACTGCGTTTCAGTTATCCGATGTCGATTGCAAGTTATGTAGCGCAGCAAGGCGCGGTAATCTCGATCATTCGTCTATCAATTCATTTCTGCAGGCTGTTCGCGCCATTGCGCCAGGTCAAGAAACTGAGTGCGGTCAGCAATATTGCTGGCAGTATTACACACCAGATCGAAAGCATCGAATAGCCAAGTGCGCCGAGAGCGGCGCCCAATGCGAAACCCGCGAGGGCTGGTACCATTTTCTTGAGTCGACCGCGTATGGCTTTGCGTTCCACTTCAGATGCGGATGGTAAGTCCACCAGGTCAATGATAATTTGCGTGGTATTTCCCGTCATGATCGTGGTGGGACCGAGGTCTGACAAAGACGTCCTGGACAGTGAGTTCTGAATAGCCATGGCCACTACGGCAAGCATGCCAGCGCCGGCGGCTGCAGGCGTACTTGGATCGGAAATGGGAGAGGCGTGGACCCCGGCAACTATGAAAAGAACCAGCGCCGTGGCCTCGGCAAATAGCAACAGTGAGGGTGCCGATTGTTTGTCCCGTACGATGCGTGACTCGGTTAGTCTTGTGGCCGCAACCGCGAAGGCAAAAGTCGGCAGCGCAAGCAGCTTGGCGAGCAGGCCCGTCGAATTACCGGCGATGTCGACGCCGATCATGACGAAGTTTCCTGTCACGTGCGCCGTAAATAGGCCGAATAGTGAAATGAACCCGACCACGTCTACATAGCCAGCGACGAAGGCTAAGATGCAGCCGAACGCAGGCCACGAAAGATCAGCGCGGCGGCCCGTGTCGGGAAGCTGTGTGGGTGTCAATGCGGTCTCTCACAAAGGTTGGTCAGCTGCGGGTCAGAAGCTGTGCCGCATGGCAATGGCGAACGTCTGGGGATCGGCGCCGGCCTTGATACCGATGTTATTGATGGCGAAGTCATAGGTCGCGTTGCTGCGGTTGTTGATGCGGCTGTAGTAAGCGTATAGCGCGGTTCGCTTGGAAAGGGGGTAGTCATAGCCGACGGTCACCTGAAATGCGCCGGTCTCCGAACCGCTGTGGACGGAGCCAATCGTTTCTGCGGCTGTGCCGGTGCCATTGCCGACAAAGGCGAAGCCTGCGCGTATGCTGCCGGTGCCAAGCTGCTGTATCAGCGAGATATAGTAGCCATTGCGCGTAAGGTCTCCAGTGGCGGTGCGATAGTGCAGGCGTTCATACAGGGCACTGATGCGCGTCGACGGGAACTGGTAGGAAACTCCCGCCTTCATTGCGTCGTCGTTGCGTCCGCTGGTCTGATAGTGCCGATGGATTTCATAGGCAAGCGTCAGGTTCAGGTTGCCGTGATCATAGGCGGTGGCAAAGGAATATAGCGCCGGATTGCGCGGCACCGTTGTCTTTTCTTCCGGCAGTCCCCAGGCGATGGCGCCGCTCAAGCCGTGCCACTTCGGCGACTGGTAGTGCAACGAGTTCTTCTGCCGTCGATCAAATGAGCTGGTGTTCTGGACATTGTCGCTGGTAGAGGCAGCGCCATTGCCTATCAGCGCCATGTAACCCGGAGTGGTGGGGTAATACGGGTCGTAGCTCTTGGTCGCACTTGTGTATGGTGTGTCCCAGTTGCCCATGAAGAGGGTGCCGTACGGGCTCTGAAGGCCGAGCCGGGTATCTCGCGCGGCGATTTGCCCCGTGCCGTTGTCAATCGACAGGGCGCTTTCGATTTGCCAGATCGCCTTGATCCCATTGGCCAACTGTTCCTCGCCCCGCATGCCGAACACGGAGCGGTTATTCGTGAGGCGCGCCGTATTGCCTAATCTGGTGCCGTCGGTTGCGGTGGTCACGGTCACATACTCGATTGCCGTGTTCAGCCGACCATAGATCGCGAAATTGTTGTCCGCCACGGCAGGTGCCGCGGCCGCGGACAACGACGCTGCCAAGGCGACGTGAATGCGCCGGGGCGCGATTGCGTTAGTACGGCTGGTAAGTGCTTCGGGCTGGTTCCGGAAACGACTCATGCGGTTACTGATTCCCTTCTTTGCTACGCGCGGGGAGGGATGCCGACGGTTCAACGGTCGTGTCCGCATTGGGCGGTGTACCCGTAATCTTCGGGACGCATTCGCCGCGGAACCATGCAATGGTTACTGGCTCGCCCGCCAGCATGCGCTTGACCGGCGGCACAACCTGCTCGCCAATCAGCATGCCTAGCAGCCCGATCAAAGCAATTGCGGGCGGCGCAGGGGAGCGGACCTGCATCAATGCATAGATGATGCCGACCAGAATGCCGGCGCCAAGGGAGATGAGATAGAGCTTCATATGAGACAAGGTTGGAGGGGGGAAATCGGTGCGATGTTACGCCGGCGGCAAGCCCAGGCCGAGCAGGTGTCGCACGTGGGGCGGCTCGGCGCCCACGTGGAAGCCGGCCACGTCGCGCTGCACATCGGCATCGGCGTGGGGCACGCGCCGGTGCTGGCGCAGGTGCTCGGCCCACGACTCGACCAGGAACCACTCGGTCAGCAGTTCGGGGTTGGCCGGATCTTCCATCACGCCCCAGCTGAACGCACCGTCACGCAGACGCTCTTCCGACAGCTTGTGCACAGCATGCAGAAACGCATCGCGGTTGGCGGGGGGGATGCAGTATTCGATCAGGATCATCACCGGACCGCGGTCGTGCGCGATCTCGCCGGCCATCTCCGGTTCGGGCCAGTGACGTGCGGGACCGAGGTCTTCTTCGCCGCGCGGCAGCCGCATGCGGCGCAGGATCAGCGCGGTAACGACCAGCCCCGCCGCGGCGATCAGCAGTGCATGCGGTGTGCCCAGTGCCTCCGCCACAAAGCCCCAGACCAGGCTGCCACCGGCCAGCGCGCCGTTGAACACCATCTGGTAGACCGCCAGCGCGCGGCCGCGCACCCAGTTCGGCAGAATCGCCTGCGCCGCGCCGCCGAGCGTGGTCAGCGCCATGATCCACGCGGCGCCGAGCAGCAACAGTAGCGGCAATGCCAGCCATATGGGTGGTGCGCTCGACAGCGCCGCCATGACGACCGCCGTGACGATCGCGGACAACAGCACCAAGCCATCTGCATCGAGCCGCTGCTGCAGTCTGGACATCGTCAGCGCGCCAAGGATCGCGCCAGCGCCCACTGCGCCCAGCAACATTCCATAGAGGCCGGCACCGCCATGCAACAGCTGACGGGCTACCAGCGGCAGCAAGGCCCATACGCCGCTGCCGAAGGCAAAATGCACGGCGGCGCGCGCCAATACTACGTGCAGCTTGCTGTGCGCGCGCGTGAAGCGTAAGCCTGCTCGGAAAGCGCTGAAGAAGTGTTCGCGCAGCGGATCGCTTGGCTTTTCGGGACGCTTCCACCAGATCAGCGCAGCGATGACGAACACATAGCTGAGCAGGTCTGCGCTATACGTGGCAGCCGCGCCGAATGCCGCGAGCAGCACACCCCCGGTAGCCGGTCCAATCGCACGGGCGACGTTCACGCCCAGCGAGTTCAGTGCCACGGCCTGTCGCAGCGTGCTCGGCGGCACGAGCTCGGGCACGATCGACTGCCACGTCGGACCCATCATCGCCGCACCTATACCGCCGACGAACGCCAGCGCAATCAGGATCTCGATTGTCAGCGCCTGGCGCCACGCCAGCAGCATCAGCGTGCCGCTGACCATGGCCAGTCCGATCTGGATCACGATCAGGAAGCGGCGCCGGTCGAGGATGTCGGAGAGCACACCGGCCGGAATCGCAAGGAGGAAGACTGGCAGCGTGGCAGCCGCCTGGATCGTGGCGACCGCTGCCGGTGAAGTGGAAAGATCGGTTGCCAGCCATGCGCTGGCCACATCGCGCATGAAGCTGCCGATGTTACCGAGGATCGTGGCCACCCACAGTACCGCAAACGTGGGTTGGGCCAGCGGGGCAAACGTGCCGCCCGATGCAGGCTTGGCCGCCGAGATGGCAGATGGCGTCATGGTTGTCTCCGCGTGCGAAGGTCATCCCACGCCACGAGCAGGAACCCACCCACCAGGCCCAGATGTTCGAAGAACGCGTTAGCCATCATGAACTGCGCCTCGGGCGGTGCGCTCCAAAACCGGTTGGCCAGGAACGTGGCCATCAGCGTGAACGCCGCCAGCGCCAGTGCGCCTAGCCAGCGCCAGAAGCCGGTCAGGATCATTGCCGACGCACCAAGCTCCAGCGCAATCGTCGCCGCAGCCAGCGGCACGGCGGGCGACAGGCCGAAGTGCTGCATCTCTGTCACTGCGCTGGAGAAGTCGAACAGCTTGACCAATCCGCCCTGCAGGTAGGCTGCGCACAGCAACAGCAGGGCGATCCAGCGCAGCCAGCGAGGCAGCCGGTGGGTGTTGTTGCCGGCCGTGGCTAGCGGGGGCGTCGAGATGGTCATGGCCGCTCTCCGATGTGGTCAACGTGGATCAGAATGCCCAGCACGAGCAGCCCAGCGCGCCCCAGAACGTGCTTTCGTCCGACGTCGGCACGCTCGAGGTCCACGCATTGGCATGCGCATGGCCATGCACGCCGCACGAACTGGCGCAGCCGCACGCGGTGTTCAGCGCCAGTGCGCGCGCCTGGGCCTGCGGGCGCGGCTGGTACTGGCTACCGTGGCGGGCCGGTGACCAGTCGGGCATCGCGGGCGGGATGTCGGGCGCATGCTTGCCGAATTCGCTGTCGCCATAGACCACCTTGCCGCCGAGCACGGTCAGCACCGACGTGATGTCCTGGATGTCGTCGCCCGGCACCGAGTAGTAGTCGGCCGACAACACGGCCAGGTCGGCCAGCTGGCCCACCTTGATCTGGCCCTTCTTGCCCACTTCGGATGAGAACCACGTGTTGGCCTCGGTCCACAGGCGCAGCGCTGTTTCACGATCGAGCAGGTTGGCCTGTGGATACATCGACATGCCGCCGACGGTCTTGCCCGTGGTCAGCCAGTACAGCGATACCCACGGGTTGTACGAGGCCACGCGTGTGGCGTCGGTGCCGGCGCCGACCTTCACGCCTCTTTCCAGCATCTTCTTGACCGGCGGCGTGGCTTCGGCCGCGCGTGCGCCATAGCGCTCGACAAAGTACTCGCCCTGGTAGGCCATGCGGTGCTGCACCGCGATGCCGCCACCGAGCGCGGCGATGCGGTCGATATTGCGGTCGGAAATTGTCTCGGCGTGGTCGAAGAACCAGTTCAGACCGTTGAACGGGATGTCCTTTGCGACCTTCTCGTAGACGTCGAGCGCGCGCGTAATGGTCTGGTCATAAGTCGCATGCAGCCGCCACGGCCAGCGCTTTTCCGCCAGCAGGCGGATCACCGGCTCGAGGTCGGCTTCCATCGACGGCGCCAGGTCGGGGCGCTCGACGCGGAAGTCCTCGAAGTCGGCCGCCGTGTAGACCAGCATTTCGCCGGCGCCATTGTGGCGATAGAGGTCATCGCCCTGGCCCGGCTTGACGGTCGACGTCCAGGTCTTGAAGTCGCTCAGTTCTTCCTTGGGCTTCTGCGTGAACAGGTTGTAGGCCAGGCGCACCGTGAGGTGGCCTTCCTGGTGCAGTTCCTCGATGACGTTGTAGTCCTCAGGGTAGTTCTGGTAGCCGCCGCCAGCGTCGATCACGCCAGTCACGCCCAGGCGGTTCACCTCGCGCATGAAGTGGCGCGTCGAGTTCTTCTGGTACTCGGGCGGTAGCTTCGGGCCCTTGGCCAGCGTGGCATAGAGGATGGTCGCATTGGGCTTGGCCAGCAGCAGGCCGGTGGGGTTGCCGCGCGCATCGCGTACGATCTCGCCGCCCGGAGGGTTCGGCGTGTCCTTGGTGTAGCCAACGGCACGCAGTGCGGCGCCGTTCAGAATGGCGCGGTCATAGAGATGCAGAATGAACACGGGGGTGTCGGGCGCCACGGCGTTCAGTTCGTCGATGGTCGGCAGGCGCTTTTCCACGAACTGGTGCTCAGTGAAGCCGCCCACCACGCGCACCCATTGCGGTGCAGGGGTGCGTGCCACTTGATCCCTGAGCATGCGCATGGCATCGGCTAGCGAACGCACACCGTCCCAGCGCAACTCCATGTTGTAGTTCAGGCCGCCGCGGATGATGTGCATGTGGCTGTCAATCAGCCCGGGAATGGCCCGCCGGCCGTTCAGGTCGATCACCTTGGTCTGCGTTCCCGCCAGCTTCATGATGTCCTGGCGCGTACCGACGCCCACGAAGCGGCCGTCCTGGATGGCCACGGCGTCGGCCTGCGGATTGGCACGGTCGAGCGTGGCGAACTTGCCGTTGACGAGAATGAGGTCGGGAGTCGGGTTCGGTGACATGGCGAATAGTTCCGAAGAGGCTGCCGCACCGAGGGCGGCAGTCGAGGCGATGAAGTGCCGGCGGGTAATGGACATCTCGGCTTATGCGTTCAGGAAGGCCAGCAGGTCGGCATTGACCTGGTCGGCATTGATTACGCACATGCCATGCGATGCACCCGGATATACCTTGAGCGTGGCGTTCTTGACGAGCTTGGCCGACAGGCGGGCCGAATTGTCGATGGGCACGATCTGGTCGTCGTCACCGTGCAGGATCAGCGTCGGCACGGTGATTTTCTTCAGGGCCCCGGTGTAGTCCACTTCCGAGAACTCCTTGATGCAGGCGTACTGGCCCAGGAGGCCACCGGTCATGCCCTGTGCCCAGAACGCATCGATGGTGCCTTGCGAAACCTTGGCGCCGGGCCGGTTGAAGCCGAAGAACGGCGTGGTCAGGTCCTTGTAGAATTGCGAGCGGTTTTCCGCCACGCCCTTGCGGATGCCGTCGAACACTTCCATCGGCAGGCCGTTTGGATTGGCCGCGGTCTTGAGCATGATAGGCGGCACCGCGCCAATCAGCACCGCCTTGGCCACGCGCTTCGTGCCATGACGGCCGATGTAGTGCGCCACTTCGCCGCCGCCGGTGGAGTGGCCGACCAGCGTTGCGCCCTTGATGTCGAGGGCGTCCAGCAGCGCGGCCAGGTCGTCGGCGTAGGTGTCCATGTTGTTGCCCTGCGCGGGCTGGTCCGAACGGCCATGGCCGCGCCGGTCATGGGCGATCACCCGGAATCCCTTCTGGACCAGAAAGAGCATCTGGGCGTCCCAGGCGTCGGCATTGAGCGGCCAGCCGTGCGAGAACACCACCGGGCTGCCCGTGCCCCAGTCCTTGTAGAAGATGCGCGTGCCGTCTTTGGTCGTGACGTAGTGGCCCTGCTTCGTGGCGCGGCTGCTGGCCGGCGCGGCTTCCGCGGCCGTGGGCGTCAGTGCGGCAAGCGACGCCACCGATACGGCCGCAGCGCCAACAGTGCTGCCTACCAGCAGTTGCCGGCGCGATGCATCGATGTTGTGACCTTGTTCCTGGGTGTGTTCTATTTGCATGATTAGGGCTAGCCGGAAGTTGGCTCGGAATCCTGGATGAATGAGATCGCTGGTTGCATCGGCCTATGCACGGAAATCGTGCGTAGGCCGATGACTATCTTCTTCTTTGATCAGCTGTTTAGCGTGCGGGCACCGGTGCGATGGATTCGTGCCCCGTAGCCGTGCGCTGGGCGGCCTTGTGGACCATCGTGTAGGCGTAGTCGACACCCATGCCATAGGCGCCCGAGTGTTCCTTCACCAGCTTCATCACGGCGTCATAGGTGTCGCGGTGGGCCCAGTCGCGTTGCCATTCGAGCAGCACCTGCTGCCAGGTCACCGGCACCACACCGGCCTGGGCCATGCGTTGCATGGCGTAGTCGTGGGCTTCCTTGCTGGTGCCGCCCGAAGCGTCGGCGACCATGTAGATCTCGTAGTTGCCTTCGAGCATGGCGCACAGCGCGAAGGTGGTGTTGCAGACCTCGGTCCACAGGCCGGCCACGATCACCTTGTTGCGGCCGTTGGCCTTGAGCGCATCGCGCACCTTCTGGTCGTCCCACGAGTTCATCGAGGTTCGCTCCAGCGTCTTCTGGTCCGGGAACACGTCGAGCAGTTCCGGATAAGTGAAGCCCGAGAACGACTCGCTCTCGACGGTGGTGATCGTCGTCGGGATATTGAAGATCTTTGCCGCCTTGGCCAGGCCGACGACGTTGTTCTTCATCGCCTGGCGGTCCATCGACTGGACGCCGAACGCCATTTGCGGTTGGTGGTCGATGAAGATCAGCTGGCTGTTCTGCGGGGTCAGGACTTCAAGCTTGGGGTTGGACATCGTATCGCTCCTAAGTGGGGAAGAATTGGCTGTTGCGACGGCTTGCGCCTCGACAGGGCCGTGTCTGGCGGCGTTGAAAACGGGCCGCGATAGGCGCAAATGACCAAATCGCAACCTGAAGCAAGAATAGTCCGTGCTCTCGGCTGTGGCCATTGTCGATTCGTGTTAATCGTCCGCTGCCTTGGTTTCATCACGACGCCGCTAGCGGTGCTACAGCAACGGGGGATGGCTTCGCCAGAACTTATCGCGTGGGGAGGGGACGGCTGCGTGCGACCTTGATGTGCGGTGGCCTACATGTGGGCTGGCCGGTGCCGTCTGCAAGAGCAACGCTGGACTAACCACATGGTATAAGTGTTCAGATTCTCAGCCGTGTGATGCAATGGAAGATTTTTTTGGGTCATGCCACATTGGGCGTGGATGGGCCTGTCCTAACCTCGCGCGCCGATGGGTGCACTGGAGAAGAGACTGTGACAGTCGACAGCTTCGTAACTGCGGACAACAGTGCGATTGACGAAGCGATGGTGCTGATCGTTGATGACGACGCGGTGCTTCGCAGCGCGTTGGAGAATCTGTTCCGATCGGTCGGGATGCGGGTCGCTCTGTTCGCGTCGGCCGCGGAACTGCTCGCGTTTGCGTTTCCGGACGCACCCACTTGCCTTTTGCTCGATGTCAGGCTCCGCGGCCAGAGCGGCCTCGACTTGCAGACACGGCTTACCCAAATGGGCATCCAGATCCCGATCATTTTCATGACTGGCTACGGCGACATCGCCATGACCGTTGCGGCTATGAAGGCTGGTGCTGAGGATTTTTTGGCGAAGCCATTCCGTGAGCAGGACCTGCTCGATGCCGTGGCGGCCGCCTTGCAAAAGGATCAGCATCGCCGCCATGGCATGCGTAAGCTGGATGAACTGCGAGCCAGCTACCAGAGCCTGACGCCGCGCGAGGCCGAGGTCATGCGCATGGTGGCGGCGGGTCTGCTGAACAAGCAGATCGCCAGCGAGCTAAGTATCAGCGAGGTTACCGTGAAAATTCATCGCGGCCAGGCCATGCGCAAGATGAAGGCGCGCACCTTTGCCGAGCTTGTATTGATGGCACAGCAACTCGGCATTTGCGAGGCGCCGCATTGAGTCCCTGTAGCCCCCCGCGGTCGGCGGGAGGAATCTAGTCCTGAGGCGGCAGGGTGAACTGAAACACGGCCCCGCAAGGCACATTGGGGTTCGCCCACAGCCGCCCTCCGTGTGCCTCGACGATCAACCGGCAGATCGCCAGGCCCATGCCCAGACCCTCCGCCTTGGTAGTGAAGAAGGTCTGGAAAACCCGCTCCAGATCTTGCGACTCCAGCCCGATGCCGGCATCCTGAACGGCAACCAGCACAGCCCCCGATGCGTCGAGGCGCGACCGAATCAGCAGTTCCCGCGGCCGCTCTGCCACCTCTTTCATTGCCTCGATGCTATTCATCATCAGGTTCAGGAGCACCTGCTGCAACTGAACCCGGTCACCCACAACCGGCGGCAGGTTAGGCGCCAGCTCCGTCTGGAGCAGGACATGATGGCGGCCTACCTCTCCCTGGATGAGGGCAATCGTGTCTTCGATAAGGGTGTTCATGTCAAGGCACGCCGTGACGGCGGCCGTCTTCTTAAGCAGCGCACGCATGCCTCCAATCACTGCGCCAGCCCGATGGCCATCCTGAACGATGCTCCCCAACGTCTCTCGCACCTCGGCGAGATCGGGCGGCTGGCGAGCGAGCCAGCGCAGGGCCGCATTGGCGTTGGTGACGATGGCGGTCAGCGGCTGGTTGACCTCGTGAGCGATCGAGGCGGTCAGCGCGTTCAACGTCGTCACGCGGGTAACGTGTGCCAGTTCGGCCTGTGCCTGGTGCAGCGCCTCCTCGGCGCGCTTGCGCTCGGTTAGATCAAGTATGTAGGAGACACCTTGGTCGCCACCCGCTTCGAATGTCGCGCACCCTAGCAGGACGAGCACGCGGCTTCCATCCTTGCGAAAGAACTCTTTTTCGAACGGCGGCAAGGTCCCGCTGATCCGGAGATCCTGGAGCAACCGTGCGTCACGCTCGCGCCAGTCCGGGGGCGTCAGGTCCGTCCAGCGCAAGGGGGCCGAGGCGAGGTCCTCGCGGTCGTAGCCCAGCATGCGGAGGAACGCGTCATTGGCCTCGAGAATTCGGCCGTCCAGGTGCCAGATGCAGATCCCAATGATGTTGGCCTCGACCAAGCGCTGGATCTTCGCTTCGCGTTGTGCGAGATCCCGGTACAAACAAGTAATCTCCAGCGCAGTCGCCGCCTGCGAGGCGAGCATCTTCAGCACGGTGGTGCGGCTTGGCACGAAGACGCGTGGCGCGAGGTTGTTCTCGAGGTAGAGCACACCGACGAGCTTGGTCTGCGTAATCAATGGCAGGCAGAGAATGGATCGGGCATGATGCTGCAGAGTGTACGGATCGTCGGAAAATGGCTTCTGTGTCGCGGCATTGTCGAGAATGATGCTCTCGCGGGTGCGCAGGACATAGTGGAGCACCGATGCCGGCAGCGCAGTCGCAGTCACGCTCTCGTCGCGGAGCTGCACTGTGACAATATCGCCACCGGTCGTAGCCTCTGCTGCGATGCGCTGCTCGGACCCTCGGGGCAGGATCAGCAGTCCCCGTTCCGCGCCGGCCTGTTCAATCGCGGTGCGCATGAGTGTGTCGAGTAATTTGTCCAGGACGATCTCGCCGGACACAGCTTGCGACACGGCAATCACGGTGGCGAGGTCTAGGTGTTCGACCGGCGCCCCGATCGTCGTCGTTGGTGCGGGTGCTCGCTCTTCCCCCCAGAGGGGCCGATACAACGCATCGAGTTGCCGCACCTTGCCGCCGGCGCCCCAGCGGAGATAGCCATGGCGGGCATCCTGCAAATACACGCGGGCAACCTTTTCAAAGCCACGCTCAGCATAGAATCGCGCGGCCAACTCGTTGGCGAGTGCCTGGTTATGGATGAAATTGTTGTCCTGCGCGGAGCGGATGGCCTGCTCGTAGAGGCCCATTGCATCAACTTCGCGCCCATCGAGGCGGGCGATTTCCGCGCCAACCAATGCGGCTCTGTTCTCGAAATTCCCCGGACAATGCTCGGACCAGACAAGGAGCTGGCGATGATGTGCGGCCAATGCCGCCAGGTGCCGCGTCCGTTCTGGCGCGGCGGCCGTGCCGCAGCATGCGGCCCGCGCCAACGCTGCGTAGAAGTGGTATTCCGCCTGCTCGAAGAACGATGGCGACGTCCAGAGGAGACCTTCTGCCCTGTCCGCCGCCGTTATGGCGGCGGCGTGGTCGTCGGCGAGGAAGCGTGCCTGCAGTTTTCGGATCCAGTACCAGCAAGCGGCGAGGGCGGGGCCCGGAGCCTCATCCAGATACCGCTCAAACTGCCCCTCGTTGAAATCATCATCATCGAAGACGCCGAACACCGGGGTCAGTCCGCGCAGAGTTCGCGCTAGCTGGAGCTGTGGGGTGACCCGGTCGACGGCGAGACCGAAGCTCGCCCGGCGCGCGAAGCCGATCGTGGCCTCAGCTTCATTCTGCACCTCGGCAAGCGGATCGCCGCAGGCGAGCAACTGCGTAATAAGGTTGTTGCGCGCGAAGGACGCGTAGGTAAGGTCACCAAGCTTGCTGGCCACGTCGAAAGCGCGCCGCACCAGGCTGCGTGCGGCACGGATGGGTTGCGTCCATTGCATCACGTGGCCGCCGAAAGCCTGGTAGACGCGGGCCCTGAAGCGGTCTAGCCCGCGCTGCTCGACCAGATTCAGGCCGAGCTGTCCGAAGCGGAATGCCGCCTTGTAGTCGCCGGACCGAGGCCCCAGGAGCATGCCGAGCCAGGTATAGGCGAGACACGACGCGTCGCTGTTGCCATGCTCGAGGCTGAGGTTTGCCATCCGCCCGATGATGAGGGAGCCCAGGTTCACGTCGGTGTACCAGGCCGGCAGCATCAGCGCGGTCAGGACATCCATGGTCTCGCACGCGACCGCATTGGTCATCCTCGGCAGGTCGAGCAGCGCCTCGATTGGGCGGTCGCCAAGTTGCCGCCACATCCGATCGTATTCCTGCAGAACCTCCTCATTTGTCGGGTGTGCCGAACACTGGACGCCGGCGCGGTACAGGTAGTCGAGGCCCACCTCGACGGCGCGCTCGCGCTGGCCTAGGGCCAGAAACAGCTCCAGCCGCAGCTGGGTGACGGAGGCCAGATCGGGGAGGCTGGCGGCACGGCACGCAAGCTCGGCCAGGCGCGCGTCCGCTGCGGCCGACGCGCCGGTCAGAAATTCGCATTCGGCGAGGTGGAACTCGAACGCGAAAGCAAACTTGGGCCGGTGATTCCAGGCGTCCCCCTGCACGAGCGCTGCACCGGCGGTGAGATAGGTCAGCGCCGAGGTGTAGGCCGTGGACGCCTTGGCGCGCTGGCCGGCGAGCAGATTCAGCTCAGCCACTTGCTCCCGCTCCTCGGCCGCGGTGATGAGGTCGGTGCCGCGGTTGAGCTGGCCGACGATCTCGAAGGCACGCTCCGCTATTGCCTCAGGCGGCGTGCCCGCAGCGAGCCGTCTGCCAATAGCGAGGTGCACTGCCGGCCGCGCGCCTTCAGGAATCAGCGCGTAGGCCGCCTCCTGGATACGATCGTGCAGGAATCGGTAGATATTTCCCAAACGCAACACAAGTCCGGCGCGTACCGCCGGCCACAGAGCCGCGTCCAGCTCCGCCTCGCTGGCATCCTGGACCATGGCCAGGGTAGCGATCGCCGCGTCATTGCCGAGACACGCCAACTGCTTCAGGGCGTTACGGGTCGCCGCGGGAAGGCGCCTCAGCTTGGCGAGCATGAGATCGACCACATTGTCGGTGAAGCCCTTGGCCCGAATCTGCTCAAGGTCCCAAGACCAGCGCGCGCCACGATGATCGAAAACGAGCAGCCCCTCTTCGGTCAGGGCGGTGAGGAACTGGATGGCGAAAAATGGGTTACCGCCAGTCTTCTCCTGCACCAGGCGGGCCAGAGGTGCGGCGTCCCCAGGTGCGCAACGCAAGGCATCGACGATGAGTCTGCTTACATCCTCGAACCCAAGGGGGGAAAGTGCGATGTCATTTACCCGCCCCCCGGCCTGGCGGATTGCCGACAATCGCAGTAGCAACGGATGTCCGGGCTTGACGTCGTTATTCCGATAGGCTCCGATAAGTAGCACGTGGCGTACCTCCGGCTGGGTCGCCAGATACTCGAGCAGATCAAGTGTTGCCGCATCCAGCCACTGCAGGTCGTCGAGAAAGAGTACCAGCGGATGCGCGGGTTGGGCAAAGACGGCAAGCAGGCGCTGGAAAACCATCTGGAATCGGTGCTGTTCGTCGCGCGGCGGCAGCTCCGGCACCGGCGCCTGCGGCCCCAGAATCAGCCCGAGCTCGGGTATGAGCGGCACCATGAGGCCGCCATTCGGGCCCAGCGCCTCCGCCAGTGCGGCGCGCCAGGGCGCCAAGTCGGCCTCGCTCTTGCCCAGTAGTGGGCGGATCAGATTCTGGAAAGCCTGTGCCAACGTCGCATACGGGATGTCTCGCTTGTACTGATCGAACTTGCCCGAGGCAAAGAGGCCATTCCTGAGAGCCAGTGCGCTGCGCAACGCAAGCACGGCCGAGGTCTTCCCGATACCGGCGTAGCCGGAGACCAGGACAATCTCTGGCGTGCCCTGGGTCACCACCCTATCGAAGGCAGCGAGCAAGGTCTCAATCTCGCGCTCCCGTCCATAGAGCCGCTCCGGAATCAATGGGCGATCAGGCAGGTCGTGCTCGCCGAGCGGGAAGGTGTCAATGCTTCCCTGGCTTTCCCATGCGGCCAAACTGCGCCGTAGATCGGCCTCCAGCCCGGCTGCCGTCTGGTAGCGCTCCTCCGCCGTCTTGGAGAGTAGCTTCATCACTATGGCGGAAAGCAAGGCGGGGATCGATGGTACCCGTTCCGCCGGCGGCACTGGCTGCCGGGCGAGATGGCTGTGCAACAGGTCCATCGGGTCGTCGGTGGCAAAGGGTAGCGCGCCCGTGAGCATTTGATAGAGTGTGACGCCGAGCGAATAGAGGTCGCTCCGCGCGTCGATTGACCGGTTCATCCGTCCTGTCTGCTCTGGGGCCATGTAGGCCAGCGTCCCGGCGATCTCTTCCGGTGGCGCCAGTGCCTGGCGCTCGCGCGAGAGGCGCGAGGCAATGCCGAAGCCCGTGAGCCGCACCTCGATAAGGGCCTCGTTCACCAGGATATGGGCCGGCTTGAGATCCTTGTGTATAAGACCCCGCTGGTGAAGCTGGTCCAGGCCTGCGGTGATGCTGATGGCCAGACGCAAGAAACGGCCCGCCTCCATAGGGGCGCCCAGTAGCGCGGGAAGCGGCTCGCCGCCGGGGTCCTCAAGCAGCAAAACAGTCCGACCATGTTCCCGCACAAGCTCTAGCGGCCGCACCGCCCAGCTGCCGTCCAGCTCACCCTTCAAGCCGTATTCGTGTGCGAGGCGAGCGAGGCTAGAGGGCAGCGGATGCTCGGCTGCGGGCCACACGGCCAGCACGGCCTTCGGTTCGCCGTCTGGGCCGAGGCGCCAGCCTCGACCGACAACGCGATCGCCGTCCTCCCACGCGACCTGGAAGCCAACGCTCGTCTCAGTGCCAAAGGAAAACAATGAGTTCATCTGCCGTGTTCCGCTCTCAAGTCGGTAACCGCCTTTGGTGTGTTTCTGGACCGGATGCGTCAGTCATAATGCCTCCGCAACTGTCGTACGTACCAGCTGGTCACGACGGCCGAGCGAAGCGATTTTGCCACGGGGACGCCTTAAAGGTTCGTGTGTCTGCCTCGCATCACATTGCCACCATAAGCCGTGGAGTTGGGGTCGCAATATTCAAAGGTTTCGGAATCGTGCCATTTTTCCATGCCACATAGGGGGCAGGCCGGATTCGTGCGACGGAAGTGGTGAATGGCTACGGACAGCTTTGCAAGGCACGCACTCGCGTCCCTTGCATCGGCCTCTGTTACAAGCTCTTAGGTTGCTCGCGCAATGTTTCCAGCGAGAACACGACCAACATGCCGCCCAGAATCGAGATGTTCTTCAGGAAGTGGTTGAGCTGGTTTTGGAAGTTTGCCGCATCCGCGCTCCAGAAGCCATGAAAGACTAGCGTCACGGGCACGAGGAACACAGCCAGAGCCAACGCCCCCCATCGGGATTGCCAGCCGGTGATCAGAGTCAGGCCGCCGCCAATTTCAATCATTATGGTCAGCACGAGCAACAGACTGGCCAGCGGCAATCCGGCGCTAGCCATCCAAGCAGCAGTGCCCGCGAAACTGCCAATCTTGAGTGCCCCTGAAATCAGGAAGATTGCGCCAAGAAAAGCGCGGCCGATGGGGTAGAGGCGGGAAAGAGTCGAGGTCATGATAGTTTGTGCTCCACGTCAAAGTTTGCCAGGTAGTCGATCAATAAAATCGAACAATGTTTTCTCAACGACGGGTTGAATGATAGGCGGTAAGTCTGTGTTGATCGGGTAAATTAGGAGAATCAGTTCATCAAAAAATTTGAATCAAGAGTCAATTCTTCGAACGCAGGACAGCGTGGAACCAAGCTGGCTTACGACCGCCTGAATCGCAACGCCATCGTGGGCCCGCCACCGCGGCAACGAGGTATGGCACCACTCCGACGGCAATTAGGCCGCAACCCGAACTGCTCGCCGGTGGCCCCCCGCGGCTGTCGAGTTCGCGGCCATGAACCCTCGGTCAGCGCTTCGTTCGTAGACATGCTGGCCCGCATTGGCGACAAGTGAACGGTCATGGTAGTGGGCACGCTGCGCGAAGGTACGCTGCGATACAGCGAACTCCGGCGCCCAGGTGGGCAGCATTTCGCAGCGCATGTTGAGGCTGCCGTCAAGGCACTGGAGCAGGATGGCCTGGTCAGCCGGACCATGTACACGACGATTCCGCCGCGCGTGGATTATGAGTTGACGGACCTCGGCCGCAGCCTGATGGAGCCGTTGCAGATGCTGTACAGTGGGCCTTGGACACCGCGACGAGGTAGCCGCGGCACGGCACCGCTACGGAGCAAAGTCGGCAGAGCGCGCTGCTGTCCATGCGGCGCTGTTCACACCGAAGTAGCGCGTTCAATAAAAACAGGCGCGCGACACGTATCATTCGGAGTTAAGCGCGTCGAGACCCCAAGACCGGGCATCGAAAGGTTTCTGCTTGTTGCTCTTACTTCTGCACTCGCTGCCGCTTCCTATACCCGCACACACGCCATTGCACGTCCGTCCAGGCACAAATCGTCCGCTACGCGGGACGCGGCAGATGCACGTCAAACGCAGTTTCTGTCTGGTCAGACCTCGCGTCGATCGATCATTGATGGGCCTTGGCAATTTCGCTCGCGATAAACAGCCCGAGTCCGAGTCCGCCCGTGTTTTTGTTCTCCTGATCTGGGCCTCTACTCAGCGGGTCAATGGCGGGACCGCTATTCCTCATACCGTGGACCAGTTGCGTGCAGAGCACCGGACCGCCGCATCGATCTTGAGGTGAAGGGCAATGTTCAGGGTGTTTGGGACGGTTTGCGCTGCAGCAACTGCTTTCTAATCTGGTGCTCAATGCGATAATGTACGGCGCGTCGGACAAGCCGATCCACGTTGTAGTAACCGGTCATGACGCGGAAGTTCGTCTCGAGGTAAGTGTGTGGCAATGCGGCGGTCGAACATCCGCGCCGGGAGGCACATTCACCTCGAATAGACCCATTCCGCCTGTGGCGGCTCCAATAACTTGGAGGAGATTGAAAATGACCGCTAGCGGCGTGGCACCAAGCGAACCAACCAAGGTCGGTCAAGTTGGCATTCAGTACCTGATCGACTTCGTCCGCCCTCCAACTTTCTCCCGAAGATGCTCAGGCGCTATCTGCGGGTCGTGCAGCCCCCATGGAGATGCCGTAATATTCCGAGGGACCCGGACACACCGGATCCTGGCGGCACGAAACTCGACCTTCACTTCCTGCGGGCCATCACCACGCCGAGCACGTTCCTGACCTAGTCCAATGTGGAAGTTTCGACATGACCATACTCTTCGCCGCAAGAGAGTCTGCCTTGGCGAATGGGCGGGGCAGGGAGAGAGCGACTCGCCTGCGGCAGGGCCTGCCGCACTCTGATGCTGCTTCTACTTGCGGGACTCAGTGCCTGCGGGTCGCTTCCTCACAATGCTCCGCGCAATCTGCCTCAGGCCGCGGCGGGCAGCGCATCCGCGGCCATGCGCGAACCCACTGACGTCGGCGGCCAGACAACCGTTGCCATGTCGTTCTCTGGCGGTGGCACGCGAGCCGCAGCCTTCGCCTTCGGCGCGCTGCAGGGGCTCGACGCCATGAGAGGTCCTGGGGGCGCGTCCCTGCTCGAGGACGTCGCATTCATTAGTAGCGTGTCCGGAGGCTCCATCACCGCTGCGTATTACGGTCTGCACGGCAAGGCCAGCCTGGCGACCTTTCGATCAGTGCTCTTGAAGGACGGAGAGGTGGGACTTCGGTTCAGTCTCCTGAATCCGGTCAACCTTGCGCGCCTCTTCGCGGGGGGCCTTAACGATCGGGAAGATCTCCAGACATGGCTCGACGAAGATGTGTTCAAGGGAGCGACGTACGCCGACATGTTCCGCCGCGGCAAGCCGCTCGTCTGGATCAACGCCACGAACGTCTACTACCGGGTCGCGTTCCCGTTCAGCCAGCTGGCATTCGATGCGCTATGTAGTGATCTCGCGAGCTTTCCCGTTTCCGAAGCCGTCGCCGCATCCATGGCGGTCCCGCTCTTCTTCGCACCGATCGTCCTTCAAAAATATCCCGAGGCTTGCAGTACACCGCTGCCGAACCTTGACCACGCCCAGAGGCCCGGGCAATCGCTGCTGCTTGGCGCGCTGGCAACCGCCGTTCGCGGTCACCGGGACACTTCGAAAGGAAAGTACATCAAGCTGGTAGACGGCGGGGTGACCGACAACTACGGCCTGGCTACCATTCTGCAATCTCGCCTGCTCCTGGGCACGGCTTACGGTCCCATGAGCGAGAACGACGCGATCAAGGTGCGGCGGCTGCTTTTCATCGTTGTTGACGCGGGTCAGGGTCCGCGTGGCGATTGGAACCAAAGCCAGGCTGGCCCATCCGGAATCGAAGTCGCAAGCGCAGCCATCGACGCGGCAATGGCGACCAACGTTCGAATGAGCTATGACGCCTTCGTTCCCATGATGCAGCAGTGGCGCGACGACCTCGTGGCGTATCGGTGTGGGATGCCGCATTCTCGGCAGCAGGAAATCGCTGCACGCCTCCCAGGCTGGCGGTGCGACGAAGTCGAATTCTTCGTCACGCGGATCTCGTTTGAGGCCCTCGACAAGGAGCGTGCTGTAAGTCTGAACGATCTGCCGACCAGACTTCGACTGCCCGAGAGGGACGTCGATCGCCTGATCGAAGCGGGAAGGGATGCCATCCTTGGCAACCCGGTGATCCGCGAGTTCGAACGCGAATCGACTGCGGCGCGATAGTCCCGCGCCGCGCGGCGTGGGTGAGTCCGCGTTCTTGCTGCCCGGCCGCGGCGCTCTGGCGGAGGCACGCTCCGCAATGGGTCTACTTCTGTAGCGACCAGACCAGCGCACTGCTGCGCGGCTAGAGGCTGAACGCCTGAAGGCGGAAGCCAAGGCCGCGCGGACCTACACGCGGGAGGACGTACGCGCCGCCGCCAAGTTCGAGCGCGGCCAACCAACTCGCTCGGCGGCCAAACGAAAGACGCTTGCTAATGAGAAACGCAAGCTGGTCTCTTACGCTGATCTGTTGCGGATGCGTCGGTGATCTGGCGGAAGTTCGACACGGCGGACTGCCGATCGATTTCGTGGAAAGCGGCGCCGATCTCGTGAGCTGCCAACATTGGGGGGCTTCTGCCCCATCGCAGTCCAACTTATCCCGCAGGTTCTGCGGGATACATTACGTCAGGGCTCCGGGTTCGTGGCAAACCACTTCGATGTTGTGACCGTCCGGACCAATGACGAAAGCTGCATAGTAGTTCGCTTCGTAGTGCGGTCGCATACCGGGCGCACCATTGTCTTTGCCACCCGCCTCCAGAGCCGCGCGATAGAAAGCTTCGACCTGCTGGCGATTCTCGGCCGTGAACGCCAGGTGAAGATGCGCTGGCTTCTCCCCAGTTTGGTACAGGCACAATGAAGTCTTACCCTTTGCGCTAAGCTCGACACCGTACGTCGGCGGTCCCTCCGAGACAACAGCTACGCCGAGCGGTTCGAGTGCCTTGAGGAAGAACGCTTTGCTCGCTGCATAGTCGCTGACACCGAATTTGACGTGGTCAAACATGAGTTCTCCTGAAGTGTGCGGGCCTGCGCGAGGATCCTACCCCCCATCGAGGGTACGTCCACAAGCGGGCTTCGCCATGGCACTAACCAAGCCAAACCAGAGCTATCAGGCGTGCGAGCACGAGGGCGTCGCACTTCATTTGGGCTGGGTCTGCGGCAATCAGGAGTATCTTCGGCGTTAGTGCGCTGGGCCGAGAACGGCCCAGCCCTGTTTCGTAATTGGAAGCCCGCTATCTGCGTGGAGTCGACGGTCGAATGTCCGTGTGAAGCCGTAAGCCAGTTTCCGTTGCTGGCCGGGAAGCGACTGGCAGAGCGACGTCATCAGAGCGGGTCCACTATTGATTTCTGTGGCTAGCACGCTTCAGGCAAGCGTACGCGGCGGTGCATGGCGTGCCAGGAATCGGTCCAATTGTGCAGCGAACGCCTTGCCATCCTGAGGAGTGTACGGTGCCGGACCGCCGGTATCAACGCCTGAGCCGCGGAGCTGGTCCATCACCTCACGCATTGTTAGGCGCTCCTGGACATTCTCACGGCTAAACCAGATTCCTCGCGGGTCGAGCACGTAAGCACCCTTGCCGAGGGCAGCGGCAGCAAGGGGTATGTCCCCTGTAATGACGAGGTCACCGCTGCCCAGCAATTCGATGATACGGTCATCGGCGGCGTCGAAGCCCGCCGGCACTTGCAGTGCGTTGATAAAGCGGGAAGGCGGCGTCCGCATATACTTGTTCGCTACCAGCGTGACGCACACTTCGACACGTTGCGCGGCCCGATACAACATTTCCTTGATGACAACCGGGCAGGCGTCTGCGTCAACCAGTACTTGCATCGCGGTACTTCCAATTGAAGGGAGAGAACGCTCATATTACGATGTTAAAGGCGGCCAGCTGACGGCCGCTTACCGATACGTGCGCCGGCAACGGTCCCGTCCCGCGGCAGAGCACCCTACGCCCGCGCTACGCGCTTGTCCATCCGGTAACAGTTTACTGCGACGGTAGCCGGCAAGCGACGACCGAGCGAAGCACGGCCGGCTGTGACAATTGCGCGTATGCAGTTTTCGCCAGTAACACATCAGTCCGATGTGCGCGGGCCTTAAGAAGGCAGGGCGGTTAGCCCGCCACGGCCGGTCGTACCATCGACGCGAAGGCGGGGTCCCTGGGGAACGAAAATAAGGTCCGATAACGTTGTGCTTATCAAGCTCGGTCGAAAGCCACCAGCGGGGCTACTTGAGAGGGAACGCTCTCTCAAGTGCGATTTTGTTCGCTGCGCGGTTGCAACATGCTCGGATCTGCCCGCAGAGCTTCGACGTGCGTACCGATTTGGCAACCGGATGCGCGGGAACAGTCTTCCGAGAACAGCGCGAATGCTGACGAGCGCGATACGCAATCATTGTTCGCAACTGAGCTCGCACTGTTGGTGTCGTCATGTGGAAGAGGAATAGATTTTTCGGCAGTTTTACTCGTAGTGTTACCCGATTACCGCAAGCCTGGAGAATCTCCGTCCGGGCATTGCAGATCGTAGTCAGTTGCATGCGTGCATCTGATCGGATACTGACGCCTTCCGACATCCTGGGGTTGACCTGATTGCGCAGCAACTGCTTCAGCTCGTTTAGCTGCCCCCTCGGTTCCTGGGCCGAGCCGGAGTTCTCGCTAAACTTCGATATGGAGGCGCGCACTGTCATCGATCTGCCGTCGACACCGAGGGATAGAATTCATGTCGGCCAAACCACCTTCCTAGTCTCCGGCATCAAACTTGATTCGCAGAACGCCACCGGGAACGTGTTAAAAGGCATCAATACACTCGTCCAGTTCGTTGGCGGTCAGGATATGACAAGCAGCCTAACGAGGGATCGAGCCTTCACACAACAACCATTGCTCGACCAGCCCCTGAATACAATGATTCCACAGCTAATTTCCTTGCCGGCCACGTGGAGACTGGAAAATTGTGTCGAGGGATCTGTCCTGATCCTCAACGCCACCTCTCGTCCAGCAGCAAAACCCCCGCTTGTGCGTTAGGCCGATTCTTTGATTCATCGCCGATTTCAGTTCGGTTCACAAAGCGTAGCGCAGAAAGCAGGAACTTGCGCCAAAATGGGGGCAGACGACCGGACCGCTGCCGAGCGGCCAATGAGGTACCTACAATGCACGCACGGCTTCCGATCCTGGGCCGGCGACCTCCGTCCTTCAACTTCGAATTGCACTGCGCGGCCTGAGCCCGCCGATTTGGCGACGCGTACTCGTTCCCGAGCATTTGACGCTCGGACAATTGCACCATGTCATCCAGGTCGTCATGGGCTGGGCCGACGAACATCTGCACACGTTCAGCATTCGTGGCAGGCGTTACGGCGAAGCGCATGAGGGCGTCTTGCAGTTCTGCACAGTCGCGAACAAACTGCCGCTGACCGCGTTTCATCTCCGCGAACACGAAGGCTTCGTCTACGTGTATGACTTCAACGCGTGGTGGCGCCACGCGATACGCATGGAGCGGCGTATGCTGCGGCAACAGCCTGGCCAGTTGCCGCGTTGTGTGGCGGGTTGCGGGCCATGCCCGCCCGAGGACATTGGCGGGATCGAGAGGTATATGGAAGCCAGAGACGAACACAGTGAATACGAGTTCCTCGATTGGATCGAGTCGCTGCGCGAGGATCCTATCATGCTGGAAGACTTACGCGATGAACTCGACCGGTGGCTGACTTGGCTGGATCCTCGCTTTGACCGTCAGATCGTCAATGATCGGTTGCGAGGGCTCGAGGGGTAGACTGGCCGCTGCAGCTTCCACGGGAGGATGGCGGCCATGCGTATCAGCTTGCAACTTGTAGGGCACGATGAGGGAGGCGAGCCAGCCACCATCACCGAAATAGCCCAGTTCGAGAGAGGCGGCCTTGATGTGGGCTCGCTGGGTCTGCATCTGGAGGAGGCGAAATCATTGTTGGGCGGCTGCAGCGGACTATGGTCGCGGCACAGGTTGCCGAGGCCGTTGCCCGGACCAGCGTTTGTCCCACGTGCGGTGCACAGTTGGCTTGCAGGGTGATCGTACCTTTCGTGTGAAATCTGGCGGTCTGATCCCCAAAGAATTTACGATTTACGAATCAAGCGGTTGCAATATCGCTGGTCGTGCGAAAGGCGGGAAGGAGCAAAGCCATGCTGCAGGCGGCTCTCCGGCTGATCACCGCCACTTTTTGCACGAAAGGTACGATGACCCCTAAAAGTGGTGTTGGTGAGCGAGCGGTCGACGGGAGTTTAGATAATGCCGGGGTATGTCTCGCGGAACGGTTGGTACCACCGACCTCGCCGACGGAGAAGTCGTCGTCATCGGAGGGGCAGGGCGGTACGGCCTCGATGACCGCTTTGCACCAATTGGTGCGAATGCTCTGCAGGCGCTGGACCTCGATCCCGACGCGATCTTCGTGCAGCAGCAGAACCTCTGGACGTCGGCCGGCGTGACCACCGGCATCGACCTGGCCTTGGCGATGGTGGAAGCCGACTACGGACACGAGGTCGCGCACAGATCTCCAGTGGATCTACCCGCCAGCCCCCGATCGCGTGCAGGCACTGGCCGCCGGCGATCCTGATATTCAGTACGCGTAACACGTATCGATCCTTGTTCGGTCCCGCTTGCCGGCGGCTCCCACCTCCGGGGGCGTCGGTTCTTTTCTTGTTGTCTGGATGGCACGGAGACTGGTGCGTGCGCGGAAACGTGGCTTCCCGCCGTTGTTTCTTGTTACGCCATGCCGGGCTTTCTAGACTAACAACTATCATGCCGTCGCACTTTGCCATGGCAGCCCCGGGCAGCGCGACTAGGTCTTCCCAGCAGACATACCCCCAATTAATGGCTGCCTATTGACGGGCAGCGTTTGTCCAGCGTTCGGCCTGGCCGGCAAGCTCCGCTGCGACAAAGTCCACCAGTACGCTTGCGCGCGCTGGGATACGTCGACCGAATCCGTGCAGCACCTGCAGCGGTACCGCGGGTAGCGCCAAGGCGGGCACTACGCGCTGCAGCCGGCCAGCATCGAGGTCAGCCTGCACGGCGACCTGCAGCAGCTGCGCGATACCCAGGCCGTTGAGCGCTGCCGTGCGCATCGCAGCGCCATTGTCGGCATCGAACGATCCCTTTGTCTGCAGCCGCGTGCCGTCGGCAAGCGCGACTGGCATGACTTGTCCGGCCAGCCGATAACGCACATGGCGATGGTGCAGCAGGTCCGCCGCCGTGCGAGGCTCCCCGTAACTTTCCAGGTACGCAGGCGACGCCACGAGCACCAGAGGAAGGTTTGTCAGGTGCCGTGCATGCAGGCCGCTGTCAGGTGCGTGACCGGCGCGAAAGGCCAGGTCGAACCCCTCGCGGATCAGATCGGCGTGCTGGTCGCTGAAGCTGACGTCCAGCGACAGACGCGGATGGCGCGGCATCAGTTTCGCCGCGATCGCGGCCAGCAATGTGGCGCCCAGATCGCCCGGCATGCTGATGCGAAGATGACCTGCCACAGCCATCTCCGACGGCGCGACTAACCCCTCGCTTGCTTCTTCGAGCCCCCGTACCAGCGGCGCGACGCGTCGGTAGAAGACGGTCCCTTCGTCGGTTAATGCGAAGGCGCGGGTAGATCGGTGAAAGAGCTTCACACCTAACCTGGCTTCAAGTCGCGACACGCTCTTCGAAATGGCCGAAGGCGTAGTGCCGAGGAGCCTGGCGGCACTGGTGAACGAACCCGTTTCCACCGCACGGACAAAGGCTGAAAAGCCATGGAGACGTTCTATCGACATAGAAGACAATTTGGCACAAGTAATGCGTCCATTGTAGGGCTGCCCCGCTTGCGACGGATCCTTTAGATTTTCAACCTCATCCAACAGGAATGTCGAGGTACACGATGAGCAAGCTTGAAGGAAAGGTCGCGGTCATTACGGGTGGGAACAGCGGTATCGGATTGGCGATGGCAAGGCGGTTCGTCAACGAGGGGGCCCAGGTGCTCATCGTTGGCCGGCGAGGTGACGCCGTTGACGCGACGGTAGCCGAACTGGGGCCGCGGGCGATTGGCCTGACAGGCGATATCGCCAATCCGTCCACGCATGATCGTGTGTCGGCGGCGGTCACCGAGCGGTTTGGCGGAGCCGACATCTACGTGGCCAACGCGGGCATGAACCAGATCAGGCCGTCCGGCCAGGTTGACATCGACGAATACGACGCACAGTTCGCCACCAACACGCGAGGTGTGTTCTTCGGCGTGCAGAAGATCGTGCCGGTGTTACGCGACGGCGGCTCCGTTCTCCTTGTTAGTTCGATTGCCAGCGCCAAGGTACTCGATGGACACGCCGTCTATGCAGGTACTAAAGCGGCGATTGAAGCGTTTGCGCAGAGCTGGGCGCTCGAGTTCAAGGCGCGTGGCATTCGGGTGAACGTAATCAGCCCAGGTCCCGTCGATACGCCGATCCTGTCCAAGCTCGGCGTTGCCGAGGATGACAGGCCAGCTTTCGAGGCAGGCGTGGCAAGTGCCATTCCGCTTGGTCGCCTTGGGCGTGCCGACGAGATTGCATCTGCGGCACTGATGCTGACCAGTGGGGAAGGCAGCTTCATCACCGGCGTGAACCTGCGCGTCGATGGTGGGATCGCGCTGACCTGACATTGCTGACTGCAAACGGCCCGGCTGTTGGGGCCGGCCAACAACGCTACCGTAAATGGGAAGAAAACCGCCGCGGGTCATTTGAACCCCCAGCGCGTTTCTCGCCATCATCGTCGCAATCGATACGATGACGGTTGTTCGTCCAGTATCAATCAGTAATCCCACTGCACCGGAACGAATCGGAAATTCTCACCGTTCTTTGCAATGTGACCGATGGACGGGAATGCGACATGCGCTGCGGCCAGTAGAGCGCCGGTCTCGGCGGCTTCGTTAAGCAGCGCGATACGCACGTCCACAGCTACTTCCGGCTCGTGCTCGAAGCCATTCTGCCAACCGGGATTGTCGAAGCCGACTTCGAAGATGGCGTCGCCTACGAAGGTCAGCTTCTCGCCCTTCGATGCAACGTCCACGACGCAGTGCCCAGGGGTGTGTCCACCCGTCACACGCGCTGACACGCCCGCTGCGACTTCCACGGTCTGATCGAACAACACGAGGTTCTTGCCGTAGAGTTCCACGAACTTGTCGGCCGCCTTGCGCAGGGCGGGAGGAACCGCTTCCGGCATGACTGTCTTGCTGAAGTCCGGATTCTTCCAGAATTCGACTTCCGCGGCCGCTACGTGAATGCGTACGTCCGGGCGCAGCTTGGCCTTGACACCATCCACGTTCAGCCCACCGACATGATCCATGTGCATATGCGTGATCACGATATCGGTGATCGCAGCCAGATCAATACCGGCCGATTCCAGTCGCATCACCGACCGACCGGCGCGCGAGAAGTATTCGAATCCGTCACCGACGCCCGAATCGACGAGGATCAGGCGTTCGCCGCTGCGCACGAGCGCGATATTCAGCGCCCAGTCGAACATGTCACGTTGCAGGAAGTGGCTATCGAACCATTCGTTGCGGTCCGATTGGCTCACGTTGGTCGACATGGTAGTGGTCGGAAGCGGCAGAATGCCATCGCTGATCAGCACGACGTCGACGTCACCCACGCGCACGGCGTAGCGGGAGGGAACGAGTTCGCCAGAACCTGCGTTGCCAAGGTTGACGGTAACCGGCTGCACATTGCGGGTTGTTTCGCTCATTTTCTGTAGTCCTGTCAATTGGGTGGGTAAGCCGCACTATGCGGCAGGCGAGGTCCGTTTCGTTGTGCGGACATCTTCCTCGACCGTCGCACGCTTTGCGCAACCATCGTTGCAACGGAGTGTAGGCAGGAGGGGCGATTGGCAGTAGATTCGCGGGGGCGTTCAGTATGTTGACCGAACGGCAACAATCTCCGGCGGGCGACGACACGCGTGATCAATCTTCTTGTTGGAGGATTGCCTGGAGGCAACGCGGCCAATAGATGAGACTGGGTTGCTTTGTCGTGACAGAAGCACGCTGCGAGCTATTGGCGGACGTTTGCTTTCTGTCGATTGAGTAACGATCGCATTGACTCACACACGGCAAGCCTGAGCGACCGCTTATGGACGAAAATCGATCGTTCGAAAGGGGATGCCAGATGGCGGCTAGTGTTAAGGATTGTTTGATGCCTGCTCTCGTCTGCAGGGCGGTGGGACGCGGTGGCGCCTGTGGGCAGGCGTCGAACAATCCTTAACAGAAGCGGTCAGCCATCCCGCCGCATCGAAAGTCGGCTCCTGGCCGGCCACTGCCGTTGCTTTCTCACTCGGGAGCAGAAACGGCTAGGCACAGCGTGCGGGTCAGGACGAGGTGAGGCCGGGCGGCGGGGCAATGATTGTCGATAAATTCGGCGGTGCGCGGGGAGAATCCCCTGCTCCGCTACGCTGTGCAGGGGATTCTCCCCGCGCACAATCAGGGCAGCGCTGTTCCGCTGCATGTGAAGAAATGGATGCAGCTTAAATTCGGTTGAAAGCTGTCTTGACCGAGGGGTCCACTTTAAGGCCCGGGAAGTAGATGCCCGGAAGGCGCAGTCCGAGCGCTCGGGCACCGAAGCCATTGTCTTCGGTAGCGCCGCGAACCTGCGTAAGCGGCACGCGAAAGCCGCGGCGCAGCGACAAGATCGATTCCCACGGTGTCAAACGGACAACAAGTTCGCGGTCGGTTAATTCGAGTCGAGGCATTGCTACTCCTTGTTGGGATCGTGAGTGGGCAGCTGATCGAGCAGACGCGCGCCGAGCAGTTCGGCAGCGTCTTCTCCATAAGCCTGCAAGGCGTCCCGGCAACGGGCAGCGATCGGCAGATCGGTTGGCGCGAGTTCGCGCAGGGCGGTGATGAGAAGATCGAGTGCGGCCGGGTCCCGGTACCATTCGCCGACAAGGACTCGGTCCAGCACCTTTTCGAATAGACCGCGCTTGGAACCGAATGCCTTGTACAGACTGCCTCGATGCAACGCCGTGGCCTCCACCAGGTCGTCGACCGAGCAGGCGTTGTAGCCAATACGACCGAAAACCTCCGCCGCGCAGGCGATAACAACGTCTTCATCGAACGTTCTTGGCCTAGCCATGCAACACCATTCACCTGTTATGGAACGATTGTTCAACAACGCCGGTGTGAAGGTTTTTGAACGACCAGTCAACAACGCTCCGAGTGAATGCTATCGTCTCGGGTATAGAGATACTTGTTGAAGGTCCGGTTATGGCCCGGGACGAGCCCGATTGCTTGGGGGCCGAAGAAGCTGCCGGCGATGCACTGTAGCCGACACTTCCGAGATATCCGAGAACTTCGAGCCAGCGGCCGCTCCAAAGAAGCGTCACTCGAATTAAAAATCGCAATGCGACGGTGGGCGGGATTATCAGGCGATGGTCGTCCCGTTGAGCATGGGCAGAGGACCTATCTGGCCCCTCATACGCTCGATTGGGCAAACGTCCTGCCGTCGGTTCCAGCAAGGCTTTCACATTGTCTGAGTATGCCGCTGCGAATCAGAGGGCACCACGGGTGTTCACATACAGCGAATAGAGTGACTGGCTGCCAGACATGAACAGTCTGTTGCGATGTCGACCGCCGAAGCATAGATTCGCGCAACGTTCGGGTAGTCGGATGCGACCGATGCGCTCTCCTTGCGGCGAGAAGACCATTACGCCGTCTAACTCGGGATCGCCCATGCCCCAGCCGCACCAGAGATTGCCATCTTCGTCGCAGCGCAGCCCATCGGGGATGCCTGGGCCACAGTCAATCAGCGCTCGCTGGTGATTAAGGCGCGAGCCGTCGTCAACGACGTCGTAAACCACGATGTTGCGATAGGGTGTTGCGCGACTTTGCACGACGTAGAGCCGCTTCTCATCGGGCGAAAACGCCAAACCGTTTGGTGAGAGAAGGTCGTCGGCGGCCACAGAAAGCCGTCCCGATCGTGTATCGAGGCGGTAAAGGTACGTTGGCAATTCGGGCTCGGCGCGGTTGCCTTCGTAGTCGCTCGAAATACCGAAAGCGGGGTCGGTGAACCAGATCGTGCCGTCGGACTTCACCACTACATCATTGGGGGAGTTGAGCGGCTTTCCTTCATAGGAATCGGCCAATACCGTGATCGAACCGTTGTGTTCGGTGCGCGTGACGCGCCGCATGCCGTGCTCGCAGCTTACTAGGCGGCCCTCGCGGTCGCGCGCGTTGCCATTTGCGAAGTTTGATGGGGATCGGAAGACGCTGACTGCGGCGGACTGCTCATCCCAGCGCATGATCCGGTTGTTTGGGATATCGCTGAACAATAGGCAACGATGGTCACCAAACCAGACCGGCCCCTCGGTGAAGCGAAAGCCGGTGGCCAGGCGCTCTACTGCTGCCAGCACTATGCGGTAGCGTTCGAAGCTCGGGTGCAGCACCTGTACAGCAGGATCGGGATAGCCGACATGGGGTTCCCACATGAGAGTGTTTCTCCTCGCGAAAAATCAGCGCTGTAGCGGGACGGCGCAGTAGCGGACAAATTGAGCAAGTTCGTCAGCGATGGCTCGGGCACGCGGCACCCCGGACGCTACAAGGTCGGCAATCGACATGCGATCGGCGTCGACGGTGAGGCTTACGCCGGCCACCGGCGCGCCCTGTGCGTCGAACACCGGTACGGCAACCGTGCGCAAGCCATAGGCGTTCTCGCCATCTGAGACGGCATACCCTTGCTTGCGCACTTGGTGCAAGCGTTTTAGCAGAGCATCGACGTCCGTCAGCGTTCGCTCGGACAGCTTCACGCGCTCCGTACTTTCCAGTATTCCCACTTGCTCGTGCGCGGGTAGCCAAGCGAGCATGGCATGTCCCAGCGCCGCACCATAGGCACGAACGCGGCTACCCGGCCGGCGGTCTACGTTGCGGCGGGCGAGGCTATTGTCGGCGCGTTGCAGGAAGACGACGTCTGCTCCGTCAAGCATGCCAAGCGAAGCGGCGTCCGCGACGTCTGGCACGCACGCCTGGAGCAGCGGCGCCGCGTGCGACCAGAGATCTTGCGACGACAAGGTCTGGTAGCCGAGCTCCAGGCACTTCAGCCCTAGGCGAAAGCGGCGCACATCGACGGGCACCAAGTACCCAAGCGCGAGCAAGGTGTGGATCAGGCGGAATGTTGTACCGCGGTCCATTCCCGTGGCGGAGGCAAGTTCACTCACCGTCATGGCTGGCATCTCTGGTGTAAAGGCGTGTAGCACGCTGAATGCCTTCATCACCGAGTTGACGACGTTCTTCGGATTGCTTGCCGGCGACGGCGCCGCAGTGTGGTCCTGCGTCCCGGTTGCCTTGGCAATAGTCCTCGTTGTCCCAGTCTTGCGCACTTCGCTGGCTTTATTCATGGGCAATGCTTTCACGAGCTGAAAAGCCTCAGGGAGGCCAGACCACCGTCGAGCGTCAACACCGTACCCACCGTGGATCGAGCGCCTGGATGGGCAAGGTAGAGAACCGCCTCGGCCACTTCCTCGGCGCGCAGCATTAAACCTGTTGGCTGTCGATGGTGGTAGATCTGCTCTTGCGCAGCGGGGTCTGGCGCTTGAGCGATCAGCGTCCGGATGAACGGTGTGTCCACGGTGCCCGGGCTCACGGCATTGACCCGGATGCCTTCATGGAGGAGATCGGCCGCCATGGCGCGCGTCATCGACTCAATTGCGCCCTTGGTGGCGGAGTACGCGACGCGCCTGCGCAGTCCGGTGCTAGCTGTACATGACGACATGTTGACAATTGCCGCGTGGCGTGACCGGCGCAGGAAGGGAAGGGCTGCGCGCGTGGTGCGCACGTAGCCGAGCACGTTGAGGTCGAACAGCCGCTGCCAATCGGAAAGCGGCCCTTCCTCGACAGTTGCCGGGTAGCTAACTCCGGCGTTGTTGACGAGGATGTCGATGCGGCCGTGGGACGCGCCGAAACCGCCTATGGCTTGCGCTACCGCTGCGTCGTCCGTCACATCGGCGCAAAGTGCGGTCGCTCCGTGTGGAACTTCACCGGGATCGCGGTCCAGTATGGCGACGCGCGCAGCGCGCGCCAACAACGCCTCGGCCACCGCACGACCTATGCCGGCGCCGCCGCCCGTGACCACGGCCACCAGTCCTTCGAATGCAGAATCCATTGCGTGGTTTTGCATCCCGTTTCAACCCGACGCCAACTGCGTGCGGCTGCGCGGAATCGGAATGCGAACATTTGTTGTGAACACGGCAATGATCGTCGCAGCGCGGCTCGGCGTCTGCCCCGGGTAAACACCGTCCGCACTTCGCCTTGACTTCGTCGTGTACACCATCGAACAATACAACCAATTTCCACAACAAATGTTCGCATTCCGATCAAATTCAAATTGCCATGAAGACGCCTTCCAATCGATTTAAGCGACTACTACACCAACGTCAGCAGATCGGCATGTTCTCCACGCTCGGCAGCTCCATGCTCGCTGAATTGCTAGGGGGCTGCGGGTTCGACTGGATCTTGCTTGACACTGAGCATTCGCCCAACGATATGCCCGAAGTGATCGCGCAATTACAGGCGATGTCGGCGTTCCAAGTTAGTCCCATCGTGCGGCCCGCGTGGTTGGATATGGTGCTAGTGAAGCGCTATCTTGATGCGGGAGCGCAAACGCTGCTCTTTCCTTGCATCCAATCCGCAGCAGAAGCCGCCACCGCGGTGAGCTATACGCGCTATCCGCCACGCGGTGTGCGTGGGGTATCAGGCAGCACGCGCGCCGCAGCTTATGGGCTAAATCCCGACTACCTGCGCAGCGCCGAAGAAGAGTTGTGTGTCATTGTGCAAATCGAAACTGTCGAGGGGCTCGAGAACCTGGAAGCCATTGCCACGGTCGAGGGCGTCGATGCCGTATTCATCGGACCAGCCGATCTCGCGGCCTCAATGGGGCATCTCGGTAATGGCCAGCACCCCACAGTACAAGCAGCCGTCGATGATGCTTTCCGGCGCCTACGCGAGATAAAAAAGCCGGCCGGCTACCTTACCCTGAATGAAAGCGAAGCTGAACGCCGCATCGCCGACGGCGTCGACTTCGTTGGCGTGGCCACCGATACCTCGATCATCACGCGCGCCGCGACTGCTCTGGTCAAGCGCATGACTAAGCAGTGAGGCGCGATGGCTGCGCGGATCGCCTTTGTCCACACCGTTGGCTTTCTCGTTGACGAGTTCAAGCGCTTGATGCGGGCGCAACTGCCTGGCATTGATTGCTTTCATATACTCAACGAGAGCCTATTGCAGGACTTGCTGCGCGGCAGTGAGCCTACTTTGATTCACCGCCGTGTCGTCAGCCAAGTACACCTGGCAATCGACGCCGGCGCTGATCTGGTTGTGATGACCTGTTCCTCAACCTCACCCGCTATTGATATCGCGCGTCAGACGGCGAATCGGCCGATACTCAAGATCGACGATCCAATGGCCGCCGAAGCCGTCAACTGCGGCCCGCGTATCGGCCTGCTCTGTACGGCAACGAGTACGGTGGCCCCTAGCACCTCACTGCTACTTGCACATGCCGAACTGCAGAGCCGAACGGTCGCGATTCATCCGCACGTCGATGCCGACGCGTACAGGGCGCTCATGGCTGGCGACCGTGTCACGCACGATGCCTTAGTGCACGATGCCGCCGCCAGGCTATCCCGCGATGTCGACGTCCTGGTGCTGGCCCAAGCGTCTCTAGCCCCTTTACGGGACAGCTTGGCCGCTGAATTGGACTGTCCCGTGCTTTCCAGCCCGCCTTTGTTAATGCGCGAACTTACGCGTCACGTGGCCCTGCTCGCGTAGCGTAGGCGACAATATTAGTAGGAGACAACCATGAACAACTTCCCCCAAACTATCGCCTCCCTGTTTACGTCATTGGCCCGACGCCGCGGCCAGCCACCGCAGCGGAAAGCTACGAGCAGGCGGATCAAGTCGCCGCTGGTCGCCTCGCTGATAACGGCGCTGCTGCTTGCTATGAGCCCCGCCAGCGATGCAAGCGCAGAGGGCAAGACCTCCGCAGTGTTGCCGGACGGCCATGTCAACTTCATTGTGCCCGTCGCTGCGGGCGGAGGAACCGACCTTACATTCAGGGCGCTTGCGGAAGCGACGAAGCCGCACCTCGGTCGCACCATCGTAGTTCTCAACGTGCCAGGCGCAGGCAACGCAGTTGGGCTGATTCAAGCCGCTAGCAAGCCCGCCAACGGACTGAACCTCAGTTCGTACACTTCTGAGATTTTTACGCTTCCCATCTTTCAGCCGGTGAAATTCTCGGCCAATGATTTCCGGCCCGTCATTCTTGTGAATGAAGACCCCGCTTGCCTGGTGGTGCCGGCCAATTCGAAGCTTGACTCCCTCGATGCGTTCATCGCAGAGGCCAAGGCTAGGCGGGGCAAGGTAACCGTGGGCAACTCCGGCTTTGGCAACATCTGGCACCTATCCGCCGCGGCGTTCGAGAAGAAGGCGAACATAGAGCTGCTGCACGTCCCATACAATGGCTCGTCCCCTGCATTGCAGGCGGTTCTCGGCGGACACATCGATGCCTTCGTCGCCAGTCCGCCGGAGGTCGCTACCTATGTTCAGGCAGGTAAGCTAAAGATCATCGCAGTGATGGCCGACAAGCGCAGTGCAGCGTTTCCCGACGTGCCGACCCTGAAGGAAAAGGGGATCAGCCTGGCGATCGGCACGTGGCGTGGTATCGGCGTGCCAGCGGGAACGCCGGACGAAATCGTTAAGACTCTTCATGACGCGTTCGCTAAGGGTGTTCGGGAGAAGTCCTTCGTCGACTTCATGAATAGCCGTGGCCTCACCATCCATTACATGTCGACGAAGGAATTCAACGACTTCGTCACGCACGAGCGTTCGATATATGAAGCGCTGGCTGCTGGAGTCAACAAGACGAAGTCGCAGCAGCAGCCGTGAGAGCGAGTGTAGGGATAGTATGGCCGTCATCCCTTGCATTCCCATGAGATGGATGAGAGCGAATGACCGCTGACATTCCTTAAAGGGGCCATGCCGGGATAAAGCTAGAAATGACAAATAAGCCTGAAGGTAATAAAGAACCGGGCTTCTTGTGGGAAACCGGAATTAGCCGGACTACGTACCGTTTGGGGAGGGATTTTATTAGCTGGGCTAGCGTGCAATTTGTGCCGAGTTGATAACACGAATAAGACTCGCGGAAGAAAGGGGCTGCGCATTCAGCGGAGCCCCTTCTTCATTGCCGAGGCGGGCGGCGCAGCCAGGCGGAGTCGCCTGGATCCGGCTCGAACGGGGTCTCCTTGAAATCCTGGTCGCGGACAATGCCGTTTGTTCGGGAGCCACTCACAGTTCGACTCCCTGAAGCCAGCAATCGACGCCGCAACCGCGCTGGCTAAGGACCACCTGGGAATATTGCTGGTGCTTGCAACTTACTGAGACTCTCCTTGAGTACTGGGAGCCGATATGGCCGGCGCTAGCGATGGCCTTGAGCACAAAAGATGCACCTGACCTACGTCAGCCAGGATCACGCGCCGCGCAAGCCTGGTCGAAGCGGCAAAAGAATGGGGTGCTATTTCAAAGACGCGGCGGACTCGCAATAGTAGTAGCCTGCGGCGCTATTCTTCGTCGCCGTCTGGATTGTTCCCCCGGATCTGGGGGTCGTATCGATGCATTGTCCCATCCAGCCAGTGGACATAGAGATCGACAGATTCGGCGCAAGCGGCTTCCCAGCCGGCCTTGGTTGCTTCACCTCGCGTAGCGTAGGGAATATTCCGGTTGCCGTCCCGACAGACGTCCCAAATGCCAAGGTGCGACATGACGTGTATGTGCCGCATCATGGGGGCCTCCAGTCAGGTTATGAGTCGAGTCTAGGCCTGCGTTTGAGCAATAGATGTAGGACGACAACTCATATCGATCAGCCGTAGCCCTTGGTGTCGCGCAGGTCGTTGCTGAACGAATGAACGAATTGCGCTCGCGAATCTGGCCGTCGCGGCCGTGGATGAATAGCTCGACCTGCTTCTCAATGGCCCACTCGGTGCCCGCAGCGAAGGCCGCTTCCTGGGTGTCGAAGGTATCCCGGCCGAGCCTGCCCTCAGTCCAAACAGCCCAGCAGTCATCTACGGGCATGACGTGAATATTCTTGCCTGGCATGGCCGCCTCCCGAAGGTTATAGAGCCATCTCGGCCTAGGTGCGCGGTGACGGTATCAAGCGCCGTCTGACAAAAAAGAGCCCGCCCTGAGGCGGGCTCCGAGAAAAGACCGAAAGGCGTCCGGGCGTGCCGTAGCGGTTCTCCGCTCAGAGGCCTATGCTTAACTCATAGTCTTCTGCACGCTAACCGCGATGAAGCGCCACGCTTCTCACCTACCCGGCCACCCATCCCACGGCGCTGGTTGCTGGGCTGGTCATTGTGGCTGGGCTGAACCTCGCCGTCGCAGCGTAACGAACTCGATGCATTGCAGTCAAAGCGCAGGAAACAAGCGTCCACTCCTATCGTGGACATCTCTGTTGTCTCCGCAGCTTGGGGCGATGTTCAGCGGGAGCGAAAAATGCGAGCGATATTTGCCAGAGACTACACGCAACGGCCCGTCACGGTGACCGCCCGAGAATACGTCGTTGACGGTATTCAGATTGGGGTTGGCGATCTGGTGGACGTTCGCGTTCTGGATCAGGATGTGACGTTTGGTATCCGCCTTTGCGGTCCGGGAGAAGGCGCGGGCAGCTGGCGAGGCACGATCTGTCATATTGCGCGCGGTGAAGAGTCGGTTACGTATGCCGAAGGTCTTGAGGTGAATGATACTGTCGAAGTCTCGCGCCCGGAGATGGCCGAGATCATCAAGCCGAAGGACGAATCCCGGCCTGTTTCAGCTGGCGGCGAGGTGTGACGGCCGAAACACCTGCCTAACTTGCTTAGAAAATCACTCGGAAGCCACTTCTTTGCGACGGCCAAGAAATCAGCGTTTAATTGACAGCGACATTCTCCAATTTTCTTCGTTAGAAGAAAATACGCTCTGATTTCCGCTAGTTTCGACCTTGGAGGAAGAGGGAATGGTTGTTGAAAACAGAAACCTTCATGTGGTTTTCGTGCATCGCCACCGACGCTGCCAACGGCTCAGCCACGAAAATGGAGCCGCTTCCAAGGGAAGTGCCAAGTCATCAGCGTGGTGCCGACATGGAGGTCTTGCGTTCGTCGGTAGGCGAGGGCGTGTCTCTCGCGGCGGCGGAGATCATGCTTGAGCGGCGCGTTACGCTGAATGCAGCACCCCGTGAAGCTTAGGCTGAGGACATTGAAGAGCCCCCCTTTTGCTGCTGTTCGATGTCCTCTCCAGATCGACGCCTGTGTACGGCGTCGTTCAGAGCGACGCCAACGGAAGCGACGCCTGTGGCCTCCCAGCACTTTGGAAACTAACCGGCTGCGCGCCCCGGCCACTTGCACTTCGCGACAAACTGCAGACGGATGCACGTGGCCGAACCCGTGGCCTAGCGCTTACCGAATTCTTCGCACCGCTTCGAGCACGGAATGCCCCTGACTTGTCAGACGAGGATAGGCATTGGCGCTATCATGGCCATGCTCTATCGTGTCCAGCTTGTGCACCAACAAGGTGCCCAATCGATCTCCTGCTCGTCGCCAAGCAGCAGTAGCGCGGCGATTTCATGCGGGCTTGGCATAAGTGGCCTGCGTTGTCGTGGCTTGGAGAAACGAACTACGACTGCTGCCGCGAGGTCGATTCCCCATCGCCATCCAGATCCCCGGCGTTAGTGCCGAAACGTCATTCACGGAATCGCCGGCAACCAGCGTAGGATTAAGTTCCTACTTTTGGGCTCGCTCAATTTCTTCAGGAGCAGATATGCGACTAGCTGACTTCATCCTGCGGGACATGGGGCGCATTGTGGCGGCCTGGGAGGAGTTTGCGAGCACCCTGATGCCAGCCGCAAGCAATCTGGACTCCCGCGCACTGCGCGACCACGCACAGGAGATCCTGCAGGCCGTGGCCAGGGATTTATCGACCCCGCAAACGAGTGACGCTCAAACGCGAAAAATCAATGGGGCGAGCCCACACTCCACTCGGTGCGCCAGACACTGCCGCACAAACGCACGCCCTCATGCGGGCGCGTGGTGGCTTCAACATCAACCAGATGGTCGCGGAGTACCGGGCGCTGCGCGCCAGCGTGCTGCGTTTGTGGATAGACGAATGTCAGTCGGTCGTCCCGGATCTGGACGACATGATCCGGTTCAACGAGGCTATCGATCAGGCAGTGGCGGAATCAGTGGGTTTTTTCGATGCGCAGGTAGAGCAGGCGCGCAACCTGTTGCTCGGAATGCTTGGGCACGATATGCGCAGTCCCCTGCAGACCATCCAGATCGCCGCCTCGTATCTGGCGGCGCTGAACGCCGGGGAGAAGGTATCGGACGCTGCAGCCCGACTGATTCGAAGTGGTGCCCGCATGAATTCTCTTCTGGATGATCTGTGCGACTTCAACCGAACGAAACTCGGCTTGGGTATCAACATCGCTCCTGACGATGTCGATCTGGCGGAGGTGGTTGGCGATACCGTGGACCAGTTGCGTACAGCTCATCCGGCCTGCCGCGTCGAGCTTGAGGTGAAGGGCAACGTGCAGGGTGTTTGGGACGGTTTGCGCCTGCAGCAGCTGCTTTCTAATCTGGTGCTCAATGCGATAAGGTACGGCGCGCCGGACAAGCCGGTCCGCGTTGTAGTCACCGGTCATGACGCGGAAGTTAGTCTCGAGGTTAGCAACAGCGGTCCCGCCATTGACCGGCTGACGCTGGAGCGGATCTTTGACCCGCTGAAGAGAGGCCCAGATCAGGAGAACAAAAACGCGGACGGCCTCGGACTCGGACTGTATATCGCGAGCGAAATTGCCAAGGCCCATCACGGATCGATCGAGGCGCGGTCCGACCAGGCAGAGACCGCGTTTGAGGTGCGTCTGCCGCGTCGCGTGTAGGCGGGCGACTTGAGTCTCACGGACGTGCAACGACGTGCGTGGGCTTCTGCTTTCGGTAAATACTGATGGCCGTTTCGGGTCAGCGCGAGGCAGTGAGCCATTGGCGCGGAGCAGTCCAACGAATTCGGGCTTTGAGGTTACCCCGTTTTATCGGACAAATCTGCATTTGAATTTTATGTCGATGGGTTTTCTCCTTGTGATGGGGCGGTGTAGGCCCGGTGTAGCGGCGGATTCATGACACCGACAGGTAGCTTTTCAAATTCCCGCGGGGAGAGATAGCCCAGGGCGCTGTGCAGGCGGTGCGGGTGCATGATCCGCATCATGTCGACCGTGTTCTGCAGAATCACGGCCGATGCCACCAGATCGATATAGGGGTCCCTTTGATTTCCGCGCAATTTACTGCGGTAGCCACCCTTAGCATTTCATGCGGGTTTCCGGGCGATTCCCCACTGAAACCCCAACAAATCAATCACTGGCTGACTGGGCTTTTTCCCGCCGTCTTTCTACGTTCCCATCGTCTGGCTCGGCCCGACGGCCCTTCGCGGCCCGTTTTTGGTCGGATAATTGGATTTATCCGTCTTAGCTGTTCAAGCTCCATGATGAAATGGCTTCTCTAACGTTAGCACGTGCGTAAGATAGGTGCCAAAATCACGATGGGAAGCCCCCATGTCCCGCCTTGCCGCCACACCCGACCAGATCCGCGCCACCGTGCTGGCCATGCTGACCGAGGCCGGCGACGCGGCGCCACCGACCCACGCGCTTCCGCCGCGTGGTGTCGGTGCGCAAGCTGCGCGCGCGCCTGGGCGGCGGCGACCCCGCCACGCTGTCGCGCACGCTCAACGCCATCGAGGCGTGGTACGCGCGGGCTTGGCCGAGCTGGCGCTGCCCGAGATTCCCGTCGAGATCGCCGAACAAATGCGTGCGCTGTGGCAGGCCGCGGTGGCGGTGCAGCTCGACGAGGTGGTGCGCTTGAAGCGCGAGGCGCAGTCGGCGGTCGAGACCGCGCAGGCCGCGCGCGCCGAGGCCGAGCTGCGCATCGAGCTGCTGCGCCAGGAACTGACGGAGACCCGCCAAGCCCTCGCCACGCGCGACACCGAACTCGCCGAAGCGCGCGCCGCACAGGCTGCGGCAGTCGCGCGCGCCGATGAGCAGGCCGCACGCCGTGGAGAACTGGAGGCGGCGCTGGCGACCGCGCAGGAACGCGCAACGACGGGCGAGCGCACCCATGCCGAGGCGGTCGCCACCATCCAGGCCCGCTACGAGGGGCTGTCCAAGCAGCTACTGCAGGAAACCGCGCACCAGCGCGACGCGGTGCAGGCCGAGCGCGCCCAACTGGCCGCGCAGCTCAAATTCGTCGAGCGGCGCCTCGCGGCGCTGGAGCAGGAGCGCGCGCGCCTCGACGCGGACCTATCCAGCGAGCGGGCGGCGCGCCAGACCGCCGCCGGCGAGGCAAGCGCGCTCAAGGCCGTCACCGCCAGCCAGCGCGCCCAGCTCGACGAGCTGCTGCGTGCGACCTTGGCCGCCGCACCGAAACCGCGTGTGCCCAAGTCGACGCGTAAGCCGACGGCCAAGCCATGAACCCGGCCGACTGGATCGACACGGCGACGGTGCCGCCACGCCGGCTGCCGGACAGTGTCGAGGCGGCGCTGACCTACGTGGCCGAGGCGCTTGGGCACGCGGCCTACGCGCACTGGACGCTCGCGCGCCTCAAGCGGCGCTACGGGTCGCTCGCCGAGGCAAGGCCGCGCAGCCGGCGGTGCTCAAGCTGCTGCTGGCACACGATGGGGCGATCGAGTACTGGAAACGCGGGCGCCTGTATACGGTGCCGGCCAACGAAGCGCCCAGCCCGGCGACGGTGCTGACCCCGCTGCTGCACACGCACCGCCGTCGTTTCCGGTCCACCGCCTCCTCGGGGAAGGAAGCAGCGGTTCCGGCGGCAGCGCAGGCAAACGGGGCTGGTCGCAGCGAATCCGTGGCTGGCCACTCACGGCCATGCTGACCACGCGTGGCTCGCGCGCGCCGGCCGCTTCGCCCAGCCGCACGCTGCCACCAACACGCTGGGCGCCGCCGACGACGTGCAGGCGCTGGCGCTCTTACTGCGCGACCGGACCGAGCGCTCGCCACCCACGCTGCGCGCCGACGCGGCTGATCCCGCCAGTGCTGCTGGGCGCGTGCGATGCCTGGCTCGACGCGTCGGGGTGCGACGATTCGCTTCCGGCGCTGCGGCGGAGCGCGATCTGGGCGTTGTACCGCTACGCCGGCGTGCGCCTGGCGGAACTGGCCTGGTCTGCCCAGGCTGGAGGCGGAGGCCCCCCGTCGCTGGACGCTCTTTGTCTGCGGCAAGGGGCGCAAGGCGCGGGCCATCCCGCTGCGGACCCCGTGCGTGGCGGTGCTCCGCGCCTACCGGCGTGCTCGCGGCCTGCCGGCCGACCCGCCGGTGCACGAGGCGCTGTCGGTGATTCACGGCAACAAGGGCGAAGCGCTGCAGCAAGCAGGCCTGTACCGGGAGGTCAAGGCGATCTTTGCCGCCGTGGCCGATAGCTTGCAGGCACGCGAGCCGGGGGCAGGCGCTCTTACTGATTGACGATGTGCCGTGACGATCTGTTGGACCGGCGTATCGCTGATCTGTCATGGCAGCGCAATCCCGAGCGCGGCCCGCACGAACCCATAGAAAGTCGCAGCTCGCTGGCGGGCCGCGGCCGGTTGCTGCTCACCCTGGCTGTAGCTGCATAGCAGGCCCGTCACGCGTGCTCGCCTGGCGGCTGGGTCATGGCCTGCCGCAGTGGCTTGCGATTGCGCGCCGCCGGCGCGCTCCTCAGTCCGGTAGGGAGACTATGGATTGAGATCGTTGGCTCCGTCGCCCCACCGGCGGGGCCAGTTGTGCAGGTGACGCGGCGCCTTGTCGACCCAAACCAGATGGCTCAGAACGACCCATCTCTGCCACTGAGGCGGGTAGTTCCAGTGGCTGCTTTGCAGCCGATGGCCGACATGGGTTTCAATGAAGACGAGTCCCACTCGACTGCGCAAATCAGTGGCGTTTTCCCGAACAATTGCCTCAAGGATGCCAAGTCGATGGCTTCGCGGTCTGCCCGCGTGAGCCGGAGATCAGATACGACATTTCGCGACCCGCGGCCAGCATCAGTTCGATATATTCGCCCAGCTTGTCGCGGGTCAGGCGACTGATCGGGCCAGAGATGCATAGCGAGCCTGCTAGTGTCCAGTTGATGCCGAACACAGGAACTGCAATGCTGGAAACTTCTGGCTCGCGTTCTCCCATTGAGATGAAGTATCCGTCCTTGCGGATCGTTTCGTAAGGCTCGCCCATTTCACCGGCAAAGGCTCGCAAGACACGACCGGGGGCGCCAATCAACGGCAGCCGTTCACCTACGCGCACGTGATGTCGCACCGCGCCGGGCCCTTCAACACGCACCAGGCAGGCCCGCGTGTCGCCCTCTCTGACATAAAACGCGGCACTCTCTCGTGTCTCGTACGAGATGCGTCGCAACACGGGTTCGATCGTATCGCTGACGCGAAATGCCGCCTGATAGCGTGCACCGAGCCATCCCGACGCTGCGCCGAGTCGCCATTGGCCATCATCCCTTTGCACCAGATATTCGGATTGAGCTAGCGTCCTCGCGGTGCGCAAGACGGTCGATTTGCCCATGCCGACGCGTCGGCTGAGTTCAGCGAGCGTGAGCGCGGTATCGTCCGCCGAAAACGCTTCCAGGATCTGCAATGCCCGCGTCACTGCGATGATTGTGTCTTTATCAACACTTTCGTTGGGGTCTTCCAAAGCGGGCGAAGTGTTCCGTTTCATGGCATGCGTTCCGTAGTAGGCAACGCGATTGTACACGTCGCAACGACTCCCTATAGTTAGCGCATAGAACAAGGCAAACCACGGAGACAACCTTGAAACGGACTACCCGCCTTCTGGCCGCCTGCGCCATTTTCGGCCTACTGCAGCTGTCCGCAGCGGCCGAGACCTATCCCACAAAGCCTATACGCCTGATTGTGCCGTTCCCGCCGGGCGGTGCGCCGGATGCTTTCTCGCGCGCCATCGGCAACCAAATGAGCCACGACCTGAAGTGGACGGTTGTTATTGAGAACAAGCCGGGCGCCGGCGGCAATCTTGGCATCGAAGCCGCGGCCAAGGCGGCGCCGGACGGCTATACGCTCGTGTTCGGCCAGACCAGCAACCTGGCCATCAATCCCTCGCTATACAAGAAACTCCCGTATGACCCAGGCAAGGATCTGGCGCCGATAGGGCTGATTGCCTCCGCGCCACTAGCGCTCGTGGTCGCGGGCAATTCCCCATACCGCAACCTTGGCGACGTGCTGGCGGCAGCCAAGGCCAAGCCCGGCACCGTCACCTTTGGCACGCCTGGCAACGGCACGGTAGCCCACCTCGCCATGGAACTGCTGCAAAAGCAGGCCGGCGTGAAGCTGCAGCATATCCCCTACAAAGGCGCTTCGCAGGCACTGACCGACGTGCTGAGCGGTCAGGTTGCCATCTATATCGGTTCCGTGCCGACCGTCATGGGGCAGATCAAGAACGGCAAGCTGCGCGGCCTGGCAGTGACTTCGACCAAGCGCTCTCCGCAGCTTCCCTCGACGCCTACGGTCACGGAAGCCGGTGTGAGGCAGTTTGAAGCCGATACCTGGTTCGGCCTGCTCGCGCCCGCTGGCACGCCTGCGCCGATCCTTGAAAAGCTCAATGCCGAACTGAACCGCGCCCTGAAGACGCCTGACGTCAAAACCAAGATCGAAGCCGAAGGCGGTCGTGTCCTCGGCGGCAGCAGCACGGAATTCGCATCGTTGATGCAGAAGGACCTGGCCCGCTGGCGCGTGGTGGTCAAGGATTCCGGCGCCACCATCGACTGAGCGCTGGCGCGCTTTCAGCCACCAAGCACTTTCCAACCGCTTCGCATCACTGTAGAACTTCCCGCCGTGGGAAACCGGGCGGGCAGTGGGATGCATTCGCACTTTTCCAGGAGCAACCATGTCCGCGCAACCGACCCTCCCTGATGTCATCCGTGATTTTGAACGTGTACCGGCAGAGATCGTCCGCCAGGCTTCGGAGTTCGCCTCGTCCATCTTTGCTGACGTGGCCGGACGCCGCGGCGGCATGCACGGCCGCATTGCGCCGCTCAGCCCCACCAGCCGCTTCTGCGGCACAGCACTGACGGTTGAAGTGCGACCGGGCGACAACCTGATGATCCACGCGGCCATGGCGCTGGCCCGCCCGGGCGACGTCATCGTGGTCGATGGCAAAGGCGACCAGAACAGCGCGCTGATGGGCATCATCATGGTCCAGCAGTGCATCGCGCTCGGCGTGACCGCCGTCGTGCTCGATGCCGCGTCGCGGGACGCCGACGAAATCCGGGAGGCGGGCTTCCCGATGTATTCCGTGGGTACCAACCCCAATGGCCCGACCAAGTTCGTGCCGGGCCGGGTCAACCACCCGATCCAATGCGGTGGCGTCAGCGTATGCCCGGGCGATCTGGTGATCGGGGATGCAGACGGTGTCGTGGTCATCGAACGCGATAAGGCGGCTTCCCTGATCGCCGCGGCGGCCGAGAAAGTTGCCGGCGAGCGCAAGCGCATCGACGGAATCAAGTCGGGCAAGGCTTTGCGTCCGGCATGGCTGGAAGACGCGCTGCGCGCAGCGGGCGTGCTGAAGGCGGGAGAGGCACTGTGAGCGCCGCCAGCAAGCCTGTCATTGTGGTGACTGCGGAAAATCTCGCCCCGCAAGCCGTCGCCTTGCTATCCGATTACGAACTGATCTATGCCGGCAAGGCCGCCAGCGAAGAGGAAACGGCCGACCTGTGTCGCCGCCATGCGCCTGTGGCGATCATCGTGCGCACCAGCAAGGTGGGTGCCATGGCGCTCGACGCGGCGCCGTCCATCCGCGTGTTGTCCAAGCACGGCAGCGGCATCGACAACATCGACCAGCAAGCCGCGCAGGCGCGTGGCGTGAAGGTGGTGGCGGCCGCCGGCGCCAACGCTGCGGCCGTGGCCGAGCAAGCCATGGCGCTGCTGCTTGCCTGCGCGAAATCCGTGGTGCACCTGGACCAGCGCACGCGCACGGGGCATTGGGACAAGGCAACGCACCAGAGCCTTGAATTGAAGGGGCGTACGCTGGGCCTCATCGGCCTGGGCGCCATCGGCCGCCGCTTTGCCCGCATGGCAACTGCCATGGACATGAACGTGCTGGGTTACGACCCCTTCGCGACAGAGGTACCGGACGATATCCGTGCGGTCAGCCTGGATACGATCTGGCGCGAGTCCGATGTCCTGTCGTTCCATTGCCCGCTGACTGCTGACAACAAGGGCTTGCTCGGTGCCGAGGCTTTGGCCGCTTGCAAGGACGGCGTCATCGTGATCAATACCGCGCGTGGCGGCCTGATCGACGAGACGGCACTGCTGGCGGCAGTGGAGAGCGGCAAGGTTGCAGCAGCCGGACTGGATTCGCTGGCACAGGAGCCTCCTGCTCCGGATCATCCGTTTTTCCGTCATCCGAAGTTCGTGCTCAGCCCGCATATCGGCGGCGTGACCAGCGACGCCTACGTCAACATGGGCGTGGCGGCCGCGACGAATGCCCTGGCGGTGCTGAGCGGGCAACGATAAGGAGCCGGGCATGGACTCCATACAACCTCGCTGGAAGCGGCAGCCCGAAGGCGGTCACTGGGGCGAATTCGGCCCCGATGACCAACGCGGCCGGATGAACCTCGTCGACCGCGCTAAGGTGCTCCAGGGTGTGGCGGAAGTACGCGAGGGCGTCACGTTCTGCCTGTCGCTGCCGCTCGACTATCCGGGCGGGCAAACGATGAATGTCCGCCGCCAACCGCCGCGCCGCTTTGCCGTGCTGCGCGACGGCAAGAGCGCTGGGCAGCAAGGCTTCTGCTGGTCTTATCAGTCGGAAGACCCCGACCTGACCGATGTCGTCAACGACGACGTGGTGTTGATGAGCCTGCAGTACTCGACGCAATGGGACAGTCTTGCGCATGTCGGCAGCCATTTCGACGCGGATGGCGATGGCAAGGAAGAGCCGGTGTTCTATAACGGCTACCGGGGCGGCGAGGATGTCATCGCGGGCATTGAGACGCAGTCCACTGAGCCGTGGGCGCGCTACGAGAGTCCCGAAGCGCGCGCGCTGAGCATTGCGGTGCTGGCCGAGCATGGTGTGCAGGGGCGCGGCGTCATGATCGACCTTGAGCACCACATCGGTCGCAAGCGCCACGCCGTCGGCTATGACGAATTGATGCGCATCCTCGATGCCGACAAGGTAGTGGTCGAGCAGGGCGACATGGTGTGCCTGCATACCGGCTTTGCGGACACCCTGCTGTCGATGAACAAGATGCCCGACCTGCGAGTGCTGCACGAAACCGGAACCGGGCTGGACGGCCACGATAGGAAGCTGCTCAACTGGATCACGGACGTGCGGCTCGCTTGTCTGCTCGCTGATAACCCAGCCGTTGAGCTTGTCGTGCCCAAGCCGCTAACACCTTCGCCGATCCGTGGCCCCCGGTTGCCGCTCCATGAGCATTGCCTCTTCAAGAACGGCATCCACCTGGGCGAACTGTGGCATCTGACGCCGTTGGCGCGGTGGCTGCGGGCACAGCAGCGTAGCCGCTTCCTATTGACGGCACCACCGCTGCGCCTGCCCGGCGCCGTCGGTTCCCCGGCCACTCCCATCGCTACCGTTTGATTTTCATCACATAAGAATCTGGAGTAGAGACATGTTCAAGCCCATCACTGCCCGGCTGCTTTCGCTCGCATTGCTTGGCCTCGGCATTTCCGCTAACGCCGCTCACGCTGCCCCCGCCACCTATCCCGACCGGCCCATCCGTCTGGTTGTACCTTATCCCGCGGGCGGTGCCGCCGATACGGTTGCGCGCACTCTGGCCGCACCGCTCGGCGCCAAGTTGGGACAGACCATCGTGGTCGACAACCGGCCCGGTGCAAGCGGCGTGATCGGCGCTGGCGCCGTGGCTAAGGCCGCGCCCGACGGTTACACGCTGCTGCTTGATGCCACCGCGCATTCCGTCAATCCGAGCTTGCAGGCGCGCTTGCCGTACGACACCGCCAAAGACTTCGCCCCCATCTCGCTGGTGGTGCTGGTGCCGAACCTGCTGGTGGTGCCGCCCAATTCTCCATTCAAGTCGCCGAAGGATATCGTTGCCGCGGCCAAGGCGAAGCCGGGCAAGCTGACTTATGCTTCAGCGGGGCCGGGCACGGCACAGCACCTGGCGGCCGAGCTGTTCCGGCAACAGTCGGGGCTGGACCTGCTGCACGTGCCCTACAAGGGCGGCGCGCCGGCGCTGAGCGACCTGATGGGTGGCCAGGTCGACATGATGTTCAGCAATATGGCGGCGTCATACCCGTTAGTCGCGGGCAAGAAGCTCAAGGTGCTGGCCACGACGGGAACGAAGCGGTCTGCCGCGTTGCCGGACACGCCCACGATCGCCGAATCCGGATTGCCGGGCTATCAGGTCTACGAATGGAACGGCCTCTTTGCCCCGGCCGGTACGCCCCAGGCGATCGTCGACCGGCTCAGCGCGCTGACGCGGGAAGTGCTCAACTCTCCAGAGGTCTCTCAGCGACTCGCCGCCATCGGCGCCGAACCGGCGGGCTCGCGGCCCGAGGACTTCCGAAAGTTCGTCGAAAGCGAGACCGCGAAATGGGCCAAGGTTATCAAGCAAGGCGGCATCCGGGCCGAGTAACGATCCTCAACATGAAGGTCCATGATTTCTACGGGCAATACGAGCAGCAGCTTATGCGCAGCTTGATTTCATGGACCCATTCGATCCAAGGCGGCTTGCGGACCTATTTCAGCCGGTCGCGGGCCCCACTCCAATGGCCGGAACTGGGCCGGCAAGCGACCGCTCACCGGCCGTGCTGTCATCAAACTTCAGTCTGTTCCGCCATCTCAAGGGCGTCGTCGACCTCGATGCCAAGATATCTGACAGTGCTCTCGATCTTAGCGTGTCCAAGCAGCAACTGTACTGCGCGCAGGTTCTTCGTGCGCCGGTAGATCAACGATGCCTTCGTTCGGCGCAACGTGTGTGTGCCGTACGCCGAGTCATCGAGGCCGATCGAAGCGATCCATCGATGCACTAGGCGGGCGTACTGCCGCGTCGAAAGATGGGCAGAGGCGTGAAGTCGGCTTGGGAAAAGGTGGTCAGATGAACGGAGCCCTCGTATCCGAATCCAGGCAGCAACGCTCTCACGGGTCTGCTCGGTGATCTCAAACTGCACCGGTCGATGGGTTTTTTGCTGAGTGACTGTGGCTCGGGCGGCCACGTGATCGCCGTGGCATATGTCTTGGACCAGCAATCGAGTCAGATCGCAAGCTCGGAGCTTGCTGTCGATGGCCAAGTTGAATAGCGCAAGCTCGCGAGCATTCGAGGACATTTGGAGTCTGGTGCGGATCGCCCAGATTTCCTTGAGCTTCAAGGGCGGCTTCTGACCCGTAAGCTTCCCTTTGTTCCAAGGAACGTGAGGCGCGGCGGGGGAGGTTTGCGTGTCCATGACAAGCTCCTTTCTGGTAAGGGAGAGCCAGTTTGCGCCTGCTGTAACGGTCGCTGTCCGACCCACTGCCGCCGCTCCACCTTTGGTACGCCGAGCGTCGGTTGACGGAGTGCTACGACCACTCGCTCGCTTTGTCGCGGGCGCATCGTCGGCCGTTGCCGACTTTCGGCGCGGCTGCCTCAAACGTCTGCAACCGTGAGAGTGTCGAATCTTATTCATAACAAATCCGCCATCTGGTTGCCCGATGTCATGGACAGTGTGGGACGATTACGCGCGGGAAATATCACGTCGATGTGCCCGCGTACCCCCTCGCTACACAGGCCGCCGAGTGACACAGCTCCGATTGACTTCCATTATCGAACTGCACCCGACTAGAGCGAGCGTCCGGTCGATTTCTTCTTTGATCATTGTGACGACGTCAGATACACCAGTCTCGCCTTTCGCGGAGAGCCCGTACAAGGTGGCGCGTCCGAGCATTACGGCCGTCGCACCCAATGCGACCGCCTTTACCACATCGCCCCCTCTTCGAATACCACTGTCCAGAATGAGGTTGATGGTCGGAGTCCTATCAGAAATGCTCGGCAACGAGTCAATCGGCGCAGGAAGATCTGCAAGCTGTCGTCCGCCATGATTTGAGACTATGATACCGTCGGCGCCGATTTCCACGCATCGTTCGGCATCCTCAGCCGTCAGGATGCCTTTGACGAGCAGTTTTCCAGGCCAGTCGTCGCGCAAGCGACGGAGGTCGTCCCAGCCGAAGCTCGCGTCCATTTCCCGCCGCAGCACCGCAGCCTGCGACGCGGTATCAGACGCGTCGTCGGTCGCTAAGTTCTTCAACTGCGGCATGCCATTCGTTAGGTAGGACCAGAGCCAACGGGGATGTGAAATGCCATCGAGAGCTCCTCGTGCAGTGATTTTGAATGGCATAGCGAACCCGTTTCGCAGATCACGCTCCCGAAACCCATTCACCGCAACGTCCGTGGTTAGGATCAACGTCGAATAGTTAGCCGCTCGCGCTCGGCTGACCAAGCTGTTCGCCAGATTCCGATGTACCACGTATAACTGAAACCACAAGTCTCCGTCCGCTCCCTTTGATATCTCTTCGATGGACATATTCGACGCGGTAGAGAGTGCGAACGGAATCCCTGCCTTGCTCGCAGCGCGTGCAAGCGCAAGGTCTCCCTTGGGCCAGAACGCGCTATTAAGGCCTGTCGGCGCTATCACAAGCGGCGAGGAGATTTGTCTTCCCAGAAGCTCGGTAGACTGCTCCCGCTTGCTCACATCGGTAAGACGCCGGGGACGCAATTCCCATCTATCAAAGGCAGCACGATTGTGCCTCAGGCCTGACTCGTCGTCCGCCCCGCCCTCCAGATAGTCAAATACCATCCTTGGTAACCGACGCCTAGCCTCAGAACGATAGTCACCGACGGAGAAGAAACCGTGAAATGCTCTTGTCATGATTGCGTCTTGCGTGATTGAACTGAAAAGCGGGAAACGCATTACGTCCGTCCTGGGCAGCCCCGTCTAGACGACAACGCTTCCGACATAGTTTTCGGCCATGGACTTCGCTGCTGTGCGCGACGTAGTGACGTGTTCGAGTTCGGCAAGCTGCAACTGCTGCTCGAAAGGCGACGCGTCGTCGAGACGGTGCATCAACCGCGTCATCCAATAGGAGAAGTGTTCAGCGCACCAGATTCGCTTCAAAGCCGTTGCGCCGGTTCCGTAACCGCAGTATGTATCCGCAAGCGAGGTGACCGTCCCCGCATGCAGGCAGCCATTCCAGGCTCCCAAGGCACGACGCACCTCAAGCGTTGCCACCACCACCTCATCTGTGCCCCACCTTGGTAAAGCGGGAATCCATCATCGGAGTGAGCGACGCGGGCCGCCTATTCAAACGCTTGAATGGGGTTGCATCCTGATGCGTTCAAGAGAGAGAGACGGCCTGATGCCAGGCAATTACCCGCGCCTCGACGAGGCGCACGAGCGACAGCAGCGTTTCGGTTGTGGGCAGCTTCATGTTTAAGCTATCGGCCGTGGCGACCGCTGCTCCATTGATCGCTTCGATCTCGGTGCGGCGTCCGGCCTGAACGTCCTGCAACATCGATGGCTTGTGCCCCTTGTGCTGGGCAATGGCGCCTGCGACATTGGCTTTGCACTTAGCTGGATTCACTTCGATACCGAGCCTCTGTGCGACCGACAGTACTTCAACGACGATTTGCTCTGCGAGCCGGCTACCTTCGGGCGTAGTACCGAGTTGATCGACTGTGCACCCAGTTACGGCGCAGATGCTGTTGAGCGCGGCGTTGAACGCGACCTTCTCCCAAATCGCAGCCCATACGGTGGCATCCGAACTGCACTGGAGACCGGCGGCCGAAAGCGTCTCGGAGACTGCGGAGACGATCGGTCGGACGTTGCCGTCAGCGGTCATGAGTCTAACGATACCCTGGCCATGTGAGTGCACGTGGCCAGGCGCAACCATGTCGGCCGGCCAGGTGGTCACGCCGATGAGGATGCGCTCTGTCGAGGCGAACTCGCTGATCTTCTCGACGTTGCCTAGCCCGTTCTGCAGGGAAAGCACATGGACTTCCGGACCAATCAGGTGCCTGACGCCTTGGAGCGCGGCGCCAGTGTGCAGGGTCTTGGTAAAGATCACCAGCAACTCGGGTAGCTCCCGAGCTTCCTCAGGTCGGCAAATCTTCAGCGTCTTAACACGCCGATCCCCATTGTCCGTGACCAATCGCAAGCCATCAGATTGGATCGCGCCGATGTGCGCATCGTTGATGTCGATCAGAGTGACATCATTGCCGCACTCAGCTAGCAAGCCGCCAAACATTGAGCCCATGGCGCCAGCGCCGACGATGGTAATTTTCATGATTGCCCTCAGGATTTCAGCTAGTGATTGCCGCCGCGGAACTCGGCTTTACCAGCCCCTCCCGCCTCGGGATGTGATGCCTGACGACAAGGAGCGCGAGCGTCGCAAAGACCATCGCGGTGCCAAGTAGTGCGAGATAAGCCATCGCACCACCGGCCGTAATGACAACGGCCCCTGCGAAAGCACTGAGAATCGCACCCAGTCGTCCGAAGGCCAGCGCGGACGCGGTGCCGGTCGCTCTGACGCTGGTGGGGTACATGAACGCGCACAGCGCGTACATGGTGGACTGCACTGCATTGACGAACATGCCATGCACACCGAAGCCGAAGATCAACAGATTCGTGTCCTGCCCGACATTCAGGGTCTGCATCGCGAATGCACTGGCGGCTGCCCCGGCGCAGCACAGCACCAAGGGCCAACGTGACCCGAATCGCGTTATTGCAACAGCGCAGACCAATGCGCCAATTACGCCTCCGAGATTGTAGGCGGTCAACCCCGAGCCGGCGACGGCCATCGACAATCCTTCTGATGCCAACATCGTCGGCAGCCAGCTAAAGGCGCTGTAGACGGCGGTAAGACACAGGAAGAACGCAGCCCAGGTTGCCAGCGTGTCGCGCGCCAGACCGTTTGAGAACAGCGCGCCAAATCCGGCCCGCTTTTCTACGACCTGTTCCGCGGCGTCGGTGTACGTTGCATTGGCAGCCATCGGATGGCCCATACGCCCTAGCAGCTTGCTCAACTCATCCCAGCGTGCCGGATGGCGTGCAAGGAATCGAGGCGTCTCTGGCAACGTGAACAGAAGAATGGTAGCCAGCACAATTGGAAAAGTTCCGCCGATAAAGAACAGTCCGCGCCAGCCGAATCTCGGCAGGATTTCACCGGCAAAGAGGCCCGCCAGCATGCCGCCGAGCGGTACGCAGACGATCGTGGCCGTGACGGCGAGCGTCCTGCGGCGCGCCGGCGTGAACTCGGCCGTGACTGTGGTCGAACTCGGCAGTGCGCCACCAATGCCCAGGCCGGCGACAAATCTGAGTGCAGCCACGGTCAGGACATCGGGCGCGAGGCCAATGGCGCATGTCGCTGCGCCGAAGACAAAGACGCTGGAGATGACCGCCATCCGACGGCCGAATCGGTCCGCGAACAGGCCTGCGCAGGCGCTGCCGATTCCCATGCCAATGAGGCCAGCGGCGACCGCTGGGGCGAAGGCGCTTCGCGTGATGTTCCACTCCTTGATCATCAATGGAATCGCGAAGCCGATGAGTTGGCCGTCAAAGCCGTCCATCACAATGGACAGGGCCGCCAGGAAGACCACAAACTTTTGCATGGCCGTATAGGCGCCATCGTCGAGCAGACGACCGATGTCGGCATTGCCCTTGAAGGGAACCGCTTGGGGGCTCATGCGCTTACTCCCAAGTTGCAGGTCGTGGGCAGCATGCGCTGGCATTGGCCGCGCGATGGAAAAGCTTGCGAGCCAACGGCTGACGGGGTTCGATCGATCATGTCTTGTCTCCTGATTGAGCGCTCTGGCGTCCTAGCGCCCTGTTAGTAGCAGTCGCAGGGTCCAACATATAGGCCTGCCGGAAAATTGCTTTATTGAGAAAACGGCATACCTCACCACATAGCTTTCTGACAGCCTTCCGCCTCTTGCCGGGCGGTCTGACGGACTGAGTCTCAGTCGTCCAGTGCGTCGAATGGCAAGCCGACATAGTTCTCGGCCAGCGCTGTTGAAGCAGCACGCGAGCCGGTTACGTAGTCGAGTTCGGCGACCTGCACCTTGTGCTGGAACTCGTCCGCGTTGGGGAAGCGATGCAGCATCGAGGTCATCCACCACGAGAAGCGTTGCGCCTTCCAGATGCGCCGCAGTGCGGTTTCACTGTAGCGCTCGAGCAGGTCCTGACGGCCGTTCTTGTAGAAATTGCCGATGGCCCGTGCGAGCACTCGTACGTCGGCACCCTTGGCACCCGTGGGCGGCACTACGTGCGCCGCGTCTCCCGCCAGGAACAGGCGGCCGTACTGCATCGGCTCCGTCACGAAACTGCGCATGCCGACCACGGTCTTGCTGAATATCTCGCCCTCTTTGGGGACCCAGCCGTCACGCGTTGCCAGACGTTCGCGAAATTCACTCCAGATACGGTCGTCGGACCAGTTTTCAATTTTGTCGGTCGGCTCGCACTGCAAGTACATGCGTTGCACATCGGGCGAACGCGTGCTGACGAGAGCAAAGCCGCGATCGCTCAAGGCGTAGATCAGTTCGTCTGATGACGGCGGTGCCTTGCACAGGATCCCGAGCCATCCGAATGGATAGAGCCGCTCAAAGCCGCTAAGTACGCCTGTCGGAATCGATGGGCGACTAACCCCTTGCGTGCCATCGCAGCCGGCGATGAAGTCGGCCTCAATTGTCTGCAGATCGCCGCCCAATTGACGAAATCGCACGCTCGGTGACGTCGAGTCGAGGTCGTGGATGCTGACATCGGTCACTTCGAACCGAATGTCGCCACCCGTCGCCAGGCGCGCTTCCACCAAGTCCTTGATCACCTCGTGCTGTGCATAGACCATCACAGCCTTGCCACCAGTGAGTTCTGGAAAATCGATGCGGCGGTCAATCCCGTCGAAGCGCAGGATCGTTCCTTCGTGCCGAAAGCCCTCGCGCTCCATACGCGCGCCAACGCCAATCTCTTTCATGAGATCAACCGTCCCCTGCTCGAGCACGCCGGCGCGGATCGTGGCCTCGATGGCTTCGCGGCTGCGGGTTTCGAGGACAATCGACTCGATGCCTTGCAGGTGCAGGATGTGGGACAGCAGAAGCCCGGCCGGGCCGGCACCGATGATGGCAACTTTTGTTTTCATTCCGGTGTTTCTCTCAGAAGGGGTAGTGACGCGGGGTCGTTTGAACGGTCACCCACCGCAGATCGGTGAAGGCCTCGACACCGGCTTTCCCGCCGAAATGGCCAATGCCACTGCCTTTGACGCCGCCAAATGGCATCTGCGCTTCATCGTGCACCGTGGGTCCGTTCACGTGGCAAATGCCGGACTCGATGCGTCCCGCTACTTGGATGGCGCGGGCCACATCACGGCCGAAGACCGCGGCTGCGAGGCCGTATTCGTTATCGTTGGCGCAAGCGACCGCCTCTTCGACGCCACTGACACGCACGATGCCCTTCACGGGGCCGAAAGCCTCCTCGCGGAAGATGCGCATGTCCGGCGTTACGTGGTCGAGCAGGGTCGCGGGCATCAGCGTGTCGTTCGCCTTGCCACCCGCTACGAGCTTCGCGCCTTTCAAAAGCGCATCATCGATCAGTTCGTTGCAGCGCTTTGCCGTGCTCATGTCCACGACTGAGCCGAGGACCACCCGGCCAAGACGGGGATCACCGAGCGGAAGACTCGATGCACGTGCGCTCAGCTTGGCAACGAACTCATCGGCGATGGCCGAATCGACGACGATCCGCTCGGTCGACATGCAAATCTGTCCCGAATTGGCGAACGCACCGAACACGGCCGCGTTGACGGCGGCATCGACATCGGCGTCGTCGAGGACGACCAGCGGCGCCTTGCCGCCGAGTTCGAGAACCACGGGCTTCAGGTACTTCGCGCAGGTCGCGGCAATGAGCTTGCCCACGTGGGTGGACCCCGTGAAGTTGACTCGTCGCACAGCCGGGTGCGAAATCATGGCTTCGACTACAGCAGCCGCGTCGGCCGGCGCATTTGTGACAAAGTTCACCACGCCATTGGGTAGCCCGGCCTCTTGCAGCGCCTCGATGATGAGGCCGTGTGTCGCCGGACAGATCTCGCTGCCCTTGAGCACCACCGTATTGCCACAAGCCAGTGGCGTCGCGATGGCCCGTACAGCCAGGATCACGGGCGCGTTCCAGGGGGCGATGCCCAGAACGACCCCCGCAGGCTGTCGCACACCCATGGCAAGGTTGCCCGGCACGTCGGAAGGAATAATCTCGCCGCCGATCTGTGTGGTCAGCGATGCGGCCTCTAGAAGCATACCGGCCGCAAGGTGAACGTTGAAGCCTGCCCAGATCGCCGATGCGCCGGTCTCGGACGCCACGGCAGCCGCGAAGGCCTCGGCTTTCGCTTCAAGCGCTTGTGCGGCCTTCGTCAGCATCGTTCTGCGCTCGGTTGGGCCAGTGCGCGACCATGTCTTGAAGGCCGCAGCGGCAGCGTCGACGGCCGCGACCGCATCTTCCTCGGTGGCCGCGGGCGCGACCGTCGCAACGCTGCCGTCAAGCGGATTGCGCCGCTCGAAGGTGGCGCCGTTGCGGGCCTGGACTTGCTCGCCGTTGATCAACATCGAAATCTTCATTGGTTTGTCTCCGGAAGGGTCTTGAAGGGAAGCGGGAGCGGGCGGTGTGCTCAGCCGACCTGAACCTCCACGACGTTTGGCGCCTTGCCGGCCATGGCAAGGTCAAGAGCCGCCCGCAGATCGCCGGGATCGCTGACGAGTGTGGCAGCGCATCCCATGCCCTTTGCCAGCGACACGAAATCGATGTCGGGCAGTTCCGTTCCCTGAACGACATCGGTTGCAGAGAACCCGAACACAGGCGCGAAATCCTGTAGCGCAGCGTACCGACGGTTGTTCAGGATCACGAAAGTGATCGGCAGCTTGAGTTGCGCTGCGGTCCACAGCGCCTGTATCGAGTACATGCTAGAACCGTCGCCCATCAGGCAGATGACGCGGCTGCCCGGTTTGCCGAGCGCTACGCCCACCGCTGCCGGCATGCCGTAGCCGAGACCGCCGCTGTCCATCGTGAAGAAGGTTTCGCTGCGGGTGATGGGTAGATAGGCTTGCATCACCGGGCGCGCGCTCGGTGCTTCCTCGACCACGATGTCTTCGGGCGCTTTCACTTCCGCTAACGTCTGAAGGACATAGGCAACCGACATCAACGGCGAAGGCTCTGCCCGTGGCGCCTTGATCCTGGCCGGCGGCACGGCTCGAAACTGGGGCGCCGGGCGGGCGAGCAGATCAAGTACTCCCTGGCGGATGCTGCCGACAGCCGACATTCCGACCGGCGTCCAAGCCGCGGTATCCGGGTCCTCGGTTAGCTGGCACAACGTAGCACCGCTTGGGATGTGTGGTCCCGAGCCTTCGACGTGATACGCGAACGCGGGCGCACCAATGGCCAGGATCAGGTCATGGTCACCAAGCAGTTTGACGATCCGCTCGCGCATTGCGGGCAGGAAGCCAGCGAACAATCGATGATCTTCGGGGAAACTGCACCGGCCTGACATCGGCGCCGCCCACACGCGGGCGTTGTGCGCCTCAGCCAGAGCAACGACCTCGTTCCACGCGTTGTCCCGATCGATCGCGGCACCTACGACGATCGCGGGTCGATGACTTGCATCCAGCGCGTCGCCGATTTGTGCCAGAACGGCAGGCTGCGGGCGAAGCTCCGTACTCACAACCCTTGCCGGCACGAACTCTGCTGGCTGGTCCCAGTCGTCTACCGGCACCGACACGAGCACGGGGCCACGGGGCGGCATCATCGCGATGTAGTACGCCCGCGCGATGGCCTGCGGCACGTCTTGAGCGCGCGCTGGCTCGATGCTCCATTTCACATAGGGCTTGGGGAGTTCAGTGGCGTGGGTGGAAGACAGGAATGGGTCGAAAGGGAGGATCGAACGCGCCTGTTGGCCTGCCGTGATGACCATCGGCGTGCGATTTTTGTGAGCGGTAAAGATGTTGCCCATCGCATTGCCCACGCCTGCTGCCGAATGCAAGTTCACGAAGGAAGCGTTTCGCGTTGCCTGGGCGTAGCCATCCGCCATGCCGACCACGGTAGCCTCCTGCAAACCGAGGACGTAGCGGAAGTCGTTTGGGAAATCGCGAAACATTGGCAGCTCAGTCGAACCGGGGTTCGCGAACACGGATGTCATGCCGAAACGACGCATGAGGTCGACGACGGCGTCGCGAACGGTGACGGTGCTGGGTTGCTTGGCTGCTTCGACGACGGCGAGGGGTATGGGTCCGGTCATTTCGCGCTTTCCTTCTGTTGTACGCTGGACGAGTCGCAGCGCTTATCTCGATGGCGCAAGTGTGAAAGTTCATCGCCCTCATGAAAATTGCTTTTTTGAGAGAAAGTCATTACCGTTAGGCATGACTTTCGATCTCCAATATCTTGTCGCCTTCAACGCCATCGTTTCGTCCGGAAGCCTTGGTCGCGCGGCTGACGCCTTGAATGTGACGCAGCCGGCTCTTAGTCGCACGATTCGCCGGCTCGAGGAGCAGGTTGGCGCACCTCTGTTCGAGCGTCACTCAAAGGGGATGCAGTTGACGGATGTGGGCAGGGCGTTGCAGCCCCACGCGCTCCTTTTGCAACGCGAGTCTGAGCATGCAAATGAGCACATCAAGGCGATGCTGGGCTTGGCAAAAGGAACGATTCGCGTCGGCGCAGTCGGCAGCATTGCCTGCCTGGTGCTTCCATTGGCAATCGGTAGCACCTGCAAGAAGTGGCCAAATCTTCAAGTCCAGATCATCGAAGGAGTCTGGGATCGCCTTGCTGATGCGCTTGTCTCGCACGAAATCGATCTGGCGCTGGGGGTCGACGTTGAGGACACTGACGAAATCGTCGCTGTCAAGGATTGCCGTTGGGAGGACACCAGCTACGTGGTTGCTGGTCGGCGCCATCCTCTGCGAAAAAAGCGCGATCTCACGCTCGCTGATACGCTGCAAGAGCGTTGGGCCATGCTTCCGAAGGGAACAGGGCCTTTCGAGCACATGAAGAGGGTGTTTTCGCGACAGAACCTGACCTTGCCCAACGTCGTCGTCGAGACACGCTCCGTCACTGCGCTCAAGAGCTTGATTGGCCGTTCGGGTTTCCTCGGCTGGATGCCCGAGCCCATGTACGACGCTGAGCGCAAGGCGGGGCTCATCGACGCTCTGGAGATACCAGGCGCCAGCGACAAGAGAGTTCTCACTGCGTTCCGTCGAAGGGCCGGCATGCTGCCCGGTCCTTCGATCAAGCTTCTCGAGGAACTGCGCGCTCTAACGGCGCAACTCTCATGATTGTCGTGACGCTGGGTCAGCGGATCTTCGGGGACCGTGGTGGCTCGTTCGGCACGCCTGTGAAAGACTGAATTCTGGCCTCACACCTGCTGTGAGTTGCCGATGGCGACCGACAGCAACGGGATCCCAAAGCGATCTTCGGAGAAGCGGGGGCGGGGAACCGGATACTGAGTTGCTGTGCTGAAGTAACTGCAACCCTGCGCCGATGACGATGTCAGCGTGCTTTTCTTCCGTCAGGTGCAATGACCACTGTGCCCTCTGCGCGGCGGCCGGACAACTGGCGCCGAGACTGCGACTTTGGCCGGGCCGCCGCTGGACACCCAATAATCTACTTCAAGCAACTGCTTCGGAGAAATGCGAATTTCGGCTTAGGCCTAACGGATCTGGCTCGCATGACATGTGTCGCCCCGAAGCTCCGTAAGCTGGCTGGAAATATAAAGCTGGGCCCGCCTATTGGGATGGTCGCCGGCCGCCCCCTAGCGATGAAGTACGTCGCATCGTAGGCGAGGGTCCGATAACCGACGCCGAGCCGACATCCGAACGTCGCGCGTCGGGCAGAGGCGACTGACGCTTCATGGCCCATCTCGGACGTCCACCTTCCGAGCGCTTTTGCCGAAACTCTTAGGCTACAACGTAGCTTGGCGCGTGGAGTGCGGTCAGCACGCCCTTCAATCCTGCCGTGGGTTATCCACGTCGCTTCGGAAGTTTCCCCGCAATCCCCATGATGGCCGCGACGCCGTCCTCCCCGATTATGGCTGTAGCCATCGCCTGTGCTTCCGCCCACGCCGGCCCGGCGTCCGTTAGCAACATTTTCCCGGCGCGGGTCACTGAGAGCGGGCGCGACCGACCATCCACGGCCTCCGCCACGTCCTCTGTAATCCACCCTTCCGTTAGCAGGGGCTGCAGGTTGCATGTCAGCGTGGATCGATCGTGGTGATTCCGCCGACCGAGATCGGCGCGGCTGATGGGGCTTAATTCATGAACGAGCACCAGCAGCGTGAACTGCGTGGCGCTGATGCCGAAAGGGCGCAAGGCCTGAATCGTAGGCGGCGGTCAGCACGCGCGGGATCTGCCGGGTGCGCGTCATCACGCAGTGCTGGAAGATATCGGCGCCTGTGGTGCCAGACGGGGAACGCTTTCTGGAAGTCATGTCATGCGTGACGCAGGGATGTACCGCCAGCGTACTGCACTCAGTGGCGGTGTGCTGGCGGCGCGACGGTAGTGCCCGGCGACCGCGTATCGGGGACGGTCACGGAAACGGTTTCCGTCGCCAGAATCCTGTGTGTCGGGTCGGCCAGTTCCAGGCGCACCCGGTGCGGTCCGGGCGGCAATCCCACCACGATGATCGGATCCTCGCTGGTGTGTGCCCAGGTGGCAGGGCCATCGTCGACAGTCACATGCAGATGGCCGGCGCGCGGCGAAACCTGCGTGGCAGCCTTGCCGAACACCGGGATCACACGAAAATTCTCAGTCCGGAACTGCACGATCACCACGCCCCTGGCAAGCGGTTCCGGCAACGCCGGGTAGGCCGCAATTCGTGGCGCCGGCTCCGCTTCGACCGGCAGGACAGCCGGTGGACGAATCGTGTCGGCAGCGGTCTGTGCGATAACCGGGATCGGCAACACCGCGAGCATGGCGATAGCGAATAGGGGGGTGAGGGCTCTCATGTCTGACTCCTGGAAGCGGATAACAACATCAATGGGCGCCGATGATGCCTTGAAGCAATAGTAGGCGCGCTGCGTTTTTGTACGGGCATGTATCCGCCTGACTCCTGCACACATAGCGATACGTTTCAACCGACTCCCCTCACAGGACAGATACATCGGCTGCTCTAATGCTGCATATGCAACATAGCGCGCCAAGACACTGGCAACAGGAGGAACGGAGATGGGTACGCAAGCAACAATGCGTCGGTATGCACGCATGGCGGCAACTGCAGCCAGTGCGGCGGCAGCGCTGATGGCAGCGCGTCAACCGCCATCGCCACGCCATATGAGGTCGCCGAGTTCGCATTCGAAGTGAGCGATGTGGATGCCGGCACCGATCTGCGCTTGCGGCGCATGGTGGTCCGGCCCTCAGCGCCGAAGGGCACCGTGCTATTCCTGCACGGTATTCCCGAGACCATGTTCGCCTGGAAAGAAATTGCCAGGACGCTCGGCCGTGAATACGAGGTTCATGCATTCGACTGGCCCGGATTTGGCAACGCGTCGCGTCCACCTGTAGAGCGTTTCGCCTACTCGCCTCGCGACTACGCCACGGTCCTCACGCGCTACATCGACACTGCGGGCATCGGCGGTAGTCGCCTGGTGATCTATGCGACCGATATCGGCGCCTTGCCAGCGCTGCTTGCTGCCGTCAATCGGCCGGATATTGCCCGCATGATTGTTGTGGGAGATTTCGCGCCGTTCGACCGGCCGCAATACATGCAGGAGCGCCTGCAGGCGCTGAAGGAGCCCGCGTCGGCCGAAGCTGTGCGAATGGTCTTCAACGCCTCGCGCGACGAGATACTAATGAACGCATTTACGCGCGGGTTGCCGCGAGGGCAACGCTATGCGCTTGATGCCCAGTATCAGGCTGACATGGCACGCGGCTGGCAGAACGGACACCTTTCGACCGCCGATGCGTTTGCTCACTACTAGGCGCACTTCACGCGAGACCAACATGTACTGGAAGCGCAGCTGCCGAAGCTGAAAACCCCGGTGCGTGTTGTGTGGGGCGAACAGGACATCTATATCAATAAGGAGATGGGTGTCGAGTTCTCGCGGAGGACCGCTGCGCCATTGCGATGTTGCCTGCCACGGGCCATTACCCGCACCTCCAGCGTCCAGACGAGACAGTGGACGAAGTCCGCGCCGCCTTCCTCCCCTTGAGTTATCTCGCGTGGTCCGTGTCGCCACCACGGTCCGTCGTATTCCATAAGTGGCGAACACTCCTGGCATCCCTGATATTCATGACTCAAGCTATCGATACCGTGATCTACACCGGCAAGACCCGCACGACGGGAGGCCGGAACGGCCGCTCCCGCAGTTCTGACGACCGCCTCGCGGTCGAGCTTCCCGGCCCGGGCAGCAACGGTCCCGGCACAAATCCCGAGCAATTACTTGGTGCCGGCTGGTCTGCCTGTTTCCTGGGCGCGATCGGCAAGGCCGCGCAGGCTGCCGACGTCACCCTGCCTGCGGATGCGGCGGTCGAAGCGGAAATCGATCTGTGCCGCGCCGGCGACGCCTTCCTGCTGGCAGCCCGCCTCAACGTGTCCCTGCCCGGCATCGATGCCGACCTCGCGCGCTCCCTGGCGGCACGCGCGCATCAGATCTGTACGTACTCGAAAGCCTTGCGCGGCAACATCGACGTGGAAATACAGGTCGTCTGACCTGTCGTTCCGCATCCCGCATCCCATTCATTGGAGATAAACATGAACAAGGCACTTTCACTTGCAGCGCTTGCGCTGACCGGCGCGATGGCGCTTTCAACGGCCCAGGCGCAGGCACCTGGCACCAGCGCACGGATCTGGTCAAGCACGATTTGAGTACGGCGCATCTCGAAGGGGTGCAGGTCCGAGTCGATTTCGAACCTGGCGCATTTGCGCCAAAACACGTCCATCCGGGCGAAGAAATTGCCTACGTGCTCGAGGGCACGCTCGAGTACCAGCTCGGCGATAATCCGCCCGTGACGCGCAAGGCCGGTCAGGCGCTGTTCATTCCCGCAGGCGTGGCGCATTCGGCCCGCAACGTGGGTAGCGGAAAATCATCGGAGCTGGCGACGTACATCGTGAAGAAGGGCGCGCCGTTGGTGACGCCTTCCAAATAAGGCTTCGCGCTCTTGCGCCGACGCCCGTCGCAATGCGGCGGGCGACGGCAATCCGTCGTTACACGGCCTTTGCTGGCGCGCGCCGGAAGCTGATGGCGAGACGATTGAACGCGTTCATCAGGCCGATCGCGATGGTCAGGTCGGCCAGTTCCTTCTCTTCGAAGACCGCGGCAGCGGCTGCGAATGCGTCGTCTGGCACGTGCGTGTCGGCGACACGTGTGACGGTTTCCGCCCAGGCAAGTGCCGCCTTCTCGCGCACGGAAAACAGATCTCCCGCTTCATGCCAGAGCTGCACCAGGGCGAGCTTCTGCACGTCCGCGCCCTTGCGCGTCAGTTCGCGCGAAGGTGGACGCGCCAGTCGAAAACCGCCCTTTATGCCTTCGGTGGCCACCACAAGCCCTGCCTTCGCAAGTTTGGTGAACAGCTTGGCGAGGAACTCGTTGGGGATGCCTTGCAACTCTGCGAGGTCGCGTACGCTGGCTTCTTCCACCGCCATGTTCGAGCGGGAAAGATAGAGCAGACAGTGCAGACCATACTCCACGCCCGTGCTGATATGGGACATATTCAACTCGGATAGATTTAATCGTAGTTGAAAGCCTACACCAGCGAAGACGCGGCAGCAAGGTTCGCCTTGGCGACTTTCCATGTCGGAGCGGGTCCGCGCGAACCGGCGAATCCACCAGTTGCCATGCCAAATAAAATGGCGCCGTGTGGCGCCATCGTCATCGAGCAACGTAGGGGTTACGCTCGGGCTTTCCAGTGCGCCAGTGACGACTGCAGCAGCACGACAGACGCAGCCAGCAGCACCAGATCCTTCAGCAGGAACTGACCGATCGGCGCGGAGATGGCCGGGAATCCTCCGGCAGTCGGCTCAGCGACACCAGGCGTCGTGAAGAAGAACGTCAGGGTGATGGCGTAGGTAGCGCAGGACATCGCGGCACCCAGCACGGAAACGCCACGGTGAAAGGCGCCCACTGCCAGCGCAGCGGCTGTTGCGAGTTCCAGCGTGCCGATGACGGCGCTGGCACCACGTACACCAAAGGCAGTGTGTAACCAACTCATGAAGGGGCTGTGTTCGATGAACGGCGCGACGCCTTGCGCTTCGTAGAGGGTGAATTTCATTCCACCAAACCAGAGAAAGACAACCACGAGAGACCAGCGCAGCAGGAAAACCGTACGGTCGTGGACGGCCGCCTGAGGATGCGTCGCGGCAATGGAAGACATCGAGTGCATGGTGTTGCTCCTGAACAGATTAGGGATGTACGTCAATCGCTGAGTGCCTAGGCTGTCCAGCGGCCAACTTCGAAGGTGTTACACCTTCATCACAACAACTCTTACATATATGCATGAGTCATGCATATAATAGGATACGGTTTTCATCGGAGCAAGGACGAATGAACAAGGACCCTTCGCGACTCGCAAACATGCTCGGTGCCCTGGCGACAGGGCTTTCCGATCGTATTCACGCAGCCGTAGAGCACCGCACATCGTTGCGGGGCGAGGCGGCGGCCGCATTGATCGTGATCGGCCACGCGCCGGGATTGTCCATCGACCAGTTGGGCAAGGTGTCCGGGCTGAGTCATCCCGGCGCGGTGCGTCTGGTGGACCGGCTCGTCGCAGCCGGTTTTGCACAACGCACCCCCGCCGCAAGCGATCGCAGGGCCATCGCCCTGCACCTGACGGCGGCGGGCGAGACGGAACGGGCCGCCATCCTGGAAGGCCGTCGCGCCGCGATCGAATCGGTGCTGAGCCACGTTTCGCTCGCCGATCGTGCGGCATTGGAGCGGCTGGTGGAGACGATGCTCGCCAGCATGCCGAGCGATGCCACGTCGGCCATGAGCGTATGCCGCCTGTGCAACCAGGATGCGTGTGCCGATTGCCCGATGGATGCATTCGGCACGCTCTGCCCCCGCGCCTGAGCGGCGGGGGTAGGTGACATCGCAGACGCAACGTCCACGTTTCGCACCCCACATGAGCCATGCCCGGATCACCCGAAGCATTCGTCTACTAACAACGACTAGACAAGTCGTAGTTACGGCCTAGACTGTTCTCACCGGATAGCATCGAAGGAGACCTGCCATGACTGCCGCGCAACTTGATCAGCTCGCAACGACCAATGATCCTCGGGATGACGACCCTCGGGAGACAGCGGAATGGCTGGAAGCGCTCGACGGCGTTCTTGGCAATGTCGGTCCCGCCCGTGCGCACTACCTTATCGAGCGGCAGATGGCGCATGCACGTCTGCGCGGCCAGATGCAGCCGCACTCGGCCGGCACGCCGTATATCAATACCATCGCCGTTGACCAGCAGCCCCGCATGCCAGGCGACCGCGAGATCGAGCGCCACATTCGCGCCTATACCCGGTGGAACGCCATGGCGATGGTGGTGCGCGCCGGGAAGACTTCGAACGTTGGCGGGCATATCGCCTCGTTCGCTTCGGCAGCCACGCTCTATGACGTGGGCTTCAATCACTTCTGGCGCGCCCCCACGCCGGAGCACGGCGGCGATCTCGTCTTCGTACAGGGCCATGTGTCACCGGGCATCTACGCGCGGGCGTTCCTGCTGGGCCGGCTGGATGCGGCGCAGCTCGACAGTTACCGGCGCGAGGTGGGCGGGCAAGGGCTGTCTTCCTATCCTCACCCCTGGCTGATGCCCGATTTCTGGCAGTTTCCCACCGTATCGATGGGACTGGGCCCGTTGATGGCCATCTACCAGACCCGTTTCATGAAGTACCTGCAGGCGCGCGGCATCGCGAAGACCGACGACAGGAAGGTCTGGGTGTTCCTCGGTGATGGCGAAATGGACGAGCCCGAATCCCTGGGCGCAATCGGTATGGCGGCCCGGGAACGCCTGGGCAACCTCGTGTTCGTGGTCAATGCCAATCTTCAGCGCCTGGACGGACCGGTGCGTGGCAACGGCAAGATCGTGCAGGAACTGGAGCGCATCTTCCTGGGGGCCGGCTGGCGGGTGATCAAGGTGCTGTGGGGCAGCCGCTGGGACGACCTGTTTGCACGCGACACAAGTGGCGCGCTGGCACAGCGGATGATGGAAGTGGTCGATGGCGAATACCAGACCTACCGTTCGAAGTCCGGCGCCTACCTGCGCGAGCATTTCTTCAATACACCGGCGCTGAAGGCGCTGGTGGCCGACTACACCGACGACGATCTCTGGAGCCTGGACCGCGGGGGCCATGATCCGGAGAAGGTCTTCGCGGCATTCGCGGAGGCGGCGCGGGGCAGCGACGTGCCGACCGTGATCCTTGCCAAGACGATCAAGGGCTATGGCATGGGCGACCAGGGGCAGGCCTCGAACGTCAACCATCAGCAGAAGAAGGTGCAGCGTGAAGCCCTGCTGGCCTTGCGCGACAAGTATGCGCTGCCCGTTGCCGATGCGGATATCGAGGACGTGCCGTATATCAGCTTGCCTGAAGGATCGAAGGCGCTCACGTACATGCGCGAACGCCGCCAGTCGCTGGGCGGCTACCTGCCTGCGCGGCGGCAGAAGGCCGCATCGCTGCCGGTGCCCGCCCTGTCGGCATTCGACGCTCTGCTCAAGGCCACACCCGAAGGGCGGGGCATGTCGACCACCATGGCTTTCGTACGCATCCTTGGCACGCTGCTGCGGGACAAGGCATTGGGCAAACGCATCGTGCCCATCGTGCCGGACGAGTCGCGCACGTTTGGCATGGAAGGCCTCTTCCGGCAGATCGGCATCTGGAACCAGGACGGCCAGCGCTATACCCCGCAGGATGCCGACGCGCTGACATCCTACAGGGAGTCGGCCACCGGCCAGTTCCTGCAGGAGGGCATCAATGAGGCCGGCGGCATGGCGGACTGGATCGCGGCGGCAACGTCGTATTCCACGCATGGCGAGCCCATGGTGCCGTTCTACATCTTTTATTCGATGTTCGGCTTTCAGCGCGTGGGCGATCTGGCCTGGGCAGCGGCCGATATGCGCGCGCGCGGGTTTCTCCTCGGCGGTATTTCCGGACGCACGACGATCAACGGCGAAGGCCTGCAGCACGAGGATGGTCATTCATTGCTGTGGGCATCGTCAGTGCCGAACTGCATCAGCTATGACCCGTCATTCGCATACGAACTGGCCGTGATTGTGCAGGATGGTTTGCGCCGGATGGTGCAGGAGCAGGAAGACGTCTACTACTACATCACCGTCATGAACGAATCCTACGCGCAGCCAGCCATGCCGGAGGGACCGGACGTGGCGCAGCATATCCTCAAGGGCATGTATGCGTTCAGCAAGGCGGAAGCCGCGCCATCCGTACCGCGTGTGCAACTGATGGGTGCCGGCACGATTTTCAATGAGGTCATCGCGGCAGCCGCATTGCTCCAGCAGGATTGGGGCGTGGCAGCCGACGTGTGGGGCGTGCCCGGACTGACGGAGCTTGCCCGCGACGGCCGCGCGGCCGAACGACACAACCTGCTGCATCCCGAGGCGCCGCCACGCGTGCCGCACGTGACGCAACTGCTCAGCGATTCTCGCGGACCGGTCGTTGTCGCGACCGACTATATCCGTGCGCTCGCAGATCAGATCCGCGCCTATGTGCCGCAGAAGTTCGTGGTGCTGGGCACCGACGGCTTTGGGCGTTCAGATACACGCGCGGCATTGCGGCATTTCTTCGAGGTGGATCGTCAATGGATCGCGGTCGCCGCATTGAAGGCGCTTGCGGATGAGGGAACCATCCCGCTCGCCCGCGTCTCGGAAGCCATTCGCAAATACGGCATCGATCCGGAGAAGCCGAACCCGTTGCATTCTTGATCGGCGTAAGCGGACGCTGTGTTCCACACGATAGTGGACCGTCGAGGACATCGACCGGCGGTGGCGGCCGGTCTGCCGGACCACGAGGCGGCGCAGGCGATGCTGCTGCGCGCGGCCTCCCCGCACTGGCTGCGCCACGCCTACGCGCGCACGCTGGTGGTCGATCACCAGGTGTCGCTGCCCGCCGCGCAAGCGTTGCCTGGGCACGCCTCGGTACAGACGACCGCTGCCTACGCCAGGACGGACCTGAGCCAGCTGCGGGACTTTGTCGCGGCCACCTTTACCGACAAGCTGCCATAGCTGAGTGGGCCGGTCCGGCCATGGCAGGACCATTGGCATGACGCTTGTGTCGAAGGCGCTCTCGGTCCGGGAAGCGCAGACCCTTACGTCCGCTGCGATTCCTTTAACCGCAACACGACCGCTGTTGCTGAATCGGCGGGCACGGCACCGAGCCAAACGAACAGAACACGCAACAGTCGCCCGGCTTCGGCCGCAGCAGCGAATTGCAGTTCGGACACTCGTAGTAGAACTGGCAGGCGTCCGTGGGCATAGGCTCCTGCTTGGCAAAGCCGCAGTGCGGGCACGTCAGTGTGGATTCGAGAATGATGGCGCTCATCGTGGTTACCTCCGAACGGCGGACGGATAGCCCGCGTTCGTCGTGGCTTGAGTGAGGCGCGCCGGTTCGGTCTTGTCAGGATCGTAGGTCACGGTGGCGGTCTTCCTGCCAATCGATCGTGACGGCGCTGACGCCAGCGACCCTCTCCAGCGACTTCTTGACCGTGACCGGGCACAGTTCACAGTTCATGTTTTGCACGTCGAGGGCGATGGTTTGCAGGGGAGCAGCCAGTGCCTCCAGCGACAGGGCGACGAGTGCCCATACCAGTAGTTGACGCATCGGGACCCTCCTTTCAGTAGAACAGTGGGGCCAGCCGCGGCACAGCCAGCAAGCCGTGCAGGAGCACGGCAACGATCCAGAACATGAGCCGCTGCCGCTGGATTCTGCGGGCATCGGCGCAGCCCGCGCCTGACGCGCATGTCCGCGGCACCAGGTAGAGCTTGCGGAAGGCCAGTCCGAGAAACAGTAGGTCAGGCCGATGAAGACGGGGCGGTACGGTTCCATTGCGTTCAAGTTACCCATCCAAGATCCCCCGATGCCGAGCGCGAGCAGCACAAGCGGCCCGACGCAACATGCTGACGCGCCAATCGCAGCCTAAGCCATCGAGACGGCCGAACACCAGATACAGCAACACGAAGAGGATCAGCAGCGTGAAGGGCACCACCGTGCACTCCGCCGAATCAACGACATGGAGCATCGTCTTCAGGTTCTCCCAGATCGGTCAGAAGCCGTGTGAGGCGATCCGCAATTGACCGATGCCGCTGCCGTTCCTTAGGCCAGCCGTGTGCCTGCGCATCTTCTGCCAGCGCCATTTCTACCTTCCTACGCTCCCGCAAACGTGGCACGTATGCGGGCGTCGTCACGAACTGCGCACAAGTCAGATACATTTCACACTCGCACGGTTCCTCATCGCGCTGCCGATGGGCCCGCTCGCGCATTACTTCAAGCTGCAGGCGCTGCCACCGGGCTACTTCCCCTGGCTGCGGCAATCATGCTCGCCTACATGACCATGACGAAACTGATGAAAGGCATCTTTGCAAGACGCTATGGGCGGCAATAAAATGCGACGATTCAAGGATACACATATGAAATACAGGCGCGCGGCGCTGGCGGCGTTCGTGGTGACGGCGAGCCAGCCGGCCATGGCGGCTCGCCCATTGATTACTGACGATGCTCGGATCGTCGACCCCAAGTCCTGCCAGTTGGAGTCATGGATGCAATTCCAGTCTGGCGGCAATGAGTTCTGGGCATTGCCCGGGTGCAATCCGACCGGCAATCTCGAGCTCACGCTGGGCGGCTCCCTGCAACGGGTGGATGGCAATCCGGATGCCACCAACGTGCAGTTCCAGGGAAAGACCTTGCTTAAGCCGCTGGAAACGAACGGCTACGGTATCGCGCTGGCGGCAGGGGTCGTGCATCACCCGAATGCCGAAGAGCGAAAGTTGTTCGGCAACCTGTATGTCAATGTGCCGGTGTCGTTCTCCTTTGCCGAGGATCGCTTTGTCACGCATTTGAATGTCGGCGCGAATCGAGACACGGAAAACAAGCAGAGCCGCTTGACCTGGGGCGTCGGCACCGAGACCCAACTTCACCCTCGTGTGTACCTGGTTGCGGAGACCTTTGGGCAAAACAAGGGCAATCCGTCCTTCCAGGCGGGATTGCGCTTCTGGGTGGTGAAGGACCGCGTCCAGGTCGACACCACCTATGGCAATGTGTTCGGTGGCGGCACGGGAGAACGGTTCTTTACGATCGGCCTTCGTCTGCTATCCCCGGCATTTCTGCCGTAGCTCTATCGGCCCGCGACGCGGTAGTGCGCTACCTGGGCGAGCGAAAGGCCTGCGGCCAGTCGTCGCGCGGCATCCTCGGCCACATCCGGCGACAGTTGTCCGATTTCGCGCGCCGCCGCCAACGCCAGGACGTAGCGGCCTTGTTCGAGCACGGGGCGGCCGAGCGATCAGGCAGGCTAAGGGTTGGCTGGGGCCACTTCGGCCACGCACCTCAAGCGAATCGCGCCCATTCTCGCAGGGTCTGTCACCGCGCTCAACGGCCTATGCCTTGTCGGTGCTGGGGCCCATGTTCCGGTGGCTGATCCAACAACGCTATTTGTTGGCCAATCCGTTCGCGGGCATTAAGGTGAGCGGCAGAGCGCGTGTCGCACCGCTGGATACGTCGCAATGTTCACCGAGGGGATTGGACGCTGGTGCGCAAGCTCGCCAACGGACTCGACTTCGCGCCAGCGAACTCGTCAGCGCGAACCTTGGTGGCATAAATCGATACCCCTGGCTACCACTGGCTCAGCCTGGTCGGCAAGGGTGCCAAGGCAGGCAAGGTGGCGTTGCTGCCGTTCGCGCGCGTGAGGCTCGACCGGTTTTGATCGAGCGCGGCCTGCCAGTCACGCGGGCACGCTGGGAACTCAGGCAAATGCTGTCGCCGCTCATGCCGACGTGCAGCCGGGGGGTGAGCCTTCCAAATTTGATGGTTCCGCCGAACCATGAGCGATAAGAGCTTCAATCCTCTTCGTCTGCACCAGCAACTGGGCACAACCGCTTCAGTCACGGGATAAACAGTGCTGGAGCCGTCGATCTTGACGCTGTGGCGGCATGAGGGGCAAAGCGCATTTCGAACTCCCTTGGGTCTGTGGGTGTGGGCAAGGTGAACAGGGCCAGATTATGAACTACATTTCCAGAAATCTAGTCACATCGAATCATGAGATGGAAATATGACAGTGAGATGACGGTTCATGACACTTGCGTGAAACCTCAGCCACGCAAACTTGCGCCGATCCCACGAATGCCTCTACAGTTCGAGAAATGAAGAATGAAACCGCCGTAGCAGCGCTTGCTGCACTCGCCCAGGAATCCCGTCTGGCGATATTCCGTTTGCTGGTCCAGGCAGGTATGGAGGGTCTTAGTGCCGGCCGCATTCGCGAAGCCTTGGGCGTGCCACCTGCCACTTTGTCTTTTCATCTGAAGGAACTGCTTCATGCGGGCCTGATCAAGAACACGCAGGTAGGCAAATTTGTGATTTACCGGGCTCAGTTCGAGAAGATGAATGAGCTCATCGCCTTTCTGATGGAGCATTGCTGTGAGGGCCATCCGGAGGCCTGCGGGGTGGCCAAGGTGGAATGCAAGCCCACTGCGGCAAAGCGCCGCCGCCCTGCCACCGAGCCAGCCTGACTTACAACCGTCGGAGCATCGCGGTTGCGGTGATAAGCGCTGGATCTGCGCGGCGCCAGCAGATGGTGGCACGGCGCTGCGCTCGACCGGCATGAACCGATGCTGGACAACGTCACCCGCGGCACCGGGCTTTCCGGGCGACCATTGAGGATTGCCGGTTGCGCGGTATCCGCCGGGCAGCCCCCTCCGCAGCCCGCCATGCCACCCAGCCGCGGGCGTCCGGTGAAACAGCGACGGAACCAAGCGCCGCCCCCCACCCCAATACGCTAATGTGCGCCCCCGAGAAGTCCAGCCTTCGGCTCTTCGGCGAGGAGGAAGTCCTCTACACGCTCGCCACTGCTTGTCTCCAGACGCAGAAACAACATTTCTATAATTTCAGTATCATCGAAGTCATGATGACCGATACGCTTCCCAACATTGCCCCAACGCCACTCCACGAAATCTCGACGGAACGGCTTTCGCAGCAGCTTTCTGATCACGCCCCTCGCATTCTGCTGCTCTACGGCTCGCTGCGTGAGCGTTCGTACAGCCGGCTGCTGGTTGAAGAAGCCGCCCGCATCCTGCGCGCCCTCGGGGCCGAAACGCGGATATTTGATCCCCGCGGCCTGCCGCTACCGGATGCGACTGCAGCAGACCATCCCAAGGTGGTCGAACTGCGCAAGCTTTCGGAATGGTCGGAAGGTCAGGTCTGGTGCAGCCCTGAGCGGCATGGCGCCCTCACTGGCGTGATCAAGACGCAGATCGACTGGCTGCCGCTGGAGAGTGCCGGCATCCGGCCGACTCAAGGACGGACGCTCGCCGTGATGCAGGTTTCCGGGGGTTCCCAGTCATTCAATTCGGTCAATACACTGCGACTGCTTGGCCGCTGGATGCGGATGTTCACCATCCCGAACCAGTCGTCGGTACCTAAGGCATACGAGGAGTTCGACAAGGCCGGCCGCATGAAGCCGTCGTCGTATTACGACCGGGTGGTGGACGTGATGGAGGAACTCTACAAGTTCACGCTGTTGCTGCGCGATAAGTCGGACTACCTGACCGATCGCTACAGCGAACGCAAGGAAGCGGCCGCCAAAGCGGCCAAACGCGATCTCGCTACCGAATCGCAGACAGCCTGAGCGGGGCGTACCCTGGACGATCTGGCCGCCCAGGGTGCTTCGCCATCGATGGCCTCAGCTTCCGATCACGCCGCCGTCGTCCTTGGTGATCACGACCGTGCCCGAGCGCGGGCGTGCCGAGCCACCGTCCGGCCAGTGACTCGCATATTTGGCTGGCGTGCCCAGGTCGGCCACGGCGGTTTCCTCGCCGGGATGCTGGATGTTGATGAACAAGGTCTTGCCGTCGGGCGTTTCAGCAACCCCGGTCACCTCGCATCCCGACGGTCCGACCAAGAAGCGCTTCAGCGTCGACTCCGCCGCCTTCTTGCCAACTGGTGTGGTGACAGACTTGGTGCCACCCGACACGTTGTAGGTCAGCGTCACGTTGCCGCCATCGCCGATTTTGCCAGGTAATGCCGCGAGCATCATGCAATTGGTGACATCGGTGAATGCCCCGTCATCCGTCTGAATCCAGCAGACACCGGTCTTGGGACTGAACCAGAGTCCGTCTGGGCTGGAGAAGTCATCGGCCGCCGTCAGGCCCGACAGGTTGATGGTCGCCTCGTCCGCGCCGGCCTCCGCGCCAAACAGGTAGATGTCCCACTTGAACGTCAGCGACGCCGGGTTCGCATCGGCTTCGGCCAAGCGGATAATGTGGCCGTTCACGTTACCCGATTGCGTCGTCGAGCCCTTCATATCCGTGTAGGCGCGGGGGTTGGCAGCGTCCACTGCGGCCTGCGACGAGCTAGACGGCGCCGCACGCCGGTTGCTGTTGTTGGTGAGCGTGAAGTAGATCTCGCCAGTGCCGGGATGCGCCGAGCACCATTCGGGGCGGTCCATCTTGGTCGCACCCACGGCGTCGGCAGCCAGCCGGCTATGGATGCAGACGTCGCCCTGATCAGCAAAGGCGTAGGCGCCATAAGCCTGGATCTGCGGGTTGCTGATGGTCAGTTCGATCCATTCGCCCGTGCCATTGGCATTGAACTTGGCGACATACAGCTTGCCGTTGTCCAGATACTTGTCGCCCACGGCGAGGCGATCCATCGCGCTGGCGTCAGATGCCTGCCATGCCGCCGCCGAGACGTACTTGTAGAGGTACTCGTTGCGCGAATCGTCGCCCATATAGAACGCAAGCGGTTTTCCTTCCACCGCCAGCGACACCGCGGCGCTTTCGTGCGCGAAGCGGCCAAGCGCCGTGCGCTTGCGGGCGCGTGAGCTCTTGTTGTAGGGATCGATCTCGACCACATAGCCGAAGGTATTGGCGGCATTGCGGTAGTCGAGCTCCGCAGCCCCCGCCTTAACGCTGACGTCCCATCGATCGTACAGGTCGCCGCCGCCGGCAACCGATGCCAATCGCCGCATCACCGCCGCCACCGCGATCGCATGAAGCGCAGACGTCGCCTTGATGACAGTTCGGTTAAACAATTCCGGAAATGCAGAGTTCAATATGGTGAAGAATGGCTTGACCTTGCACCATTGGGAAGGTTCATAGTTACCAATTGAGGCGTTGGTGTTGGTCCCAGATGGAAGGATGCAGGATGGAACGCTTGCTTCATCCGACACCGCAGGAAGAGGTCTTAATCCTGTTCGCAAAGGCTTGCCGGCAGGGCGACTTGGAGTTGGCAGACCATCTTCTCCGAATTTTGGAAGCCCTGGCCTGCCGGCCACATGGCGAGCAATTGCTCGAAAGGGCCTATCGATTGTTGGCCTGAAGCTGGCACCACCAACACGACCCGCCGAGGGCTGCCTGCTACATACTCTCGCTATCCCGGGTGGAGACCGGCTTGGCCAACTGGCGGTGTCTCCACGTCGCAGCCCACAGCAATACCAACGCGAGCGCCGCCAGTCCCGACATGGCGAAGGCCCGCCATGCAAAGGTCGCGCCGCTCGAGGCCATGAATGCGTAGGACAGCGGCGCTAGCGCCATTGCCAGCAACCCGGGCCTGGCCAGCCGCCCGAGCAAGCCGCCTAGCGGATAGGCCGGAAAGAGATCGGCGGGCAGGGTACCCCTGACGATCGTCAGAAGTCCATTGCTCAGCCCATATAGCGCAGCGAAGGCAAAGCCGCCGGCAACACTGCCCGCCGTCATCGACAGCAGGACCAGGGCGATGCAGAGCAGTGCCAGAGAAAACCGTCCCACCTGGCTGGGTTGGAACCTGCTGGCGAGTGCCAATTCCATCGTGCGGCCCATTACCTGCATGGGTCCGATGACACTGGCGACCATCACCGCCTGCGCCACGGTAAGGCCACCGAGCTGCAACAAGCTGAGCAGATGTACAGATAGTGCGCCGAAGACGAACAGTGCGGCGGCAAATGCGCCGCCCAGTAGGTAAAACCGCATACCCGGCATCGTGTCAGCCGCTTTGGTCAACAACCCCTTGGGCTCGCCGACCTCGCTTGGCAACGCACGGCGGGGAAATGCGGGTAGCACCAGCGCGTGCAGCGGGAGGCAGATGAAGAGTTGCACCGCGGCGAACGCCACAAGGGTCATGCGCCAACCAATTTCTGCATTCAGGAGGGCGGTAATCGGCCAGAAAACCGTACTTGCAAAGCCGCCAAAAAGGGTCAGCGCTGAAACGCTCTTGCGGTATCGGTCCGGGGCAAGCTGGTGCAATGTGGCAAAGGCCGGATCATAGAGTGCCATGGGCATCGCTAGCCCCGCCAGTATCCAGGCCACGTAGACCATTGGGACGTTGATGGCTAGCCCGAGGGCGGCCAAGGCCAACGCTGCGATGACTGAGCCAGCGCATAGGATGCGTTTGCCGCCAAAGCGATCAATCGCCTTTCCCGTTCGAGGTGCGGTCAAGGCGGATACCAACAGCGCCAGGGTGAAGGCGCCGAACAAGACCGGCTGATCGATATTCAACTCGACCTGGATCGGCCCGGACAGAACCGCGAATGCATAGTAGAGGCTGCCCCACGATGCGATCTGTGCAATCCCTAGAGCAGGGATCACGACGGCGAGCCGCACAGATGGAGCGGGAGATACGGTCAGTTGATGGCTGCCAATGGCGCTACGCATACCGGACTCTCCTTGGGCAGAAACAAAGACGCCCGGAACAGGGCCGGGCGTTGAACTCGTTTTTTTTCTTGTTTGCCGGAGACCAGGCGTCAGGACTTCGCCCCGGCCTCGTACCAGGATTGTGTCCGATTGACGATGCCGACGACCAGCAGCATGACCGGTACCTCGATCAGCACGCCGACCACGGTTGCCAGCGCCGCGCCGGACTTGAAGCCGAACAGGCTGATCGCCGTCGCTACGGCCAGCTCGAAGAAATTGCTCGCGCCAATCAGCGACGACGGGCCCGCCACGCAATGCGCGACGCCGAGCTTACGGTTCAGCAGGTAGGCCAGTCCGGAATTCAGGAAGACCTGGATCAGAATGGGCACCGCCAGCAGCGCGATCACCAGCGGCTGCTCGATGATGGCCTGGCCCTGGAAGGCAAACAGTAGCACCAGCGTCAGCAGCAGCGCCGCGATGGAAAACGGTCCGAGCTTGGCTACGACGCGCTGGAAGTGCGCCACGCCCTTGCTCAGCAGCATCTTGCGCAGCACCTGCGAAATCGCCACCGGCACAACGATGTAAAGCGCCACCGACGTCAGCAGCGTGTCCCACGGCACCGTGATGGACGACAGACCAAGCAACAGCGCAACCACCGGTGCGAACGCGACCACCATGATGGCATCGTTCAACGCCACCTGCGACAGCGTGAAATACGGATCGCCCTTGCAGAGCTGGCTCCAGACGAACACCATTGCCGTGCACGGTGCCGCGGCCAGCAGGATCAGTCCGGCAATATAGCTGTCGAGCTGATCGGCCGGCAGCATTGGCGCGAACAGGTGCCGCACGAACAGCCAGCCGAGCAGCGCCATCGAGAACGGCTTGACGGCCCAGTTGATGAACAGCGTTACGCCGATGCCGCGCCAGTGGGATTTCACCTGACCCAGCGCGCCGAAGTCGATCTTTAGCAGCATCGGGATGATCATGACCCAGATCAGAATGCCGACCGGCAGGTTCACCTGGGCGTACTCCATGCTGCCGATCGCCTGGAAGACTCCCGGCATGGCCTGCCCGAGGGCGATGCCGACGATGATGCAAAGGGCCACCCAGATAGTCAGGTAGCGCTCAAAGAAGCCAATGGCCGGCTTGGTCGAAATGGGTGCGTGGGTGGTTGCGTGTTGATTCATTGAAGCATTCCTTACCGGGATGATGCGAAGGTCCCGGGGGACTCAGTTCTTCGCGATGGCGTTGAGCGCTTCCTGCAGCGCCGCGTTGCTCATGGTTTCCAGCGGCAACGCCAGCAGTTGCAGCATGCGGTAGCCAATGGCCTCGCGTGTGAGCTCAAACGCCAGGCGCTTGCCCTCGTCGCCGCCCAGGGCATTCGACGGATCCGCATAGCCCCAATGCACCTTGACCGGGCTGCCCGGCCAATAGGGGCACTGCTCAGCCGCGGCGCTATCGCAAACCGTGATCACGACCCGCATTTCCGGGGCGTTGTCGTCGACAAATTCATCCCAGCTCTTGCTGCGGTAGCCGGCCACATCGACACCGGCATTGGTCAGCGCTTCCAGTGCGAACGGGTTCAGGCGCCCGCTCGGTGCGCTACCGGCGCTGAAGGCGCGCACATCCTTGCCGAGTTTCTTGGCCCAGTGGTTGAGCATCCCTTCGCTCAGCACGCTGCGAGCGGAGTTGTGGGTGCATAGGATCAGAACGTTGGTAGTCATGGAGAAGAAGTTTCAGAGTTGCTTTAACGTTGTCCGATGTCACGCACGGCCTGCTGCAGGCCGACGGCATCCAGCTTGTCGATGGGGAGGGCCAGCAGATATTCGATGCGTCGCGTGAGAATCACGGCGGCATCTCGGACGAGCTTCTGCCGACGTTCGTCGGACGCCTCGCCCGCCGCTGGATCCGCCACCCCCCAATGCGCGGTCATCGGCTGGCCTGGCCAGACCGGGCAGACCTCGCCCGCGGCCTTGTCGCATACGGTAAAGACGAAGTCGAGCACCGGCGCGCCGTCCCGGGCAAATTCATCCCAGCTCTTGCTGCGAAACCCGTCTGTCGGCAGGCCCAGCTTTGCCAGCGCCTGCAGCGCGAACGGGTTGACGACGCCAGTCGGGTGGCTGCCTGCCGAGTAGGCGCGGAAGCGGCCGTCCCCGAGATGGTTCATCAACCCTTCCGCAAGGATCGAGCGCGCCGAATTGCCGGTGCAGACAAAGAGAACGTTGTACGCGCTATTCCTCATGGCAAGTCCTTAGCAGCACGACGATTTGGAATTCACCGCAATGCCGATCGGCTTGCCGCGGGGGGCCCGGGGGGCGCAGCAAGCGGAGTCCTCAGCGGAAGCTGGCTCTGCCTTGCCTTCACCGAAGACAGGGACGTCGCCAAGCGTGTGGAAGTGCTCCCACGCGATGCCTTGGGGGTCGGTCACCCAGTGCTTTTCGCTGCGGGCATAGCAGCAGGTGGTCTCACCCTGGTCCAGCAGCGCCATGTCGGCGGCCTCGGCGCGTGTTTTCAGCTCGGCGAGTTCGGCAGCGTCGTCCGTCTGGAAGCCGAGGTGATCAACCCCCGATCCCAGGCCACGGGTGGAGATCGCGAAGTTGATCCGCGGGTCCTCAAGCATCCATTTTGCGTAGTCGCACTCAACGCGTGCCGGCTCGGCCGCGAACAGCTTGGTATAGAAAGCGATGCTCTTGCTCAGGTCGTCGACATGAAGGTGGACGTGGAAGCGCTTCATCGGAACATCTCCATTAACATTGGCAGGCAACCGCCGCCTCTTCGAGGCCTTGACAACAATTGGCGGTCAGATAGTCGAGCAAAGTGCGCATGTGCTCGAACGAGGCTCGGTAGATCAAATGACGACCATCACGTTCCTGCGTCACGAGTTCGGCGTGTGTCATTTCCTTCAGATGGAAGGACAAGGTGGCGGCCGGTATGTCGAGTCGCTCGGCGATAGCGCCAGGCGTCATGCCATTTGGGCCGGCCACAACGAGCAGGCGAAAAATCTGAAGTCGCGCGCTATGGGCAAGCGCAGCCAGAGAGCGGACAACATCGTTTTGTTCCATGTTTCTATAATACTAGAAACATGGGCGCATGAAAAGCGAGAAGTATTGCCGGGCGATTGTCCTCGCTTGCGCCTCATGAGGCATGCCGAGCTGCCTTTCAAGGTTACCTGCGCAAGAAGTCAGAGTGATGACAGCTTGACGCTGTCAAGGGCGCTTTCACTCTCTCGGCGCTGCTCGGATCTTCCGCCGACAGGATGATCGATCGCAAAGGCGGTCGCTTAGTGGACGTGGCCACGAGCCCGGTATTTGCAGTTGGCCTGGTCGGACTCGGGCTTGCGCGGGGTGCTTATGGGCTATTCGCAGCATGGCACGCACCGGGCCGAGGGCGTATCTAAAGGCGGCTTGGGGTCAGCGATGCCGCACTGGCATGACGTGGATGAGGTCCAAGTCGAGGTGGACGCATACAGTCAAGCCGACGCTGAAACGCAGCGGCTGGGGGCCGGACAACATCAGTCGCAACGGCGTGGCGCTCACATCTGTCAGTGTCAGCGTGGCAAGCGTAATCTCGCCGAGCTGCCGAACCTCCGCCACCTGGGCACGGAACTCGCCCGCACGCTCGGGCTCCCGGTCGAGCACCGTAATGCCCTCGCCCGGAATCACCCAGCTGACTGGCTGGCCGGAAGGGATCCGGCCCTTATCCCGGACCCTGAGGAGCGGCCCAAGGTCGGGAGCCGTGCCATGCGGCCATCGCAGCCAGCCCCAGCCGGGCTGGTCGGCCGGACCCATCCACTGCCCGCGGAAATGATTGTGTATGCCCACCAGGTCGGCCACGCGGGCATTGCGTGGGGAACGGTGGATGGCGCCAGGCGAGCCCTGCTGCAGCACCTGGCCGGCATCCATGACCACCAGCCGGTCGGCCAGCATTCGTGCCTCGTTCAGGTCGTGCGTCACCAGTACGATTGGGATGGACAGGTCGCGCCGCAGATCAGCCAGCAACCGGTACAGTGCTTGGCGGCTCATCTGGTCGACTGCCGAGAAAGGTTCGTCGAGAAGCAGAAGGCGCGGCTCCCGCGCCAGCGCGCGCGCCACCGCTACGCGCTGTTGCTGGCCTCCGGAGAGCGCGGCGGGCCGGCGCGATTGCTGCGCCGACGTGAGGTGCACATGCTCCAGCCATTTGCGGGCCTGCGCCAGCCGTTCGCGACGCGGCAGTTGCAGCAGCGACAGCGCGACATTGTCCTGTGCGCTCAGGTGAGGCATCAGAGCATAGTGCTGGAAGACCAGCCCGACGTGCCGGCGCTGCGGAGGCAGGCAGATGCCACGCGCGGTGTCACACCATGCTTCACCGCCCACGGTCACGCGTCCGCGCTCCGGCCGCATCAGTCCTGCGATCACGCGCAGCATCGAAGTCTTGCCAGCGCCGGACGGCCCCACCAACGCCAACAGTTCGCCTGGCTCGCACCGGAAAGCGCCCACCAGCGCCATGGGCTGGGTCTGCGCGATATCGACGTCCAGCGCCAAGTCGCCAGGCAAGGAGGCCGATGCGCTCATCGCTTGCCGCTCAGTCGCGCGGAGGCAAATAACGATGCGCCTACGGCACCGAAGGACAGCACCAGCAACAGCAAGGCCATGCGATTCGCGCCGCTGAGGTCGAAGGCCTGCACGCGGTCGTAGATTGCGATCGCAATCGTCTTGGTTTCGCCCGGAATGCTGCCGCCAATCATCAGCACCACGCCAAATTCACCCAAAGTGTGCACGAAAGTCAGCACCATTGCCGACAGCACACCTGGCCACGCCAGCGGCAGCTCAACGCGCAAGAACGTTTGCCATGCTCCAAGCCCGCTGACTGCCGCCGCTTCTGCGAGCTGGCGCGGGATCGCCTCGAAAGCACGCTGCACCGGCTGCACAAGGAACGGCACGTTGAAAACTACTGAGGCCAGCACCAGGCCAAGGAAATTAAACGTCAGGCGGAGATCGAAGTTCTGCGCCACCCAACGACCCAACGGCGAGGCGCCGCCAAGGGACACCAGCAAGTAATAGCCGAGCACGGTCGGTGGCAATACCAGCGGCAGGATGACCAGAGCCTCGATCCACGCCTTTGCGCGGAAGTCCGTGTAGGCTAGCCAGCGACCCAGCCACAGGCCGGCGGGCAGCAGCACGATGAGGGTGACTGCCGCAAGCTCCAGCGATAGCTTCAGTGCCTGCCAATCCATGAGTGCGTCCCCGTCTCATTGCTGTTGTGGCATCGAGAACCCATAGCGCGTCATAATTTCCTGCGCTGGCGGTGTAGCGATGTAGTCATAGAACGCGCGCGCGGCGGGCGGTGCATCCTTGACCAGGACCATGCGTTGCCTCAGCGGCTGGTGCCATGCCTCCGGTATCAGGGCGAACTCGCCAAGCTTTGCCACGGACGGCGCCTTGGCTAGCGACAAGGCAATGATGCCGCCCTCTGTTGAGCCGGACGTAGCGAACTGAGCCGTCTGCGAGATGTTTTCGCCGAGCACCAGTTTTGGCTGGACCGCTTCCCAGAGCCCGGCATGCTGCAGTGCCTCCCTGGCGCGCGCGCCATAGGGGGCGTGCTCCGGATTGGCAATGGCGAATTTCCGCAGTCTACCGTCCTTCAATGCCGAGGCAAGGTCTTTAAGTTCGCTGTCGGCCTTCAGACGGGAGCCATGTGGCACGATGACACCGATGCGGCCAACGGCGTACAGTCGACCGCGGTCTACGGTCTTGCCCGCATCGGCAAGCCGAAACACGAAATTCTCATCAGCGGACATGTACAGGTGAAACGGCGCGCCTTGCAAGATCTGCGAATAGAAGTTGCCGGAAGACCCAAAGACCAACTTCAGCTTCTGTCCGGTATCGCGCTCAAAGCGCGCAGCGACTTCTTCGATGGCGAACTTAAGGTCCGATGCGGCCGCCACGGTCGGCAGCGCCTGCGCACGCAGCGGTGCCAGCGGCGCGATGGCAAGCAATGCAGGAACGAGCGACAAGACAAAGCGGCGGCGAGGCGTGGGCATGGATGACCTGATATGCTGATCAGTCGAGCGATATCTTTTGTGAGCAATATCGGTCCCGGAGTATATCGCAACCCTGTAAGGCAGTGGATAATACGGCGCACCATGAAACCGACCCTAAGCACCTCGCCGTTCGAAGAAAAGACGCGCTTTCGCATCCAGATCAAACACGCGGTTGCGATCGGCCCTGGCAAGGCCGACGTGCTTGAAGCCATCGGAGAGACTGGTTCGCTTGCCGAGACTGGGCGGCAGCTCGGTATGAGCTACCAGCGCGTGTGGTCTCTGGTAGCCGCGATGAATGAAGACTTTGTTGAGCCACTGGTGCTCAAGACGCGCGGTGGTGTGACCGGGGGCGGCGCTCAGCTGACACCGACAGGCGAGCAGGTGCTGGCCATTTACCGTGCCATCGAGCGCGACGCACAACTCGCTGTGGCTAAGCGACTGCCGCAACTCCTACGTTTGATTCGGCCCGAACAGTAGTCAAGCTGATTCGCGCTCCATTTCGGGGGAGTCTCCTCATTTTCCGCGTGATGCCGGTCAAATTGTGTGGCCGGTAGCGACGGCTGCGCATCCTATGTGGGAGGAGTTCGCCCCCTAACCAGTCTGGCTGCGCAAGGGTGGCGGCTCCCGCAGACCCGTTGCACTTGGCATGAGCCGGTGAGCATAGCGCGCGATCGGAAACTCGAATGTGCCCCGCAGATTGATGCCGTCCAGATTTGTCGGGCCGATTTGGCGTAGGTCTTCGGCACGCATCCTTTCTCCCCGATGGCCTCGATCTCATCCGGCGCGCGTTGCCTATGCATCGTATTCCAGGCCATCAACGCATTGGAGAGCAAGGTCAGGGACGACGATACGGCAGCCAGCGATGCGTCGTGTCGCGTCAATTCGACCGGAATCTTGCCATGATGGATCGCCCGCTGGACCACATGGACGGCCTCGCCGCGGTTCAACGCGTGCTGCATCTCATGGCGAAAGGCGGGAATGGTGAAATAGTCGATCAGGAAGATCGTGCGAAACAGCCGGCCGAGATGTACGCCGGCTTCGTAGACGGGCTGCCCGCGTGCCGCCGCACCGAAGCGCGTCAGCGCCTGGACGGCCGTACACCGCCCACTTTGAACGGATGCGGCAATGCGGACCAACTCATTCCAGCAGTGAGATTCAGCCGCACATCGTCGTCAGTGACGGCGGCCAGTTCGTTCGGCACGTCATAGGATCTGGGCACATGCAGGCGCCGGTCGCGCAAGTGAGCCAGCCGTGGGCACAGATCGAACCCCAAGAGACGGGACAGGCTCATCTGTTCGACCAAGACGATCGCAAGAAATGGCTGGTGAACGCGAAGGAAACCGAACGTCGCCAGCAGGCTGGAGGCGGAATGCGAGAAGCGGCACTGGAGGCGCGACTCGCGCACAATCGCGCGCTGGAAAATCAAAGGCTGGCGAACTTGCCGATCGTCCCAGCTGTTGCATCGAGCGCCAAACCGATCTTGCCGGGCGTGCGCTATGCGTCCAGCAGCGGGGCGCCGGTGTTGTACAAACACGCTGACGACAGCGCGCGGATCACCATCGAGGGGCACGTGGGTGTCCTGCGCGAAGCGCTTGAACGTCTGAGTTATGGACACAGCGACGGCGGCTATGTGATGACGAAGTCCGCCTGGGCACGCCTGGTCAGCCAGTTCGGCCAGCAGTTCGGTACTATCACGAATAACTACTATTCCCCGTCGAACGAAGAACTACGCTTACTGAGGGTTGGCGGCCAATGATGGCGCGACCGGCGAAGTGGCTAGGCTGCGCGCCGAGGTGCACCATGCGGCAGCGCCTCTGAGACCGAACGCGACCCGGCGCGCCGAGACGGCGGCCTCGCGCGAGGGAGGGTGTGCAGCCGGTGCGTCGCGTCGATAGCAAAGCCGACCGATGCCGGTTCCGTGGGACCTCGCCGGCCGCTCACTAATCCTCATCCACCCAGACAGCGAGGAAATTCTTAAAGTAGCCTACGTTAGGTGCCGTCTGAAACCGGTCCCGTCTTGAAAACTCAGCTCAAATCTAACTTAGGACTGAGGCGCGACCGCTGGTCGAATAGTGCGGGCGCTCCGCCACATTCCAGCCGCAACGACGAAAGCGGCCAGTACTCCGGTGGATCCGACTTCCAAACGATGTTCCGGCCGGAATACCATGAACACAAGGACCGCGCAGATGAACAGAATCACCATCCAACTTAGCCAAGGGAAACCCCACATCCGGAACTCCGGATTCTTGCCCAGCCGCGTCGATTGATGCCGCATGCGCAATTGCGAGATAGCGATCACCAGGTATACGAGCAAAGCAATCGTACCGGAAGAAGCCATTAGCGTGGCAAAGACGCGCTCGGGGACAATGTAGTTCGCAATGACTGCGAGGAACCCTATCGCAGTGGAACCGAGTACGGCGTAGGCCGGCGTTCCCTTCGTGTTGGTCCGTCGAGCCAAGGCAGGTGCATCACCCCGGCTAGCCAAAGAAAAGAGCATTCTCGATGCGGTATAAAGCGCCGAGTTCAAGCAGCTCGCAACGGAAACCAGCACGATCGCGTCGACAATGACCTTGGCGTAAGGGATACCAATAAGTTCCAACGTACGCTGATATGACCCATGGGCAGGCAAAAGAGGATCTTGCCATGGCACGAGCGAGACGACGATGAAGATCGACCCCAGATAGAAGATACAGATCCGCCAGATTACCGAATTAGTGGCCCTGATGATCTGGCGTTTTGCGTCGGGAGATTCTGTGGCTGCAATGGTCACCACTTCGGTACCAACGAAGCTGAACATCGTCGTGAGCATTGCGGCAAAGACAGCGCCCATGCCATGGGGCAAGAGTCCTCCATCGGCACGCAGCTGCGAAACACCGGAGACCCCGCTATGAGGCAGTACGCCTAATACGGCAGCCCCTCCAATAACTAGGAACGCGATGATGGCAACGACCTTCAACAAGGACAGCCAGAATTCGAATTCTCCATAGTTGCGCACGCTGGCAAGATTGGCCAATGTGAGCAGCAGCGTGATCGCGAGGGCGTAGACCCACATGGCCACGTCCGGGAACCACGAATGCAGGATGGTCGCAGCGGCATTCGCCTCCAGTGGTATGACGAGGACCCAGAACCACCAGTACAGCCAGCCGATACTAAACCCGGCCCAGCGGCCAATCGCCCGATCGGCGTAGGTGGAAAACGACCCCGTATCCGGCGATGCGGCTGCCATTTCACCGAGCATGCGCATCACCATCAGCACTAGCAGCCCGGCAAACACGAAGGCAAGCAGCGCTGCAGGGCCGGCCGCAGCGATCGCGTGCCCCGAGCCAACGAAGAGGCCCGCCCCAATCACTCCTCCTATTGAAAGCATGGTGATATGGCGCTGCTTGAGGCCATGTGTGAGTGTGTGCCCGGAAATGCTCATTAGGTCTCCTTACAATTATCGTTTGTTCTGTGGATTCGTCCGCTCCTGCCGTTCCGGAGGATGGCGGCGACGGTATGCGGGCGCCTGGCTGGATCAGGCTCAAGGTTCTGTCAGAGGCGCTATAGAAAATCTGGCGGCCCTGCCTACACCCTGACAGGGAACCGCCAGCCCACCAGATTTCACGGTCGAGACGCCTACCCGATCCCATGCGCTTACCAGGCATTACGGTGAAATAGCTGTGCCGATACTACGGCGCGGCCTGCTGTGCTGGCATCACAGGTTTCAGACGAAAGATTGAGGTCGTTCTGCTACGAGACGCACGGCATGTTGCGTAGTGGGGAAGCTCCGCGTCGTCGGCAACCTTTATCGGTTTCCTATCACCCCAAGCAAGATTGCTGCTTCCTTTCCTACCTTTCCTGGGATGCGAGGCGCGGGATTGCAGGCCTATCCTCAATCGCACAACCATATGGGGAGGCTCTTCATGAATCGTCGTCATTTCACTCTGGCTACAGCACTGGCAGCTTTGGCCCCAACCGTGGGCACAGAGAGTGCACGGGCCACCGGGTTGAGCGAGGGAAGCGGCGCTGCAGTCACGGGTCGGCTTGACAGTGCCGCCAATGCGATTAGAAGTGCTGACTCCGTACAGACTGCCCTGGACGGCTGGGGAACGATTGCTGCGGAGGTCCTGCCTTTCGTTCATATGACGGCCCTGGTCGCCAAAGGGCCGGCATCAACTGCCGCGGGTGATAGCGCGGGCGATGTTCGAAGAATCTTCTCTACGGTGCCTGCAGCCTATCCAGTCGGTGGCTGGAAGCATCTCAGCGGCAGCGAATGGGCCAGCCATGTACTGCAGCAGCAAAAAGTTCTGGTCGCGTCTGGCAACAATGCGCTGGCGCGCTATTTCCCCGATCATGCGTTGCTTCGGTCGTTGGGTACGCGCACACTCATCAACCTGCCCGTGGTCGTGTGTCGCCGAACCGTTGGGGCCTTTGCCATGCTGTGTGCGCAAGAGGAGATCGGCCTGGAAGCGATATCGGCCATCCAGAGGCTCGTGCCCTGCGCCGCTGCGGTGTTCGTCATGGCTGGAGAGCACGCGGCATGAGCCCGGAAGCCGCGATCGAGTTGCAGAAGCGCGCCGGCGACGCTGAGGACACGAGCCGCTGCGTTGAGAAGACACCAAACCGAAGGGCGGTTGCGATCGTCCTTGCCGTAATTGCTCTGCTGATCTGGAGCACACTGGCTGTTTCGGTGGTGAGCCTCTCGAATCTCTCTCCGTTGTTGACGACCGGTGTGGGACTAGCTGGCGGAGGGCTGGTTGGCCTTCCGTGGGTCTCGTGGCGAACGCTGAAGCTTCGCGCTGTGCTGGTGGGCACCATGGCGATGCTGGGGTACCACGCCCTGTATTTCCTGAGCCTCAAAACCGCTGACCCGGTTGCGGCGAACCTGCTCCACTACCTCTGGCCTCTGCTCATCATCCTGATCTCCCCGCTGATGTTGCGTGACAGCACGCTAAAGCGTGGCCATCTGGTCGCCGGCTTCCTCGGATTCCTTGGTGCCGCCATTTGCCTGGGCCCTATTTCATCGGTCAGCAGCTCGGCATGGATCGGCTTCGGGCTGGCTCTCTTGTCGGCGGCGATCTGGGCCTATTACTCAGTGTGGTCGCGGCGCTACCCGGAGGTGCCAACCGCCACAGTGTCGCTCTATTGCCTGCTTGCCGGCGTCGCTTCGCTGGTGGCCTACTTTGCGCTGCATGCGGACTCTTCGAAAGATTCGCTCGGCTTGGGCAGCGTGCTGCAATCGCCTACGCTGGAACAGTGGCTGACGCTCGCTTACCTCTCCCTCGGGCCCCTTGGCGGCGCATTTTACCTTTGGGATCACGCAATGAAAAAGGGGGATCCCCAGGAAATCGCTGTGCTGGCTTACGCGGTGCCAGTCGCTTCTACGTTGTTTGTCAGTCTATTCCTTGGCCGCGGTGTCGACACAGCCACGATGGCCGGTGCCGTCCTGGTGACGTTTGCGGTTGCGTCTGGGAAGCGCGCCGGTGCATGAGCGGATTCGGACTGACAACTTTCTATCGGGGCAGTAAGTCAAATGGACAAAGAAACAAGCACCAAGGCAGGAACCATCGAGATCGGGGAAGAGATCGTCGACGGATTCGCAAAATATAACCTCCCTGGTGTCACGCCGGCGTCCGGCCGTGATCGCGGAGAAGGACCATATGGCAGATTGATCTTGCGCGGTGCGACACTGATCGATGGCACAGGAGCCCCGCCGTGGGGACTGGTCGACATCGTGGTGGAAGGAAACCGCATCGCCGATATAGTCAGCGTCGGCTGCCCCGGACTGGCGATCCGGCCGGAGCGTCGCCCCGCGGCCGGGGACGCGGAAATTGACTGCGCAGGGAAGTTTGTCACCCCGGGGTTCGTCGACAGTCACGCGCACGTTGGAGCACCTTTCCATGCAGCCGGTGGTGAAATGCCAGGAGCCAATTATGTCTATAAGCTCTGGCTGGCACATGGGGTGACTACGGTGCGAGAAGCCGGCTGCTTCAACGGGCTAGCTTGGACATTGCAGCAAAAGAGCGCGTCTGCGTCGCATGCAATCGCCGCCCCCCATCTCTACGCATACGCATACTTTCCCGCAATCAATGACTACCTGAAGACTATCCACACGCCGGCCGCCGCCAGGGAATGGATTCGTCGGCTCGCGGGCAAGGGGGCGGACGGTGTCAAGTTCTTTGGGGCACCGCCAGCGATCATGGAAGCGGCACTGGATGAGGCCAAGCTGGTTGGTTTGCGGACCTGCTGCCACCATGCAACGCTCGCGGTGAGCCGGATGAACGCGCTCACCACCGCCAGATGGGGGCTCACGAGCTCTGAGCACTTCTATGGCCTGGCGGAAGCGTTGTTCGAAGACAGGACGATCCAGTCTTTCCCGTCGGGGTATCACTACAACGATGAGTATCTGCGATTTTCAACGTCTGGCACGACATTCCTGCAAGCTGCGCAACCCGATAGCGCAAAGTGGAATGACGTCCTGAATGCGTTCATCGAAGCAGGCCATACCTTTGTGCCAACGCTGAACGTCTACGACGCCAACCGGGACCTGATGCGCACGCGGCGGGCAGACTGGCATGATCGCTTTACCGACCCCACCCTGATGCGGTACTTTGAGCCGCATCGTGGCGGGCACGGCTCTTACTGGTACCGGTGGAGCACGCAGAACGAAGTCGAATGGCGCGAAACGTTCCGGATCTGGATGCACTTCCTCAGAGACTACAAGAATCGAGGCGGCCGAGTATGTGCTGGCAGCGACTCCGGCTTCATGTACCAGGTCTACGGCTTCGGCTTCGTGCGCGAGCTTGAACTTCTGCAGGAAGCCGGTTTCACACCTCTCGAGGTGCTGCGCGCCGCGACAAGCCAAGGTGCGGCGCTAATGGGCATAGACGAGGAAGCGGGCACAGTCGAAGTCGGAAAGCGAGCCGATTTGCTTGTCCACGACAGCAATCCGCTTGATGACTTCAAGCTGCTCTACGGCACGGGTGCATTGCGTCTGAACGAAGCGGAGCAGCGTGGTATGTGGCAACGAAGCTTGCGCTATACGATCAAGGATGGCTTGGTCTTCGACGCCATGGAACTGCTGAATGATGTCGAGGCGATGGTTGCGCGGCGCCATGCCGGGCGCCCTGAAGCATAATGGAAGTACCACACGATTTCATCGTCTTCTCGGGTTTCCTGGGCAGCGGCAAGACCACGCTGCTGACAGACCTGCTGGCGGCGGAAAGCGACGGCGGCATCGCGGTGATCGTCAATGACATAGGCCAGGTGAATATCGATGGCGCTTTGATCGCGGTCCAAAGCGGCGTGCCAATGGCGACCCTCAGCAACGGATGTGTATGCTGCAGCCTAACAAACGATCTCCCATACACGATCGAGGCGCTAATTCTCGAGCGGCAACGTGCCGAGGGCGCTCCGTTCACTAAGATCATTCTGGAATGCAGCGGCCTGTCTGAGCCAGGTGGCGTGCTGCGCAGCCTAAGTCCGTTGTCAGCGTTCGGTATGCGCGTACGGGTTGTCACGACCTACGCCTGTGACAGCCTTGTTCGCGGCGACGACTTCGCCCTGGCTGCCGCCCAGTTGTGCGCCGCGCACGTCATCGTCCTGACGCGCCTCGATCTCGCAACAAGCGAGCAGATCACCCGGGCCTTGGCATTCGTGCAAGTATTGGGACCCATGGCAAGCATGGTCATGGAGCGAGATCGCCGCGAGCGCGCGAAAGCTGCCTTAGCGACGGCGAATGCTGGTATGCCATCTCCCGGCCGTTCCGAACGACTTGTGGCGCTGAAGGGAAGCGGCCATCCACGTATAGGCGTGTTCGCGATCCAGTGGGATGAAAGGCTCGACTGGCCGACATTGGCTGCGTGGCTAGAGAATGCCGCCGGCTACCTTGATACCAGACTCTTGCGGGTCAAGGGCCTGGTGCTATTGAATGGGGCCGACGAACCCATTTTGATCCAAGGCGTAGGGCAACATTTCGATACGCCTCGTCGGGTGCCAGGCCGGGAATCGGTGTCAAGCCTCGTCGTTATCTCCCGGGACACGGATCTTGCTGAGATCGAAGCTATCCAGCCAGTCCTGCCTGCCGCACGGTTCGCCATGCTGCAGTCACCTGGGGCCATGAAAAGGGTCCACTTGGCCCGGCCATCTTGACGAAGCCGGATGCCGCGCACAGCGACACCGGCGATGCTGGCACCCGGAGCCTGCGCGAGCCGCGCCCCATATCAGTTCCTCCCATACTTTGCCAGCAAGTGGCCGACGAGATCGGGCGCGTAGGCGCCGCCTCAGCAGACTTCAGGCATGCGCCTTAAGTCTTAATGGCTCCCGCTCCCCCCCGGGGCACAATGCAGTACCGCACAAGAAAAAAGCCGGGCGAGTCGCCCGGCTTGCCTGCAACGCAACCTCGCCTAGCGACCCGCCAGGCTTTCAACGGGCTGCCATTTCCCTGAGACTACCTTGTAGATGGTGATCCCACCCTCCTTGAGGTCGCCTCGGCTGTCATAGGCAATCTGCCTGGATGTCACACCGGCCATCGAAGTGGCCGCCAGGATTGGCAGGTACTTGTCAGGTTCTGCCGAGTTCGCCTGGGTCATTGCTTTCATCATCGCCATGGCGCCGTCGTAGGCATAGGGAGAGTACGTCTGCACGGGGCTGCCGAAACGCTTTTCATAGCGCTGCTTGTAGCTCGATCCCCCCGGCATTTGCTCCAGCGGAAGGCCGGCAAGCGAACATAGCGTTCCCTCCGCCGCTGTTCCCGCCAGTTTAATGAAGTTTTCAGTTTTGGACATTTCGCCGGACACCAGCACGGCTGTCATGCCGAGTTCGCGCATCTGCTTCGCCAGGGGCGCCGACTGTGCTTCTGCGCCGCCATAGAAAATCAAATCGGGGGACTGACGCTTCAGGTTGGTCAGGACGGCCTTAAAATCCACGGCTTTGTCATTCGTGAATTCGCGCCGGACGATGGTGGCGCCGGCCGCCTTGGCTGCCTTTTCAAACTCATCGGCCAACCCCTGGCCATAGGCCGTGCGATCGTCCACGATCGCGATCCGTTTCATGCCGAGTTTGGTGACGACATAGGTTCCGACCACGCTGCCCTGTTGGGTGTCCGAAGTCATCATTCGGAAAGTCGTCTTGAACCCTTGCCGCGTGTACTCCGGTGCTGTTGCCATGGCGATTTGCGGGATACCGGCACGGCTATATACTGCAGAGGCGGGAATGCTGGTACCGGAGTTGAAATGTCCGAGCATGCCCTTTATGCCACCATCAACCAATTTCTGTGCGACGACCGACCCCGCCTTAGGGTCGGCCTGGTCGTCCTCGGCGGCCACAGTGAACCGCACCTCCCGCCCGGCGATGCGTGGCCGCGTCGCATTGAAGTCTTCCAGGGCGAGCGTCACCCCGTTCTGCATGTCCTTCCCGTACTGCGCCTGGTTGCCGGTCATCGGGGCAGCGAAGCCGAGCTTTACATCCTGGACTTGGGCAACTGCCAAAGAACTCCCAAAAAGCACTGCTACCGCCAGCGCGGACGAACACAAACGATGTTTGATCATGCTATGAATGCTCCCGTTCATTGTTTATTGCTGGGCCGGTCGGTCGCGGAAGCCCAGGGTGACGCCAAGAAAGCTGATCGCTGCAGCAGTAATGACATAGATTGCAGGCGCCATCGCGCTTCCGGTTGTCGCGATGAGCCAGGTCAGGATCAGCGATGCGAATCCGCCAAAGGTCATGACCGCGACGTTGTATGCGACAGAGAGGCCAGTCGAGAGTACTCGGGTCGGGAAAATCTCCGAGAAGGCTGCCAGGATCGGGCCGGTATAGCCTGCGATCAGTACGCCAAAGATCGCCTGGAACAGAATCAGACTCGTTTGCGTGGGCGACGACACGACCAGTGCAAACATCGGATAGGCGAGCAAGAGAATGCCGCCCGAGCTGAATGCCAGGATCTTGCGGCGGCCGATCCGGTCCGACCACGCACCGACGAAGGGAGAGAGGACGGTAATGATGAGTCCACCGATAACGCCAGCGATGAAGGACATCGATTGAGGCATCTTCAATGTCTTGACGGCGTACGTCGGCATGTAGAACAGCAGAACGTAGATGCAGACAGTCCACAGAATGACCATCGAAAACGTGGTAAAGGTCTCGCGCGGGTAGTTCTTCATCACCTCGGAGAAGGGCTTCTTGACCTTTTCCTTCGTCGCGAGAAATGCCGGCGTTTCATCAACGTTGCTGCGGATGTAAAAGCCGATTGGACCAATCAAGATGCCCAGCAGGAATGGGATGCGCCATCCCCACGCCTTGACTTCCTCCGGCGTCAGCCATAACGTCAGGATGGTGCCTGCCGCGGCGCCGAGGACGACGGCAAATCCAATGCTGCTCTGGATCCAGCTGGCGTAGTAGCCTTTCCGGTTTGCTGGCGCATGCTCGGTGAGGAAGGCAGTTGCGCTTCCCATTTCGCCGCCTGCCGAGAAGCCTTGCATCAGGCGGGCGAAAATGATCAAGATCGGCGCGGCAATGCCAATTTGTTCATAAGTTGGCGCCAGCCCGATGAGCGCTGTGCCGCCCGCCATAAGCAGAATCGTCAGGGACAGGGCTGCCTTGCGGCCGACGCGGTCCGAATACATGCCGATGAGAACGCCGCCGATGGGTCGGACCACAAAGCCGACGCCAAACGTCGCCACGGACAACAAAAGCGATGTCAGGTCATTGCCTGTCGGGAAGAAAAGTTGGCCGATGGTGATGGCAAAAAATCCATAAACCATAAAATCGAACCACTCGAATCCATTCCCCAGAATCGTGGCCGTGATGGCCCGCCGCCGCCGTTTGACCTCATCCTCGGATGAGGTCATTGTTGCTGCAATCTCCATTTCCACTCTCCTTTGTCTTGGCCGTATCAATGTCCGTGGACCAATACCTGTCCTGGTCCACTGTCTGTGCTCGAATGGCGCAGCTGAAGTCCATTCAATCGCACCGGCACGCCCTTTCCTATCTATCTTTCGCAGGAAGGCTGCGTGGCTCCGTCCCTCGCTTTGTAGGGGGCCCTAAGTTAGTGCGTGACTCTGCGCAAATGTTGTGCTGAATAAGTCGTGGGGCCATGGAAAGCTCAAGAGCCAACTCTAAGCAAAGATTCAGGCCTGCGCGCCGGAGAACGGCGGATGGACGCAAGCCTCGCCTGCACAGTTCCTGTGCTTAGGGCACTCAAATGAGCGAGGCTGAGGCTGCATACGCGTAGTACAACTTTGCCGCGTATTTTCCCTATTCAAAGTAGGTGGTCTGCCCTAGGTCGCCATCCTAAGATGGCACTGCCCCTCGTTGCGAGAGGCGCGGCGGTCGAAACCGGCCATAGCAACATACAGCAGACGACAGGACAGAAAATGGTAGTGGAGAACAAACACAAGGTACTTGCAGAGGCACGCACCCGTCATGTGCCACGCGGTGTAGTGACCGCACATCCGATCTTTGTCGAACGTGCGGAAGGCTCACATGTATGGGATGTTGACGGTCGCCGGTATCTGGATTTCGTCGGGGGCATTGGCGTGCTGAACGTCGGCCACAACCATCCGCGGATTGTCGCGGCAGTGAAGGAACAGCTCGGGCGCGTTAGCCATGCCGCGTTCCAGGTGGCTGCCTATGACGTCTATGTCGAACTGGCGGCGCGTTTGAGCCGGCTAGTTGGTGGCGACGAGGCGTACAAGTCGATCTTCCTGACCACAGGCGCGGAGGCCGTGGAGAACGCCATTAAGATTGCGCGCGCCTATCGCAACGCGCCTGGTGTCATTGCATTCCGTGGCGGCTTCCACGGTCGGACGCTGATGGGCATGACGCTTACCGGCATGAGCGCGCCATACAAGCAGAACTTCGGGCCGTTCGCCGGCGACGTGTATCACACGCCCTATCCGGATCCCTATCGGGGGTTCTCCGCCGACGACGCGCTGCAAGGGCTGGAAGACTTGTTCGCCACGCAGATTGCGCCAGAGCGGGTTGCTGCAATCATCATCGAGCTCGTTCAGGGCGACGGGGGCTTCCTGGCTGCCGGCCCCGATTTCCTGAAGAAGCTCCGCGAACTGGCAACCCGTCATGGGATTGTGTTGATTGCGGATGAAATCCAGACAGGCTTTGGCCGTACCGGCGAACTGTTCGCATTCCAGCAGGCAGGGATCAAGCCGGACCTGGTGACCGTGGCCAAAAGCCTCGCCGGGGGTCTGCCGCTGTCCGGGGTGGTGGGTCGTGCCGAAATCATGGACGCACCCGAGCCGGGTGGGCTGGGCGGCACATACGCGGGTAATCCGCTGGCCTGTGCTGCAGCTCTGGCGGTCCTCGATTTGTTCCAGGACGAGGGACTACTCGAACAAGCCAACGAGCTCGCTGCGGTGCTACGCGACGGTCTCGACGCGCTCGCCGAACGCTTTGCCGAGATTGGTACTATTCGGGGTGTTGGCGCTATGCTGGCGCTTGAGTTCGTCAAGCATCGTGATCCGATGCAGCCGGACGCCGCCTTTGCGCAGCGCGTCATCGATGGCTGCCGGGAAGGTGGGCTGCTTGTGATTAAGTGCGGGGTGCACCGCAACATCGTTCGCCTTTTGGCGCCCCTGACCACATCGAGGAACGATGCGCACGAGGCCCTGGCGATACTGGCTCGCGCGATCGAAGCGGCGCGCGCAGCGTAATAGGTTGAGGCGTCGCCCCGCTCACCACAGCGAAGGACAAAATGGACAGCGATATTGCGGCAAAGTTTGCCGGCAAGACAGTACTGACGCTTGATATTTACGGAACGCTGATCGATTGGGAGCGGGGCATCTCCGATGCCCTGGGATTCATCTTTCGCGACCACGGCCTCGTGCTGAGCGAAGACGAAATGCTAGAGCGCTACGCTTGGCATGAGTCGGCGCTGGAAGCGGGTCCTTATATGACCTATCGGGAGATCCTCGAAGAGGCGCTGCGGCGGATCGCAGCCGATCTTGGCTTCTCGCCCACAGAGGCCGAGCTCGAGTCGTTCTCCCATTCCGCCGGCGATTGGCCCGCATTCCCTGATTCGCATGACGCGCTGGTTGCGCTGCAAAAGCGCTTTCAGCTCGCAGTGATCACCAATGGCGACGACGAGTCGTTTGCGCTTTCCAAGAAGCGGCTCGACGTCGAGTTCGATTACGCGATTACTGCCCAACAGGCACGAAGCTACAAGCCTTCACTCAATAATTTCCACGTTGCGCTTGGCCGCATACAGGTGCCACGCTCGCAAATCCTGCACGTCGCCCAAAGCCTATTCCACGACCATGTCCCCGCGCAGGCGCTCGGCCTGCAGACTGTCTGGATAGACCGCCGCAAAGGCAAGCCGGGCTTCGGTGCCGTCCCCAAGGCGAATGCCGTACCGGACGCAGCGTTTGACGACATGGAGTCATTCGCTAACGCAATCCTGAAGGGCTAGTGCACTTTGCCGCCTGAGTCTTGTAGGCGGATGTGGAACACGGAGGACTATGGACATCTCTACCGCGTTGGAGTCGACCGTACTACGCGGCGCCAGGGTGGTAGCCGGGAACGCTGGCCTGAGCAATGAGATCCGGTGGGTCCACATGATCGACCATCCGGATATTGTGGATTGGGTCGAGCCCGGCCAACTGCTGCTGTCGACCGGCTATAACTGGCCGCGAGACGACCAGAAGGCAAGCCAGCTGATACGTGACCTGAGCGAAAGGGGACTGGCGGGCGTCGTGCTCGCGGTGCCAAACTTTCTGGAGCATTTTCCGCGTTCGTCGGTCCTCGCCGCAAACGATATCGGGCTGCCTTTGCTCGAGATCGATTGGGCCGTTCCATTCAGCACCATCACCGAGGAAATTCACTCCAGCATCATCCGGCGTCAAGGAGAGCTGATTGAGAGATCCGATGAGATTCATCGCGCGCTCACGACTGCGGCGGTGATGGCCAACACGCTCGGCGATCTGGCGCGCGCGCTCGGCGGCTTGCTCGGTCGGGCTGTGAATTTCGTCGATCCCGATGGGCTGCTGCTCGGCACGAGCGAGACGGCGCAGGACGGCGAAGCCTTGGGTCAAAAGGAGCGCGAGTACCTGCGGCTGCTGAACAACCGGATCATCCTTCGTCAGATTCAGGACAGTGTCAGCCCTATCTTGCTGGAAGCCCAACCGGACGTCGACGTGCCGCGCCGGCTCGGATGCCCGATCCGGATTCGCGGCGAAATCGCGGCATTCATCTTTGTTGACGAAGGCCTCAGCCCCTTGGGGGAACTCGACATCCGGGCGACGGAACATGCTTCAATCATTGGTGCGCTTCACCTGGCCCATATGCGGGCGCTTCACCTGCAGGAAGAGCGCCTCGGCTATGCATTGGTTGGATCGCTGCTTGAAGGCAAGTTTGAAGAGACCCCATCGGCGCTGGAGCGCGCCCGCCTGAGCGGCTGGGATCCCGCGGGTAACTACCGAGTTTGCCTGGTGCTGCTCGATGAGCCGTTACCCCTGTCACGGGAAGGGTTCCTGCGACGCGAGCGGTGGGTGGACCGGTTGAGGAAATACCTGGACGGTATAGGGCAACCCCCGCTCATCCTTGCCTCTCTTAACCAGATCACCTTTCTTCTCGCCCGCGACGCAGAACCTGAGCCACTCTGGCGAGTTCTGGGCAGCCGCGGTGCGGCTTTGGCGGTTAGCCGGTTGCACAGCGGCATCGCTGGCATGGCGCAAGGAGGCAGCGATGTCCAATCGCTGCTGCCGCTGCTCAAGCCCGGAAAGGTCCATCACTTCCAGGAAGTCATGTTTCCGCGGGCATTGATGGGCGACGCTGATGCTCGGGAACTATTTATTCAGAGCAAGCTGGGGCCGCTGCTGTCCGATCGGAAGGGTGAGGCGCTTTTAGAGACACTGGAAGCGCTTTGCGCAGAAGGATTCCAGTTGGCGAACACGGCCAGGCGTCTCGGCGTCCATATTAGTACGCTGCGATATCGTCTCGAGCGCATTGAGTCGATGCTGGGGACACCCCTGGAAGATCAGGCGAACCGCTTCGAACTTCAGGTCGCAGTCGCCCTGTACAAGTTGACGGCGGAAGAATGATGCCGGTGGTCATGGGCACCAGCCCCGAATTTCATGGCAATTGATGGAGTAGAAGTAAGCATGAGTCCCTATGAAGCATTTTCGAGCATTGATATGCGAGTCGGCACCGTCGTCAAGGCAGAGTTGAACGACAAGGCGCGCAACCCCGCCTACAAGATGTGGATCGATCTCGGTGACTTGGGCGTGATGACCTCTAGCGGTCAGTACGTGAACCGTTATCAAGCAAACGAATTGGTTGGCAAGGTGGTGGTGTGCGCGACCAATCTCGGCGAGCGTCGTATTGGCGGCTTCCTGTCGCAAGTCCTCGTCATGGGGGTGGAATCGGAGTCTGCAGTCGTGAACTTGCTCACCGTAGACGGCACCGTTCCTAACGGAAGCAAGGTGTTCTGACCGTAGGTAGCTTTCAAAAATAAGCCGGCCACAGGCCGGCTTATTTGTTCGCGGTGACCCGTCCTGAATAAGGTTGACACTTTTCCAGTAGGTCCAGTAGGAGAAGGAGAGTCCCTTGGAGACGGTACAAAAGCGAACACAGCGAGATTACACGCTGGCTTTTAAGCTGGCAGTGGTTGAGCAGGTGGGAAAATGCGAGCTGACCTACAAAGAGGCACAGCGACGCTATGGCATTTAAGGTCGCTCGAGCGTGCTGGTATGGTTACGCAAGCACGGACTCCAGGACCGGAGCGCCTCGCCAGGGGCGGCCAAAACCACAATGGGAATCCATCCAGCAAGCCCAAAGAACCGCTCACGCCCGAGCAGCGCATCAAGGAATTGGAGGTGCAATTGCGGGAGGCCCAGGAAAAGGCACGCCTGTTCGAAGCAGTGATAGACGTGATTCAGAAGGAAGACGGGGTGCGCGTCGTAAAAAAGCCTTCGGGCAGATCCTCGCGCAAAAGCTCGTCCAAGGGCTGAGCGTCAGCAGGGCCTGCCGCCACATGGCCATCAGCCGCCAGGCGTACTACAAGCGCCAGCACAGCGAGATCCGGCAAATAGCACGCGACGCCAAAGTGAGGACGCCGTACCCGGCAGCCGCTGGTCCATCACTCGGACCGAGGGATCCAGTATTGCTGACCTACTACCAAGCCATCCACGAGCGCCACGGCCTGATCTGCTCCATGACCGACGGCTACAACTGCTATCAACATGCCATGGCCGAGCGCATCAACGGCATCCTCAAGAGTGAATTCCTGTTGCAACGGCGTGCCGACCTACAACAAGCCGCGCGGCAGGGTCCAACAGTCGGTGCAGATCTACAACCGAGAACGGCCGCACCAGGCCCTGAAATACAAAACGCCCGATGAAATCCCTCGGGCGTTTATGACCTCAGCCTGATCGGCCAAGCGCGCTGCAGAAAGGTGTCAACCTATGGCAGGACTTGACACGGAGTCCCGTTACGCTAGATCGAGATGCAAAGTTTGCACCTCAAGAAACTCGTCGATGCCGTGGTGCGAGCCCTCCCGGCCGAGTCCGGATTCCTTGACACCACCGAAGGGCGCAACCGCGGAGGAGATCACTCCGGTGTTCAGGCCAACCATGCCGTACTCCAATGCCTCACCCACCCGGAACACGCGATTCACATCACGCGAGAACAGATAAGCGGCCAGGCCGTAAGGGGTATCGTTGGCGCGCCGGATGACTTCTGCTTCGGTCTCAAAGCGGAACAATGCGGCCACAGGCCCGAATGTTTCTTCGCTGGCTACCAGCATCCCGTCGCGGGCGTCGGTCAGGACAGTTGGCATAAAGAACGGAGAGCCTCGTTCGGAGAACTCGCCCCCCGCGGCCACTCTGGCACCCTGCCTCAGCGCATCCTCGACGTGGGTGAGAACCTTTTTCACCGCCGATTCGTTGATCAGGGGGCCGATAGTTACGCCCACTTCGGTACCACCGCCAACACGCAGCTTGCGGACTTCTTCGGCCAGGCGCTTCGCAAAGCGATCGTAAATGCCGGACTGAACGTAAATGCGGTTCGCGCAGACACAGGTTTGTCCGCTGTTCCGGAACTTGCTGGCCATCACGCCTGATATTGCCTGCTCCAGGTCGGCGTCGTCGAACACGATCACAGGAGCATTCCCGCCGAGTTCCATGCTCACCCGCTTTACCGTGTCGGCGCATTGGCGCAGCAAGAGCTTACCCACCGGTGTAGATCCGGTGAAGGTCAGCTTGCGGACGATAGGATTCGAAGTGAGTTCTCCACCGATCGCCTTGGGCAGGCCAGTTACGATATTGAGTACCCCGGCAGGGACTCCCGCCCGCTCGGCGAGCTCGGCGAGCGCGAGGGCGGAGTAGGGAGTGAGCTCCGAAGGTTTGACCACGACCGTGCAGCCTGCGGCGAGCGCGGGCGCCAGCTTGCGGGTAATCATCGCGTTGGGGAAATTCCACGGCGTGATCGCCGCGCATACCCCTACGGGCGCCTTGCGGACGATAATCCGACGGTTCGCCTGAGTGGCCGGGATTGTCTCGCCATAGGCGCGGATGCCTTCCTCGGCGAACCATTGCACAAACGAGGCGCCGTAAAGGATTTCCCCGCGAGCTTCTGCCAACGGCTTTCCTTGCTCAAGGGTCATCAGCAACGCCAGGTCATCAGCGTGAGCCAGCATGAGGTCATGCCATTTGCGGAGCAGGGCAGCGCGCTGGTGAGTCGTCAGGGCGCTCCAGGCCGGCAGGGCGCGGTTTGCGGCCTCAATCGCTGCCCGGGTGTCGTCCACATTGCAGTCGGGAATGGTACCTAGCACTGCACCGGTTGCAGGGTTAATCACATCCAGCGTCTTGCCGGACCGGGCAGCTTGCCACTGGCCGCCGATATAGGCGTGCTGGCGCAGCAGCGTTGTATCCTTCAGGAGATTCATGTCAAATTGCCCTGCGAAACTGCCGGTGACGAACATGCGCGCCGTGTGTGCGCGTCGGCGCCTTGCATGCAGCGCCGGCGAGAGTATCAATGGAGAATGATGCAAAGACCCGCCGCTCTGGCGGCGGGAATCAGCACGGGAGATTCAGGCCTTCAACTCTTCTTGATGCGCACGGGCCAGCGCAATCATGCTCTCGAAGCGGAAGTCGTACTTGGGTGTGCCCGGAGGGGCCATGGTGGCGCCCCAACCCTTGTCTGCATGCCGGCGGTCGATCCAGGCCGAGGCCAGGCCAAAGCCGTTTGCCGGCGCGTGATCGTGGAAGAGGCTTTGCGCCGTATGGAGGATATCGCCTTTCTCCAGGCCGAAGTCGCGCTTCAGGCGTCCCAGCATGTATTCAAAGTTGCGCGGGCTCGGCTTGTAGGCACCGACGTCCTGCGCGGTGTAGATCGCGTCGAACTCCACATTAAGACGGGCGTTACTGCCGCGGAACGACAGGCGGTCAACGTTCGAAAGGATGACCAACTTGTAGTGTTGCTTGAGGTAACGGAGCGCCTCGACCGAGTCCGGGAAGGCAGGCCAGTCGGGAACGGACGCGCCGAAGGTATTGGCTTCCTCGTCCGTGACGCCGACATTCCACTCATTGGCGAGGCGGCGGTAGACCACGCTCAGCAGCACCGAGTAGGCCAGGCTGGGTGTCAGCAGTTCTTGGTCGGCTTCGTGCTTTGCATAGTTTTCCAGGACTTCATCCCGGCTCTTTTCGGAATAACCCGCTTTCTCGATCAGCGGCTTCAGGCCGTTGTAGATGCCGCTCTCCCAATCGATCAGCGTGCCGTAGCAGTCGAAGGTCAGAACTTTAAAGTCAGTCAGTTTCATGATAGCTCCTGTTTAATATGTCTCTGCGACTGCTTTGTCCAAGGAATATCGCAGAATCTGAATCAACGAATCCACATCCGCCCTGGTGTAGTTCAGAGCCGGCGCAAATCCGAGGATGTCGTCAGAGAAGGCGCGGAACACGAGCCCCTCTTCCAGAGCGTGCGCCAGGACACGCTCCCCGAGTCGTTTGCTCTTTGGCGGCTTTCGCTTGCTTTGCTTGTCATCGACCAGTTCGACGGCGGCTAGCAGGCCTCGACCGCGGACTTCCCCGACATAGGGAAGCTCCGCGAGCGTTCCCAGTTGCTCAAGGAAGTACTGGCCGACCGATGCGCCGTTCGCAAGTAGTCCGCCTTCGAGATACAGGTCGAGCGCCGCATTGGCGACCGCCGCGCTGACCGGATGGCCAGCATAGGTCTGGCCATGGCCGAAGACGGCGCCATCGTCGCCAGCGTCAGCAATCGATTGGTAGATCTTTTCGCTGATCAAGGTTGCACTCATCGGAAGGTAGCCTGACGTAAGGCCCTTGGCCAGGGTCATCACGTCCGGACTGACGCCTTCGCTTTCGCATGCAAACAGAGGCCCGGTACGGCCAAGGCCAGTGATGACCTCGTCGACGATCAGCAGGATCCCGAGACGGTCGCAAGCATCACGCATTGCACGCAAAAAGCCGGCCGGTGGCACGATAACGCCTCCGGATCCCTGGATTGGCTCGCAAATAAAGGCGGCTACACGGTTGGCCCCGATTTCCTCGACCTTCGCCTCAAGAGCACGGATGGTGCTGTCGAGGACGGCATTCTGGTCCGGTCCATCAGGGTGCCGGTATGGATAAGGCGACGGAATGTGATGCTGCTGCGGGCCCGGCACGTCGAAGTGGCGATGAAATGCCGGAAGTGCGGTGAGCCCGCTCCCAGTGCTGGACGAGCCGTGGTACCCACGTTGCAAGCCGATGAAATGCTTCTTCTCAGGTTGGCCCGTGGCGTTGAAGTAATAGCGTACGACACGCACGGCGGTGTCAACGGCGTCTGAGCCGCCCTGGCCGAAAAGCACGCGAGTCAGCCCGGTGGGCGCCAGCTCTGCCAGACGCGACGCAAGCCGCACCGCGGGTTCGTTGGCAAAGTGAAAGTAGCCCGTCCCGTAAGGCAACCGTTGCAGTTGTCGCGTGGCAGCCTCGACGAGAGATTGCTGGGCGTAGCCGGCATTCACACACCAAAGCCCGGAAAACGCATCCTGGACTCGACGGCCTTCCGTGTCGATAAGGTGCACACCTTCGGCGCTGGCCCAGATCCGGGCACCTTTCGATTCGTGCTGGCGCAGGGAAACCACGGGGTGGACCCAGTGGCGTTTGTCCTGTTCGACCAGGTAGGTTGTATCGATCATGTGAAGCTCCGTGGATAGCGTATCTCAGCTGGCCGTGGGCAGCTCGGGAAGAACCTTGCCGGGATTGAGCAAATTGAGCGGGTCCAGGGCTCGTTTAACGCGCCAGCCGATCTCAAGCTCGACCTGACTGCGCACGTTCAGTAGTTCATCGCGTTTGGCCGTGCCGACGCCATGCTCTGCCGAAATTGAGCCGTGGAGCTCCATTGCGGCCTGGTCGACGATCTGGGTAATGCTGTCGCCATACTGGCTCAGGTAAGCCTCGGGCGTCATGTTGGCGGGGCGAAGCGGGTTGAAATGGACATTGCCGTCTCCCACGTGCCCGTAGACGACCATGCGTGTCTGGGGGGCTGCAGCCAGAATCTTCGCGGAGGTTTCGCGAATGAATGCTGGAATGCTGGAGAGGGGCACAGATACGTCGCACCGAACGCTGCCGCGCGTTCGTGTCTGGGCGTCCGAGATTTCCTCGCGGATGAGCCAGAATTCTGCGGCCTGCTTTTCATTCGCGGCAATGGCAGCATCCGAGATCAGGCCTTCCTCTGCAGCCACGCTGAGCGCCGCCACGAAGATCGCATCGGCATCCACCTGGTTGGTAGTCGACGACATCTCGACAAGGACATGCCATGGATGGGAGCTTGGCAGGGGCGAGGTCTGACGGCCGAGATGGGATAGCACCAGGGCCATCGCATCCTCGGAAATCAGCTCAAACGCCGTGACATCGGTGCCCAGACGCTTCCGTAGCAAACCGAACGTTTGAAGTGCGGCGTCAGTGGTTTCCACGCCAAGCAGCGCCACGCAGACCGCATGAGGGCGCGGAAAGAGCTTGAGGACAGCCGCCGTGATGATCCCGAGTGTGCCTTCGGTGCCGATGAACAAATGCTTCAGGTCATATCCCGCGTTGTCCTTGCGCAGTGCCCTGAGACCATTCCATACCTCCCCATTTGGCAGCACCACTTCGAGGCCCAGGACCAGATCGCGCATGTTTCCGTACCGCAGTACCGCTGTGCCACCTGCATTCGTCGAGAGATTTCCACCAATCTGGCAGCTGCCCTCGGAGCCGATTCGGAGCGGGAACAGCGTCCCCGCCTCTTCAGCGGTCGTTCGCGCGGCGTTAAGGGTGACGCCGGCTTCCACAACCATGGTGGCATTGACCGAGTCAATATGCCGGACGCGGTTCAGCCGGGTCAAAGCCAACACAACGGCTTTGCCACTTGCATCGGGAACGCTGCCGCCCAGCAGCGATGTGTTTCCACCCTGCGGAACAACGGGAATCCCGTTCTTGTAGCAGTACGTCATGACCGCACTGACCTCTTCGGTGCAGCCCGGGCGGACCACAGCCAGCGCTTTCCCGCGGAAGACCCCGCGGTAGTCCGTCACATAGGCCTGTGTGTCGTCCCCAAGCAGCACGTTTGCTGCGCCGACAATTGCAACGAGATGAGATACGTATTGGTCTGACATGCGCGCTCCGACGCTGAAGAGTTGGCTTCTCTGCCGGGAGCCTGAGGCTTGCGCTCGTCGTACCGGCACAGTCGAAGCATATGAGCGAACGGCGCGCGGGAATATCTATGTCACGTAGGAATTTCGAGTACCTTTTTCCCACGCGTGGTCACGAAGCGGTTGTTTCGCCGCCCCCGGCGCGGGAGCTACTCCCTACTTCTGGGATGCGTAGGGCACTTTTGGTGGAAATGTGGGGCGATCAAGAGGCCATTTCGTAGGCAATCTACCTATCCGGTCCTCATGGCGGGTTCTACCATCTTTCGTATTGTTGGTTCAGTAGTTGAGGTCATGGCTTCGAGTTCTCGGTCCCGGAAGGAAGCACTCTTCGATTTGCTGCAGGAGGTGAACTGCTGCTCCCAAGGCCTCGAACTGGAGGCCAGGACTGCAAGCCTGGTGAATCGTGACGATGGCGGCTATCGGGATGTCCTGTACAGCTTGATCAAGAAACGGCTTCAGTCGAAAGCAGCGCGCGAGCGTGTGGTTGGATACGCTTGTGCGGCTGTGCTTGGCATCAAGCTAGATCCGCCTTCTGACATGCTTCCACATGTCGAAGGGGAAGATGGTTTTGCACTCCGGATATTGTTCTGGACGGCTCAACGGAGGATGCGAGCCTCAGCGTCGCGTGCGCGCGCTTGGGAACGCGCGTAGCGTCCTATCTAGATATTGCCAAGCATAAACTCAGAACCACCTATGCTCCCAATCAACTTCAGGACTGGCAATGACTTCTTTCTCCGCACCCCAGTACACAGTTCACGCCGAAGCGGCGCGACAGTCGAGGGCAAACGAAGAGACATGCATGACACTGCTCACGCGTCGCTGAGTAGCAGGATTCCGAACAGACCGACATTAGTCCTCATGGAAACACGCGATCGTCCGGACGTCGCAACCGTGGCGATTTTGGGTTACAACTGACGCCGGCGGTTCTTAGTGGGCGCCAGCCTGCGGTCGCATTCGGGACGTACGCACGTCGCATGGTGGCTATCGTCTCGTGGTGCAACGAACGAAAATGTCGTTGGTCCCCGGCTTCGTCGTAGAAGAATGGCAGCATTCCTCTCATGTGTGAGCCGCTCAAACATGGCGTGTTGGCAACCCTTGCCGACGGCGTAGGTCAGGGGCAGTTCGAGGGGTGGCCGGGGCCGTGCGGACCATCTGGCAGGCGGCCAACGAGGCCGCCACCGGCGAACTCGCCACGCTGCGCGCCGAGGCGCGCGCGGCGGCCAGCGCCGCGGAAGCGGAGCGCGATGCGGCGCGCGCCGAGACGGCGGCCGCGCGCGATGACACCGCGGCGCTCGTCGCACAACTGGACGCCGCGCGCCATACCATCGAGGAGAACCAGGCGGGGCTGGCTGCAGAGCGGCAGGCACACTTCCTGGCGAAGGGCATCTGGTAAAAGCGGGGGCAGGGGAGACGCTTGGCGCAGCTCTTGGGAGCCGAAGCCGAAGCGGCGTCTGCGCGCCAGCTGCTGGCAGAATTACGGATGTCGCCACCCGAGCGGAAGGGGGGCACGACGGCGCAAGGCCGGCGGCCAAGCGACAACCGAGCAGGAAGCGCAAGGCGAAAAGCAGGCTCAAGAACAGGGGTGCCGACAGCGGCCTAGATAGGGCAGACGCGATCCGCTGGATCCAGGAGCAGATAGCTGACTAGGGCTTCCCAGGCTTCCCAGCTTCCACCGCGGATCGCTCCGTGGCCGTCTTCCCTTGCGATAGCGGATTCCCCTTATCTTGGTATGCCCTGACGTGGCATTCCGGCTTGCTAGCGCCAGATTTCGCACCAAAAGTACGATGACCCCGGGGATGGCAGCTGCCGCGCTAGCGGCCCATACCGCCAGCACGGCTTTCAGCAGCGCATGCCGGTCAATGCCCTTCCTCGATATTGAGGATTTTCCCCAAGCCCAGGAAATAGTTCGCAAAGGCAAGCACGCTAGCGGTCACGGCAATATAGACGACTGACAGCGCTGCCAGCGTCGGATCGGCAAACTCCCGGACATAGTTGTACATGGAAACGGGCAGTGTCTGCGTGTCTTGCGTTGTGACGAAAAGCGATGCGGTGAATTCACTGAACGACATGATCGCCGCAAACAACCAGCCGCCAAACAGCCCCGGCGCGAGCAGCGGAATCGTAATCGTGAAAAGCACCTTCAGCGGCGACGCACCGAGGCTTGCTGCCGCCTGTTCCAGCCTTGCGTCCAGGTTTTCCATGGAAACATAGACGCTCTTCAGCACGAACGGCAGCACCAGCATCACGTGACACAGGATGACGACGTCAAATGAGCGGTGTATGGAGGCCTGTGACACCAGGATGAGCAGGCCCAGCCCCAGCGTGAAGTGCGGCACCACGAGCGGGGAATGCAGGATGGCCAGCAGCGTCTGCTTGCCGGGGAATTCCAGCCGTTTGACGGCAATCGACAGGCAGGTACCGATCACCAGCGCAATGAACGAGGACCATCCGGTGATGACGAGGCTGGCACGGAATCCATCCTGGAAATCCGGATAACTGAAGACGCGTGCAAACCATGTCAGCGAATAGGATTCAGGCGGGAACGTGATGATCGCCTTTTCGTTGAAGGCGGCAATCGTCACCACCACGACCGGCAGCAGCACGAATGCAAGCAGGATGGCGACGAGCAGCGGGCCCGCGACACGCAGCGGCAAGGGCAGAGCGCTTTTGATTCTCATGTTAGTGTCCTCCCACGGCTTTCAGCCGCTTGGTGAACAGCCCCAGGGCAAAGAGCGCTGCGGCCGTCAGCAGCAAGCCCATGACACTCAGGCTGGCCGCCAGCGGGAAGTTCATGGAAGCAAAGCCAAGCTGGTACACCAGCGTCGAAACCGTCGGCACGCGGCCTCCGCCAATCATCTGAGGCGTCGCAAAGGCGCTGAAGGTCCAGGCGAACGCGGTTGTGATGCCAGCCAGGATACCCGGCATCGAAAGCGGAAGCGTGACCGTGAGGAAGGTCCTGACCGGGCCGGCACCCAGGCTCTGGGCGGCTTTTTCGTAGTCGCGGTCGATATGCGAAATTGCCGTGGCAAGCATCAGCACCACGACAGGAATCGTCACGTGCACCAGCGCGACCAGCACGCCCAGGTGTGTGAACATGAGTTCCAGTGGCCAGTCGATCAGGCCGAGCTTTCGCAGCGTGCCATTGATGAAGCCATTGCTGCCCAGGACGGCGATCCAGGAGTAGGTCCGGACGATTTCCCCCAGAAACAGGGGCGTGATGGACACCACGAGGATGAAGGACTTGAGCGCCCGGCTCCTGACGCGCACCAGGGCATAGGCCAGCGGGTACGCAACCAGCAGCGAAAACACGGTCGTCTCCACGCTCAGCCACAAGGTGTTGGAGAACGCATCGAGATAAATCGACTTGGTCAAGTCGCTGAAGTTGGCCAACGTGAATCCGCCGACATCGAGGGAGCCGGGCACATACGCCCGGAAGCTGAACTGCAGGACCGCAATCAACGATACTGCGATGCACAGCGCGACAAGTACTGCCGGGGAGACCAACCAGGCTCGTGAATCGGGGCGCATTCTTAAACCTTATTCCAGATGCTCAATCGGCGAGGGAGGATCGGCGCGGTGCATTGCCGCGGCGACCCTCCCTCCATCCTCTTACTGTCGGGTTCAGTTCATGACGTTCTCAGTGAACCACTTGCGCCATTCCGCAGTCTTCTCGGCGCGCAGCTTGTGGTCGACCAGGATGGCCTTGTCCCACTGCTCCTTCGTTGTGAACACGCCGGGCAGCTTGGCGTCTTCAGGCGAAACCTTGGCGTCGTCGACGACGGGGCTGGCCTTCTTCAAGGCCACGATCTTCGACTGGACTTCCGGGGACAAGGCGATGTTCATGAACTTGTAAGCCAGATCGGCCTTGGTGGAGCCCTTCGTGATGGCCATGGTATCGATGCCGAGCACAGCGCCTTCCTTGGGCGTGACCAACTTGACGGGAACGCCCTGGCTGATCATGTGATAGGCGTTGATCGACAGGATGACCTGCACGGGCGTTTCGCCGGTGGCGATCAACTGCTGCGCATTGGCGTCATTGGTATAGAACGCCTTGAAGTTGGGCTTGAGCGCCTTGAGCTTGTCCTGCCCCTTTTCCCAGCTTTGCGCATCGCCACCCGACAGCATGGCCGAAACCGCGACCACATGGCTCGGATCGAAGTCAGGCACGCCGATCTTGCCTTTCAGGGCCGGGCTCCACAGGTCGTTCCAGCTCTCGAACTTGACGCTGGGCGGCACCAGGTCGGCGCGATAACCGATGGTATAGACATAGGCCCAGCTGCCGATGTGATACGGGCTGATTCTGGCGCGCTCGACCAGATGCTTGTAATTCGGAATCTTGCTCGTATCCAGCTTTTCAAAGAGATTGCCGTTGGCGTAGAGCCAGCCGACGTGGGAAGTCGTGAAGGTAACGTCGCTCTCGGGCTTGGAGGCAAGCTTCGCCTTGTTCAGGCGGTCGATGGTGCCGCCCGTGATGTACTTGACCGGCACCCCGGTTTGCCGCGTGAATTCCTTGCCGATGCTTTCATCGATGAGGTCGCGGAAACTGCCGCCCCAGGTGCTCACCACCAAGGCTTCCTGGGCCCATGCCGCCGTACTGCCAAGCGTGGCAGAGAGCGCGCAAAGTGCCAAAAGCTTGCGAATCGTCATTTACTTAACCCCCAATCGAAAAGATAAAACATCTGAAAGAACTGGAAATACGCTGGAACGTGCCACCGGGAAATGCAATCCCAAGCAGCGACGCGTTGCTGACGCAACGACGTTGACGCAATGACTTCGAATTACGGAGCCTATGATGTGAAAGTCGTACCAGGCGGCCAAGTCGGCTTTTTCGTAGGGGTGCCTCACATTTCCCGATGGGGTTGTGGATGGTTCCGCCGTCTGGAGCAGGTTAGCGGCCGTGTGAGGTTCGGTGGTATTCGGAAATTCCTAAACGGCCGGCAGGAAAATACAAATGGCGCCGCCAGCGGCTGCACATGACCATGCAGTCGGGTGCATCGCCCCCAACCTCCCGCCACCTGCCGAATCGATCCGAATCGACCATGAAGCATACCCGCATCCGCACCTTCAACACCAAAGTCACCTACCCGGAACAGAACCTGGACAACGACCTTTGCCAGGCCGTTGTGGCGCGAGGCCGTACCGTTTTTCTGCGAGGGCAGATCGGCCAGAACCTCGACACCTCGGAGAGCGTGTGCATCGGGGACGTCGCCGGACAGGCGGAGCAGGCCATGGCCAATATCGCGATGCTGCTCAAGGAAGCCGGCGGCGAACTCGAGGACATCTGCAAGATCACGATCTACATCATCGACCCGCGCTACCGCGAGGCGGTGTATCGCGTCGTGGGCCGCTGGCTGAAGGGTGTCTTCCCGGTCTCGACCGGCATCGTCGTATCGGCTCTGGCCCGCCCCGAGTGGCTGGTAGAGATCGACGCCACCGCTGTCATCCCCGACTGAGCTGCCATGACCTTTTCCATCATTGCACGGTGCCCGGCCACCGGCCAGTTCGGCGCCGCCGTGGCGTCCTCGTCACCGGCGGTTGCCTCTCGCTGCATCCGCGGCCGCAAAGGGGTCGGCGCAGCCGCGAGCCAGAATATTACCGACCCGGATCTGGGGCCCCTCGCGCTGGACCTGATGGCCAGCGGCCTGACGCCGGAACGCGCCCTCGCGGAACTGCAGAAGCGCCCCCATATCGAGTATCGCCAGCTCATGGCCATCGACGCGCACAACCCGCCGGTGGTTTTCACGGGTGCCAAGGCGCTGGGCACCCTGGCAAGCGTGGTCGGCACCCATGCCGCATGCGCGGGCAACATGCTGGCGACGCGTGAGGTGCCCCAGGCCATGCTGTCGGCCTTCGAGCAAACCGAAGGCGCGCTCGCGGAACGGCTGATGCAGGCCATGCTCGCCGGCCAGGCCGCCGGCGGCGAGGAAGGTCCGGTGCACTCGGCAGGCCTGCTGGTGTACGATGCGCAAAACTGGCCTGTCGTGGATCTGCGCCTGGACTGGGTAGAAAACGATCCGGTCGAGGCCCTCTACGCCGCCTGGCAGGTCTATGCGCCGCAGCTGAAGGACTATGTCAAGCGGGCGCTCGATCCCCGTGCGGCGCCCAGCTTTGGCGTTCCCGGAAACCTGTGACCAGTCCGACGCATCGAATGAAGCGTGACAGCGCCGGCCAGGCGGCCGGCACTCGAAAGGGCAAACCTTCTCCAGTACACTGGATCGTTCCCCTTTTCCTGATCTCGACATGCTCAATCGCATTTCCCTGCGCCAGATGGAGTATTTCGTCGCAACGGCGAAGCATGGCAGCATCGCCGCTGCGTCGACGCAAATCCATATCTCCTCTCCCTCGATCTCCGCAGCGATCGCCCATATCGAGGCCGAACTGGGCGTGCAGCTGTTCGTGCGCCATTCTTCCAAGGGCATTGGCCTGACCACCATCGGCAAGCTGGTCCTGCATCACTGCGAAGACATGCTCGGACGGTCGTCCCGACTCTATGAAATCGCCTCCGATTCGAGCGACGTCATCCAGGGCACCTTGCGGGTGGGAAGCTTCCAGTCGCTCACGGCAATGATTGCGCCCGAGGTCATCTTCGGCTTTTCGCGCGCCTTCAATAAGATCGAGCTGCAGATGGTCGAAGGCGATCAGGAAGTCTTGATGAACAAGCTCCATGCGCTTGAGATCGACGTGGCGATCACCTACGACCTGCACCTTGAGGACGACATCCAGTTCGAGAGCCTGGCGACGATGCCGCCCTATGTGCTGGTGAGCGAGGTCCATCCGCTGGCGCAGCAGAAAGTCGTCTCCTTCGAAGAGCTGGCGCCCGAACCCTACGTCCTGCTCGATATGCCGATGAGCCGGGACTATTTCACCTCCCTGTTTGAAAAGGCCGGCGTGACGCCGAACATCGCGGCGCGTTCGCAGTCCACGGAAGTGGTCCGGTCCATGGTCGCCAACGGCATTGGCTACGCACTCTTCAATGTGCGCCCCAAATCCGATCAGTCGCTCGATGGAAAACGCATGGTGCGGGTCCGCCTTGCCGGTACCCATCGGCCCATGCTGCTCGGCCTGGCGACTTACAAGCCGATGAAACAGTCAAGATTGACGAGAATCTTCATGGAACGCTGCCGCGCTTATATCTCCGACCAATACATCCCCGGAATGAGCGCTCCAAGTTTCTTCGATCCCCATATAGCAGCGCCGCTGAAATCGGCGTCCTGAAGCGCCAGCCGCATCGGCCATGCCGTGTTGCGGCAATGCCCCATCAAGAAGGGCCAGAGATGGAAAATCAAGCCTCCTCAGCAAGCGTCTCTCTCCTGGAAACGCTCATTTCTTTCGCATCGGTTTCCCTGACGCCAAACATCGCGCTCATCCACAAGGTCCAGGACATCCTGGCGGAAGCCGGCATCGAATCGATGCTCGCGCCCGACCCGCAAGACCCCAGCCGCTCCAATCTGTTTGCGACGGTCGGTCCGGTGGGCGTTCCGGGCGTCCTGCTCTCCGGCCATACCGATGTGGTGCCGGTGGAAGGCCAGCCCTGGACTTCGCCCCCTTTTGAGGCAACGCACCGGGATGGCCGCATCTACGGACGCGGCACAGCCGACATGAAGGGCTTCGTGGCCTGCGCCGTCACCGCCATGGTGGCAGCCGCCCGGCAGCCGCTCCGGCGCCCCTTGCACCTGGCGCTGTCCTTCGATGAGGAAATCGGCTGCGTTGGCGTGCGCCACCTGCTGCGCCGCCTGGAGAACAGCCTCCCCGCACCCTACCTGTGCATTGTCGGCGAGCCGACCCTGATGCGGATCGGCACCGGTCACAAGGGCAAGGCTGCCTACCGGGCGGTCTGCTGCGGCCAGGCCGGCCACTCAGGCCTGGCGCCCAGGTTCTTCAACGCCATCCACATGGCCAGCGACCTCGTCGCATCCCTGCGGGACGTGCAGCGTGAACTGGCGCAAAGCGGCCCGGGAGAGGAGGGCTACGGCGTGCCCTACAGCACGGTCCACGCCGGCGTCATCCACGGCGGCCGCGCCTTGAACATCGTGCCGAGCGAATGCGAAGTCAGCTTCGAGATTCGCAACGTCTCGGAAGATAAGCCCGAGGAGATCCTGAAGCGCGTCCTGGAACGCCTGGCCGGGCGCGTCGAAAATGAGGCGCTGGATCCTGCGGCGCCCTTGCCAGACATCCAGATGACGAACAGCTATCCCAGCCTGAACACCCGCGAGGATTCGCCCGCTGTCGGCCTGCTCGCCTCGCTGCTCCCCCCGGGCACTCCATGCGCCAAGGTGGACTATGGCAGCGAGGGTGGATTGTTCCAGCAGAGCTGGAACGAAACGCCAGTGCTGATCTGCGGGCCCGGGAGCATTGAAGTCGCACACAAGGCCGACGAGTATGTGGAGCTGGCGCAGATCGAAGCCTGCGACCGCATGCTGGCCGGCCTCGTCGAGTTTCTCTGTCACTGAGTCCTGGCGTCCTGGGACTTCGGCCCGGACGCTTCAGGGACGCTATCAAAATGAAGTCAGCAGGATGCTGCGGTCGACCGACTGGATATCCGTCTTGCCGCAAAACGCCATGGAGAGATCGAGCTCGTTCTGAATGATGTTCAAGGCCGTGGTCACGCCTTGCTCGCCGAGGGCGCCCAGGCCATACATCATGGCGCGGCCGATATACGTGCCACGCGCCCCGAGCGCGATGGCCTTGAGCACATCCTGGCCCGAGCGGATGCCGCCATCCATATGGACTTCCACCCGATCCCCGACGGCTTCCACGATGCGCGGCAATGTGGAGATCGATGACGCGGCGCCGTCCAGCTGGCGCCCGCCATGGTTCGACACGATGATGGCATCGGCGCCGCTTGCCAGCGCCAGCCGCGCATCCTCGGGGTCCTGGATGCCCTTGACGATCAGCTTCCCATCCCACCGCTTCTTGATCCATTCAACATCCTGCCAGGACAGCCGCGGATCGAACTGCGCCTGAGTCCACTCCACCAGCGACCCGATATTGTCGACGCCCCTGGCATGCCCGACGATATTGCCGAACTGACGGTGTCTGGTACCCAGCATGCCCATGCACCAGCGCGGCTTGCTCGCCATGTTCACAAGGTTGCGCAGGGTCGGCTTGGGCGGCGTGGAAAGACCGTTTTTCTTGTCCTTGTGCCGCTGGCCGAAGACCTGCAGGTCCATCGTGACCACGAGCGCTGAACAATTGGCATTCCTGGCACGGTCGATCAGGCTTTCGACAAACGTCCGGTCGCGCAGCACATAGAGCTGGAACCAGAACGGATGGCGCCCGGTCGCTTCCGCCACCGCCTCGATCGGGCAAATGCTCATGGTGGACAAGGTGAACGGGATGCCGTGCCGCTTCGCCGCGCGCGCGGCCAGGATTTCTCCATCGGCGTGCTGCATGCCGGTCAACCCGGTGGGCGCGATCGCCACGGGCATGCTGACTGGCTGGCCCACCATGGTGCTGGCGGTGCTGCGCTCGGTAATGTCCACCGCCACGCGCTGGCGGAATTCGATACGCTGAAAGTCCGCCTCGTTGGCACGGTAGGTATATTCGGTCCACGAACCGCCGTCGACATAGTCATAGAACATGCGCGGCACGCGCTTTCTCGCCAGCCTGCGCAGGTCTTCAATGCACGTCATCTCGGCCATGGGAACTCCCTTGAAAATACAAAAAGCTGCCGGATCACCCGATCCGGCAGCTCGTGCGGGCAACCTCGTTACCAATGACAGGTCACCGTGCGGCCTCAGGAACCGGCTCAGGACCGCTCATACGTCATATATCCGTTCTGGAGCACGATATGGTCAGCGATGTATTTGGCATCGTGCCAGACGCCATAGATGAAGGACGACGCCCGGTTGACCAGATTCGGCAGGCCCAGGAAATAGATGCCGCTTTCCGCGGAGATGCCGCGCTTGTGGAACGGATCTCCCTTCTCGTCGAAGGCATTCTTCACGTTCAGCCAGTTGAAATCAAACTTGAAACCGGTCGCCCAGAGAATCGTGGTGATGCCGGCGTCAGCGAGGTCGAGGCTGAGGATCGGGTGCTTGAGGCACTCCGGGTCCGGCAGCAGCTCCCAGGCGTCAGGTTCCGGCGGAAACGGCAGGCCATTCTCTTCGATATAGGCATCCGCTTCGCGCAGCACGTCGAAGTAGGCGCGGTCGCCTTCGGCGATGTTCTCGGGCAGGCCTGGCTCGAACGTCATGACGCCATCCTGGTAGGCTTGGGTCAGGCCGACCAGGTTGATGCCCGCGTGCGCCAGGCGCCGGAAATCGACGGTCTTGCCGCCTTCATAGCCGCTCACGGCGAAAGCGACGTGCGCCTTCTTGGGCCGGATCCTCACTTCATCCCACAGGCCGAGGGCGCCCAGCCACCAGCAGTAGTCACGGCCACGGTACGCGCGCGGCGGGCGGTAATGCTCGCCGACCGAGAGATAAACCGTCTTGCCGGCCTGGCGCAGCTCTTCGGCGATCTGCGAGCCGGAAGCGCCCGCGCCCACCACGAGCACCCCGCCTTGCGCCAACTGGCCCGGATTCTTGTAGGCCGAGGAATGCAGCTGCCGGATCTTTTCGCTCTCAGGCACGATCTTCGGATAGGCCGGCGTCTGGAACGGGCCGGTTGCGGCAACGACGTTGTCTGCCTCGATGATGCCGTCGGAAGTCGTCACCCTGAAGCCGGGACGCCCTTGATGCCGTTCCACCTGCCTGACTTCCACGCCGGTACGGACCGGCGCCTTCAGCATGGCGGCGTAGCTCTCGAAATACTGGGCCATGCGCTCTTTCGACGGAAAGGTCTCCGGCGAAATGCCTTCGAATTTCATCCCGGGAAAACGGTCATGCCAGGCCGGTCCATTCGCGACCAGGGAATCCCAACGTTCCGAACGCCAGCGTTCTGCGATTCGGCTGCGTTCCAGCACGACATGCTGCACACCCATGTGCGCGAGATGCTCACTCATCGCGATGCCCGCCTGGCCAGCACCGACCACCACAGTGTTGATTTTTTCCACTGACATTTGAATTCCCTAAGAATAATCGCCCCGGTCAGTCGCCCCGGCACGGAAGCTTCGACGGCAAGGCGTACTGGCGCCCTGGAGACATCGCTCATCGACGGAGGCCAGTTTGATGAAGCCCACCTCGTTTGAAAATCACGTTTTTCAAACTCAGGACTTAGGAAAAAGTAAAGCGCCCGCCGAAGGGCGCCGCACCGCCCCGCGCACCCGCGCACCACAAGGCGTTCCCGGCCATCGCACCCGCGCCGTCTGCGCCTGCACACGGGCATTTCGTTTTTTCCGAGGGACCGCATCAGTTTCGGCAAAGTCCCGATACTGGCTGTTTGACTTATCCTGCTTGCCAGTACCAGCTCGGCCTCAATGTCATTGGGCCCAAGCCTGGAGCACGGCATACTCCTCAATCTCCGTACAACCATGAACGTAGCCAACTTTGAGCCTGCCGCACAGCAACACCACGCACAGCCCGATACCGCAGTCAGCCTGGAAAGGGTGGTCAAGAAGTATCACGACCACACCGTGCTGCACGAGCTCTCGCTGAAGATACGACGCGGGGAATTCCTCACCCTGCTGGGCCCGTCCGGCTGCGGCAAGACGACGCTCCTCAACCTCATCGCCGGCTTTGCGGAAGCCGACACCGGCGAAATCTTCATCGATGGCCAGCCGGTGACCTGCGAGCCGCCGCACAAGCGGCAGATCGGCATCGTCTTCCAGAACTACGCGCTCTTTCCCCACATGACCGTCGAGCGCAATATCGGCTATGGCCTGCGCATGCGGGGCGTGGGCAAGGATGAAATCGCACAGCGCGTGAAGCAGGTGATGGACCTGGTGAAGCTGGACGGCCTCGGGCACCGCAAGCCCCGCGAACTTTCGGGCGGCCAGCAGCAGCGCGTGGCGCTGGCGCGGGCGCTGGTGATCCAGCCCAAGGTACTGCTGCTGGACGAGCCCTTCTCGGCGCTGGACAAGAACCTGCGCGGCTCCATGCAGGTAGAGATCCGGGAAATCCAGCGCCGCTTGCGCCTGACCACGGTATTCGTCACCCACGACCAGGGCGAGGCGCTGGCCATGTCCGACCGGATCGCAGTGATGTCGAACGGCACCATTCGGCAGATCGCATCACCGGCCGATCTGTATCAGAACCCGCAAGACCCGTTCGTGGCGTCCTTCCTGGGCGACGTGAATATCCTGCCGGCGCATTATCACGGCCAGACGGCAACGGATGTGCAACTGCGCCTGGGCTCGGGGCTCATCAGCTTCCCGCATGCCCGCCTGGCCGACGCATCGCACGACGGGGAAAGGCTGGACGTGTACGTGCGCCCGGAGCACATCAAGCTGGAGAATCTGCATGCCGAATCGGTGTTGAGCGGCACCGTGATCCATCACGTCTACCAGGGCGATCACATCAATACGTTCATCGACGTGGACATTCCGATGACGGCCCGTCAGGTCGTCACGGTGCGCAGTGCGGGCCTGGGCGCCATGCAGCAATGGCCCATCGGCTCGGTCGCGGGACTTGCGCTGCCCGATGAGGGCGTCAGCATTTTCAGTCCGCAGAAGCGGACGTAAGAACAGATGCAAGAGCGCAACGCGAAGGCATGACAAAGCGTCAGACAACGCAGCCTGAGAGAACACACCCATGACCAGTCTTCCCCGCTCCATGCAAGCCATCATCGCCCGTGAACCCGGCGACGCCGGTGTGCTAACGCTGGCCGAGCGCCCCATGCCCGAGCCCGGTGCTGGCGAAGTCCTGCTGCGCGTGCTCGCCGCTGGCGTCAACCGGCCCGACATCATGCAGCGTCAAGGTATCGCCAAGCCCGCGCCCGGCGTCACCGACGTGCTCGGCCTGGAAGTCTGCGGCGAAGTGGTCGCCTGCGGTCCCGGCCTGGACAGCCAGTTGATGGGCCAGCGGCTGATGAGCCTGGTGCCCGGCGGCGGCTATGCGCCGTGGTGCACGGCGCCAGTCGATCAGTCCTTCATCGTGCCCGGCACGCTTTCCGATGTTGAGGCAGCCGCCTTGCCCGAGGGGCTGTTCACCGTGTGGCACAACCTGTTCGAGCTGGGCCGCCTGGCCATGGGTGAAACCGTCCTGGTCCACGGTGCGGCCGGCGGCATCGGCACGCTCACGATCCGCATGGCGCATGCCGCCGGCGCAACCGTCATCGTCACGGACAACGACGAAAGCCGCTTCCCAGAACTGCGCGCCATGGGCGCCGATGCGACGATCTGCTGGCCCACCACCGATTTCACCAAGGCCTGCCTGGAGTACACCGATGGGCGCGGGGTCGACGTGGTCATCGATATCGTCGGCGGCGACTATGTCCGCCGCAATCTTGCCGCCATGGCCTTCGGCGGCCGCCATGTCAGCCTGTCCTTCATGCAGGGCTCGGCGGTCAATGTCGAACTGCTGACGCTGATGCAGCGCCAGTTGAGCCTGCACTCGTCCACCATGCGCCCCCAGAGCCATTACGAGAAAACCCGGATGGCCCAGAGCCTTGCCCGCCATGTCATCCCGCTGCTGAAAAACGGACGGGTCAAGCCGCGCATCCACGCCACCTTCCCGCTCGCGGAGGCGGTCGCGTCCCACCAGATGCTGGAAAGCGGCAAGGTCTTCGGCAAGCTGGTCCTGATCCCCTAGAGCCTGTCATCCAATCAAGCATGCTGAAACTCCTTTTCGCTCCGACCTCGCCATTCGTGCGCAAGGTCATGGTCTGCGCACACCTGACGGGGCAGGCCGAATCCATCGAGCTGCTGGACAGCGCCGCCCATCCGGTGCGGCGCGACCCGCGCATCGCGGCCCACAACCCGCTCGCCAAAGTCCCGACGCTGATTCTGGAAAATGGCCAGTCCATCTATGACAGCCGGGTGATTTGCGAGTACCTGGCCAGCCGGGCAGACGCCGCGAACATCTTTCCCGCCTCCGGTCCCGCGCGGTGGACGGCCCTGACCCGCCAGGCGCTCGGCGATGGGCTGCTCGACGCCGCGCTGCTCGCGCGCTACGAACGGACCGCGCGCCCCGAGGAAGTCCAGTGGCCCACGTGGCGCGAAGCGCTGCTGACGAAAGTCAGCGCCTGCCTCGAGTCAATCGACGCCATCGCACCGGACCTGGTGGAAGAACAGCCCACCATCGGTGAAATCACCATCGGCTGCGCGCTGGGGTATCTGGACTTCCGGTTTCCCGAACTCGACTGGCGCGCCCAACACGGCAACGCGGCACGCTGGAATGAGGCTTTCCAAAGCCTGCCCGCCATGCAGGCCACGCGCCCCCACGAAGGTTGAGATAAAAAAGGTCAGAACATGAGCGAGAAGATCACCATCTGGTTCCTGAACGGCCCCAACGCCAATCTTTATGGCCTGGACGCCAACAAGACCTACGGCAGCGACAGCTTTCCGGTGCTGCAGTCACGATGCGAGCAAAAGGCCGCGTCCCTGAATGCCGACCTGCGCTTTTTGCAGTCGAACTACGAGGGACAGCTGGTCGACTGGATCCAGGAAGCGCGCGGCGTGGCGGACGGCATCATTATCAATGCGGCCGGCCTGACCTACTCGTCGATTCCGATCCTCGATGCCTTGCTGTCTTTTCCCGGCAAGATCATCGAAACCCATATGAGCAACATCTGGAAGCGCGAGCCGTTCCGCCACCACTCCTACATCTCCAAGGTGGCGGATGGCGTGATCGCCGGGCTGGGCGGCGACGGCTACGAGTTTGCCATCGAGGCCGTCACGCGGCTGGTGCAGAAGGGCAGAGCAGCGGTCTGATTTCCCATGCGCACGCGGAACGGCAGCAAGATGTACTCTCGCTGCCGTCCTTGCCATTATTCTCAATGCAGTTGCCAAGATGCCAATTTCTGAAGACACCCCCTCGGGCGCGCTGGCCTTCTACAGCGCATTCGACGACTTCGACACATGGAAGCGCGCGCTCCAGGCTCAGCTCCCGAACCTGAAGGTCATTCACTCCGGCGAAATCACCCGGCCGGCCGACATTCACTACGCGCTCGCCTGGAAACCGCCGGAGAATTTTTTTGCCGGGATGACTAACCTGCGCCTGATCGTCAATCTGGGGGCGGGGGTTGATTCGCTGGTCCAGCGGCGGGATCTTCCCCAAGGCATTCCGATCACACGGCTCACGGACCCGCAGATGGCGCGCATGATGGCGGGGTACGTGCTGTTCTCTGTGCTGCGGCACGCCCGGGACATCCCGTACTTCGAGCAGGCGCAGCGGCGGGGTGAGTGGGCCTACCGTCATCCCCGTTCTCCGGAAGACATCCGCGTGGCGGTTCTGGGGCTCGGTCAGCTGGGCGCGAAAGCGGCCCACGAGCTGCAGCGCCAGGGACTCAAGGTGATCGGCTGGTCGCGCAGCCCGGCGCGGATCGAAGGCGTGGAATGCTTTGCCGGACTGGAAACGCTCGACACCGTGCTCGGACAGGCGGACATTGTCGTCGTGATGCTGCCGCTCACGCCGCAGACGGCTGGCATCCTGGATCGGGCGCGACTCAAGCGGCTGCCGCGCGGCGCGGCCTTCATCAACGTTGCGCGGGGCGCACTGGTCGATCAGGCGGCGCTTACGGACCTGCTCCAAAGCGGCCACATCGGCGGGGCAACCCTGGATGTTTTCGAACGCGAACCTTTGCCTGCCGCGGATCCGCTGTGGAGCATGCCCAATGTGCTGATCACACCCCACCTGGCTTCGGTGGCGATTCCGTCATCAGCGGCAAGACAGATTGCGGAAAATATTATTCGGGTTTCTGCCGGCGAATCGCCGGACAACATCATCGATCCAGCACGCGGATATTGAGGTATGGACTACGTCCGGCGCAATGCGCTGGACGCGGGTGCTCTGACTACCAGCGTGATGCTTTCCATGACTAGCGAAGGACTAACGTCAACAATTGACATAGTCAAATCGGAATCTCCCCCAAGCCAACGCTATAGACTTTGACGGCCGTAAGAAGCGGTGGGGCGTGCCGCAGCATGCAGGGCCGGGCGAGCGCTGGCGTTGCCAGGGCGCGGCAATAAGGCACGATAACGTTGTGCTTGCGGTGTAAGACGGCGGACTGGATCGCACCCTACCGACACTCGATAATGCGTTGATCAAACCTGTGCCATTTATGGTTGCTTGGGCGCCGTTGGCTCAGAAGCCGACCGCGCCCTACCGGTGCGGGCTGCGCGCAGCGCTCTTAGTTGCCCTGTCAGCCATGTCGCGCTCATTTGCGCTGATGCCTTGCCGCACTGAACCAGATATGGTTTGCCGGTAATACTGCTTCTGCTGCCTGCAAGGTCAATAAACTGTTCGGTACTCGCCAGCGTGGTACGGTCCTCAATGTAGCGGAGTTTGACGAGCATGTGCTTCTTCGCATCCACTGCTGAGTACCACGTTCCGTTGCGGTTGAACCGGCAGCCCGATGTCTCGAGGCGATCCAACAAAGACGTAATCTCGGCCCGCACAGCGGGATTGGATTCGCCAGCCGTTGCCGTCATCGTCGTGCTGACGGCCAACACAATCAAAAACATACGTAGGTGGAACAACACGACCGGCCTCCGGATACACGGTGTCAGCCCCATCGGCGCAGAGTAGTGATGTCATCAACTCCTGAAGGTTGAGCGTCGGTCCAACTTGATGGCCGGAATTCGTCATGCTACGCGCAACTTCCAATACTCAGGATCGTCTCCACGCGCTATGGTTATGATTCTGTGATAGGTCGTCCGGCAAAAAAACGGTATCGGCAGCTGTCCGACAAAAGTCGTCGAGTCGTGAGAGCTGGCTCATGCGCAAAGTTCGCGGCAAGCGCGGCGAATCGGCCGGCTTCTTCCCTGCCCCCGGAATGGTTCCAGGTGGGTTTCAGTGGCAATCAGACCGACCACGCTGCCGCCGGACTGCGCCACAAGCCCTGCCGCCGTTCAATGCGTGCCGCACGGGCAGCGTCTTCGCTGAGGGCGACGAGGATGAGCGCGCCGCGACAGCGGCCAAACGGGGCCTTATCGAGTGGCGCGCCGACACGGCAGGCCGGAGTTTAAGGGGTGGCCAGAGGTAATGGAACAGACTACCCAAGGTACCCCCCATTTGCCGTCGCCGTCGCAGTGGGCGCCCGGCAAGACTTCGTCATGGCCGTTCGGACCGTCAAGCGGACAGCGCGTGTGTGGCGTGGCCCAGTAGGGGCTGCTCGGTAGGGAAGGTGATCGTGCTCATTCGTCGCGCAATGCGATCTCGCACAACGTGTGGTCCGCTTCGCTGGCGCGAAACGGAGGCGAGCGGCACATGATCTCCAACGATCCCAACTTCGAGACCAAGGCCGCAGACGTGATCGGGCTGTATCTGAACCCGCCCGCGCATGCAGCGGTTGCGTGGACGAGAAGACCGCGATCCAGGCCCTTGATCGCAAGGATCGGATGCTGCCGCTGTCGCCAGGGCGTGCCGAGAGTCACGGCTTTGAATACAAGCGTAACGGCACGCTCAGCCTGTTTGCCGCACTCAACACGGCAACCGGCGAGGTGATCGGCAAGACTGCGCCACGTCATACCAGCGAACAGTTCGTGGCCTTCCTCACCGACGTTGTTGCCAGTCAACGGCCGGAGCAAGAAATCCACGTCATCTGCGACAACGTGAGCAGCCACAAGACCGAGCGCGTGCAGACCTTCCTCGAGGACCATCCTAATGTGCGGTTGCACTACACGCCGACCTACACGTCCTGGCTTAATCAGGTCGAGAACTGGTTCGCGCGCATTCAGCGCGATGTGATCGCACGCGACTGTTGGCGCGGACAAGGGCTACGATGCCGAGGAATTCATCCACGCTTGCCTGGAGATGAAGGTCACTCCGCACGTTGCACAAAACACTTCTGGGCGACGCTCGGCGGTGCCCGATGATATTGCCCGCGGCGTCGGCTATGCCATCTCGCAGCAGAAGCGCAAGCTGATCGAACAGGGCTTCGGCTGGGTCAAGACGGTGGGGCGCATGCGTCAGGTGATGGTGCGCGGCTTGAAGAAGGTCGACCAGATGTTTGTACTTAGCATGGCCGCTTACAACCTCGTGCGGATGCGAACGCTAGGACAAGTCCGTCCTCAGAACCAAGGAAGCTAAAAATGGGCATCAAATCGCGTAAAAATCGATGAAATGGCGCCCGGCTTCCGGATTATGAAAAATACGAGGCATGTGCGTCGCGCAGAGGGAAGCTTTGCCCCGTCTGCAGCGAGTACTTCAGCGGCCTGCTATGCCGAAGCAAATGGGCAAGTGCCTGAGGACAGACTCGCGAGGACCTTCCCCGTACCTTCTGGCTTCTCGCCGAGTATAAATAAGAACTCGGACACTTTGAAAAAAGACGGGCAATCTACTTTCATGCATGAAAGCAACTTAACACCATCTTAATCGCTGCTCCGTAGCTAAGTGGCGACGAGAACCGTGTTACATCTCCTGGATGGGTGTCAGTGACTAATGTTAAGGATGCCAGCCAGCGTCGATCCCGAGCGCCCCCTTGGGCGCCCATGAGGGCGATCAGAAGCCGCCCATCAGGCGATCGAGTGCGGAGACGAGCAGTGCGCTCTCATTGCGTAGCGATCCGACTCGCGCGCCAAGGGCACTCTTTGAGACAGCGGCGATGAAGGGCGGGTAGAAGACGCAACGGATGCCCTGGACCTCGAAGGGCGGGACCAGATCGGCTGGCAACCTGGACCCTGGATGCGACTCGGCCCGAATCAGCGGCACGACCACCGTGGTGTTGAGCCCCGCCAGAAACTCGCTCTGTACGTCGACCAGGAATGGCGCGACGCCCGTATCATCCTTATTTACATAGACTTCGAAGCGCGCCATCAGAACATTCGATGCTTCGCCAGTGGGAGGCCGTGTTGCTCGACGAACTCGTTGTGAGCGGCGATGAAATCCGCGTTCTCGGCCGCCCAGCGACGTCCCCGTTCGGCACGGATCGCTTCGCGCATCGCTTGTTCGAACACCCGCGAGAAGTTCAGTTCAAGCGCTTTGCCTTCTTCGTAGACGTCGGCGGGCAAGGTCACGTTGGTCGCTTTGCGCGACCGGACTTCGAGCGTTTGACCCATGGCTACCTCCGTGTTGGTCCTTATGCGCATGATAGCTTATATCGGCCATGCGCACCTCAATGTGCTAGTGCCTTATACTTAACATAACGCCCGTAGAGCGAAAATTTGCTGGTTGCTGGGGTGTTATGCCTGATGCGGAAAGCGGCCACATGTCTGTCACCTTCGCTGGCACCTGAGTCGGGCATTGAGGTGCAGGCGTTGGACACGGGGGAAAAATCGAAATAGGCGGCGGCATACACGGCGTTGCACGCCCAGACTTCTTTCTCGTCTTTTTAAAGGTGACCCACTTGTCGTCGCTGAGGCAATGGGCGCCGGGAAACACCTCATCGTGACCATTGCCCGTGTCCAGCGGGAAGGGCGCATGAGGCACGGCCCAGTAAATGGCCACTCGGCAAGGCTTCAATCGATTTCCGGGCCATTTTTCTCACCACCGGCATATGGTGTCACGTTGCGCACGAGCCCGCCTAGCGCGGTGAAAAGGATTGTGTCAATCCTGCAAAAGCGTGAGAGCGTCGCGAGACAGCCGCGTGTAGTCTCACAGCCAATCCGCTCCAGGTTATACAGTGCAAATTCGCCATGGCGCAGTACCTCCCCATTATCGTTCGGGCGTTCGGTGTCGGCGCCATCATTGTGATCGTCGCCGTTGTCTCGCGGCAAGTTTATTTGCAGGTCGCCGGGGAAACTGGCATTGGCGGCGCTGACGAAGAGCCCGCGGCAACTATGTTGAGCCGCTGCGAGGCGATGCACAGCCGCCCCGAAGGCGCGTTGGATTCTGACGCGCCACCGCGTGTCCGTTGTCTGGAGTCCTGAGCTCAGGCATCCAACCGCTAGCCTGACGAACATTAGTCGTCCCCGGCGCAGCGCTGCCAAGAGTGCGCGAGGGTCGATTGCAGAATTATAAGTGGATAGAAAAGCATCTGTCTCGGGTAGATCAGGGGGCGGCGAGCCGCTGAGCTAGCGCGAAGATGCAGGTAAGGCCACGCATGCCACCCCGTGCGACCAAAATGCGGTTGGTCTCATGAACTTCATGAAGTATCGTCAGTTCATGACCCTACACCGTCGTATCTCCCTTCGCGACGGTCCGCCGCCGTCCCTGTCAGGCTCGAAACGGCGCAGCTCCCGATGGCTCGGGCCCGCGCCCGGCGCTCGGCATCGGTTGCGCACGACCCGCAGCACGCGACGCCCGGTGAACTGATTGAGGCGGCGGTCGCGCTCGTCAATGACGCGTCCCGTGAGGTTGCGTTATCCGTCGAAGTCCAGCATGAGCTAGACGCTGCCCTTGGCCGGATCGTCCGCATCTTTGCGAAGCCTAATCGTCCGCGCGCGCGTCGTGTCGTCGCTGCCGGGGAGCCTGCGGCATCATATGCCGGCGGGTCCGCGCATTCCGATCCGCTGCAGGAGGCGCGCGAACGCGGTCGACTGGCATCCGCACGGGAGTGGGAACAGCCGGAAAACCTGTCCCTGAAAGATGCCGCCCTTTATGCGGGACGTTCGGACCGCGCCATCAACCAGGACCGCCAGACGGGTCGCCTCTATGCACTCGTGCTGCCGGGGCGCGAGCGAGGGTTCCGCTATCCGTCGTGGCAGTTCCACGTCGATTCCGAGCGGCTGACTGCTGTGCTTGCACCGTTCGTGGCTGCCGACGCGAGCAGTTGGGTGATCCATAATTTCCTGCATCGCCCGCAAGAACGGCTGGCGGGACGCACGCCGGCGGATTGGATCGCTGATGCAGCGGCCCCGATAGACGCCGTTGTGCGGCTCGTCGACGCGCGGTACCGCGACGAGCAGGGCGCCGCATGACCTTTAGCGCAGAAGATTTGGGGTGTCCGCTGCCGCCGGCCGACCTGGCCGACCGGCGGCTTGCCACAAAGACGCTCGATCTCGAGCGGGTAGCGCTCTGGCGAATCCATCGCGCGCACCTGGACTCTATTTACTACAATTGCCGCGCGCCGGGCGTGACCCATTACCGGTTCGATGCGGCCGGCGGCGAGTTCGGCGTCCTTTATGCGGCTCCGAACTTTGCCGCGTGCATGGCCGAAGCGGTCATTCGGGAGCGCTTCCACGGACAACGTCTGCCGTTACTGCTCGATGAGCATGAACTGAGCAGCCGATGCATTTGCCGGCTCGCCGTGGCTGATCGCCGGCCTCTCCTGCTCGCTGATCTTACCGGTCCGCTGACTGCACTTGGTATGGACGCTCGTGTATTTTTGGTCACTGATTACCTTGGCCCGAACCTGTGGAGTTCGGCGCTGCATGCGGCATTTCCTCGGATCGATGGCTTGTATTTTCAGTCGCGCCTGGCGGGCGGATTCAAATGCAGATCTGTCCGATAAAACGGGGTAACCCCAATGACCGCTGCCGGACCCTTCTCGGCCATCGGACTGATGGATCCTACGTGACGGGTCGCAAGCTCCGATTGGGGCATTGGCAACGGCAGCAAATGCCAGGGCGAGCGAGCCAGGTCGGATAGCTTCACTGATTGCCTTTGCGAAGCTGGGACTTGGCGGCACCAGATGTGCCGCCTTAGCATTCCGGAGGAATGTCAGCCTGGCGCCTGTAACGTCTCGCCACACCCTTAGCCTCTCGAGCCGCCCTGTGAGGCTTCAAGCCGCTGCTGGGGATGCAGCTTTGTGGGGCTGCCCTATGCCTATTGCGTGGCATAGGCGGCTCCTCAACAAGCTATGCCTCGCACACGAAGTATTCAACGGCTCATCTCGGGCTGCGAGAAGAACCTGAAACAAGCTCAACACACAGCTACACGAGACGTCCGATACCGCTCTTAGTTTGAGGTCGCTCAAGTGGCATTGCCAGCGCTGCTGCCCTCAACTTAAAATCCGGGGCATTAACACTAACGTGCGCAATTCCGACCTCACCATGAGCAAGAGGCTTACCAGCATCGACATTGCCAACCTGGCAGGGGTTTCGCAAACCACCGTTTCCCGCGTACTCCAGGATTTGCCATCGGTGAAACCGGAGACCAAGGCGCGCGTCTTGAAGGTCATACAAGACCACGAATATTCGCCGAGCGCAGCAGCACGACAGATGAAAACGCGGCGCAGCGGGACGGTTGCGGTCGTCATCGCGAGCCTGTCTAACCCGTTGTACCCACTGCTGCTCCAACTGCTAGTTGAGCGGCTCGCTAGCCGGGGCTTCCGCACAACGGTCTGGGAGCTTGAAGGAAAGATGGACGAGGCAACGGTGCGTGCACTTGCCGAAAGCGCAACCGATGGCGTCATCTTTGCCGCTGCACTGGATGAATCCAGGGAGATGCTGAGCCGGGTCGCGGCCGAGAAGCCGATCATCCTGATTAATCGCTCTGTCGGAACCGACTTGTTCGACACGATCGTGAGCGACAACTACGCTGGCGGCCGGCGGGTCGCAGACTATTTCGTGTCCGCGGGCAGAAAGTGCATTGGATTGATCTCCGCCGCGTCAAGCAAGAGTTCCAAGGCAAGCACGATTCGCGAACGCGAACGAGGCTTTATGGAAGGCCTTGGCGAGTTGACCCAGGGCAACACGTTTGTGCGGGCTGATGCCGCCGACTTTGGCTATGAGTTCGGCTTCCGGGCGATGCAGACACTAGTCACAGAACGCCCAGATGTTGATGCAGTGTTCTGCACAAATGACATCGTTGCGATCGGTGTCCTGGATGCTGCTCGACGCAGTGGCAAGCAAGTTCCGAGGGACATTTGGATCGTCGGCTATGACGATATTCCCATGGCGCGGTGGGAATGCATCAGCTTGAGCACAGTCCAGCAGCCCCTGCCCGCCATGGTCGAGCAGGTTGTAGATCGGCTCCAGCGTCGTATAACTTCGCCGGAATTGGCGCCACATACGTTTGTGCTTCCTAACGACCTCGTATTGCGACGCACAACAGCTTGAGCTTGGCAATTTCTCGATTCCGCATATAATGACTACGTAACCAAAAGGGCAGGGAAGCGTGAGCCGTGTCAGTAGGGACCCGGCATCACGCATTTTTTCGGAGAGGAAATGACTACGTATTCATTGGGTGCAGTGTCCGAGCCAGCTCGTTCTACATCCGTGTTTCGCACCGCAGACGTCTGCGTCGTCGGAGGCGGAGCTGCGGGGGTGGCCGCCGCGATTTCGGCGGCGCGGACGGGTGCCAAGGTACTGCTTCTGGAGCGCGAGGGCTTTCTAGGCGGCACCCTGACGTCGGTGAGCCTGGGCAGCATCTGCGGCCTCTACGCGGTCACCGATACAGACGTGCAGCAGATTGTGGGGGGCTTCTGCAACGAGGTCATCGATCGACTGCGGTCACTTGACGGTCTCGGTGAGCCGACCCGCTGGCTGGAGACGGCATCGTTGCCTTACGACTTGTTCGCCATGAAGGTCGCTCTCGATCAGCTCGTCCAGGAAGCGAGGGTCGAGGTGTTGTTTCATGCGATGGTGGTTGGTGTCGCCATGAAGGGGCGCGAACTGGACGCCGTTCTGATCGAGACCAAGGAAGGGCGTCTCGCCCTCCGCGCAAAGTCGTTCGTAGACTGCTCTGGCGATGCCGACCTGGTGAACTTCGCAGGCGCGCCTTGCGAAATTTCGGAAGGCGATCTTCAGTTCCCTACCACCATGGTGCGGTTCGGCGGTGTAGACACCGACTCGCTGGCCCGCTTGAGCCGTCCGGCTCTTCGCGAAAGGCTTGAGCAGGCCGTCGCCGACGGTTACGAACTTCCGCGCACCGCGGGCGGTGTTTTTGCCGAACGTCCCGGGCTTGCGCATCTGAACATCACGAAAGTGGCGGTGGACGGAAAATCGCCGAATCCGTTCGACCTCAGTGTCATGTCACGGGCAGAGATTGCAGGGCGGGAACAAGTTTGCACGTACCTGAATGCATTCCGAAGGTATGTGCCGGGATTCGAGTCTGCCTTCGTCATGGATACGGGCGCTGTAATCGGCATCCGAGAAAGTCGGCGCACCGTAGGCAGCTACGTCCTTACGGACAAGGATGTTCTCGAAGGAGCGCGCTTCTACGATGCCATCGCGTGCTGTGCCTGGCCAATGGAGGACCACGCTGCGGGTAGGGCCACCAAATGGATTTGGTTGCCGCCTGGCACGTATTTCCAGATTCCCCTGCGTTCGCTTCTGCTGGAAGGCTTCGACAACCTGATGGTGGCTGGCCGGTGTGCATCGGCCACTCACGGCGCGCAGGCCTCGATCAGAGTGACCGCGCAATGCTTCGCCATGGGCGAAGCGGCTGGGCATACCGCTGCAACGGCCGTGGCACGCGGTATCAGCGTTCACCATGTGCCGGCCTCCGATATCCAGCAGGTGCTGGAAAACAATGGTGCCTTCCTTGGAGCCTTGCAATGAACTCCCCGAAATACCGTAGCAATTTCGCCCCGGGTACGACCCGTTGGGCACTGCGCAAGGCCCAATGGCAAGCCCTGGGACTGAGCGACGCCGACCTGGACAAGCCGAAGATTGCGGTGGTCAACACCTCGTCGGAGCTGTCGAGCTGCTTCAGTCACCTCGATGGCGTATCCGCCCACGTGAAGGCGGCAATCCGCGCAGCAGGGGGCGTACCTTTCGAGGTTCGAACTGCGGCACCAAGCGACTTCATCACTAGCGCGGGCAAGCAGGGCCGCTATATCCTCCCGTCGCGCGACCTGATCGTGAACGACATCGAAGTGCAGGTTGAGGGCGCACAACTCGACGGTATGGTTTGCCTGGCTTCCTGCGATAAAACAACGCCCGGACAAATGATGGCCGCTGCACGGCTAAACATTCCGACACTCGTGGTGATCTGCGGCTATCAGGCCAGCGGCCAGTACAAGGGCGAGCATGTGGACATCGAAGATGTCTTCGAGAAAGTCGGCATGCACGTGACTGGGCAACTCTCCTTTGAAGACCTGGACGGCATGTGTAAGCGAGCCGTGCGCAGCCCCGGTGTGTGCGCGGGTCTTGGGACTGCGAATTCCATGCACATCGTTTGCGAGGCATTGGGCCTGACGCTGCCAGGCGCCAGTCCCGTACTGGCCAACTCGCCTTCGATGGTCGACCAGGCCCGAGCAGCCGGCGCCCGCATTATCGAGATGGTCAATGAAGGTCTGACGCCCCGGAGCCTCCTGACGCCGGCGGCCTTCCGAAACGCTGTGCGCGTCGCGTTGGCGCTGTCGACGTCAATCAACGTACTTCGCCATTTGCAAGCTGTTGCGGAAGAGGCTGGAACAGATGTGGATCTCTACGATCTGTTTGACCGGCTTGGACGCGAAGTCCCGCTGCTAGCGACCGTCAAGCCCAACGGTCCCCACCGTACGGAAGAGCTAGAAGCGGCAGGTGGCACCCTTGCGACGATTAAACGTCTAACGTCCATGATCGAGCAGGAGTGCTTGACGGTCTCGGGTAAGACTTGGAAGGCAATTCTCGACGACTATGAGGCGCCATCGCCATCTATCCTGCGCACGTTGGAGAACCCAATCTCCACGAAGCCATCGCTGGTCATCCTGAAAGGATCGCTTGCACCCGAAGGTAGCATTCTCAAGCTCGGCAATGCCGGTGAGAAGGCGGAAAGCTTCCGTGGCAAAGCGATGGTGTTTCACTCTCAGGAAGAAGCTATCACAGCGTTGGCGGATGGACGCATCACGGAGGGGACCGTAGCGTGCCTGCGTGGTATGGGGCCGATTGGCGGCCCGGGCGTGGCGTTGGCGTCGTCATTTGTTGCAGCCGTCGAAGGTGCGGGCTTCAACGGCAAGGTCGCCGTCGTGACGGATGGCCAGCTATCTGGATTAAACCGCGGTGTCGCAGTCGGTCAGGTTTGCCCCGAAGCCGCCGCGGGTGGCCCGTTGGCTCTCGTCAAGGATGGCGACGCGATCGAGATCGACATTCCCGGTCGGCAGATTAATCTGCTTGTCGACCAGAACGAGATGGCTTCGCGTCGCGTCGACGCAGCACCGATCCAGGGCGCTACGGAGCAGGGCTGGCTGAACATCTATAGCAAGACGGTGAAGCCGCTGGCGAGAGGAGCGGTACTGATTCCCATCCATCCTCGATAAACTAGAATTGAAGGAGACACTCATGAAATCACTCATCAAAACTGCGTGGCGTGCAATCATCGCTGCTTCAGCCCTGGCGTCAGGCATCGCCATGGCAGCCTACCCGGATAAGCCTGTGCGCATTGTCGTGCCATACCCGCCGGGGGGCGCTTCCGATACAACGGCACGTCTACTGAGCGAAAAGCTGAAGGAAGTCACCGGTGGGACATTCGTAGTCGAGAACCGGCCCGGCGCAAACGGGAATATCGCGGCTGAGATGGTGGCCAAGTCGCCGGCAGATGGCTATACGCTTCTGATGGCGAACGTCGGCCCGAATGCCATCAGCCAGTCGATCTACCCGCACCTCGGCTACGACGTCACCAAGAGCTTCGCCCCAATCGGGCAAACCACCACGGTGCCGATCGTCCTTGTGGCCGGGCCTAAGGTCAAAGCGACAGACATCAAGGGACTGGTAGCAGAAGTCAAGGTCAACCCGGGAAAGTACACATTTGCCTCGGCCGGCAATGGCTCCTCCAACCACCTTGTTGGCGAGATGTTCAAGTCTGGGCTGAAGCTGGATATGATGCACGTGCCCTATAAGGGTGATGGCCCAGCAATGACCGATGTTATGGCTGGGCAGGTATCGATGATGTTCACTACGGCAGTTGCTGCACGTCCGTACGTCACGAGCGGCAAGCTCAAGCTCGTGGCCGTGGCGAGCAAGAAGCGCGTGCCGGCGTTTCCCAATGCACCAACAATCGATGAATCGGTGATCAAGGGATTCGATGCCTCTTCTTGGGGCGGTCTTGTCGCACCTGCCGGAACGTCGCCTGAAATCGTCAAGCAACTCAGCGCAGCACTGATGAAGGTACTTGCTATGCCAGAGGTGAAGAGCAAGTTGGCGACGCTCGGTGCCGAAGTGGTGGCAACAAAGCCTGAGGAGTTTGCAGGCTATATCAAGAGCGAAGCCGAAAAGTGGGGGGCTGTCGCGAAGTCGGCAAACGTTGTCGCCGAATAAGCCAGCTCGGAACGTGATCGGCCATTGAGACATCGCTTGTTCTTAATGGCCGCGCGCATTTGGCCCGTTGGCCCTGGACGGAACCTCCGCGAACTATGCGGCAAGACGAAACGGCAAGCAAAAGGCCCTGCGAACATAATTTGCAGGGCCTTTTGCTTTGGTTCACGTTCGACTACTGGGTGGTCAAGGGATCTTTGGCGACTCTTCGGGTGAAGGCCTGCGCAGAGAGCGTCTTGGGCCGGCAGCTTGGGGGTAGGTAAAAATAGGCGACCGCGCGGCGTTGCAACTGCGCGCTGTCAACGCCCGGGATCGGTCGAGGAAAAACAAAAATCCCGCCGAAAATACGGCGGGATATTGAAGAGCATGTGCTTGCGGGTCAGAGCGTGTTCGCTGTCGTGCGGACACGCTCTAGACGCAGCAACTACTCCAGCCGAACGTTCGCATCGCGGACTACGCTTCCCCATTTCTGAATCTCCGCTTCCACGAGCGTGGCGAACTTGGTCGGGGAGCTACCCACAACCTCCACGCCTTGTTCTCGGAATCGCTTCACGATTTCAGGATCCGCCAATGCCTTCGCGATTTCCTGGTTGAGTTTCTGGACGACCTCCTTTGGCGTGCCAGCGGGTGCCTGAATGCCAAACCACACGTTGACCTCGTAGCCGGGCACCCCCGATTCAGCGATGGTCGGCACGTTTGGCAACAGCGTGGATCGCTGCTGACCAGTGACGGCAACAGGCTTGAGCTTGCCGGCCCGGATCTGGTTCATCACATTGGGCAAGTTGTCGAACAGCACGTCGATTTCACCGCCGAGTAGAGCAACAACTGCCGGTCCGCTGCCCTTATACGGGACGTGCGTCAGCTTTGTACCAGTCATCTTCTCGAAGAGTTCCATCGACAGATGATTGGAGGAGCCGGCTCCAGTGGACCCATAGTTCAGCTTGCCGGGATTCTTCTTGGCAAAATCGACTATTTCCTTGATGGTCGCAAATCCAAGGTCGTTGCGCGCCACCAGCACGTTTTGGGTGCTAGCCGCCCAGATGACCGGCGAAAAATCCTTCGTCGCGTTGTAGGGAAGTTTCGTGCCATATAACGCGGGGAGTGCGGCGAACGGCAGGGGGGTAATTAGCAACGTGTGGCCATCGGGGGCGGCTTTCGCAACCATTGAATTGCCGATCAATGTGTTGGCGCCTGGTCGATTGTCAACGACTACCGGCTGCTTCCAGAGTTTAGTCAGCTTCTCTCCGACGGTGCGGGCGAGGGTGTCGTTAAAGCCGCCGGGGGTATATGGCACGACGATTCGAATGGGCTTGTCCGGGTATGCATCGCTCGCAGCGCCAATGGCGCTACCGAAGGCAGTCGCGCCAGCGGCGCCCGCCAGCGAAGACAGAATCCTTTTGCACGCGGTTCTTCTGCTAGGCATGTTTGTCTCCTTCACCATCTTTTATATGTGGTGGATTGGTGTCTGCAGAGCGTAGTTGCTCAGAACTTGACGACGTAACCGGGACCGTCGATCAAGGGGTACTGCTTGAAGATCTCCTCTTCGACTTCGACGCCCAGGCCCGGTTCTTCCGGCGGAACCACGCAACCATCGCTGCCGATTTCGAAGGTCTTGCCGAACATGTCCCGGAACGGATTGAAATGGGAAACGCAGGCTTCGAAGTAGCCGGCGTTCTCGGTTGCAGCGAGGAAATGCAGCGTCGCGGCATGATTGAGGCCCGTAGCGGAACTGTGGGCGTTGATGGGGATGCGGAACGCCGAGGCCATAGCAGCGATGCGCATGCCTTCCGTAATGCCGCCCGTCTTGGACAGGTCGGGTTGCCAGACCTGGACTGCCCCGGCTTCCAGCAGTTGCGCAAATTCGAATCGCATGAAGTGATTCTCGCCTGCTGCGATCGGTACGACAGGAGAAATCCGGGCTGCCTCACGATACGAGGCGAAATCGTTGCAGGCGAACGGCTCTTCGAGCCACCCCGCTTGAATTTCCGCCAGCACAGGCATAACGCGGCGCACGTCGGCGATCGTGTAGGCCGTATTGGCATCGGTCAGGATGTCGATGTCATCGCCGACCACGCGGCGCACATGCCGTACGCGTTCGATATCCGCCTTGACCGAGTCGCCAATCCGCAGCTTGACGGCCTTGTAGCCCTGCTCGATATAGGACTGGGACTCTTCGGCCAGGGACGCCGCCGGCTGGTATCCGAGCGCGATGCCGCCGGCATAGGCGGGAATTCGACGACGCGAGCCGCCAAGCAGCTTGTAGAGCGGCATGTTCGCCGCCTTGCCGCGAATGTCCCAGAGTGCCATGTCGATGCCCGAATGCGCTAGCGCGGCGCCGGCGCCAAGACCGTGGCTGGAGAACTGCATGCGGTGCACGCGCTGCCAGGTGCCGACGACGTCCGTGGCGTCCATGCCAACCAGCAGCGGCGACAGCGTGTTGTGGATAAGGCTGGTGATGGCGCCAGGACTGCGCCCGGGATGCGACTCGCCGTAGCCGACGATGCCCTCGGACGTTTCAACGCGGATGATGATCGCGTCACGCTTGAGCGTACTGCCCACGCCCATGGTGACCGTTTTGCCTTCCGGCAGACGATAGGACAAGGGGATTGCGGTAATGCGGGTGATCTTCATTTGGTTGTCTCCTGGTTGACGGCGTTGAATTCGGGGTTGACGATGTTGTGTGCTCGTTCGCCCCGCAGCAGGGCGAGCATCGTCTCGACGGCGGCCAGGCCCATGGCCCTGGAGGCGTCTTGGGTCAGACCTGCGATATGCGGTGTCAAAAAGACGTTCTGCAGAGCTCGAAGCGGGCTGTCGTCTGGGAGCGGATGCTGTTCAAATACATCGAGTACGGCACCGCCTATGGTGCCGCTGCTCAGAACATCGATCAGATCCGCCTGCTGGATGATCGGCCCCCGTGCCACGTTGACGAGTACAGTTGTCGGACGCGCATGACCCAAAAGCGTCTTGTTCACCATGCCTCTTGTTGCAGGGAGAAGAGGGCACGCGATTACGATGTAATCGCTGCGCGCGAACAACTCGGTGAGTTCCGCCGGGTCGACGTGTAGCGGGAGCTTCGATGGTGTCGACGTGTGCGCAAGCAGCTTCATACCGAAGCCCGCGCCTGCGATCTCCGCGACGCGGCGGCCGATGGAACCGAAGCCAATTATCCCCAGTGTGGAGCCGCGAAGCTCCCTGGATTGCTCTCCCGCGATCATGCGGCGATTCCAATCCCCGTTACGCACTGCATCGTCGAAATTTGCCAGCTTTCTGGTCATTGCGAGCATGGCAGAGACCGCATATTCAGCAACGGCGTTCGAGTTCGTGTCCGGCGTATTGGCGACTGGAATGCCGTGAGCCGTTGCGCGGTCTACCGGAATAAAGTCCACGCCAACGCCATGGCGAACGACGGCACGAAGACGATGCTCGCGCTCGAACAGGTCGCCAGGGAGTTGTCGCCGGACGATCAGACCGTCAACCTGCGCAATGCGATCTCGAAGGGCTTGATCACTTGCCTCGCCGATCAGTCCTGGAGGCAGTAACTCGACGTCAGCGTCAGCCGCCAGTCGAGCGTGCGCCTCTGGGGCGATGGGATCAGTCAGAAGTACAAGCGGGCGACTGGCTACCCTGGAGGCTTGTGTCATGCGAGCACCGCCCTCGCGATCTCGGCGCCCATTTCCTGTGTACTGGCCCTTCCACCCAGGTCTGGCGTATGTACGCGATCCGGATGCGTAAGGACAGCTTCGATGGCCTTCATGATCGCGGCTGCTGCCTCAGCCTGTCCGAGGTGTTCCAGCATCATTGCGCCCGACCAGATCTGACCGATAGGATTCGCAATGCCTTGTCCGGCAATGTCCGGGGCAGAGCCATGCACCGGTTCAAACATCGATGGGAATTTCCCCTCAGGGTTGATGTTTGCGCTCGGCGCCACTGCAATCGTCCCCGTGATACCCGGGCCGAGATCGGAGAGGATGTCGCCGAACAGGTTCGATCCAACCACCACGTCGAAGCGCTCTGGGGACATCGCGAACCGCGCTGCCAGGATATCGATGTGGTACTGGTCGGTGCGGATGTCGGGGTAGTCCGCACCCACTGCGGAAAATCGCTCGTCCCAGAAGGGCATGGAGTGGAAGATGCCGTTGGACTTTGTTGCCGATGTAACGTGATTCCGCCCGAGCTTCCTCGCAAGATCAAACGCATAGCGCATGATTCGATCGGTCCCTCGACGAGTGAAGATGGCCTCCTGCGTGACGAATTCATGTTCCGTGCCGGCGAACATGCGTCCACCAACTTGAGAGTATTCGCCTTCGGTGTTCTCGCGCACGATCCAGAAGTCGATGTCGCCCGGCTCCTTGTTGGCGAGCGGGCAGGGAACACCGGGCAGAAGCCTGACCGGTCGCAGATTCACGTACTGGTCGAATTCACGACGGATCGGGATGAGCAGATTCCACAGCGATACGTGGTCCGGCACTCCGGGGAACCCGACTGCTCCGAGAAAGATGGCGTCAGAGTCGCGTAGTCGCTCGATGCCGTCGGGCGGCATCATGCTTCCTTGAGCGTGGTAGCGGGCGCAGCTCCAGTCATAGGTCGTGAAGGCGAGCTTGAAGCCGAACTTTGCGCTGGCGGCCTCCAAAACCCGAATGCCCTCGGGGACCACTTCGTTGCCAATGCCATCGCCAGGAATGACGGCGATCTTGTACTGCTGGTTTGTGATCATGGTGGCGGTTCCCGTGGACTGTCAGCGAACGGATGCCGGTTCGGCCAGCAGCGCGACAAGCTCCGGCACGGTGCCGTTGGACCGTTGGCCATAGGCGCCGGCATAGGTATCGCGGATCGCTGACGCGGTCGCGTGACTGGCGCCCACTTCACTCGCCATCGTGTCGTAGTAGGTCATGTCCTTCAGCGCGTTGGAGATGGTGAAGCGGAACCCGGAGCTGTCGCCCCGCTCGATGAAGGGACGCAGGCGTTCCAGGATGACACCGGCACCGCCGCCCTTGGCCAGCACGTCTACAAGGACCTCTGGGCTGACATCAGCGCGTGCCGCACAGGCGGCTGCCTCTGCCAGGACCGCGGAGAAACCCAGAGACACGAAGTTGTGCAGCAGCTTGAGTCGGTGTCCGGAGCCGACCGGCCCGGCGAACGTGATGTTCTCGGCGAAGCTCTGCAGCAGTGGCAGGCATTCTCGGTAGAGCGACTCGTCGCCGCCGACGATCAGGTTCAGTCGCCCCTCGGCGGCTTCTTTGGGCGTGCGCGTCATTGGCGCGTCGATGAACCTGCCACCGGCCTGCTGCACGGCGGCAGCGATGCGCTCGGTCGAGGAGGGGATCGCGGTCGAACAATCGATGACTATAGTACCGGGCCGCAAGGCGCTGAGGAGGCCTTGGGCGCTGAAAAGCACATCCTCGACCTCGGGCGTGCCGGTGACGCAGAGAATGACGATGTCCGCTTGGCCGGCGAGTTGCGAGATAGCCGGTACCGTTTTTGCTCCCGCCTTCAGCAGCGCGTCGACTGGCTGGTTACCGGGATGTTCGAGGACCACCAAGGGATAGCCATGCTTTGCAACATTCGTCGCGATGCCATGGCCCATCATGCCAATGCCAATCATGCCCACAGTTTTCATATTTCTGTCTCCTGTTGTTGGCTTGTGGCTTAGCGCAGTGCCAGGCCGCCAGCGCAGATGTACTTGACCTCGATGTAGTCTTCGATGCCGTATTTGGATCCCTCCCGGCCAACACCCGATTCCTTCACGCCGCCGAACGGTGCCACCTCGGTGGAGATCAGGCCCTCGTTCAGGCCCACGATGCCGCATTCGAGCGCTTCTGCCACGCGCCAGGAGCGGGCGTAGTTGGTGGTGTAGAAATAGGCAGCCAGTCCGAAGGGCGTGTCATTTGCCATTGCGATGGCTTCTTCCTCGGTCTTGAAGCGGATGAGGGGAGCCACCGGACCGAAAGTCTCCTCGTTCATAAGCTTCGCCTTCGGAGAAACGTCCGTGAGGATCGTCGGCTTGAAGAAGCGGCCGCCGAGGGGGTGGCCCTTGCCGCCCGTGAACACTTGAGCACCCAGAGAGACCGCGTCCTCGATATGTTGACGAACCTTTTCGATCGCCGCGTCGTCGATCAGCGGTCCGAGATCTACACCGGGCGCCATGCCATCGCCAACGACTTGAGCTTCCACTGCGATCCTGAGCTTCTCGGCGAACGCGTCGTAGACGCCGTCCTGGACGAAGATCCGGTTCGCGCAGACGCAGGTCTGCCCGGCATTACGAAACTTCGAGGCCATGACGCCAGCGACGGCGGCGTCGAGGTCCGCGTCGTCGAAGATGAGGAATGGTGCGTTGCCGCCCAGTTCCATAGAAACTTTCTTCACCGTACCGGCGCATTGCTCAAGGAGAGTCTTGCCAACATCGGTGGAACCCGTGAAAGACAGCTTGCGCACGACGGGGCTCGATGTGAGCTCACCGCCCACAACGGAGGCGGAACCGGTGACCACATTCAGTACCCCATCAGGGATGCCTGCTTCCTTGGCCAGGGCGGCGAGCGCCAGCGCAGAGAAGGGCGTGGCAGAGGCTGGCTTGATCACGATCGTGCAGCCTGCAGCCAAAGCGGCGCCAGCCTTGCGCGTGATCATCGCATTGGGGAAATTCCATGGGGTGATGGCGGCGACGACGCCGACGGGCTGCTTGATGACGATGATGCGTCGGTCCGATGACGGCGCAGGAATCACGTCGCCATAGATTCGACGAGCTTCCTCCGAGAACCATTCAATAAAGCCAGACCCGTAGGCAATCTCGCCACGGGATTCTTTAAGCGGTTTGCCTTGCTCAAGCGTCAGGATCGTTGCCAGGTCCTCGTGGTTGGCCATGCAGAGATCGAACCATCGACGCAGCAGACGGCTGCGTTCGCGCGAGCTGGTTGCGCGCCATGCCGGAAGAGCGCGGTCCGCGGCGGCGATGGCTGTCTGGACGTCGATGGCCGTCATGCGAGGCACAGTACCGAGCGGTTGCCCTGTTGCAGGATTTGTGACGGGCACCACTTCGCCGTCAGCCGCGTCTACCCATTGGCCATTCACGTGGCACTGTTGGCGGAAGAGAAAAGCATTCTGGATCTGCATGAAAAGGAACTCCGGTCGCTTTGACTTGAAAGGGAGAATCAGGAAAGCAGGTTGGCAGGTCGCTCGCCGTGGCGTAGTGCCGCGATCCCGTCGATCAGAAGCCATCCCATGGCGTTGCGCGTTTCCTCTGTCGCGCTGCCGATATGCGGACTGAGAAAGACATTGTCGAGCGCGCGGTAACGCGGATCGACGTTCGGCTCGTTGGCGAAGACATCGAGCCCAGCAGCAAAGACATGGCCGTTGTTCAGCGCTTCGATCAGCGCATCGTCGTCGACGATGTCGCCCCGGGAAATATTGGCGACGACAGCGCCAGGTGGCAGCGCGCGGATGTGCGTTTGATCGAGCGCCCCTTTGAGTTGTGGTGAACCCGGTGCCGCGACCAGCAGCATCTCGCTGTGTCGGCACAGGCTATCGAGGGTGGCGTGGTAGATGGCGCCCTCGGCGTCGTCTGGCCCGAGTTGGGATCGGTTGTGGTAGTGGATTTGCATGCCGAACGCGCGGGCACGCGTCGCGATGGCTCGGCCGATGCGCCCCATGCCGAATATGCCGAGCCGCTTGCCGACCAGCCCCTTGCCCAGCAGTTGAGTGGGTGCCCAACCGGGCCATTGGCCGCTGCGGACCATGCGATCCGCTTCATAACCCCGCCGCGCGGCATTGAGGAGGAGCATCAGCGCGACTTCGGCGCATGCATCGCTTAGGACGTCAGGCGTATGCATAACCTCGATGCCGAGTTCCCGAGCCGTGGCCAGGTCGATGTGGTCGTAACCCACCGAAAGCGTGGCCACCGTTTTGAGGGTTGGCGCCAGAGCGCGCAACACATTGCCGTCGATGCGTTCCGTCGCGGTCACGAGCAGAACGCTCGCGCCTTTCGCGCGCTCGATGATCGTGGCGGAATCCGTCAGTTCATCGCTTTCGTTCAGCTTTACGACGAAGCGCTCTTTCAGTGCGGCTTCGATCTCCGCAGGCATGCGTCTGCATACGTAAGCATTTTCAAGCGACTGATTGTGATCCTGGGCCGTCATTGATGCAGTCTCCTCGTTGGTTCGCGACAGCGTCGCACGAAGTCGTTGTGTTCTTATGATTTGTATTACAAATTCATATGATTAGTTTGTCAAGCTAATTTGTTCGTGGTGCTATGATGTACTGACGATGCCGCGGCTCCGACGCGCAGCCCAAGCCAACGACATGTGGAGCATTACCTTGCAGAGCACGACAGAAAATCTGGGAGCAACAGAGCAGCAGCCGGTGGGGAAAAGCGGTTTTGAGCCTACATTGGCCGATCGCGTCACCGAACACCTCGCTGGGCAGATCCGTCGCGGCATGTACCCTGTAAATGCTCGCCTGCCGACGGAAAAATTCATGACCGAGCAATACGGCGTGAGCCGCACCGTGATTCGTGAAGCCATTTCCCGCCTCAAGTCCGAGGGGCTGGTGGAAAGCCGGCAGGGGAGCGGTACGGTTGTGCTCAACCCTGCGACCGCAGAGGTATTCCGCCTTGGACGTGGCGGTTCTGACCCAGCCTTGGGTGTCGTGCGAATCCTGGAACTGCGCCGTGGGATTGAAGCGGAAATGGCCGCACTTGCTGCGGAGCGCCGTAGCGAAAGCCAAATGGACGACATCCGGAACGCCTTGCGCGAGATCGACTCTGCAGTGCGCGCGGGCGGCGACGGCGTCGAAGAAGACCTGGCGTTCCATCTTGCGGTGTCCCGTGCCACGGGCAATCCCCATTACACCGAGCTACTCGGCATGCTGACGCGGGCTTTGAGAGATGCAATTCGTCTCACGCGCGGCAATGAAGCAAGGCGAAGTGATCTTGCTTCGCATGTCCGCAACGAGCATGCGGAGATCTGTGCCGCGATCGAAACCCAGGATCCGCAACGTGCCCGCCAAGCGGCCTTCCTCCACATGCGCAATACGGAGGAGCGGATTCTCACTGCTGAACGGGACTTCTGGACCGGCGATTGCCGAACTGCCGCGCAGAGACTTGCGGGCGCCGACCTTTCGACAGTGATACGGCGTGCTGCGGAAGGTGGCAGAACCGAAGCCGAATAGAAGCGGCTTTCGCTTCACGAACCAGATCGCGCCACTGGGGAGAGTCGGCAGGCACAGTACTTTTTTGGCTGATCGCCTGTAGTTTCCCCTGCATACCATGACCGGACCCTCGCTAGTTTGGTGCGCCGCACAATAATTGACCTTCCCATTCGGTCTTTGCGGACCGTAAAAATGAATACGTAGCCATTTATGTATTACATTGATGGTTATTGTCAATACATTGGATCAATCAATTTGTGTTGTACTGCTCATGCGTGAGGTTGTCGCGGGATGAGAGCGCGACATCCAGCGCTTGACATTGCCGGCCGTGAAACGGCGCGTCACGCCATGCTCTGGCGCACCGAACGTTGTGTCGGGGTCTGTATTAGCGGATCGAGGCTGCTGGCCGGCAGCGCTCCGGGGACAGTCGGTCGCGTCTTTCCGGCTTGGAATGCATCGCTGCTATCCCGGCCCAGCTGTTAGTGGATTATGGGCCGAAGGGCCCTTGTTGGATTCCCTCGGATTTGGCCCGCCGCCACGTGGTACTCTGGAAAGCGCAGGGACTGGGCCTCCGAGGAGCGTTGCAGAATTCCGTATGCGCCGCCGCCAACTAGAGTCTTTAGCATCGAAACGGCCGCGACTGCCTTGGCGGGAGAAATGGCATGCCTGGCCACACCACTCCGCCTGTTGCACGGCGCTATGCCGACGATGCCGGCGAATCGACTTCGGGCCGCTAGCCGTAACCATTGCCGAGCCCAACTTCACGCCGCCCGCGCCCCTGTTTCATGGTTTTGCCAATGGCGGAAGCGAGACGCCGGGGCTCCTTGGTAATGCCTGCAGGCGGGCCGCACTTTCCCGAACGATCAGCTCCGGCTCGAACTCGTTCTGCAGGTCTTCCCGCCGTGCCGTGCCTTCTATCTGCGCAATGATGTTCCTCGCTGTCAGTTCGCCGATACGCACGGGATTCGACCGCATGGTTGTCAGGGTAGGGGTGATAAGTTCCGCGACCTGCCAGTCCCCGAAACCGGTCACGGAGATATCGGCCGGAATGGACCGGCCCAGAGCGCGGCACTCGGCGATGGCGGCGACCGCGATGAAGTCGTTTATGCAGATCAGTGCGGTAGGCCGATGTGGACTGGTCAGACAGGCGCGCGCCGCGGCGCGGGCCGGCTCGACCTCATAGGGAGTGGGCAGGACCAGCTCCTCGCGCAATGCGATGCCGTGTTCGCTGAGCACGTCCTTGACGCCTTCCAGCCGCTGGACCGACAGATGCTGAGTGTTCAGCGGCCCCGGGAGGACGGCGAATTCGCGGTGCCCAAGGCCTACCAGATAGGCGGTCAGCCGCCGCATCGCGAGCCGGTTGTCGTAGCCGACCGTCGGATGGCTGCCTTCGCGATCCGTTGCCCACATCAGCACATAGGGGACATTGTGCTTATGGATAAGAGAGAAGACGTCGGGGTGGTGCTGCGAGCCGATGATGGCCATGCCGTCCACGCGCCGCTCCAGCAGTTCCCGCGCACAGCGCAATTCGATTTCGCTGTTGTCGCGATGACAAGTCAGAACAACGGTATAGCCTAGCGCTTCGAGCTGCATCTCCAGGGTGTCCACCGCTCTTGCGTACAGTTCGTTCATCAGCGTCGGCGCAATGATGCCGATGGACATGGTCCGTCCCGAACGCAGGATCCGGGCAGCGGCAAAGGGCACATAGTCGAGGCTGGCAATCGCTTCCTGCACACGCTTGAGGGTCTCTGGCCGCAGCAGTTCCGGTGCCGACAACGCGCGCGATACGGTGGCGGAAGACACGCCGGCAAGGAGAGCGACCTGTTTCACGTTGACCATATTCGGCATGCCTCGAAAACGGGGGGAAGAGCAAGGTTGGAGTGAAGGATGAGCCTGTCCAGGGGTGGCTTGGCGGCCCAGCCTGACGACGCATTGTATCGCTGGGGGCGAGTCCGCTGGTCAGGAACGCCACGCAAGCGCCGGTCGCGGCAATGCGGCCGGCGCTTGCCGCGGCTAGTCGAGCCTCACCTTCGCAGAGTCCGCAACCTTTTTCCATTTGGCGAGTTCGGCGCGAAGGAAGGCGTCGAACGACTCCGGCGTGCCGCCGACGATCTCGGCGCCCTGAGCCAGCAGCTTCTCCCGGATGTCCTGATATTGCAACGCCTTGTTGAACTCAGCATTCATCTTGGTGATGATGACCGGCGGCGTGCCCGTCGGCACCATGAAGCCGCCCCAGGATACGGCCTCATAGCCGTTAATGCCCAGTGCTTCGTCTACCGTGGGAACATCCGGCAAGGACGGGAGGCGCTTCTTGCTGGTGACCGCAAGCGCGCGCAGCTTGCCGCTTTTGACCTGCGGCATGCCGGCCAGGGCCGTCGGCAGCGCGACATGGATCTGCCCGCCCAGCACGTCGGTCAAGGAGGGTACGTCGCCCTTGTAAGGGACATGCGCCATCTTGATGCCCGCCATGGTATTGAGCAGCTCGCCCGCGAGGTGGTTGCTCGCCCCGTTGCCTGCCGAGCCGAAGGTGATCTCGCCAGGCTTATCCTTGGCCATGGCGATCAGTTGCCTCAGATCTTTGATGGGCGAGTTCGCCGCCGTGACGATGATCAGCGGAACCGTGGTCACCAGGATCACGGGCGCGAAATCCTTGACCGGGTCATAAGGCAATTTCGAATAAACCGCAGGATTGATCGCGTTCGGACCAAGGTTGGCCATCAGCACCGTATATCCGTCCGCAGCCGATTTTGCCACGAGTTCGTTAGCGATGATGCCGTTGGCGCCCGGCCGGTTCTCGATGACGACCGATTCTCCCCAAGCCTGGCTAAGCTTTGCGCTCAGCAGCCTGGCGGTGACATCCGAAGCGCCGCCGGGCGGATAGGGCAAGACCACCCGGACCGGCTGGGCGGGCCAGTCCTTGGCCGCAGCGTGCTGCCACCCTGAGATCGCTGCCAGGCAAAGCAGGGCGGCGGACGCTTGTCGTAGATATCGATGCATGATGGGGTCTCCTGTCTCCTGATGCGATCCTGCTTCGGGATACGCGCTTGTGCTACCTGCGGTTCAAATCGTTCCCCTCTTGCGCAATACCGAAATCCGGTCCGCGGACAAGCCGAGGTCGCGTCTCAGGATGTCGTCCGTATGCTCGCCGAGCACTGGCGGGGCACGCCGATACTCGACGGTGGAGCGGGAAAACTTGATCGGGTTGGCGATCTGCGGCGCGATCGCTCCGCTTCCATGGGGAAGCGAGAACACCATGCCGCGCGACCGCACTTGCGGATCCGACAAGGCCTGCGGAATCGAGTGGATCGGTCCGCACGGCACGCCGGCGGCTTCCAGTACGACCAGCCAGGCTGCCGTGTCGCGGCCACGAAATCGGTCAGCCAGCAAGAACACCAGGCTGTCGCGGTGCTTCAGGCGCGCGGCGTTGGTCGCGTAGCGCTCGTCGCGTGCCAGTTCGCCCAGGTCCAGTGCGCCGCACAGGGCGCCGAACTGCCGGTCGTTGCCGACTGCAACGATCAGCGCGCCATCGCTGGTCGCGAACGATTGGTAGGGCGCGAGGTTCGGATGGGCGTTACCCCAACGTCGTGGCTCGGAACCCGCTACCAGGTAGTTGGAAGCCTGGTTCGCAAGCCACGCGACCTGCGTGTCGAGCAGGCTCATGTCGATGTACTGGCCGCGTGCGCTCTCGACCCGTTCGAACAAGGCGCTGACGATGGCCACCGACGCGTACATCCCTGTCATCAGGTCCGAGATAGGTACGCCGCATTTCTGCGGCCCTCCGCCGGGGAGGTCATCGCACTCGCCGGTGATGCTCATGAGCCCGCCCATGGCCTGCACAACGAAGTCGTAGCCGGCCCGGTGACTGTACGGCCCGGTCTGCCCGAAGCCGGTGATCGAACAGTAGACCAGGCGTGGATTGAGCTCCGCCAACGTGTCGTAGTCCAGACCATAGCGCCGCATGTCGCCGCATTTATAGTTCTCGACGAAGACATCGGCCGTTTTCGCCAGTTCGCGCAGCACGGCCTGTCCCTCCTCGCTGCTGACGTCCAAGGTGATCGAGCGCTTGCCACGATTGGCGCAAAGAAAATAGGCCGAGTCAGCCGTCGGGGTGCCGTCTTCCCGGGCAAGGAAGGGCGGCCCCCAGGCGCGCGTATCGTCCCCGCTGCCGGGCCGCTCCACCTTGATCACGTCGGCACCGAGGTCCGACAGTAACTGGGTGCTCCACGGTCCCGCAAGGATGCGGCTCAGGTCGAGCACCCGGATGCCTTCCAAAGGTCCTGCCATGGTTTTGTCTCCTGTGAATGGCAGAGCTTCAGCTCGGGTCGAACAGCACGCCGGGATTCAGGATCTGCTTCGGGTCGAACGCTTGCTTGGCCGCCTTCAGCGCGGTGCAGAAGAGCTCAGGCCGCTCCTTGTCATACCAGGGCCGATGGTCCCGTCCGAGCGCGTGGTGGTGCGTGACGGTGCCGCCGGCGTCCACCATGGCCTGTTCCGCCACCCGCTTGATTGCCATGTACTGCTCGGGAATGCGGGACTTGTCCCCATAGGCAAACCAGGTGAAGTAGGGCGCAGGGCCGTCCGGATACAGGTGGGTGAAGCGGCAGGTCACCGAGCCCGGGCGGCCCGTCACTTCGCGGATGATGCGATGAGTCTCGGCCTTGACGTGCTGGTGAAGCGCGGCGAAGCGGTCCCACGTGACGGCAGTTTCCATGGTTTCGCGCATGACGCCGCGCGCAATGGCGTACTCACGCAGATAGGGTCCGCGCAGAAACTTGTTGCGCCAGCTTGCCGTAGCCGAATCGGCGCCTTCCTCCTTGGCTGCCGCAGCGGTATCCCACTCGCCGGCGCATTCAGCGCAGATCTCCAGCGCGCGTGCCATCCACGCATCGACCGGGTGATCCGCCGACTCGAAGCCCAGCACGAGGATGTCGTAGGTGCCGTCGCTGGAGCCGGTGTAGGCTGCCTCCTCGCGCTCGACCAACCGCGCGTTCGCGGGGTTCAGGCCAGACTGGGACAGCAGCCGTGTCGCCTCCACGGCCTTCGCATAATCGCGGAAGCGCACCGTGGTCTGCTTGCGGAAGACCGGGCGGCGGTGCAGCTTGACCCAGGCCTCGGTAATGATGCCAAGCGCGCCCTCCGAGCCCAGGAACAGCCGGTCGGGATTGGGGCCCGCGCCCGATACCGGAAAGCGGCGCGACTCGATATTGCCCGCGGGAGTCACGACCTTGAGGCTTTCGATGTGGTCGTCGATCTGCGTGTAGGCGGTGGCGAAATGCCCGGCGGCGCGGGTCGCGATCCAGCCCCCCAGCGACGAGAACTCCCATGCCTGAAGGAAAAAGCGCATGGTCAGCCCGGTCGGCTTGAGTTGACGTTCCAGGCTCGGCCCGAGCACGCCGGCCTGGATGCGTGCGGCTTGCGAGGTCTGGTCGACTTCCAGCACCTTGTCGAAATGTTTTAGGTCGAGTGTGAGGACGCCTCGGTAGCGGTCGTGCTCCGGGGGGGTCACCCCGCCGACCACGCTGGAGCCGCCGCCGTAGGGTACGACGGCGAGCTGTTGGCGGCCGCACCAGTCGAAGAGATCGACGATGTCCTGCTCGGTCTTGGGATACGCGACGACGTCTGGCGGGTTCGGGAACTCCTTCCGAATGGCCCGCGCCACGTCCACCGTACCGGCGCCGTAGGTGTGATAAAGGCGGTCGTAGTGGTCTGTCGTGCAGATCTCGCGCAGCGTTGCAGGCGGCTGGACGCGCGGGGCGCGGAGCTCGATTTCATCCGCAGTGGGGAAGGGCATGGCCTCGAAATGCTCGACGCCTAGCAGGCGGCTCCACGCGGCCTCGAACTCGGAGATTTCCTCCGGCGTGACGGTGTCCCCTTCGTAGCCCCAGCCATAAAACTTCCGACGGCGTTCCTGCATGTCGATATCTCCTTCGTGGTTTTCGTCGCATGTAATCGATTACATTTAAGTTCAAAAAATATTGCACAGTCGCAGAGCGGTGGCCAAACTGGCAAATGCAATCGATTACATTAGTCTAGGCGAAGGGAGAACGATGTCAAGGGGGAAAAGGGAATTCAGCAGAAGCGGGACGACGATGGGAGACATTGGGTAGAAGCGGGGCAAGGGATTGAAGGCTAGGCCCGGCGAGCACGTCGATCACAAACCAGCGGGCGCGCTGCTGTCGCATCCGGAGTCGTCATGCGAACACGACGCCGCCGGCGTAGCGCAACTCGCCGTCGGCGTAGACGCCCAGATAGAGTCTGCCGATCTCGGTGCGGGAACCTTCACGGTCGGAGAAGCCGCCGATGACAAACTCCTGGCGCAGCTTGCACTTCGCCTTCAGCCAGCTCTGGGTGCGCGCCGATTCATAGGGGGACTCTGCCCACTTGAACATCAGGCCTTCCAGACCAAGCTGGCAGGCGGCCTGGAACATCTGCGCGGGCGGCGCGTCGAAGGCCTCGCTGAAGCGCACTCGCTCCGTGTGGTCCGCGACCAGCGTGGCCAGCTTTGCCCGGCGCTGCACCAGCGGTACGTTGCGCAGGTCGCGGCCTTCCCAGTAGGGCAGGTCGAACGCGAAGTAGACGATGGCCTCATTGCGCTGGCCGTCCATGGCGTTCTGCCGCGGCGCCATCGCAGCACGATCTTCCCGCAGACGTACAACGCGCTATTAAGTCAGCGTGCGGATGTACTGGTAAGCCACGAAGCTCCGGCTTGCCACCCGCACGGGTTCGATGCGATTGACACGCTCATCGAAGCAATGGGAGTGCAACGAGCTTTCCACGGTCATCACCACGAATCCACAGCTTATCCGGGTAATCGTTCGTGCCGCTTCTTCGGTCTCGGCGCGTGCGCCGTGGCCACTATCGAGGAAAACTTCTTGAATAGCGTCCCGACTTGCCGAGACCGCAACGAAACAGGTTAACTGTGTCGGGCGCCTGCGTCGCTGGGGAAACAACTGGCGCGTTCCCGATTGCGCACGAAGGACAGATCCACCGCGGGTCAGCGTTCGGGCTGTCGTTCTTTGACACTCTCGTTTTGGGAGGATTGCACTCCCATTTTGTTATCGCATCGCCCCAGATTGGCTTACCGAAAGGCTTGGATGAGTCGCAGGGCGAAAATAAGATTACGCCGCCAGCCCGCATAATCGGCCGTTGATTCGGGACTTCTGCTCGCGCTGCATGTACAATTGAAATGTACATTTCTGGCAAGGAGCGCCATCCCATGCAAACGATCCCATTCTCTGAGGCAAGAGCGCACCTCGCTGATGCGCTCCGGGGCGTGGAAGTGTCGCAAGAGCCACTAATGATCTCCAGACGCGGACAGGCGGCCGGGGTCTTGATGTCTTGGTCGCAATATCGGCAGCTTGTTGGCTCGTCATCTGGCTTTTCTGCGCGCTTAGCGGAGTGGCGCAAAAGCTATGCAGCAGAGGAAGATGAGGGCGATCCCTTTGAGCAATTACGTCAACCCGATGGAGGAAGGGAATTCTCATGGTGAGCGCCGTGAGTTGGTTGCTGGACACCAACATTATTTCAGAGGCTATGCGGCCGAGACCTGAGGTCGCGGTAATGGAGAATTTGGCCCGCTACGATGGTGAGCTAGCCATTCCGGCCCCAGTCTGGCATGAGCTCCGCTATGGTTGGTTGCGCATGCCAGAGGGCCAACGCAAGGACGCTGTTGGCCGTTTTGTGCAAGACGTCGTTGGCACGTTGCCCATATTGCCTTATGACGGTGCCGCGGCGCGGATCCACGCAGAGCTCCGCCAGTCGCGCGAGCGGGCTGGATTCACATTGCCATTCGTGGATGGGCAGATTGCATCGGTTGCGATCGCGCACGGGCTGACCCTGGTGACGCGTAATACCAAGGATTTTGCGGAATTGGCTGGTTTGCGGCTGACGAACTGGTTTGGCCTCTGAGGGCCGCGACGCGTCGGTTTTCATGATTTTGTTTTTCGCTCGCGCTCCTACGACAGCAGGCTTTCATAGGGGATGCGCAGGCCATCATGCAAGCGCTTGACCATGCTCAGGCTGAGCTTGCGCTTGCGGTTCAGAACCTCAGACACGCGACCACTGGAACCAATGAACGGCTTATGGCGGAATAGGGTAATGCTCTTCCTCGTAGCGTTCCACGAGGATCGACAAGACTTCCAGCTCATCGGCTTCGGGCGAGCCGACCGGCGCGCCCCATAGCTGGCCGATACGGTCCATTGCAGTGTCGTAGTCTTGTTCGGTACGAATGGGCTTGATATCCATCACACGCTCTCCGCGTCAACTTTGTCGTATTGGGCATGGGTGCCAACGAAACGGACCCACCCGATTTGGCGTTCATAGTCGATTGCCAGGATCACGCGATACTTGTTCCCGGCGATATTGAATACCACGCGACCACCCTTGAGGATGCTGGCTGTCCGTAGTTCTGCCTTCACATCCTGTGGTGTCGCATATGTCGCTTTCTCCATGTGGCGATACCACTCCCAACGATAGTTATCATTGAACATAACGATTGTTATGCGAAATGTTATTTATAAAGCACTTTATGGATTATCGCGCGTCTCATACCGGCACCGCTTCGGCAAGCACGGTGGCGCGGAATTTTTCCGGCAAGGCCTTTGGCGTCAACACATCGACGGGCACACCCAGCAACTGAAGTAGTTCGTGGCGAATCGCGCCGATGTCGAGCAACGTCGTGTCTGGCGTCGGATCAATGAGAAGGTCCAAATCGCTGCCCTCGGTGTCCTCGCCATGAACGACCGAACCAAAGACGCGCGGATTACTGGCCCGGTGCGTCGCCACTACGCGCCGAATGGCCTCCCCATGAGATGAGAGAGCAAGAGACGGTTTCATGCTGAGTGACTCCTGTGGTTTGTCTATTTCATCTCTCTTGTCCGCCCGACATGCAGATACACGTGCGTCATCGTCGTGCAGCCGACCGTGTCTCACCGCTCGCACGCCAAACCGGGCAGATCGATATTGTGGTTGCCCTCACCAATGAGTTCGATGTTACGAATCGGTGTCATCTCATTGCTCAGGAACGCCACTTCATCCGATGTCAACCAGATTGACGCTGCCACGATCCCTTTGCCTCCTGCGTTCGCCTACGGATGCGAAACGCGGTGTCGCACGGCGAGGCCTGAACGTACGCTAGGTCGCGCAAACGAACCGAACACGCGCGCCCCGCGGAACGACCGAATTAAGCAGAGTCCGCATGGCAAGGCCTCCTCCACCGATCGCCCCACCCCATCCCAGCCCCGCATTGTCAGAGCCGATGACCAGTTCAGGTGAGTACATCTAGGCCATGCTTCTTGACTACCTGCAGGAGCCTGGCAGCCATACCGCTGGGTTGCTTTTGGCCGCTTTCCCACTTTTGAACTGTCGATGTGCTGGTGTTGAGGTACAAGGCAAAGATGGGCTGGCTAACCTTGGCCGCCTTACGAATGTGCACGATGTCCTTGGCCTCAAAGTGAGGGGGCTCTTCCAGACAGAGATCTTCATATTCCCGCATCGTCTTCGTGTCGATGACCTTCGCCTTGCGAAGACCGGATGCAGCGCTGTGAATTGCCTCGAAGGCGTCCCTCTTGAATCGTTTAGCAGTCATGGCAAATCTCCAGTAACTCCCCGTCCTGGATCAGCTCGGCCATATGCTGAGCTGAAGCCTCTGCGTAATGCTTGGAGAGCTTCTTGAACGCGACCAACTCCTTGTCGCTGATGTTGTCCCGGTCCTTCTTTGCGAACAGGAACGTGAATATCCACCGCTTTCCTACTTTATTGAGAACGATCGAGCGGTGCTTGTTCTTGTCCAGGCGCTTCTTCCAGACACCGCCGCCTAAATCATCTCCCTGGCCCTGCATCAGTTCCTTGGCAGCGCAACACTTTATAAGGTAGCATGGCCCTCATCGAAAGTGACCCATTGGTATGTTCGACGGCGAGCCGTCTCGCGACGTGGGGCGAGGCTGGTGATGGAAATCGGGCTGGTGCCGCCACCGTTACCGGGCTTGCCTCATCAAGGATTCATCGCGGGTGAATCTGGCAGGTAGCACACCGCGGTCTCTCGGTCGATACAAGAGCGCACAGAGACTGCCAGCCAGAAGGCGCCGCAAGCGCGATCCCAACGGCTCAGAGGCGCTGCAACCCGCCCTGCTGCTCCCGCCATCCATCCGGCCGTTAATCGTGGGGCTCCCACACTGACTCGTCACCGCGCTTGGCCGCATGGGTAGCGGCCTGCTCGAGCCAAGGGCCATGCGCCTTCGGAACGACCAACATCGTCAAACCTAAACCGTCCAGCACACGCAGGACCTGCTCAAGATTGACGCCCTTGCCGTTCTCGAGCTTCGACAGCATGCCCACAGACACACAGCAACCCCTTGCTGCCTGGTCATTGGGCATCCCTTCCCCTGCTCGCGTGGCGCGAATGCGATTACCCAGTTGCAGAATGGTACGAATGGTTGCGCGTGACGGCGGTGTCGGATCCGGGAGTGGTCGTAGCATGGGGCATGTTCATTGCGGAAGGAAAGCCAGCAAGAAGGCGGGCCCTCGTTTCTTTCACCATCGTGAAATTATACGTGAGACCGGATGACGGTCGCAGGACGGTTGCCCTTGACTGCTGCCGACATGCTCGCACCACACCTGACGCCTGGCTGACACCTGCTGGCGGTACCGGAGGATGCCGCGCCTGGCAGAAGAAACGCGGCTGCACCCTATGATGTGCGCATGACGCGGCAACGCGCCGACCAGATGATGGCCGACTTGCCGCGCTACCTGCAGCCCGCTGCCTGGCCAAACCGTGTCGGCTTGGTGATGCTGGCGGGCGGCGCCGAGTATCGACGCGTCATGCGCGCCGCGCTGGCCCGCGGTACGGTCCCCAACTGCCTGCCCTGCAAGAAACCACTGGTGGCATCGGCATGCAGCGGTCGCAACTCGGCGCTTTCCTCGGCCGCTTGAAGCCGGCCTTCCGTGACCAAACCGGCCAGCACGCTAACGGCACACCGCTCTATCGCGCGTACGGATGGATCCACGCCGGCGCCCTCGCCACCCTGCTCTACCGGGCCGCTCCCGCTCTTCCCTCGCGCCAGGCTCGCGTGCTCTCGGTCTTCAGGGGGCCGAACGGCCCCACCGCCGACGTTGAAGTGGAAGACTTCGTGCGCGGCCGCGCAAAAGTCTGCCAGCGTTGGGTCAGCGTCCGGGATCTCCATCCTTCCACCGAGGTGCCGGCATGAGTGATCTTGACCGACAGCTACATCGGGATGCGGTTGAGCTTTGCCAAACCGGGCCGGTAACACCCGACAAACTCGTGGCGCTCGCCCATGCAGGGCTCAAAGCGTGGGCGAAGGTCGGCAATCTGCAGTTCCCTCCCGAAAAGCGGTATGCACTACTTCAAGAAGTCATGCGTTACTGCGCCGGCGAATGCCTGCTTGCGTGCTGCTTCACGCAGGCGGACCGCCTGGAGCGGATCGCGGACATGCTGGACGCCACCTACCCTCGCTACGCCTGCACCTGCGCAAGACTCGCCGCGCGCCGCAACCTTTATGGGCGGCCGCGGTTCTGCCCCCCTTATTTGCAAGCGATATCCGCCGCGAAGCGGTGGCCGGTGGTGTGAGATGAGGCAAATTCAGTATATAACAGGGTGCATGACACAAATGGACTCCCTCTGGTTCAGCAACCCACCCCAGGCGTACCAGGACTGGCAGGCTCGCGAAGCGGCCGGCGCTGATCGCCGCCCCTTCTCGGCGCGCTCGATCATCCAGCATCAGGCAATGTTCGAGCATTTTCGTCGGCACCTGCTGGCACGAGGCACGACCATTGCCTCCTTTGGCACGGCCGACGTCGATGCGTTCTGGCAAACCCCCAATGGCCGCACATACTCGCAGGCCACCCGTATGCGGTATGTGAAGCTGCTGGACCGGCTGTGCCGACATCTGGTCTTCGCCGGCGTACGGCAGGACAACCCTGCCGCTACGCTGCTCACAGCTGAACGCTGGCCAGACCAGGAACCAACGCCTCAGTTCCTGAGCAAAGCTGAGGATGGGCGGCTGCAGGCGTATCTCAAATTGCCTCCTGTCGATCTGGCCAGTTTGCGCAGCCAGGCAATCGTCGCGGCATTCCTCGGTACCGGCATCACCGCGGCGGAAGCGCGCGCTGCCCATTGTGCGGATCTGAGGCTGGACGCGACCCCACCCTACCTCGTCGTGCGGGCACATGGGCCCCGGGACGCCCGCACGATGCACCTGGCTAGCTTCGCGGTACCGGTCCTACAGGCCTGGAGTACCCGGCGCGCGGCCCTCCCCATCGAGGGCGAATTGCTTTTCACCCTTACCCCAGATGGTCGTCCGATCACCGACATGAGCTTCGGCCGTATCGTGTCCGAGATCCTCAACGCGATCGGCGCCACTAACGTCGAAATGAGCCCGCGCACGTTGCGCAATACGTTCTGCCGGCGCCACCTCCTGGCCGGTCACTCTCGCGATGACGTGAGCCAAATGTTGGGGCTGGCCAGCAATCGCACCTGCGACCGGATCGCCGCGACCCTGACACCTGCATACCAAGCGCTTCAAGAAGACGCAGAAGCCGAGCGCAAAGGCTAGCAAAACGGGAGATCATGGAAATCCCGATACCCGCTTGCATACGCGGCCGCTTTTGCTATGCTTCGCCCGTGCGCCAACTAAAGATCGCTGTCGGGCGCGCACTTTACTCATCAGACACGACTATGGCCACGAAAGCGAAACCTGTCGCAAAGACTGCAACGAAGACCGCAGCTAAGAAGGCTGCCCCGGCCAAGAAGGCCGTTGCTGCCAAGAATGCCGCTCCTGCCAAGAAGGCAGCCGCTGCTGCACCGGTTGCCAAGCCGATCAAGGACACGTTCAATAAGTCCACCCTGCTGGCACACCTCGTGGAACAGACCCAGCTGGACAAGAAGGCTGTCCAGACCGTGCTGGTCCACCTGGAAAACACCATGGTGAACGCCCTGCACAAGAAGGGCGCTGGCGAATTCACCCTGCCGGGCCTGTTCAAGGTCTCGGCCATCCAGGTTCCGGCCACGAAGAAGCGCTTCGGCAAAAATCCGTTCACTGGCCAAGAGCAATGGTTCGCGGCCAAGCCGGCCGCCGTGAAGGTGAAGGTTCGGGCGATGAAGAAACTGAAGGACGCCGCGATGTAAACGCACCGGTTCACGCATGCAAAAGAAAAAGCCCCGGAATCTCGCGATTCCGGGGCTTTTATTTATTCTCTCCGCTACCACTCAGACAAATAATCCAATCTCTACGTACAACCGCGCGGCAATCGGCGAGACCAAGCAGCCAAACAACCCGAACGGGCAGCGCTTGCCGTCGCCTTCCATGGCGGTAAAGAATGCTTCCACGCCGCCCAGCAGGACAAATAGGACTGCGAGACGATGGCCCTGGACCGGGTCGGCGCACCAAGCAAGCTGGACAGGCATGGAGCGTGTTCGCAGTGCGCGATCCGCGGTCGGTGCAACTCCTTGCCAAAATGCTTGCAGCACTTCCGCCGACGTGCCCATGCTGCCCGTGCGCACTAGGCTGTAACTTGTTCGCGGTTGGAGTGCCCCAGTAGCGGAAGGACCAGCAAGCCGCAGACCTCGCGGTAAAGCGTGCGTTTTTCGGGGAAGCGCGTGAGCAGTTCGGCAATGTCGGTGGCCTTGGCGGCCTGCTCCGCGGCGTCGGTCAAATCCCGCTCGTCAATTACGTCGCGAGCCACTGAGCGGCGATCGCGCAAAGGCGCCAGCGGCGAGGGTCGTATCGTGCACATCGCCATTACCCAGGGCATGATATTCCGGATTGCCCGGTGGTCACCGAGATGGGCAAGATATAGGGCCCACGGATTCCCCTACACGGGACAGCCTCCTATTCATACGCCATTGCACGGATGCTATTGTGCTGCGGCCTGCCATGAGACAACATGCAGCATGCCGGCAAGGCGCCCACATCGAGTGAAACGTTGCCACTCTGCGATAACCCCCAATATGTCGAGACAGATTCCTCCACTTAACCCGCTGCGGGCCTTCGAAGTGGCCGCCCGGCATCTGAGCTTCACGCGGGCTGCCGAGGAATTGTTCGTCACGCCATCAGCAGTCAGTCACCAGATCAAGGCGTTGGAAGAAAGCCTGGGCGTACAGCTATTCATCCGCGAGGCCAAGGCGCTGGTGTTGACGCCGGCTGGCACGGCCTACCTGCCTAGCGTCCAGTTAGCGTTCAAGCAGCTCGCCGATGCCACGCACCGTCTGCACAGCAAGGATCGCCCGGCGCTGAAGGTCAACATGCCGCCCACGTTCGCGGTCAAATGGCTGATCCCGCGCATGGACCGCTTCATGAAGGCGCACCCGGATATCGACCTGAAGGTGTCGACGTCGAACCACCGCATCGATTTCGAGCGGGATGATTTCGACATGGCGATCCGCTACGGCCGCGGCGACTATCCCGGACTGCATAGCGAGCTGTGCCTGGCGGTAGAAGTGATCCCGGTCTGCAGCCCTGCACTGCTGCAGGGGCCGAATCCGCTGGAAACGCCATCGGACCTGAAGCACCATACGCTGCTGCACGACGACAGCACGTACACGGACGTCAGCAACCCGGACTGGGCGATGTGGCTGGAGCACGCCGGGGTCACCGATGTCGATGCCAGCCGCGGCCCGTCGTTCTGGCCAAGCCACCTGGTCATCAACGCGGCGCTCAGCGGCCTGGGGGTGGCGCTGGTGAAGAAGAATTGGATCGAGCAGGACCTGGCCGAAGGCCGGCTGGTGCGGCTGTTCGAATCGATCCGGCTGCCGGTGGAGTTTTCTTACTTCGTGGTGTTCCCGAAGGAGCGGCTGGAAGACCGCCGCATCCGCAGCTTTACCGACTGGATCCGCGCGGAAGTGGCGACGGACCAGCAGCAGCCGGCCCCCGCCTGAGGGCGGCGCGGGCGACGCCCGCGTACCGCACGGCCTGCCCCGATCGGCAGGCATGCCGCGCAACGTTATGCCGCGCCCTGCATCAATGCCGTCTTCTTCTGCACGCGTGCACGCAGCCGCTCGATATCGACCACAAAGCGGCGATGCGTGCCGCTGCACACCGTCTCCGCGGCATCTTCGGCAGTCACGCCGAACGTGACACTGCGCCCGTCGATAGCGGTCACCTCCACGCTGATGCGCACTTCCCCGCCAAGCGGCGTGGCCCCGCTGTGCTGCACCGAGACCTCCGCGCCAACCGAGCTTTCACCGTCGTCGAGATAGCCTTGCAGGAAATCCAGGCAGGTCTGCTCGATATCGCGCACCAGTTCAGGCGTCGCGTAGATGCGCAGGCTTTCGCCCAGAAAATCGATGGTGCGCTGGCGGTCGACCGTCAGCGTGCGCGAGCAGGTCGCGCCCGGTTGCAATCCGTTGTTCATCAGGGATTCCTTTGATGTTGCGGACGAAGCCATCCAACCCGGCGCGGTATGCGCGGGCCGGTGGCGTATCCATGGGTTTGTGTGGCTACAGGCGATAGATGCGCTGGGCGTTGTCGTGCCACAGCGCGCGCTGCTGTTCCGGCGAACAGATAGCGATGGCGGCGCGGAAGCCGGCCACGATGGTGTCGTAGCTGGCCACCAGGCTGTCCACCGGATAGTTGCTGGCGAACATGCAGCGCTCGGCGCCAAAGATGGCGATGGCGTCGCGGATCACGGGCACGTTGTCGGCCTGCGTCCGCAGCTTGCCCGGCAAACCCAGGCCCGAGATCTTCAAGGCGACATTGGGCTGTTCAGCCAGCGCGGCCATCGCGGCGCGCCAGCCGGCCAGCCCCGCCTCGCTGCGGTCAGCCGGCAGCCCGGTATGGTTCAGGATCAGCTGGGTGGGAAAATCCCGCGCCAGCGCCGCCGCCTGGTCCAGGTTCCACCACGGCGACTGCAAATCGAAGGACATGCCATGGCGCGCCAGCAAGGCGTAGCCGCGCCGCCAACGCTCGTCGTCCATCGAGCCCGGCAGCCCACGCCGCGCATCCTCCCGCCGGGCGGCGGTGACCGGCTTGTTGCGGATGCCGCGCATCATGGCGTAGGCGGCATGGCCGGCCAGCACTTCCTCGACATCGCCGCGGTCAAGCTGGGCATGACCGACGACTACCGTCGGCCTCCCCGTCCGCGCAGCGAGCTGCGTCAGCCATGCGGTCTCATCGACGGGATTGGCGCGCGCCCACTCTGCCTCGACGTGCACCGTCTTGACGGGCGCGCAACCGGCCGTGTCGCGGGCGAGATCCTCCGGCAGGTAATTCCGGCGCAGCGCCGAGTAGTCGCCATAGCGGAAGTTCGGCACCGCTTCGTCCTGCAGCCACGGATATGGATTGCGGCCGAGGTCCCAGAAATGCTGGTGCGCATCGATAAAGGGCTCGACAGGCGCCGCTTGTTCGTCGCGCATGGGCCTACTCCTTGACGGAGATGCGGGTGGCAAGCTGCTTGAACTGCGCTGACTCCTTCACCATGGCGGCCTGCAGCGTCACGTCGTCGGCATAGGTATCGGTGCTGAAATGCAGCTTCTCCAGCGTCTGGCGCATCACCGGCTCCTGCACGGACTTGGCAATGGCCGCCTTCAGTACTGCGATCACCTCGGGCGGTGTGCCCTTGGGCGCCGAGATGCCGCGCCAGATCCCCATCGACAGGTCGATATTGCGCTCCTTCAGCGTCGGCACATTCTCGAAGCCGCTGACGCGCTTGTCGGCCATTACCGCCAGCACCTTGAGCTTGCCCGCGGCCACGTGCGTGAAGACCTCTGCCGTGCTGACCGTGACTGCATCGATATGTCCGCCCAACAGCGCAAGCGTGGCGGGAGCGCCGCCGGCGTACGGGATATGGTTGAACTTCGCGCCGGTCTTGTCGGCCAGCGCGGCGGCAGCCATATGCCACGCCGAGCCCTGCCCCGCATTCCCCACGCGGATGTTGGCTCCCGGCTTGCGCGCATCAGCAACGAACTGCTCGATCGTTGTCCACGGCGCGTCCGCGCGTACTGCCACGGCGGCAGGATCGGCATTCAGGCGCGCGATCGGCACCAGGTCCTGGTAGGTGAACTTGGCCAGTCCGAGGTAGTTCAGGAAGGTCAGCTCGCTGGACGACAGCACCAGCTTGTAGCCGTCCGGCTTGGCGTGGACCACTTCGCCCAACCCCACCGCGCCGGTGGCGCCCGGCTTGTTGATCACCACGATCGGCTGCGGCAGGTGCCTGGCCGCCGCCGCGGACAGCGCGCGCGCCACCACATCGGCGCCGCCGCCGGCCTGCCACGGCACGATCAGTTCGATGCGCCGGCTGGGGTAGGTTTCCGCACTCGCCGCGGCCGTACCGCCCAGCAGCCCTAGCACCACGGCCGCCGGCATCGCCCAGCGCCGCAATAGCAAACGTGACATCTGCATGGTTGTCTCCTGTCTCTTATCGGTATAGATGATCCCGCGGTGCGCTCAGGCGGCGCCGCGTTCCAGTTCTTGCGAGCGCACCGGGGCGCCGAACGCACCCTGCGCACGCAGCCGCACGACGGTGGCCGGATCGAAGCCGAATTCGCCCAGCACCTCGTCGGTATGCTGCCCCAGCAACGGCGCCGGATAGCGCACCTGCTGCGGCGTGCCGCTTAGCTTGACGGGGAAGCCCAGCGCCTTGACCCGCCCTTCGACCGGGTGCTCGATCTCCAGCACCATGTCGCGCGCGACCGCCTGTTCGCTGGACAGCGCTTCGTCGTAGGTGAAGATCGGCGCCGCCGGCACGCCGGCCGCGAGCAGCGCGTCGACCCATTCCGCCGCCGGCTTGCGCGCGAATTCTGCCTCAATTTCAGGGATCAGCCCGGCGCGGTTGCGGATGCGCGCCGCATTGTCGGTAAAGCGCGGATCGGCGAGCAGGTCCGGCCGCTCGATCACATCGCACAGCGCAGCCCACAGCTTGGGATTGGCCGCACCGATGACAAAGTGCCGGTCCGCCGCTTGCACCGCCTGGTACGGCGCGCTCATCCGGTTGGCGCTGCCGATCGGCACCGGCACCTCGCCCGTGCCCCAGTACTCCGCCGACTCCCATACCGACAGGCCGAGCGCTGTCTCGAACAACGAGGCATCCACATACTGCCCTTGGCCCGTGTGCTCGCGCCCCATCAGTGCGCTGAGGACGCCATAGGCGGTGAACAGCCCGGCCCCCAGGTCGGCGATCGGCACGCTGGCCTTGACCGGCGGCGCGTCCGGATGGCCCATTACGCTCATCACGCCCGACATGGCCTGCGCGATCAGGTCCAGCCCCGGGCGCCGCGACCATGGCCCGGTCTGGCCGAAGCCGGAGATGCTGGCGTAGACCAGGCGCGGATTGATCTCGCGCAGCACCGCATAGTCGATCTTCAGGCGAGCGGCCACGCCCGGACGGTTGTTCTCCACCAGCACGTCAGCGCCGCGCACCAGTTCATAGAAGGCCTCCAGGCCGGCCGGGTTCTTCAGGTCGATCTCGACACTGCGCTTGTTGCGGTTCAGCGCCAGAAAGCCGCCACTGTCATCGCCCTTGAGCCGGAAGCCCATCGACTTGCGGGTCTGGTCGCCGGCACCCGGCGCTTCGACCTTGATGACGTCGGCGCCCATGTCGCCCAGCAGCATGCAGCAGAACGGACCGGCCATGATCTGGCTGACGTCCAGGACCTTGATTTTCGATAACGGCAAATTCATGGATACCACCTGAGGTTGGGGCGGCCGCATGGGAATGGCGGCGCCGCGATGCTTGGAAAGTAGGTGCTTTCAACGGCCCACGAACTGCGGGCGCGTCTTGTCGATAAAGGCGCGGTGGCCGATGCGGAAATCCTCGGTATCGAAGCATGCATAGGACTCGGCATGCTCTTCCGGACGCAGCGGCGTGGGATCGAGCAGCCGGCGCACGAACTGCTTGTGCCAGCGCGCCACCAGCGGCGCGCCAGCGGCGATGCGCCGTGCCGCCGCATAGGCTTCGTCCGGCACGGCCTCGTCCGCCACCACGCGATTGACCAGGCGCTTGTGCAGGGCCTCGTCGGCATCGAACACGCGGCCTTCCAGGACGATCTCCAGCGCGGTGGCCGGCCCCGCCAGCGCCACCAGCCCGCCCAGTTCGCCATACGACATCACCAGACCGAGCCGGTTGACCGGCACGCCAAAGCGGCTCGACCTGCCGCAGATGCGCAGGTCGCACATCGACGCGATCTCCAGCCCGCCGCCGACGCAGGCGCCCTGGATCAGCGCGATGGTCGGGTGCCGGCATTCGGCGATGGCGCGCATGGTGGCATTGGTGATCTCGCCATACTGCTGCGCCTGTGCGGCGTTGGCGCGCATGGTGTCGAACTCGGCAATGTCGGCGCCGGCGGCAAAGGCCTTGTCGCCAGCGCCGCGCAGCACCACGCAGCGCAGCGTGCCGTCGGCCGACAGGCCCTGGATGGCTTCGGTCAGGCCCTGCCACATGGACAGGTCCATGGCATTGAGCTTGTCCGGGTTGTTCAGCGTGATGGTGGCGACCTGCGCGTCGCGCTCGATCAGGATCGGTTGTCTCATGGTTGTCGTTGGTGTGGAGGAGGCCCGGCAGCGGGCAGTAGTCCGGCAGCGGGCGGTGGTCCGGAATCCGGCTGGTCTGCGCCAGTCTAGGGCCCGCGCCGCGCGCCGCAAAACGAGAAAATCTCAGCGCCGTTTCAAGAAAAACTAGGCATCCGGTGCTGTGAGTTTTTCTTGGGCAGCCTTCAAGTAATTCCACGTTGTGACCCGCGGGCCTTGTTCCTAGACTTCGTCACCAATGCAGCCGGCCCGCCCACAGGCACACGGCGCACCCCACACAGCATGGAGACAAGATGGCCCTCATCCACTACATCACCCAGATCCAGATCGACTTCGGCGCGATCGGGCTGCTGGCCCAGGAATGCGAACGCATCGGCATCAACCGCCCGCTGGTGGTCACCGATGCCGGCGTCAAGGCCGCCGGCATCGTGCAGCGCGTGCTGGAGCAGCTGCGCCCCGGCTGCGAGGCGGTGATCTACGACGGCACGCCATCCAACCCGACCGAAGCCGCCATGCGCGAGGCCATGCGCCTCTATGGCGAGTACCGTTGCGACGGCATCATCGCGGTGGGCGGCGGCTCGCCGATCGACCTGGCCAAGGGCGTGGCGGTGTGCGCCACGCACGAGGGGCCGCTGCGCCAGTTCGCCGCGATCGAAGGCGGCGTGGCGCGCATCACGGCCGCCACCGCGCCGGTCATCGCCATCCCCACCACCGCCGGCACCGGCAGCGAGGTCGGCCGTGGCGCGGTGCTGATCCTCGACGACGGCCGCAAGGTGGGCGTGCTCTCGCCCTACCTGGTGCCGCGCGTGGCGATCTGCGATCCCGAGCTGACCCTGGGCCTGCCGCCGATGCTGACCTCGGCCACCGGCATGGATGCCATCGCGCATTGCCTGGAGACCTTCATGGCGCCCGCGTTCAATCCGCCCGCCGACGGCATAGCGCTGGATGGCCTGCGCCGCGCGTGGCTGCATATCGAGCGCGCCCGCCGCGATCCGCAGGACCGTGACGCAAGGCTGGCGATGATGAGCGCATCGATGCAGGGCGCGCTCGCGTTCCAGAAGGGCCTGGGCTGCGTGCACAGCCTGAGCCACGCGCTCGGCGGACTGATGCCGACGCTGCACCATGGCACCCTGAACGCGGTGCTGCTGCCGGCGGTGATCCGATTCAACGCGGACGCGCCGTCGATGCAGGCAGACAGCAAGCTGGCCCGCATCGCGCAGGCAATGGGACTACCCGATGCCGACGCCATCGGGCCGGCGATCAGCGACCTGAGCCGCCGCCTGGGACTGCCGCCGGGGCTGCGCGAGATGGGCGTGGACCCGGCGCTGTTCCCGCGCGCGATCGACTATGCGCTGGCGGACCACTGCCACAAGACCAATCCGCGCGAGGCCAGCGCCGAAGACTACCTGGCGATGCTGCAGGATTCGCTGTAAGCCAAGCCGGCTTCACGAGCAAAACAGCAAAACAAAATTACAAAGGAGACCAAGCATGCAACGTCGCACCTTCCTGTGGGCGGGCGCCGCCGCGCTGGCCGCCCCGCTGGCGGGGGCCGCCTCGCCGCTGCCGGCCGGACCGATCCGGATCATCGTGGGCTTCCCGCCGGGTGGCGGCACTGATGTCATGGCCCGCGTGATCGCGCAGCAGCTCTCCACACTGTGGCAAGTGTCGGTGATCGTCGAGAACCGCCCCGGCGCGGCCGGCGTGGTCGCCGCGGAATACACCGCGCGGCAGGCGCCCGACGGCACCGCGCTGCTGATGACCAATATCAGCAACCATGCCATCGCGCCCAGCCTGTATCCCAAGCTCGGCTATTCGGTGGAGAAGGACTTCACGCCGATCATGCTGGTGGGGGTCACGCCCAACCTGCTGATCTGCAACACCAGGGGGCGTGCGCGTTCGGTTGCCGACGTGGTCGCGCTGTGCCGCAGCCAGCCCGGCAAGATCACCTTCGGCTCGTCCGGCGCGGGCGCGGCACAGCATCTGGCGCTGGAGATGTTCAAGCTGCGTGCGGGCGTCGATGCGCTGCATGTGCCCTATCGCGGCTCGGCGCCGATGCTGACGGACCTGATCGGCGGCCAGATCGATTTCAGCTTCGAGACCATGACCTCGGCCACGCCGCAGATCCAGGGCGGCAAGGTGGTGGCGATCGCGCAGACGCGCCCGCGCCGCGCGGCCAGCTATCCCAAGGTGCCGACGCTGGCCGAGTCCGGCTTCCCCGGTTTCGATGCCGGCACGTGGTACGGGCTGGTGGGCCCCGCCGGCCTGCCGGCGCCGATGGTCGAGCGCATGAATGCGGACATGAACAAGGTGCTGGCGATGCCGGATGTCGCCAGCAAGCTGGCCGGCTTCGGCGCCGAGGACGGCGGCGGCACGGCGGCGCGCTTTGCGCAGTTCATCGCAGCGGAGCGCGTGAAGTGGGCGCGCGTGGTCAAGGACGCCAACGTCAAGGTGTGACATGAACCGACGCATCACGATTGAGGAAACCTTGCCCCGCGACGCGGAGCGGGCCCTGCTGGTCGGGCGTGCCTGGCTGCCTGGCCCGAACGGCGGCCCCGCCACGGTAGTCGTGCGCGGCGCGGAGCTGTTCGACATCAGCGCCACTGCGCCCACGATTGCCGGGCTGCTCGCGCGGCCAGACTGCGCCGAACGCGTGCGGAACGCCACCGGGTCTTCTCTGGGGCCACTGCAGGACTGGCTCGATGCGACTTGTGCGCATGGCCCGGACCCTGCGCACCGCCACCTGCTGGCGCCGAACGACCTGCAGGTGGTCAAGGCCGCCGGCGTGACCTTTGCCGCCAGCCTGGTCGAGCGCGTGATCGAGGAGCGGGCACGCGGCGATGCGGCCAGCGCCGCGGCCGTGCGCGAGAACGTCAGCGCCATCGTCGGCCCGGGCTTTGCGTCGGTGCGCCCGGGTTCGCCCGAAGCCATGCGCATCAAGGAAGTGCTGGTAGCGCAAGGGCTGTGGTCACAGTACCTGGAAGTCGGCATCGGCCCGGATGCGGAGATCTTTACCAAGGCCGCGCCACTGTCGTCGGTGGGCACCGGAGTGGATGTCGGCCTGCACCCCCAATCGACCTGGAACAACCCCGAGCCTGAGGTCGTGCTGGCGGTCTCGCCGCGCGGCGAGATCGTCGGCGCGGCGCTTGGCAATGACGTCAACCTGCGCGACTTCGAAGGCCGCAGCGCGCTGCTGCTGGGCAAGGCCAAGGACAACAACGCATCGTGCGGCATCGGCCCGTGGATCCGCCTGTGCGATACGCATTTCGGCATCGACGAGATCGCCCACACCGAAGTCGACCTCACCATCGAAGGCGAGGATGGCTTCGTGCTGCACGGCGCAAGCGCCATGACCCGGATCAGCCGCTCGCCCCAGGAACTGGTGTCACATGCCATGGGCGCGCACCACCAGTACCCCGACGGCATGATGCTGTTCTGCGGCACGCTGTTCGCGCCGGTGCAGGACCGCGACGCGCCGGGCGCCGGCTTTACCCACCACCTGCGCGACCGCGTCAGCATTTCCGCGTCGCACCTCGGCGGGCTGATCAACTGGGTCGGTAACAGCAACGACCTGCCGCCGTGGACCTTCGGCATCGGCGCATTGATGGCCAACCTGGCCCGGCGTGGCCTGCTGCATCCCCCTCCCTGATCCTTACTTGCCCCGCACGGGGCGCACAGAGCCCGGCACACCCGACCGGGCCGCATGACAACCCAGGAGACACCATGAAACACGTTATCCCGCATATCGTGCTGGCGGCGCTATTGTTCGTCGCCGGCGTGGCCGCCGCGCAGGCACCCGTCAAGCTGCGCTTTGCCCATACCGTTCCGGAAACCGATTCGCAGCACCATGCCGCGCTCGCCTTCAGCAAGAAGGTCAAGGAGCGCACCCAGGGCGGCGTCGAGATCCAGGTTTTCGCCAACAGCCAGCTCGGCAACGACACCACGCTGGTCACCGGCGTGCGCAGCGGCACCATCGACATCGGTGCCACCGGCAATCCCTTTGTCACCGGGCTGGCACCGCGCCTGAACGTGCTGGACCTGCCCTACCAGTTCGAGGATGGCCCGTCGGCCTACAAGGTGCTGGACGGCCCGGTCGGCCGCTCGCTGCTCGACGAGCTGGGCGCCCACCGCATCAAGGGCCTGGCCTTCTGGGAGATCGGCTTCCGCAGCCTCGGCAACAACAAGCGGCCGATCAACAAGGCCGAGGACATCCGCGGCCTGAAGATCCGCACCACGCCCAACCCCTCGCATATCAAGGCCTTCCAGTTGCTGGGCGCGAGCCCGCAGCCGATGCCGTTCGCCGAGGTCTTCGGCGCGCTGGAATCCGGCGCGGTCGACGGCCAGGAGAACCCGCCCACGCTGATGGTGTCGTCCAAGATGTACGAGGTGCAGAAGTATGTCTCGATGACGCGCCACGCCTATACCGCGCTGGTGGTGCTGATGAACAAGGCGAAATTCGACTCGCTCAAGCCTGAGTACCAGAAGGTGCTGCTGGAAGAAGCCGCGGCCGCTGCCACCTACCAGCGCAAGCTCAATGCCGACAACGAAGCCGCCGCGATTGCCACGTTGCGCGCCAAGGGCGTGCAGGTCAACGAGCATCCCGACAACGCCGGCATCCGCAAGGCAGTGCGCGAGGAAACGCGCCAGCTGTTCGTGCAGAAGAATGGCGACGCCGTGCTGCGCGCCATGGACGCCCAGCGGTAGGAGAACCACGCCATGCCCGCCATGCCCACCGCCATCGTCGATGCCCACCACCACCTGTGGCGGCTCGGCCCGGCGCGCCATCCCTGGCTGCAGGAAGGATACGACCCTGCCGCCTTCTTTCTCGGCGACTACGCCCCGCTGCGGCAGGACTTCGACCCGCGAGACTACCTGCGGCAATGGGACGGCCTGCACCTGGCCGCCAGCGTGCATGTCGAAGCCGAACGGCACGCCGACGAGTCGGTGGCCGAGGCCGCGTGGCTGCATCGGGTCCACGCACGCCACGGCTTTCCCAATGCGGTGGTGGCGCATGCCGATTTCAACAGCGACACGCTGGCCGCACAGCTGCGCGCGCACCAGGCCTTTCCTCTGGTGCGGGGCGTAAGGTGCAAGCCGCGCACCAGCCGCACCGCCGATGGCAGCGTGCACGGGCAGCCCGGCACGCTGCAGGACCCACGCTGGCTGACTGGCCTGCATCGGCTGGCCGAGCATGGCCTGGCGTGGGACCTGCGCGTGCCGTGGTGGCACCTTGAGGAAGCCGCCGAGGCGATCGCGGCCGTGCCGGGGCTCGCCGTGGTGGTCGAGCACACCGGCCTGCCATGGGACCGCTCGGAAGCGGGCCTGGCCGGCTGGCGCCGCGGACTTGCAGCGCTGGCCAGCCAGCCAGGCGTGCACCTGAAGCTGTCCGAGTTCGGCCTGCCCGGCGCGGCATGGGACCGCGCCGGCAATGTCGGCGTGATCCGCCAGGCGCTGGAGATCTTCGGCTGGCAGCGCTGCATGTTCGCCAGCAACCTGCCGGTCTCCGGCCTGCGCGCGTCGCTGCACGAAATCGTCAATACCGTGGCCGCCGGGCTGGAAGGCCTGCCCCACGCCGCCGCGCAAGCGGTGTGGCACGACAACGCCATGCGCTTTTACCGGATCGAGGCGCCCGCAGCGACCCTGCGCTGACGCCCGTCCAACCAGGAGTTCCAAGTCATGAACCGCATTACGCTCCGCCTGGCCCAGGGCGCCATGGTCGCCATGATGGCAACCATGATCGTGCTGGTCTTCGGCAACGTGGTCCTGCGCTACGTCTTCAATTCCGGCATTGCCTTCTCCGAGGAAGCCTCGCGCTTTGTCTTCATGTGGCTGACGCTGATCGGCGCGCTGCTGGTGATGCACGACAAGGCCCACCTCGGCATGTCCACCGTGGTCTCGCGCCTGGGCGAAAACGGCCAGCGCGCCTGCCGCCTGCTCGCCGATGCCGGCGCACTGGGCTGCTGCCTGCTGCTCGCGCACGGCGCCTGGCAACTGGTGACGATCGGCATGGACGACCGTGCCCCCGTCACCGGCGTGCCGCTGGGCGTGGTCTATGCCTGCCTGCTGGTATGCAGCGTCGGCATGGCGGCGATGCTGCTGCACGGGCTGTGGCGGCTGGTCAGCGGCCGCATGCAGCAGCACGAGCTGGTGCCGCAGTCCGGCGCCACCGGCGAATAAGCGCAAGGAATCCATCATGACCATCTTTGTCTTTGTTGGCTCGCTGCTGGGCGCGATGTCGCTCGGCATGCCCATCGCCTTTGCGCTGCTCGCTTCCGGTGTCGCGCTGATGCTGCACCTGGGCAATTTCGATACGCAGATCCTCGCGCAGAACATGCTGGAGGGCGTCAACAACTATCCGCTGATGGCGGTGCCGTTCTTCATGCTGGCCGGCGAGCTGATGAATGCCGGCGGGCTGTCGCAACGCATTGTGCGCGTGGCCGACGCGGGGGTCGGGCATGTGCGCGGCGGGCTGGGCTACGTGGCGATCATCGCGGCCACGGTGGTGGCCAGCATCTCCGGCTCGGCCGTGGCCGATACCGCCGCCGTTGCCGCACTGCTGATCCCGATGATGCGCAACGCCGGCTACAACGTGCCGCGCGCCGCGGGGCTGATCGCAGCGGGCGGCATCATCGCGCCGGTGATCCCGCCGTCGATCGCCATCGTCGTGTTCGGCGTGGTCGCGCAGGTGTCGATCACCAAGCTGTTCCTGGCCGGCATCGCGCCCGGCGCCATGATGGCGCTGACGCTTGCCGTGACCTGGCACTTCTGCGCGCGCAAGGAGAAGCTGGCGCCGGTGGAACCGTTCAGTGCGCGCCGCCTCGCCAAGGCCGCGCTCGACGGCGTGTGGGCGCTGGTGCTGCCGGTTGTGATCATCGGCGGCATGAAGATCGGCGCGTTCACGCCGACCGAGGCCGCGGTGGTGGCGGTGGTCTACGCCATCGTGGTCGGCCGCTTTGTCTACGGCGAACTGAAGCTGCGCGCCCTGCCCGGGCTGATCGTCACGGCGGCCAAGACCTCCAGCACCGTGCTGTTCCTGGTGGCGTGCGCGCTGGTCTCGGCATGGCTGATCACCATCGCCAATATCCCGGCGCAGGTGACCGACCTGCTCGAACCCTTCATCGACAACAAGATCCTGCTGATGTTCGTCATCATGATCCTGGTGATCGCGGTCGGCACCGCGCTCGACCTGATGCCGACGGTGCTGATCATGACGCCGATCCTGATGCCCGTGATCACCAAGGCCGGCATCGATCCGGTGTACTTCGGCGTGATGTTCGTGCTCAACAACGCCATCGGCCTGTTGACGCCGCCAGTCGGCACGGTGCTCAACGTGGTGGCCGGCACCTCGCGCTGCAGCCTGGACAGCGTGATCGGCGGGGTCTGGCCCTTCCTGCTGAGCCTGACTGCGCTGATGTTCCTGTTCGTGCTGTTCCCGCAGCTGATCCTGGTGCCGGCCGCGTGGCTGCACTGATCTCCTCCTCTACGCCCAACACACCATGTCGTCCATCAACGAGATCGAGGATCTGCGCCGGCTCGCCCGGCGGCGCGTGCCGCGCATGTTCTATGAGTACGCCGATTCGGGATCGTGGACCGAATCTACCTACCGCGCCAACCAGCATGAGTTCGGCCGCATCCTGCTGCGCCAGCGCGTGGCCGTGGATATCGACGAGCGCCGCATTGCCACGCAGATGCTGGGCCAGGAGGTGGCCATGCCGGTGGCAATCGCTCCGACCGGGCTGGCCGGCATGCAGCATGCCGACGGCGAGATCCTGGCCGCCCGCGCAGCGCGCGATTTCGGCGTGCCGTTCACGCTGTCGACCGTCAGCATCTGCTCGATCGAAGACGTGGCCGAGGCCACCGGCGGGCATCCGTTCTGGTTCCAGCTCTACGTGATGCGCGACCGCGCCTTCGTCGAGCGGCTGATGAACCGCGCCCGCGCCGCCGGCTGCCCTGCGCTGGTGCTGACGCTGGACCTGCCGGTCAGCGCGCAGCGCCACAAGGACCTGCGCAACGGCCTGTCGGCACCGCCGCGGCTGACGCCGTGGAACCTGCTCAACATGATGGGCAAGCCGAGCTGGTGCCTGGGCATGCTGAGCACGCGCCGGCGCACCTTCGGCAACATCATCGGGCATGTGCAGGGCGTCGACGACATGAGCTCGCTGGCCGACTGGTCCAGCCGCCAGTACGACCCGACGCTGAACTGGGACGACGTGGCATGGATCCGTCGCCGCTGGCCCGGCAAGCTGGTGCTCAAGGGCATCCAGGACGTCGAGGATGCGCACCTGGCGTGCCAGTCGGGAGCGGATGCGCTGATCGTGTCCAACCACGGCGGGCGCCAGCTCGACGGCGCGCCGGCGTCGATCTGCGCGCTGCCCGGCATCGCCGAGGCCGTGGGCGAGCGCATCGAAGTCCATATGGACGGCGGCATCCGCTCCGGGCAGGACGTGCTCAAGGCGGTCGCGCTCGGCGCCAGGGGCGTCTATATCGGCCGCTCGATGCTGTATGGCCTGGGCGCCATGGGCCAGGCCGGCGTGACGCGCGCGCTGGAGATCATCCGCAAGGAACTGGATCTGACCATGGCCTTCTGCGGCCACACCGACATCCGCGCGGTCGGCAAGGACATCCTGCTGCCGCCACATCCGCCCGCATCGTAATCCTCGTAGTCCTCGTAATCCGCGTGTGGTAGCCACAAACCCAACCACAAACAAACCAGTCAGGAGACAACCAATGATCCTTCGCACAACCCTGCGCGCCCGCCAGGCGCTCGCCATGCTCGCAACCGGCACCGCCTTCGGCGCCGCCGCCCTGGTGCCCGCGCCCGCCGCGGCGCAGCCGGCCCCGTCCGCCGAATGCAAGGCGGCGCTGGACGCCCGCGCCCAGAATGCCAACTATCCGCGCGACACCGTGCCGCGCTACATCAAGACCCCCACCGGCTACCTGCTGGTGCTGCGCATGGGCGACAACGTCTTCGAGCAGATCGAAGCCTTTGCAATCTGCGAGAAGGTGCCCAGCGCCAGCCTGTCCGCGATCGGCTTCGCCAATGTCACGTTCGGCTTCTGGGATGCAGGCAAGAAGCAATTCAACCCGCGCACCTTCCGCAACGTGGAGATGGCCAGCATCGTCGGCAGCCTGGCCTGGAAGGAAGGCAAGCCCTCGATCCATGCGCATGGCGTGGCGGGAGACAGCAGCTTCGATACCTACGGCGGCCATATCCTGTCGATGGAAGTCGGCACGGGCTCGCTGGAAGTGACGGTGACGGCCTATCCGCAGCAACTGGAACGCGGCATTGACCCCAAGATCGGCGCCAACGTGCTGGGATTGCGCGATAACCACTGATGAGACGCGGCGTTGGGGGCGGCCGAATGCCGGCCGGCCCCAACCCTATAATGTCCCTCGTTTCACCCTGGCGCCGTCACCGGATGGCTACCGGGTTGACGTTGACCTGCGTAGAGCCAACGTATAGTGGCTGGCCCAGCACGAACAGGAACTCCCAAGCCTTGTCGCGCACTAGAGCCCGGCTGTCGATCAGTTCCAGGTTGTAGATGCCGCGCTTCGCGAGCATGTACTGGTTGACCGGGAATTCCTCTTTGCCGCGCGGATTCGGATAGACCTCGGACGCCCACGTGTCCCCGCCAAATGCAACAATGCCTTGGTCGGCCAGCCACTGCGCGGCTTCCATTCCGATCCCGGGTTCTACCTCCAGGAACTGCTTGTTGTTCTTGCCGAGAAGCTCCAGCCACCCCGTATTGAACAGCACAACATCCCCTTTGCGCAGGGTCAGGCTCTCTTTCCTGAGAACGGCCTGGATGTCGGCGATGGTGAACTCGGTTCCCCCCGGGACAACTGCGTTGCCATAGTGCGCGGTCATGTCGAGCACCACGCCGCGGGTGACGATCGGCGGCACCTTCTCGACGCCGAGCTTCTTCACGCCATCGACGGCGACAAAGTCCGCAGCCCTGTTGCCGTTGTAATAGACGTTATCGATGCCAATGTGGCCGATGCCGTTGAGCTGCGTGCCGACACCCGTCCAGGCGTTAACGAGTTCGTCGTTGAAGGTGAACTTGTTGGGCCCCAGCGACTTTCCAGCCTGCTGGCCCACCTGCACGTTGTAGAGCCGGAAGCTGCGGTGGCGGAACGCGGGCAGGTCCTTGTCCACGGGCACGGCCAGCGGATACGTCTTGCCAGTCCTCACCAGCGTGACGGCCTGTCTGACCACATCGGAGGTCAGCAAATTTGCCGCACCGATTTCGTCGTTCGGGCCGTAGGCGGACGGGTACCAGTCCGCCGCGGAGGCAGCGTGCATGGCAAGTGGCAGCATGGCGGCCAATGCAAGTTTCGCAAGCGTTGTCTTCATCATCGATCTCCTAGTCCCTTTCAGGCTGCAGTTGCGGTGAGCGTTGGGTAATCGGTCAGACCTTGCGGACCGCCACCGAATAGCGTGTCGCGGTCATGCTCCGCTAGTGGCGCGCCAACGCGCAGGCGCTCAGGAAGGTCCGGATTCGCGACGAACGGACGCCCGAAGGCGACCAGATCGGCGTGGCCCGCGGCGATCGCTTCGCGCGCGCGCTCCGCGGTGTACTTGCCCGCATAGATCAGCACGCCAGGGAATGCTTCGCGCAGCTTGCGCTTGAATGCCGCCGGCATCAGCGGCGCATCGTCCCAGTCCGCTTCCGCGATGTGGAGGTAGCCGACGCCGAGTTCGCCGAGCAGCCCGGCCGCGGCAAGGTATGTCGTTTCCGGATCGTCATCGACGCAGCCGTTCAGGGTGGTCAGCGGCGCGAGACGGATGCCGACGCGCAACGCGTCGCCCGTGCCTTCGATCAGCGCCTGCGCGACTTCGCCGAGGAAACGCAAGCGGTTCTCCAGCGATCCGCCGTAGGCGTCCGTGCGCGTGTTGGCGTTCGAGTCGATGAACTGGTTCACGAGGTAGCCGTTGGCGCCATGAAGCTCGACGCCGTCGAAGCCGGAATCGATCGCGTTGCGGGCCGCAGCGCGATACTGGTCCACGACTTCGCGGATCTCGTCGACGGTGAGCGCGCGCGGGGCGGAGGCCTGGACGAATCCGGGCGTGCTGCCGTCCTCGCCGGCGATGAACACGTTTACGCCCTGCGCCTGGATCGGTGACGACGATACAGGCTGTTGTCCGGCAAGCAGGCTGGTATGGCTCAGCCGGCCAACGTGCCAGAGCTGCGCGAAGATGCGGCCGCCGGCGGCATGCACGGCGCCGGTCACCTTGCGCCATCCGGCCACCTGCGCGAGCGTGTGGATGCCGGGCGTCCATGCGTAGCCCTTGCCGAGCGGCGCGATGTAGGTGCCTTCGCTGACGATGAGTCCGGCACCCGCGCGCTGCGCGTAGTACGCGGCCATCAGGTCGTTAGCCTCATCGCCGGGCTGGCTGGCGCGCGAGCGCGTCATCGGCGGCATCACGATGCGGTTCGGCAGCGTCAGCCCGCCGAGTTGAAGCGATTGAAACAGCGGATCCTGGGTCATGGTGCTTGTCCTGTCGGATCCGCGGCCTGCGGGCCGCGGAGGATTCGAAGAAAGACGGATCGAGGAGGATGCCTGCGCGTTCAGTCCCACTGCGGCGCGAGGCCTTCGGGGCTGACTTGACGGCCGTTGCGCTCGAGCGCGGCGATCTGCGCCATATCGTCGTCGCTCAGGCGCAGCGTCTGCGCGATCAGGTTGCTGGCGAGGTTCTCGCGCCTGGTGGACGACGGGATCACCGAGTAGCCAAGCTGCAGCGCCCAGGCCAGCACGACCTGGGCCGGCGTCGCATGGTGCCGCTGCGCGATCGCGCCGATCACCGGGTCACCGAGGACCTTGCCGTACGCCAACGTCATGTACGACGTGACGTGGATGCCCTCGCGCTGCAGGAAGTCCACCAGCTTGCGGCCCTGCAGATAGGGGCTCAGCTCGATCTGGTTCGTCGCGATCGCGTCCTTGCCGACCGCGGCGATCGCCTGCTTTGTCAGTTCGATGTTGAAGTTTGAGATGCCGATTTGCCGCGTCAGGCCTTTTTCCTTCGCCTCGGCCAGCGCGGTCATGTATGCCTCGAGCGGTTCGCCGTTGCCGGGCGCCGGCCAGTGGATCAGGGTCAGATCGACGTAGTCCGTGCGCAGCTTTGCCAGGCTTTCCTCGAGACTGGGCACGAGCTTGTCCTTGGCGTAGTTGTCGACCCAGATCTTCGTCGTGAGGAACAGGTCGTCGCGGCGCACGCCGGAAGCGGCGATCGCCTCGCCCACGTCCGCTTCGTTGCCGTAGATCTGGGCGGTGTCGATCGCGCGGTAGCCGAGTTCGAGGCCGTTGCGGACCGAGTCGATGACAACCTGGCCTTGCAGGCGGAACGTGCCGAGGCCGAAAGCGGGGATATTGCGCATGGTGTGCTCCTTGGAAGGGACTGGTTTGATCTGCAGGAAATTCTGCCGGGGAATATTGATGAAATAAACGCCGTTACTGGACAAAACTATTTGATTTAAAATCAAGTATTGATGTCACTCGGAACCGGCTTTGACATCCGTTCAGAGGGCGCGCAGGCTGCCTTCAAGCCGATAGAAGTCCAGTGACAGCGCGGTGAAGAACGAACCAGGCCCGCGCGCTGATCGAGGGCGCCGCTCAACGCGGTCAGTGCTAAGGCACCGAGGGTCACGGTCGCGGCGATCCACGGAGTATGGCCAAGGCCGGCGTGCGCGACGATCAGCCCGCCGAGCGACGAGCCGCCCGCGACGCCCAGATTGAATGCGGCAATGGCAGCGCGGCGAGCAGCAGTTTGCGCGGCATCCGGCCGGTGAGCGCGGTTAGCACCGGCGCACCGCTCGCGACGCTGAGCGCATAAAGGCTGACGAGCAGGCCCGCGGAGGGCAGACTCACGCCGAGATTGGACGCGATCGTTGCAATCAGCCCGACGATCACGAACTCGGTCGTGCCGATGGAGAAGGCGCTGATGGTCAGCGCATGTAAGGCTAGTGGCATGATGGGCATCCGAGGTCCGGTGAGGATGGACCGCAGTTGCCCGCTATACTTTTGCACAAAAAGTGGTTTATAAACCAAACCGTCTTGATTTCATATCAACAATGAATATCACGCTCGACGAACTCCAAGCGTTTACGACCGTCGTCGACACCGGTTCGATCACGGCGGCCGCGCAGCAGCTGGACCTTACCGTATCGGCCGCCAGCCGCACGCTCGCGCGGCTCGAAGACAAGCTGAAGACCACGCTGCTGCGCCGGACCACGCGCCGCCTGGAGCTAACCGAGGAAGGCCGGGCATTCCTGCAGAATGCGCGGGCAATCATCGACTCGGTCGAAAGCGCCGAAGAGCAGATGCTCGCGCGGCGCGAGAAGCCGTCGGGGCGCCTGCGGATCGACGCCGCGACGCCGTTCATGCTGCACGTGATCTTGCCGCTCGTGCGAGGCTATCGCGAGCGCTATCCGCAGGTGGAACTGGAGCTGAACAGCAACGAAGGTATCATCGACCTGCTCGAGCGGCGCACCGACGTCGCGATCCGGATCGGGCGCCTGAAAGATTCGACGCTGCATAGCCGGCTGATCGGCAACAGCCGGGTGCGCATTCTCGCCAGTCCGGCATATCTCGACGCGCACGGCCAGCCTCGCAAGGTCGAGGATCTTGGCGGGCATGCGCTGCTCGGTTTCAATCAACCCGAGTCGCTGAACGTGTGGCCTATTCTTGGTGCGGATGGCGAGCCGTACCGGATCGCGCCGGCCGTGTGGTCGTCGAGCGGAGAGTCACTCAGGCAACTTGCGCTAGAAGGGGCAGGCATCGTCTGTCTGTCGGATTTCATGACCGCGCTGGATCGCGAGTCCGGGCGCCTCGTGCAGGTCCTTGCGCGCCACACGCAGGACGTGCGGCAGCCGGTGCATGCTGTCTATTACAGGAACACGGCTATTTCGTCGCGGATCGCGTCGTTCGTCGAGTATCTGCTCGAAATGCTCGGCAGTGGGAGCGGCGGGCGTGGGGTGTCGGCCTGGACGGATCGATAACCTCGCCGAATCTCAGGCCTGCCCCGCGGTCTCGACTCCTGCGTAGCGAAAAAGAGCGAAAGAAACCCAGGCACGAGCCGCGCGTTTAGGAGGCAAACCATGCGCGGACGATCTCCGGATTTGCCTTCATCCAGTCGCGCGCGACGGCCGCCGGCGGCTTCCGGTCGACAACGATCTGCCGTTCAAGCTCCGTCACGACTGGAATCCCCAGCTGGATCCGCGACAGCACGGTACGGGTGCGCGCGGGCCACGATTCCCAGACGGCCTTGCGGACCACCACCACCGCGCGGTCGGTGCCGAAGATCCCCGCGGGCTCGTCGAGCACGCGCACCGGGTAGAGCGCGTTAAGGTACTGCGGCTGCCACAACGGCATCACCATCCATTTGCCGGACGCCGTCGCGTCCGCAAGCCGCCTTGCCCATTCATCGGGTTTGCCCAGCTTCAACCGGTAGCCGGCGGATTCAAGGCCGTAGCGCTGCATGATTTCCGCTGATCCGACCATCAGGCCCGATCCCGGCCCCACGCCGACGATTTCCTTGTCCATACGGGCGATGACATCGGGCTTGTTCAGGTCATCTACCGAGCGCACCACCGATGCCGGCACATGGGCCGGTACCGCCCAGTACAGACGGGCCCCCTCGTAGAGCGTGGCCGCCTCTACCAGCTGGCTGGCAAGTGGTGACTGCAGCTTGCCATGCGCATGCGGCAGCCACGACGCGACAAGCATGTCGACCTCCCCCTTGCCAAGGCGATCGTAAATGGCCGGATGGTTGCCCTCGGTCACCTTGACGTCATGGCCAAGCTCCTCGAGCACGGCCTGTATCACGGCGCCCGTGGCCACGTAGAAGGTCAGGTTGATCTGGCCCATCGTGATGGGCACATCGGAGCGCGCATGGGCCGGGCCAAAGACGCAACAGAGGGCCAGTGCGACACCGAGAGATTTCCAGAGGCGTTTCAGCATTCGATTCTTCCTTTCACAAGCCATTGGAGGCGGGCCAGGTCGGCGTCTTGCACGCGCGGCACTCGCCGCGTGTCGTCGGACCGTGGCCTGAACAGTACAGAGGCCCAGGCCGATCCCGGTAATGAAAAAACTGGATTGACCGATAACGCCTGCGACAGCCGCACTGACCGCTGCGCGTCAGTGCTCAGGCGATCAACCCGCTCCACCGTTATGCCGCCCGTTACGTCACCCGGTTACGTCACCCCGCAAACCCGCCTGATTTCCTCGGCGACAATCGCGATCAGGGCCTCGGCCGCCGTGCTCAGCGGCCGTTGCGGATGGCTCACGCAAACCAGATGCCGCACGATGCGCGGCGCAATGATGGTATGCATCCGCAGCTGCCCAGCTTCCACGGCACGTTGCACCACGATGCGCGGCAGCACCGTGGCAAAGCGTGTCGCTTGCACGAACTGGACGATGGTGCCGAGGATGTCGATCTCGAACTTCGGCGCAAGGGTGACGTCCTGCGCCTGCGTCGCCGTGTCCAGCACCACGCGCAGGCCATGCCGCTTGGTCGGCAGCACCAGTTCCAGTCCTGGCAGTTTCGCCATCTCTACCAATTCGGGCAGTTCGGGGCCGTGTGCGACGCTGGTCACCAGCACCATTTCCTCGTCGTGCATCGGCTGCACCTGCAGCCCCAGGCGGCCGCGCTGGCGATGGACCACCGCCGCCTCAAGCTGGCCCGCGGAAACCAGGTCGATCAGTGCCGCACTGAAGCCGTCCGCCACGGATACCTCTACGTTCGGATAGCGCGCATTGAAGCGCGCCAGCGATCCCACCAGCACGCTCTCCGTCTCGGAGGCCACCATGCCAAGCGTGATGCGGCCGGCCATCTGCTCCTCGCGCTGCATCATCTGCTGCCGCGCGCTGTCCAGGTCGCGCACGATGGGCAGGAACAGCCGGTGCATCATCCGGCCGGCAGCAGTGGGCACCATGCCGTGCGGGATGCGATCGAACAGCTTCTGCCCGAATTCCTCTTCCAGCCGGGCGATCTGCATGCTGAGCGCCGGCTGCACGATATTCAGCCGCTTGGCCGCGCGCGTGACGGAGCCGTCCTCGAACAGCGCGATGAAGTACTGGATTTGCTTGAGGTCCATGGGCGGTTTGGTATCAATGACACTGACGTGCCGGCATCAACACTTGTGATGAGAGGCGCGGCGGCTCCCGGCGCAGAAACACGGGAGATTTAACCATCTTCTGCCCATCCAGGCTCCACCACGGATCGACATTTCTGCATCAGCAAAAATGATGACGCGTATCAGAAATCAATATTAGAAGTTATATCGCGATGTCACTAATCTCCGTTTGACGTTGCACGATCCCGCCCGCCTTCCGGGCCGGTTCCGTCGCATGGAACGGAGTCGCAAATGAAAAGATTCGATGCTGGCGAAACGACCGGCACGGTGGAGACACAGCAGACCCGGCCGGCGCCACATGTCGGCCGCCCGATGCCGCGCGTCGAGGATGCCGCCATCCTGACCGGGCGCGGCCGCTACGCCGACGACCTCGGCGTCAGGCCCGGCACCCTGCACGCCGCCATCCTCCGCTCGCCGCACGCGCACGCCGAACTCGGTGCCATCGACTGCGCCGCTGCGTTGCAGGCGCCGGGCGTGCGTGCGGTGCTGACGGGGGCCGACCTGCCCGCCTGGTCAAAGCCCTTCGTGGTGGGTGTGAAGGCGCCGATGGAGCAATGGGCACTGGCCATGGAGTGCGTGCGCTATGTGGGCGAACCGGTGGCCGTGGTGGTGGCCGAGAGCCGCGCGCTGGCGGAGGATGCGCTCGACCTCATGCGGGTGGAGTACCGCGTGTTGCCGCCGGTGGTGTCGATCGAGGCCGCCGTCGCCGAGGACGCGAGCGTGCTCCATCCCGGCCTCGGCAGCAACGTGGCCAGCGACCGCCATTTCCGCTATGGCGACCCCGAGGCCGCTTTTGCAGCGGCGCCGCACCACGTGGCGCTGACCGCCCATTACCCGCGCAACACCTGCACGCCGATCGAGTGCGGCGTGGTGGTTGCCGAACACTTGCCGGGCGACGAGGGCTACCAGGTCACTTCCAACTTCATGGGACCGTTCTCGCTGCACGCCGTGATGGCGATGGCGCTGCAGGTCCCGGCCAACCGCCTGCGCCATGTCGCGCCGCGCGACTCGGGCGGCAGCTTCGGCGTCAAGCAGGCGGTGTTCCCCTACGTGGTGCTGATGTGTCTCGCCTCGCGCAAGGCTGGCGCGCCCGTGAAGTGGGTGGAAGACCGGCTCGAGCACCTGAGCGCCGCCACTTCTGCTACGGCGCGGCTTTCCACCGTGGAAGCCGCGGTCGAGGCGGACGGTCGGATCGTTGCGCTCTCGTACGACCAGCTTGAGGACTGCGGCGGCTACCTGCGTGCGCCGGAGCCCGCCACCTTCTACCGCATGCATGGCCTGCTGACCGGTGCCTACGCGATTCCTAACCTGTTGGTGCGCAACCGCGTGGTGCTGACCAACAAGACGCCGACCGGCCTCGTGCGCGGTTTCGGCGGACCGCAGGTGTATTTCGCGCTCGAGCGGCTGGTGCAACGGATCGCGGTGGAGCTCGGCCTCGATCCGCTCGACGTCTACCGCCGCAACTTCGTGCCCGCGGATGCCTTTCCCTATCGCGCGGCGGCCGGCGCGCTGCTCGACTCCGGCAACTACCAGCTGGCGCTGTCGCGCGCGCTGGAAGCGGGCGGCTACGGGGAGCTGCAGCGCCGGCGCGACGCTGCGCGCGCCGAGGGAAGGCTATACGGCATCGGCTTTGCGGCCATCGTCGAGCCCTCGGTATCGAACATGGGCTACATCACCACCGCGGCGCCTGCCGAGGCGCGCCGCAAGGCAGGCCCGAAGAACGGCGCCATCGCCAGCGCCACAGTCAGCGTGGACCTGCTTGGCGGCGTGGTGGTGACCATCGCTTCCACGCCGGCGGGACAGGGCCACATGACCGTGTCGGCGCAGGTCGTGGCCGACGTGCTCGGCATCGAGCCGGGTGACGTCGTGGTCAACGTCGAATTCGACACGCACAAGGATGCCTGGTCCGTGGCGGCCGGCAACTACTCCAGCCGCTTCGCGGGCGCCGTGGCCGGCACCGTGCACCTGGCCGCCACGCGCGTACGCGACAAGCTGGCGCGCATCGTGGCCTCGCACCTGGGCTGCGACCCGGTTGAACTCGTCTTCGCGGACGGCCGCATCGTGCAACGGGGCGCGCCTGATACCGCGCTGCCGTTCTCACGTGCGGCCAGCAATGCGCCGCACTGGTCGCCACAGCTGTTGCCGGCTGGCGAGGAGCCCGGCCTGCGCGAAACCGTATTCTGGTCGCCCCCCAACCTCGACGCCCCGGACGAGCAGGACCGCATCAACACCTCCGCCTGCTACGGCTTCGCCTTCGATCTGTGCGGCGTGGAGATCGACCGCACCACCGGCCGCGTGCGAATTGACCGCTACGTGACCGCGCACGACGCCGGAAAGCTGCTGAACCCGGCGCTGGCCGACGGCCAGATCCGCGGCGCCTTCGCACAGGGGCTGGGCGCGGCGCTGATGGAGGAATTCCGCTACGGGCCGGACGGCAGCTTCCAGTCCGGCACGCTGGCGGACTACCTGCTGCCCACCACGTGCGAGGTGCCCGACCCGCTCATCGTCCATCTGGAGACGCCGAGCCCGTTCACGCCGCTCGGCGCCAAGGGGCTCGGCGAGGGCAACAACATGAGCACGCCGCCGTGCGTCGCCAACGCGGTGGCCGATGCCCTTGGCGTACGCGACATCCGCCTGCCGCTCACCCCCGCCAAGGTGATGGCGATGATCGGCTTCGACGACCCGCCGCCATCGCGTCCGGAACTGGCCGAGGCAGCAAGAGAGGCCTCGGCGAACGGCAAGAGCGGCGGCAAGGCCGGCAAGGCCCTCAGTGCGCGCGGAACGGTCGAACTGGACGCCACGCCTGAAGCCGTATTTGCCGTCCTGCTCGACCCGCAGGCGCTGGCCAGCGTCGTGCCGGGCTGCCACGCGCTCGTGCCCATCGGCGACAACCGCTATCGCGCCGACGTGACCGTTGGCGTGGGCATGATCAAGGCCCGCTACGAAGCCGAGATCGCGCTGTCCGACCTGGAGCCGCCGCGCCGGCTGCTGCTGGCTGGCGCCGGCCTGTCGTCGCTCGGCAGCGCGCGCGGCGCGGGCCTGGTTGAACTGGCCCCGCACGGCGCCGGCACCCGTCTCACGTACAACTACGAGGCCGAGGTGTCCGGCAAGGTCGCCGCGGTCGGTGGCCGCATGCTCGAAGGCGCGGCCAAGGTGGTATTGCGCCAGCTGTTCGAAGCGCTCGGCCGGCAGGCCGGGGGCAAGCCCGCGCGCAAGCCGGGCTGGATCGCGCGCCTGCTGGCGCTCCTTGGAGTCCGTCGATGAAACCCGCCGCCTTTGACTACCTGCGCGCCGAATCCGCGCAGCATGCGCTAGAAGCGCTGGCCCATGCCGGCGACGGTGCCCGCGTGCTGGCCGGTGGACAGTCGCTGATGGCCGTGCTGAACATGCGGCTCGCGCAGCCGCAATTGTTGGTCGACATCTCGCATACCCGTGACCTGGATACCGTGCGCGTGGAGGGCGGCCATCTGGTGGTGGGCGCTGCCGCCACGCAAGGCAGCGTGGAATGGCGCCCGTCATTGGCCGACGAGGTGCCCCTGCTCGCGCTCGCCTTCCCGCACATCTCGCATTTCCAGATCCGCAACCGCGGCACGGTGTGCGGCTCCATCGCCCACGCCGATCCGAGCGCCGAGCTGCCGCTGGTGCTCACTGCCCTCGGCGGCGAGGTGGTGCTGCGCTCGCTGCGCCGCCGCCGCGTGCTGCCGGCCGCCGAATTCTTCCGCGGCATGCTGATGACGGCGCGCGAGCCCGACGAGCTGGTGGAAGCGGTGCGCTTCCCCCTGCGGCGGCCCGGCGCGCGCTACGGCTTTACCGAGTTCTCCGCCCGCCATGGCGACTTCGCGCTGGTGGCGTGCGCCGCCATCGTCACGGACGACACCATTGCGTTGGCCGTGGGGGGCGTGGCCGACCGGGCGGTGCTGGAGACCTGGCCGCGCCTCCAGGGCAAGGCGCTGGCGGAAGCGATCAACGATTTCAGCTGGAAGCTGGGCGCGCAGGACGACGCCCATGTCAGCGCGCAGTACCGCCGCCACCTGGTGCGGCAACTGGGCATGCGCGCAATCGAGGAGGCAAAATGAGCAAGACCCTTAATGGCGCAGCTTCGGGTGCGCCCCCGGTGATGCGGCGCGACGAGCGCCACCGCGTCACCCTGACCCTGAACGGCACCGAACGCAGCGCCTCGTGCGCGCCACGCGAGCTGCTGTCCGACTTCCTGCGCCACGAACTCGGCGCCACCGGCACCCACGTCGGCTGCGAGCACGGCGTCTGCGGCGCGTGCACAGTGCGGGTGGACGGTGTCGCCGCGCGTTCCTGCCTGATGCTCGCGGTGCAGGCCAATGGCCGCGCCATCGATACCGTCGAAGGACTCGCCCCGCGCGAAGGCCTGAGCGATCTGCAGGAAGCCTTCCGCCGCCACCATGCGCTGCAGTGCGGCTTCTGCACTGCGGGCATCCTGATGTCGTGTGCCGACTACCTGGAGCGTGTACCCGAGCCGACCGAAGCGCAGGTGCGCGACATGCTGTCCGGCCACCTGTGTCGCTGTACCGGCTACACGCCGATCGTCGCTGCCGTGCTCGACGTGGCCGCCAGCCGCGCGCGCTCGCACCGGCATGCAGCACCGGTTGCCGAGGAGTGCTGCGATGCTTGACCTCGGCCGCACCTTCCTGCAGAGCGTGGAGCGCAGTCCCCACGACCCCGCCATCGTCGACGGTGACCTGCTGCTGACCTACGCGCAATGGCTCGCGCGCATCCGCAGCGTGGCCGCCGGCTTGCTTGACCTCGGCCTGCGGCCGGGCGACCGCGTGCTCGCCATCCTGCAGAACCGCTGGGAACTGGCCACGCTGCATTGGGCCTGCCAGTTCGCCGGCGTGGTCATCGTCCCACTGAACTGGCGCGCCAAGCCCGACGACCTGGACTACTGCGTGCGCGACGCTGGCGTCAAAGCGCTGGTGTTTGAACCGGTCAGCGCCGACGCTGTGCTGGACAGCCCCGCCGCGCAGGACATTCCCTGCATCGCGCTGGACGGCGCGCCCGGCGGCTCGCTGTCGTTCGACACCCTGCTCCGTGCCACGCCTCGGCGGGACACCACGTTGGCTGAAGCTGGCGACATTTCGCTCATGCTGTACACCTCCGGCACCACCGGCAAGCCGAAAGGCGTGCCGCGCCGCCACCGGCAGGAGCGCGCGGCCGCGCTGGCGCACGTCGCGCAGAACCTGTACCGGCGCGGCGAACGGACGCTGGGGGTGATGCCGCTGTACCACACGATGGGCGTGCGGTCCCTGCTGGCCATGGCGCTGGTGGACGGCCTCTTTGTCTGCGTGCGGCGCTGGAGCGCGTCGCAGGCGCTGCAGGCGATTGCCGGCCATCGAGTCAGCTGCCTCTACCTCGTGCCCACGCTCTACCATGACCTGCTGGCCGAGCCGGATTTCGACAGCATCGACGTTCGCACCGTTACCAAGCTCGGCTTCGCCGGGGCCGCCATGAACGATGGCCTGCTGACCCGTCTCGAGCAGGTGTTCTGCCCGGAGCTGTTCGTCAACCACTACGGCTCGTCCGAGGTGTACACCTTCAGCGTCGACCAGCATGCGGCGCGCAAACCCGGCAGTGCGGGCCGCGCCGGCCTCAACACGCGGCTGCGCGTGGCGCGGCTCGACGCGGCCTCGCCAGACGAGCTGGCCGCGCCTGGCGAGGAAGGCCAGATCATCGCCGACCTGCGCGGCGACGAGGCCTTCGAGGGCTACTGGAACCGCGACGACGCCAATGCCAAATCCCTGCGCGACGGCTGGTATTTCACCGGGGACATCGGCTACCTCGACGCAGACGGCGACCTGTTCGTCACCGGGCGGGTCGACGACATGATCATCAGCGGCGGCGAGAACATCTCGCCCGCCGATATCGAATCGGTGCTGTCCCTGCACCCCGCCGTGGACGAGGTGGCGGTAGCCGGCGTGCCCGACGCCCGCTGGGGCCAAAAGGTGGTGGCATTCGTCAAGCCGCGCGGCTGCGTCGACGCCGGGGCGCTCGACGACTATTGCCGCAGCTCCGACCTCGTCAACTTCAAACGACCGCGCGACTACGTGTTCGTGGCCGACATCCCGAAATCGCCGGTCGGCAAGATCCTGCGCCGCAAGCTGTCGGCGGGCGAATACAACGCGCTTTCCTCTCTTCCCCACAGCGACCCCATCAAGGAGTAACGACATGACCCAAGCCTTCGCATTGACCCATCCCGACCAGCAGCGCCTGCAGGACCTCGACGGCTTTTCCGTGGAGGTCGACCCGGCCCGCGAGCGCGCGGACATCATCCTGCATCGCCCGCCGTACAACGTGATCTCGATGGCGGCCCGCGACCAGTTGCGTGCCGTGTTCGAGGCGCTGGACGCCGATGACCGCGTGCGCGTCATCGTGCTGCGCGCGCAGGGCAAGCATTTCTCAAGCGGCGGCGACATCCGGGGCTTCCTGGAAGCGTCGCCGGAGCATGTGTCGAACCTCGCGTGGAACGTTGCAGCGCCGGCGCGCTGCGGCAAGCCGGTGATCGCGGCCAACCAGGGCTACTGCTTCGGCGTGGGCTTCGAACTGTCGCTGGCGTGCGACTTCCGCATCGCCACCCACTCCACGGAATACGCGTTGCCCGAGCAGAAGCTTGGCCAGATTCCTGGATCCGGCGGCTCGGCGCGGCTGCAGAAGATGGTGGGCGTGGGCCGCACCAAGGACATCGTCATGCGCTCGCGCCGCATCCCGGGGCGCCAGGCGTACGAGTGGGGCATCGCCGTGGACTGCGTGGCCGACGCCGAGCTCGAAGCCGCCACCGATGCGCTGGTCGACGAGCTGCGCGCTTTCTCCCCGCTGGCCCAGCGCACCGCCAAGAAGCTGCTCAACGACACCGAGGACGCACCGCTGTCGATCGCCATCGAACTGGAAGGGCACTGCTACAGCCGCCTGCGCAGCTCGGACGACTTCCGCGAGGGCGTGGAAGCGTTCCACGCGAAGCGCAATCCCGAATTCCGCGGCAGCTGAGCGCGGGCGCGGGCGGGGCTGACCCGCCTGCCAAGCCGGAGAGACGGACGCATCGACGATGGCCCCGGCGGGGCATCGCGGGGAACCGTTCATTCAAAAGATGAGGAGACAACGATGGAAGTGCTGGCAAATGACAAGGTGCCGACCAGCGGCGTGCAAGACGCGGCGTCCTTGGCCGCAAACAACCGGCAGGTGCTGGGCGCGGTGACGGCTTCGTGCATGGGATGGGCGCTCGACCTGTTCGACCTGTTTATCCTGCTGTTCGTGGCGCCGGTGATCGGCAAGCTGTTCTTTCCGTCCGAGCATGCGATGCTGTCGCTGGCGGCGGTGTACGCGTCGTTCGCGGTGACGCTGCTGATGCGCCCGCTCGGCTCGGCGATCTTCGGGGCCTACGCGGACCGGCACGGGCGCAAGGGTGCCATGGTGGTGGCCGTGACCGGCGTCGGCCTGTCGACGGCGGCGTTCGGGCTGCTGCCGACGGTGGCCCAGATCGGCCTCTTCGCGCCGGCGCTGTTCATCCTCCTGCGGCTGGTGCAGGGCGTGTTCGTCGGCGGCGTGGTCGCTTCGACGCATACCATTGGCACGGAATCGGTGCCGCCGTCGTGGCGCGGCGCGGTGTCCGGCCTGGTAGGCGGCGGCGGCGCGGGCATCGGCGCGCTGCTGGCGTCGATCACGTACATGGCAATGACGGCGCTGTTCCCAGGCGACGCCTTCGAGGTCTGGGGATGGCGCTGCATGTTCTTTGCCGGCATCGTCAGCTCGGTGCTGGGGCTGGTCATCTTCAACTCGCTGGAAGAGTCGCCGCTGTGGAAGCAGCTGCAGGCGGCAAAGGCCGCAAGCGGCCACGCCAAGCCGCAAGCCCATCCGCTGCGCACGCTGTTCTCGCGCGAGTATCGTGGCATCCTGCTGGTTAACATCCTGCTGACCGTGGGCGCAGGCAGCGCCTACTACCTGACTTCCGGATATCTCCCCACCTTTCTCAAGGTCGTGGTCAAGGCATCCCCCGGCGAGTCTTCGGCCATCCTGATGCTGAGCAGCCTCGGTGTGATCGTCGCATCGGTGGCAGCGGGGCATTTCAGCACGCTGGTAGGCCGCAAGCGCGCCTTCCTGCTGATCGGCGCGCTCAGCCTGGTGCTGATGCCGCTGCTCTACCAATGGATGCCGGCCGCGCCAACCGCCACCCTGCGCGGCGCCTATGCGGTGGCGCTCAGCATGCTAGGGTGCGCCGGCTTCGCGCCCATCCTCATTTTCCTGAACGAGAGGTTTCCCACCAGCATTCGCGCCTCCGGCACAGGATTGTCGTGGAACATCGGGTTCGCTCTCGGCGGGATGATGCCGACGCTGGCCTCGCTCGCCGCCGGCACACCCGCCGACCTGCCGGTGATCCTTGGTGTTTTCCTCGCGGCCGTCACGCTGGTCTATCTGGTTGGCGCAGCGGTTGTGCCGGAGACAATGGGCCGTCTCGTCGAAAAGTAGGCGGGCATCGCTGATCTGCCGGACTGGGACGGGGTTAGAGCGGGCGGCATCAGGCTTTCGTTGAGGCGCCGGCCCTCACCCCCGACCCCTAGCAAGCCGGCCCCAAGACCTACAAGGTCTTAAGTCTGACGTATTCCGTCTTGGACAGACATACCGCCCCTACCTAGACTCCAGTCACCCCCGGGGCAATGCCTGGATCCTTAACAGGGAAACCAGGCAGTTTTTTTGATCCACCAATCTATCTATCAGTAGATATATCGCTTAAAAGCTGCAATTCGATGACAGCCCCTGCGACCAAACCCAACGGTTGCCCGGCCGATCGGATTAAACAGGAGAGCAACATGCAAGCCAAGACCATCCTCACGGCCATCACATTGGCCGCCGCCCTGACAGTCGGCGTGGCCCACGCAGCCACCCAGCCGGAAACCGCCGGCAACGCGTTCCGCGTGAACACGCCTCGTGACGCCTACACGGACGGCGCCCGCATCGGCAACCGGGACGGCAATACCGATAGCGCAAGAATCACCAATCGGGATGGCTACATTGCCACCCGCAAGCTTGGCCCCTACTTGGACGGTGCGCGTGGCAATGACCGTCGCAACCCGTTCTACGATGGCGCCAACGCAGCCGAATCGCATCCCGACCTTAAAGTGGTAGCCGGACTCGACCGGACCGGTGTCTCGGCCAGTCCTGCGCGCAAGGCAGACCCGTACCTGGATGGTGCGCGCGGCAACAGCCCGCGCGATGCCTATTCAGACGGGGCTCGCACCGCCAATGGCGCCGGTGAGCACTTTTCGGCATAGGTGCCTGGCCATCGCGGGCACCGTGCTTATCTGGGCCGCGGCCTCGCATGCCGCGCTGCCCTCCTGGCACGACGGGCCCTGACATTTGATATGAAATCAAAAGTATTTGACGCATACACGGCTTAATCAACAAATATAAACCGCGCAAACTGCGGTCCATCGACGAACTTCCCGAGCCCGCGGCCAAGTACCCCAGTGGCCGCACCCCTCCCTGACCAAGGTCCACAAATGAGTCTACTGTTCAAGCCCTTCACCATGGGCGAGCGCCAGCTTGCTAACCGGATCGCCATGGCGCCGCTGACCCGTTCCCGGAATCCGGATGGTGTTCCGAACGATCTCAACGCGCTGTACTACAGCCAACGTGCTGACGCTGGCCTGATCGTGACTGAAGGGACGGTGATATCGCCCAGTGCACAGGGCTTCCTGTTCAACCCCGGCCTCTACACACCGCAACAGGTGCAAGGCTGGCGCAAGGTCACGGATGCCGTCCATGCGAAGCGAGGCACGATCTTCACCCAGCTCTGGCATGTCGGCCGTGTGAGCCATGTTTCGATCCAGCCCGGTGGCATTCAGCCCGTCAGTGCAACCGGCCAGACCGCGAAAGACACCAAGGCCTGGGGTTATACCGCCGACGGCACGCCGGGTGCGGTCGATGTGTCCGAGCCTCGCGCACTGACGACCGGCGAGGTCTATGGCGTGATCGCCGATTTTGCCGAGGCTGCCGCCAATGCAATGGAGGCCGGCTTTGACGGCGTGGAGCTGCACGGCGCCAATGGTTACCTGATCGAGCAGTTCCTGAACCCGACGGTGAACGATCGCACCGATGAATTCCGCGGAGACACCCTGGAAAGCCGCACCCGTTTCGCCTTGGCAGCCATCGACGCGGTCACGGCGCGGATCGGTTCGCAACGCACGGCCATCCGTTTGTCGCCTTATGGCGGCCTCGGCGACATGGCCGCCTACCCTGAGCTTGAGGACACCTATCTCCATCTTGCCGATGAACTCTCCAAGCGGAATATCGCTTACGTTCACCTGATGGATCAGAGCACGCGCGGCAGTTCGGCCACGCCGGGTGATTTCCTGGAAAAGTTCCGCCGTCGATTCAAGGGCGTGCTGATCCTGGCGGGCGGCATGACGCGCGCGCGCGCCGAGGATCTCATCGCCGATGGTCGGATCGACATTGCGGCATTCGGCGAGCCGTTCATTGCCAACCCCGACCTGGTCGCACGCCTTCAGAATGACTGGCCCCTTGCCACATCCATTCGCTCCCTCCACTACGGCGGTGGTGCCGAGGGCTACACGGACTATCCCGACTACGACGGCAGGGCCGCGGCATGAAGTTGTTCGTCACGGGCGCCAGCGGCTATATCGGCGGCTCGGTCGCCGCGGCACTCGCACGCAAAGGCCACACGGTACGGGGCCTGATCCGCAATCCCGCACGTGCCGATGAACTGCGCGCCTTCGGCATCGAGCCGGTAGTCGGCACACTCGACGACAGCGCACTGTTGGCGGTCGAAGCCGAAGCCGCCGACGCTGTCGTCAACGCGGCGGACAGCGATCATCGCGCAGCGGTGGAAGCGCTCCTGCAGGCGCTTGCCGGCTCGGGCAAGCGCCTGGTCCACACCAGCGGCACCAGTCTGGTCGGCGATGAAGCGTTGGGCGAGCCCTCCGACGCGATATTCTCCGAGGACACCGTGTTCGTGCCGGCGCCGGACAAAGTGCCCCGCTTCACCATCAACCAGCGCATCCAGGACGCAGGATCGGACGTCCATACGGTCGTGTTATGCAACAGCTTGGTCTATGGGAACCATCTCGGTCCCGCAGCGCAGAGCGTCCAGATCCCGGCACTGGTGGCGCTGGCCAAGGAAACGGGCGTTGCGCGCCATATCGGGCGTGGACTCAACCGCTGGTCCAACGTCCATATCGCCGATCTCGTCGACCTCTACCTGCTGGCCCTGGAACGGGCCCCGGCAGGCAGCTTCTATTTTGTCGAGAACGGTGAAGCCTCGCTCAAGGAAATCACCGATGCCATCGGCACGAGGCTCGATCTCGCCCCGGCGCAGGACTGGACCGCGAACGCGGCCATCGCCCATTGGGGGCGCCGCATGGCCGTATTCAGCCTTGGCTCCAATTGCCGCGTTCGCGCGGACAAGGCCAGAGACGAATTGGGCTGGACGCCTGTCCACGGCTCTGTCGCCGACTACATTCTGAAGGATCTGCCACGATGAAATCCAATACCGCACTGCTTGCGCTCGCCATCGGCGCATTCGGGATCGGTACCACTGAATTCGCGCCCATGGGGTTGCTCCCCGTGATCGCCGAAGGCGTCAACGTCAGCATCCCCACCGCGGGGATGCTGATTACCGCGTACGCGGTTGGCGTGATGGTCGGCGCACCGGTGATGACCCTGCTGTTCAGCCGCTTCGGCAAGCGCACCGCACTGATGGCATTGATGGCCATCTTCACCCTTGGCAACCTGCTGTCGGCGCTCGCGCCGGGTTACGCCACGCTGCTGGCATCGCGTTTGGTCACCAGTCTCAACCATGGCGCCTTCTTCGGCCTCGGCGCCGTGGTGGCCGCGAGCGTGGTGCCGAAGGACAAGCAGGCCAGCGCCGTGGCAACAATGTTCATGGGTCTGACCATCGCCAATATCGCTGGCGTGCCGGCGGCAACCTGGCTTGGCCAGCAGGTCGGCTGGCGCCTGGCGTTCGCCGGCACCGCTGTGCTGGGGCTGGTCGCCATTGCTGCGCTTTGGCTGGCGTTGCCGCAGGGCGAGAGCGGAACCCCGCTCAACGTGCGTCGGGAGCTGGCCGTGCTCACCCGCCCGCCTGTGTTGCTGGCGATGGCGACCACGGTCCTGGGCGCTGGCGCCATGTTCACGCTCTACACCTATATCGCGCCGGTGCTAGCCGATCTCACCGGCGCATCCGGCACCTTTGTCACACTATCGCTCGTCCTGATCGGCGTTGGCTTCACAGTCGGCAATCATGTAGGGGGACGGCTCGCGGACTGGTCGCTCGACGGCGCGACGAAGATCGTCCTCTCAGCGCTCGCCATCATCATGCTGGTGCTCCCCTTTGCCCTCTCCCACCACCTCACTGCGGCCCTTGCATTATTGGTCTGGGGAGCCGCGACCTTCGCCGTCGTGCCGTCGGTGCAGATGCGGGTGATGGAAGCCGCCGCGGAAGCACCAGGACTCGCCTCATCGATCAACGTCGGGGCGTTCAATCTCGGGAATGCCCTGGGCGCCGCACTCGGTGGCGGGGTCATCAGCCTAGACCTCGGCTATCGCGCAGTGCCGGTCGCTGGCGGCCTGCTGGCCGCAGCGGGATTCCTGATGGTGTGGCTCAGCAGGGCAGAAAGGCGCGCCCTGGCTGCTTTGTGAGCGCCGTGCGAGCGTCCACGCGCGTCGTTCCAATCCAGTGAAATGGCAAGCCTCCCGAGCCGGTGACGAACCTCGCTTGCCGGCCAGGGAGAACCTTGCTTCAGGCGCCAAGCCGCTGCCGGACAGTCATATGATTCATCCCGTTCTCCATGACGGCAGGCCCTGGCAAGCCGCACCGACCACGGCAGAGTCGCTCCCTTCTGCAGCTTCGCGCCGTCGACGCAAATCGGATTTCCATCGATAACGGTCTAATGAAGATTCCGTCGTCATGACACTGCACCCCGGTGCCTGAATTCCGGCTAATGGGGTGCAGCGACGCGGCGCGACGGCGTCGCCATCTCACAGAATTACTCGCCGTACTGGTACGACACGCGCCCTTCGCCAGGTACGCTGGTAGCGGCCTGCGCCTGCGCCGGCACAAGCGGGCCGATCATGGCCGCGAAGGCGATCGACAAGGCCAACAGGCGTTTCATGATGCGGCTGCGGCCAGCGTTGCTTCCAGTGCCTTGAGGCCATCCCGATAAATGCCCTCGAACAGCCGCGATGCATCGTCATCGCTCACGCCTGCCGGCCTGAACTGGCCAGACCATTCGACGCGCGAGGCCTGACCCCCGTCGATGCCGACCACGCGCAGCGTGGCGCGGTAGCCGGTGACCGGGAACGGCGCCTCCAGGATCGAGTAGGTGTAGCTGCGCGCGCTCTGGTCAAAGGCCTCGAGACGTTCGACGATGGCGTCGCCGTCCGGATTGACGAGGCGGCGCACGCGCCCGCCCTCGCTCAATTCGCTCTTGGGGATATACGGCAGCCAGTCGGGCAGCGAATCGAAGCCGCCAATCAGTTGCCAGACGCGGTCCGGTGCAACCGCCAGCGTGATCATTGCAGAAGCTTGTGCCATGGTGGACTCCTTGAATCGAATGTGGTCCTGGATCAGTTGCTGTCGCCAGGCAGCGGCGCGTTTGCCGCAACCAGGCGCTGCTCGCGCAGTTCGCGCCAGAAATCGGCAGGGATGACAGCCTTCAGCGCGGCGGTGTCCTCGGCGATGCGCTCGGGCCGGCTCGCACCCGGGATCACGGCGGCGACCGCCGGGTTGGCCAGCACGAACTGCAGCGCAGCGGCCTTGATGCCGACGCCGTGGCGTTGCGCGATCGCCTTGATGCGCTCGACCTTGTCGATGATCCCGGGCGGCGCCTTCTGGTATTCGAAGTGCGAGCCACCGGCCAGGATGCCCGAGCTGTACGGGCCGCCGACCACGATCTCAAGCTTGCGCTCCGCGGCCTTGGGCATCAGGCGCTGCAGCGCGCGCTCGTGGTCGAGCAGCGAATAGCGGCCCGCCAGCAGGAAGCCGTCGGGCTCTGCTTCGGTCAGGTCCAGCGTCAGTTCGATCGGCTCTACGCGGTTCACGCCCAAGCCCCAGGCCGTGATCACGCCCTCTTCGCGCAGTCGGGTCAGCACTCGGAAAGCGCCTTTGCGGGCGGTCTCGAAGTAAGCCAGCCATTCGTCGCCGTAGAAGTCCTGGGCGATGTCGTGGACCCAGACGATGTCGAGGCGGTCGGCCTTCATGCGCTTGAGGCTGTCCTCGATCGAGCGCAGCGTGGCATCCGCCGAGTAGTCGTTGACCAGCTTGTTCGGGCGGCCGGCGGCAAACAGGCCACTCTTCTCGCCCAGCGCCCGCGCGCTGGCGTCTTCGACTTCGTCCAGGATCAGGCGCCCGACCTTGGTGCTGAGCACGTATTCATCGCGCGGGCGCCGGGACAGCGCGTCGCCCAGCCGGATTTCGGCCAGGCCCGCGCCGTAGAACGGCGCGGTGTCGTAGTAGCGCACGCCTTGCGCCCAGGCCGCGTCCACAGTGGCCTGCGCCTCCGCTTCCGGGATGTCGCGGAACATATTGCCCAGCGGGGCGGTACCAAAGCCGAGCACGTTGCCGGCGAGAATGTCTTTGATGCTCATGACTGCTCCACAAGTTTAAGTTGGGGTGAAGGCAGTCTAGGGTTGCCAAGTTAAGTCTGTCCAAGACAGAATTGGCGAGACTTGATTCCTCAGAGGTCTGAAATTCAGGACTGGACATGCTAGATATCCGCCAACTTCACTATTTCGTGGCCGTGGCCGAAGACGAGCACGTCGGACGCGCGGCAGAACGGCTCCATATCTCCCAATCGCCACTTAGCCGGCAGATTGCCCAGCTCGAGGAAAAGCTCGGCCTGGTGCTGTTCGAGCGCTCCCAGCAACGCATCCGGCTCACGCGCGACGGCCGCACGTTCCTGGCCGAGACCCGCGCCTTCCTCACGCATGCCAACCGGCTCGAATCGCTGGCGCGCCGGCTCGGGCGCGGCGACGAAGGCGGTCTCTGCATCGGCTATCTGGAATACGCGATGCACTCGGGCATCCTGCCGAACGCCTTGCGCGCGCTGCGCCAGGACCGGCCCGCCGTGCACATCGCGCTGTACAACCAGCAGTCAGGCGCCCAACTCGAAGGGCTGCGCCAGCGCAGCCTGGATATCGCACTCGTGTGCGAGCCGCCGGCGCGCGACGATCCGGATCTCGAGGCCGCACAGGTGCTCAATGACCCGATGCTGCTGGCGCTGCCTGAGGGGCACCCGCTTGCCAGGGCGGAGCAGCTTAGCCCGGACGACCTGGCTGCGCAGAAGTGGATCGGCGTGATGCACCAGGAAACCGCGCTGCGGCATGACACGTTCATCGCCGCTTGCGCCAGGGCCGGCTTCACGCCAACGATCACGATGGAGGCGACCGAACCGCTGGCCGCCCTGGGACTCGTGGCCGCGGGACTCGGCGTGACCACGATCCAGCAAAGCCTGCGCCACCAGGCACCGGCGGGCGTGGTGCTGCACGAGCTATCGTGGTTCAGCTACCGTACGCCCTTGTGGGCGGCGTGGCACAGGGTCAACCTGCGACCGCTGGTGGAGATCTTCCGTAAGACGTTGCTGCAGGCGAGCGGCGTGGTGCCGGAGATCGCAACGGCGCAGGCGGGCCGACGCGCCGTCGCTCCCTGAGATGGCGTGAGGAGGTGCAGGCGACCACCGTCCAACGCCGCAAAAGGCTATAGTGTCGCCTTTCGGTCCTGTCGTTGCCATGAAGCCGCTGGCTGTTCCTACCCTCGCCAACATTGCATCGCGTCTTCGCCTCAAGCAGTTGCGGCTGCTGATCGCGCTCGAGAACCATGGCTCGCTGCACAAGGCAGCCGAGGAAATCGCCATCTCGCAACCCGGCGCGACCAAGGTGCTGCGCGAGATCGAGGACATTCTCGGAATGCCGCTGTTCGAACGGCAGCCGAAAGGACTGGTCGCCAATGATCTCGGACGCTGCATCACGCGCTATGCGCGCCTGATCTACAGTGACCTGGAACACCTGCATGCCGAGGTCACTGCGCTGACGCAGGGACACGGGGGCCACCTTGCGGTCGGCGTCATCATGGGGGCAGTGCCGCTGCTGACGCGGGCGCTGACCGACCTGCGCCATCGTCAGCCACATCTTTCGATCGAGATCGTGGAAGGGACCAGCGCCAGCCTGCTGGCGCTGATCGACGAGGGGCGGCTCGATCTGGCCATCTGCCGCAGCGGCGGCAGCCGGCGTCCGGAGGCTTACGACTGCGTGCCGCTCGAACCCGAGCCGCTTGCGGTGGTAGTCGCGCGCACGCATGCCCTCGCCCGCAGGAAGACGCTGACCCTGCGCGACCTCGCGGATGCGTCATGGGTCGCCTACCCCGTCAACACACCGATGCGGTTCGCGCTCGAGCGCGCGCTCGCCGACGCCGGCATCGACGTGCCACGCTATCCGATCGAAACCGCATCGACATTCGCGGCCCTCACCATGTTGCAGGCGAATGCCGAGCTGGTCGCCGTGATCCCCCGCGAAGTGGCGGCATTTGGCGAGCAGTTCGGGCTGGTGGCGCGCCTACCGGTCGCGATCCCGGCCATCGAGGAGCCCTACGGCGTGGTGAACCGTGCCGGCGCGCACCTTTCACCGGGTGCAGCGCTGCTTGCCGAGGCGCTGCAGCAACACCTCATCTGATCGGTGAGAACGCAGCCGGCATCAGCAGCTTGGACTCCATCTCCTCGAGCATCGGGAAGGCCTTGGGAATGAATTTCTCGAGCCAGTCGCGGTCTTCATAAAGTGCCGCGCGCCGCTTTATGCGATCGTCCAGGCTTTCATAGGCCCAGATATGGACCACCTGGTTGAGTTCACCGATTTCGGTGTACCACCAGCCGACGAGCGTGGCGTAGCGGGAAATCACCGGCAGGCCTTCCTGTTCGAAGTGCTGCAGGTATTCCTTCATCTTGCCGATCCGGACCGTATAGGTCCGCATTTCATAAAACATGGAGACTCCTGTTCCAGGATGATGGGGCCGCTGCGGGCCGCTCAAAGGTTGCCAGCATGCGCCGCCACGATGATTCCCTCGATATCTCCCGCCGTGGTCAGGCGCGGGTTGACCAGGACGTTGCCGCTACGCATCGAGTCGGCAACCATCTGCGGCAGGTACTCAAGGTCAACACCGAGCTCGCGGATGTTTGAAGGAATACCGAGCGCGCGGTTGAGTTCGACGATCTGCGCCACCAGGCACCGCGCAGCGGTTTCGACATCGACGCCCGCCGCCTCCCCACCGAGCGCTTCGGCGATGTCGCGGTAGCGCTCCGGACATGCGGGCACGTTGAACGCGATCACATAGGGAAGCAGCGCCGCATTGGCGATGCCATGGGCGATGTTGAACACGCCGCCCATCGTGTGCGATATCGCGTGGACGTTGCCCAGCTTCGACTGCGAGAAGGCCACGCCAGCAAGAAACGACCCCAGCAGCATGTCCTCCCTGGCCGCGAGGTCTGAACCGACGTAGTAGGCCTTACGCAGGCTGCGCCCGATCAGGCGCACGGCGCCCAGCGCCAGCGCCTGGCTGACCGGATTCGCCTGCTTCGATACATACGATTCGATCGCATGGGTGAGCGCATCCATGCCCGTCGCGGCGGTGATGGCCGGCGGCAGGTTCAGCGTCAGTTCGGCGTCCAGGATCGCCAGTTGCGGAAACAGCCGCGGACTGATGATCACGGTCTTGAACAGCGTCTCCTTGTTCGTAAAAACCGTCGAGGCGGTGCATTCGCTGCCGGTGCCCGACGTCGTCGGAATCGCGAAAATCGGCAGCGGTGCGTTAGGAATCCTGTCGTAGCCTTCGTAGTCGAGGATGGTGCCTTCGTTGGTCGCCATCGCGGCGACACCCTTGGCGGTATCGATGCTGCTGCCGCCGCCGACGCCAATCACTGCGCTGCAACCATGGTCCTTCAGGAAGGCCACGGCGCGCTCCAGCACGGTGGTGCTGGGATTGGCCTCGACGCCCGAGAAGACGTCATAGGCGACGTCCGCTGCGCTGAGGGAGGAAAAAAATCCTTCCAGCACACCACTCTTGATCAGGCCTTCGTCAGTCACCACCAGCAGCTTGCCGCGGAACAAGGGCTTGAGTAACTCGCCGGCCCGACTGGCCAGGCCATTGCCAAATTTGAGCGTGGTCGGGAAGAAATATTGGAATGGAATCATGGGCATTCTCCGTTCGATGTCTCCGTGCCCCGAACAGTACAAAGCCCCGGGCGATCCCGGTAATGAAAAGACTGGATTGGCTGATAACGGCCCCTTATGCGGTTACCCAGGCGGACAACCCATGCAGGGAAACACCGATCGGATGACTGTCCGTGCATGCCGATCCCGCTCGTTATCACGCAATCACAAAGAGTCATTTGGCAAGGGCTGGCGGCGACCCTACAGTGCCGTGCGGAAACAAACCAACACGCCGCACCACTACAACGACGCGAGACAACCATGCCGTCCTTACACTCCCCTGCCCTGTCGTCGCCAACGGTCAGCGAGGCCGTGCGCCCCACCAGCGTGCGCTGGCGCATCTTCCTGATCATGCTGCTGCTGACAGCGATCAACTACATCGACCGGGCCTCACTGTCGGTCGCGCTGCCCTTGATCGCGCCAGAATTCAACCTGTCTCCGGCGCTAGAAGGCCTGATGCTGAGCGCATTCTTCTGGTCGTACGCACTGATGCAGATCCCAGCCGGCGTGCTGCTGGACCGGTACCATACGCGCGGCATCATCGCCACGGCGACGGTTGCTTGGGGTGCCTTCCAGGCGCTGGGCGCCGCCTCCCACAACTGGATCGTGCTGCTGCTCACGCGCATGGGCCTAGGCGTGTCCGAGTCGCCGATCATGCCGGCCGGTGCCAAGCTGATCGGCACATGGCTGACCCCGCACGAGCGCGGTCGCGGCGCCGTGCTCGTCGATGGCGGCGCCCCGCTTGGCAGCGCCCTGGGAGCGATCCTGATCTCGGGGTTGATCGCCTGGTTCGGCTCGTGGCGCATCGCGTTCGTGATCGCCGGCGTCGGTACCATGCTGGCGGGCTTGCTGGCGTGGCGCTACATCCGCAACCATCCGTCGGACCACCCGGGCGTCAACGCGGCCGAACTGGAACACATCGTGCGCGGCAACGCGCCAGCCAGCGCCGCCACCACGCGCGTGCCAATGCGCGAATTGGTGCGGGACCGCTCGGTGCTGGCGATGTTCGCCGGCTACAGCTGCATCCTCGCGGTCTTCTATGGCTTGTTGACGTGGATGCCGAGCTATTTGCACAAGGCGCACGGCTTCAACATCGCCGCCATGGGCGGCGCCACGTTCATCATCTTCATGTCGGGCTTCGTCGGCGAGCTCATCGGCGGCTATATCGGCGACCGGTGGAAGGCCTCGGGCGCATCGCCCAATGTTGTAATGCGCACGATGTTCAGCGGATCGTCCCTGGTGGCAGCGGCCTGCATCCTCGCTGCAGCCTACATCGCCAGCTCCGGCACGGTCGTCCTGCTGCTGTGCGTGGCGATGTTCTTCATCCGGTTCTGCGGCATGTACTGGAGCCTGCCGGCCATCGTCGGCGGCCCCGAGCGCAGCGGCGTGCTGGGCGGCACCATGAACTTCTGCGGCAATATGGCCGGCGTGGTGGTGCCGATATTGATCGGCGGGATCGTCCAGTGGTCAGGCTCGTATTTTCTGGCGCTCCTGTTCTTCGTCGTCATGGCGGTGCTGATCGCGGTGTTCTCGAGCCTGATCGACTACCGGCCGCGTTCGCACGGCTAGCCTGTAAGGCGACTGCCAACGAATACCGTCAACCAAGCAGCAAGAGAGAGCAACGAAATGGATCTGGGACTGCAAGGCAAGCGCGCGCTGGTGTGTGGCGCGAGCAAGGGCCTCGGCTTTGCCTTGCCGACGCACTGGCCGCCGAGGGCGTAGACGTGGTGATCGTGGCGCGCAACGCCGAATCGCTGGGGGAAGGCCGCCAGCGAGCTCCGTGCGCGCCATGGCCACCGCGTGATCACCGTGGCTGCCGACATCACGAAGCCCGAGGGCCGCGCCGCGGCACTGGACGCGGTGGCTGGGCTCGGCAATCTCGACATCCTCATCAACAATGCCGGAGGTCCTCCGCCGGGAAACTTCCGCGACTGGGACCGCAACGCGTGGATGGCCGCGCTCGACGCCAACATGTTGACGCCGATCGAGTTGATCAAGGCCACCGTCGACGGCATGATCGCGCGCAAGTGGGGCCGCATCATCAACATCACCAGCGGCGCAGTCAAGGCGCCGATTGACGTGCTGGGTCTCTCCAACGGGGCGCGCTCTGGCCTGACAGGCTTCGTCGCAGGACTGGCGCGCGCGGTCGCGCAACACGGGGTGACGGTGAACAACATGCTGCCGGGGCCGTTCAATACGGACCGCCTCGGCAAGACCATTGAAGGCGCCGCCCGGCAAACCGGCCTGACCGCGCAGGACATGTGCAGACGGCACCGCCGAAGAAGCGCTTTACCGTGGCTACCAGGATTCACTGGAGCGAAACGGTAAGATTGATTTCCAGGACGTGCTTAGACTAGCCGTGGAAGGTATGCAGAACGGCACCATCGAGCCGTATCGGTTCAGGTACCTTCTGGTCGACGAGTTTCAGGACACTGACCCTCTCCAATATCAATGGATCGCCTCGCATGCTCAGGCCGGATCAATTGTGACCGTTGTTGGCGATGACGACCAGAGCATCTATGGCTTCAGGTCGGCGCTGGGCTTCCGCGGAATGGAGTCCTTCATTCGTCAGTTTGACGCGCAGTCGGTGGTGTTAGGCAACAACTATCGCTGCCACGCAGAGATTCTTGGGGCGGCGGACCGAATCATCCGGAATAACCGCGACCGGATCCCAAAGGAACTGGTTGCGCATAAGGGCCCCGGCGGGCTGGTTCAGTTCCAGCGGTTCGCTGATGAGTATGCCGAGGCTGTCGCAGCGATGGAGCATCTGACGGCGGCGGTAAGGAATGGCCAATCGGCGGCAGTCCTTGCGCGTACCAACCGCATTCTCGACCCCGTCGAGGCGATATGCCGATCGCATGGCGTCAAGTATTTTCGGGCGTCCGGCAAGTCGATTCTGAACCGGCCGGAAGCTGCCCTCATGTGCAATCTTCTGGAACTGGTCCAGAAGACGAGGAGTACCGGTGTGGACGCGCTGCTGTCCTTTGTCGGGATTGATACCCAAGAACTACGGCTCCTGCACAGCAAGGGCCGCGCAAATACAGAACAGCGCCAAAGAAAAGAGCTCCTGGAACTGGGCCTTTCCGAGGCGTCGGCGGATCGCTATCGGGAACTTATGAAACGGCTTGTCGAGTGGCGATCGCTCTGCGACAGGCAATTTTATTCGCTGGTGCTGGAAGGAGTGTACGGGTGGATGATGCACCAGACCGACTCGGAGCCTGCCCGTCGTGCCACGACCACGACGTTCGACGTACTGTCCCGACTCAATGGTCCATTTTCCGACAGGCTGGAGTTCCTGCGCCGCAGCAACAATGAGCCGGCGCCGGATGCGTTGATCCTAACAACCATGCACAGCTCCAAGGGGCTAGAGTGGGATCGGGTATGGATCATCCGGGCCGAGGAAACCGTGGTGCCCGATGAGAAAAGCACCGAATCGGAAGAGCGTCGCCTGTTCTATGTGGCGGTGACCAGAGCGCGGGAAGATCTGCGGCTATCGATGGCCAAGAAGAATCCCACCTCTCGCTTTGTCTTAGAGGCAGGCCTTGATGCGTCGACCACTACATGACGACGCCAGAGATGTGGCGCAGTGATCCGGTATTTTTGCTGCTGCAAACGGGAGCAAGTGCAAGAAGGGATGACATTGCTCAAAAGTGCCCTAAATCGACCTGCGCGCCAGTCCTCGACATGTCCGCCGCGCACAAGTACGACGCGGCACTCGGATTTGCAAGGAAAAGTGGAGAGCCCGTAGCGATTTTAACAAACGAAAAAAGACCTGGAGCCTGTGGACTTATTCCTTAACCATGCATAGTTAAGCGGATGGTCTGCTGGTCGCCTTGCCAGCAAAGGGGCAACGCCGATTTAAAACTGACCCACTTTCCCAAGAATCGCCGAAGTAAAACAGACCCAGTTGGCTCCCGTCAGCCGACCGCCTTGACGGCAGTCCGGCTGTTCGTTTGTCCCGCGCGGCGCTTGTCCGCATAGTTCGCGTAATGATCGATATCCACCCGGCGCTCGACATATCAGTCCTGGTCAACAACCTCAAGACCGCGAACGCGCGTCGGGCTCGCAACCAATTCGCCGAGCACTTAGCCACGTTTTATCGAAAGCCTTTGTTCTGGAGTCGCGCCTATTTTGTTGGAAGCGTGGGGGGAGCCACGCTGGAGACCGTACGCGCGTATCTCGAAGCACAAGGCACTGAGGAGCACGCGCGGAAGTCGCCCGCCGCAAAGCAGGGGTCATTGCGCGACCTGGGACTTGATTCGGCCAAAGACAAACTGTCCCAGGTACCAGGACAGATCGGGCGTTGTCAGTATGATGTCCTCCGTGATGGACGACGCCTCCAGCTTCATCCGCCTCAGCACAAGCTTGCCCTCCCTCGACGTAAGCCAGGCCCGGACATGCTCGCGGCGAGCTTTGGCATCAGACGCCGTGAAGTGCTCGCGTCCTTGGCGAGATTCATCATTCATGCGCGCGCGCGTTTCGTCCTCTCGCGAAGCGACGCTACGCTCCACGGACGTCTTTACGGCGGCCTTGAGGGCTTCCTGCTCCGTTTCCTCTGTCAGTAGCTTGGTCTGAACCTGCACCATGGTCCGCTCGGCTTCGGACATGCGCCAGTTGTCGCGCAACGCCTTCATCAGATAGCCGGACGGACTCTTCTTCACCTGGCCGCGATTGAGCTTGAACCGCGTGTACTCGATTGCTTGCAGAATCCGGTCATCATTCCATGTTTCCCGGTTCTCAGAGATCTCGGTGAACTGGCGTGTCGACAGGTTGAACTCGTCTTTCAGGATCTTGTAGATTTGGCTCGCGTCAGACAGGCTCGCCATCACTGCGTCCGCCGTGTCCTTGCGCTGCAACTGGAAGCGGATCCGGTCCACCTTCTTCGACGAGGTAGATTCCGTTCTGGTTTCGTAGGACAGTTCGATGTCCGAGATCTCATTAATTTCCCGGACTGCCGGCTCGAGCCAGTCGCGCTTGAAGTATTTGAAGATGCTGGCGTTCGCGCCCATCTTGCCGGGCCAGGTCCGCATCTCGTCAAGCTTGATCCAGTCAGTGCGCCCTGCCGGCACGCTGGGTAATACCTTGTCGTAGATGGCGCGCGCCAGGCTACGCGTGAACGCTGTCGAGATACGCAGGCTCAGCCAGTGTGACTTGCGTGGGTCCCGAATATGTGGGATCAGGCTGTGGTGCACATCGAAGCGGATACGGCCACGGTGCATCGCCACCATGCCGATCAACTGAACTTGTACCCAGATGTCATCCTCGGCCGGCTCACGGTCCGAGGGCGTGTTGGTAACGCGGATTTTCGCGTTCTGGGCTTCATCGGCGATAGTGCGCAGATGCTTTAGGTTGCGGCTGTCATAGCGCATGAGCCATTTAAAGTAATTCAGCTCAACGTCATACTGATCGGGGATTTCCGGCTCTTGGGCGACGATGAAGTAGGCGGCATCGAGGAACCGCCGCGCCGCCAGTCCCATGTTCACGATTTCCGTGAAGAAGTTATTGCGCTGATAGCCGATTTCGCGGTTCGCCTCGTTGACGGACATGCCGAGGTCGAACATGTCTTCGAACAGCGCGAGCGCCATTTGCCGAGGCGTGGTCCTCGCTTTGATCTCCACTGGATTCTCGGCCGCCATACTTTTGGTTCCACTCTTTTGGGCTGGGGTGACTCTAGCACGTGATGGTGAGGTTCTCAACACAATGAACCTCACCATAGAGACCCGGTAGGAGGGTCCTGATCTTGCCCTTACGGTGCCAGCACAACGAACCTCACCCTACGCACAATGGACCTCACCGTTGCGCAAGGCGAGCCGCGGCTACCGTGGCGTCCAGCCGATGCCCGGCGGGGATATCCACAGGTCCCGCACAACGTACCTCACCTTTGTTGGCTCGGCACAAGAACTCTCACCTTGAGGAACAATGGGCCTCACCTAGGTCGCACAACAAACCGCACTGTCGCGGCACAACACACCTCACCTTTGGCACATTGCACCTCACCTTGCCGACATTAAGTGTTTGATGTGAAACGGCTTTGGTTTCTTCTGTTTGTTTGTCGGTGGGTTTACTTCAAAAAAAACCGAACAAACCAGCAGGAGGCACGCGCACGCGCTCGCACAAGTTGCTGTCGCTCTCAAAACACAGGGAACAACGGAGAGATCTGGTCATGACGTCCCGATTCGCCGAGCCGGCGATACCGTGGATTGGGCAGACCGCATTGCCCGCATTGTCCAATGCTTCGCAATCGCGGCCCCCTGCGCTCGATTTGTCATCCGTGTAGCACCATCCGATGGTGAGGTTTTTTGTGCTGCGCCGAAGGTGAGGTTGGTTGTGCAAGTCGCCGCTGAGGTTTTTTTCGCGCAGGGTGAGGTTCATTGTGCGACGCGGAAAATTCCCGTGCGCAGCGCGCACAATGGACCTCACCTTTGCCGTCCCTGCGCAAAATTCGTCCCGGATCCATCGCAAACCAAGCGGATGTTGGCGGACTCTGACGCCGCGAAGGCCTAGCTCAGTCGGACGCGACTGACCAGGGGTCGCGCGGAAGGTGAGGTCAATTGTGCAGAATCCGAGAATTGGGCTTCCGGCATCAAGCAATTAGCGGCACCGTTCGCTGGCTTCGGCCGGGCATGGTGAGGTCATTTGTGCTCGGTTGCCGCGCCGGCATACGTAGAGACTGCCTGTGGAAACCTGCCGTAACTGGTTGTGCAGGGCTAGGCGCCCCTTATTTGCCTAAAATTTGAGCAAAACGAGGGCTTTTTTAGAAAAGTTGGCTTCAAAAACAACAGTTTATGCGGCATTACTCAAGCATTTCCTGTATTCTGAGCTTTCCAGAATTTTGTGGAAAAACCTCAGAATGGTGAAAACGAGCCAACTTCCTGCAGTCGACCGGACTGTCCCGCTAGAGCAGATCTCCCAGTTCGCGGAAAAGGTCACCATTTTTACGGATGAACTTCGCGAAACGATTCTTGCGCCGCGCCCTCGAAAAACGGCGCCGGTATTCAAGACCGGGGAGATCGCCGAGATGTGCAACATCTCGCATTCCCAGGTGCAATACCTTGCCACCAAGGGCGATGGCGAGTTGCCGCCAGGCACTGCGGCGGGGACCGGACGCACCCGCACCTTCACCTTGGAGGAAGCTCGCACGTGGGTGCAGAAAGTCTCGGACATTTATCAGACACCGCTAGTCACCGGTACGCGCGAGCCCGAGGGGAAAATCATCATCACGGCGCAGCTAAAGGGCGGGTCGGCCAAGACTACGACAACGATGTGCCTCGCCCAAGGACTGACGTTGCGCGGCAGGAAAGTGCTGGTGGTGGACCTGGATCCACAGGCGTCGCTGTCCGAACTATGTGGGCTGTACGCCGAGAAAGACGTCTCGCCGGAAGACTCCGTGTTGCCGTATATCTACGATCAGCAGATCGAGGGCGGCTTGCTCGGCCAGGTGCAATCGACGTACTGGGACGGCCTAGATCTGATTCCCGCGCACACCGAATTGATCGGCGCGGAGTTCCATTTGCCTGCCATGCAGAAGGTCAAGCCGGGCTTCCGCTTCTGGACCGTCCTCAGGGAGGGACTGGAGCCGTTACGGAGGCACTACGACTACATCCTCATGGACACGTCGCCGTCGCTTTCCTATATGAACTTGAATGCCCTGCTAGCGGCGGACGCGATGGTCATGCCGATGGTCCCGGAGAACCTGGACTTCATTAGCTCCCTGTCGTTCTGGCGTCTGTTCTCGGATGTCTCCAAGAGCTTCATCAAATACGAAGCGGACAAGAAGTACGACTTTGTGTCGTTGCTGCTGTCGCGGGTCGATTATGGGCGTACGTCCTCGGCACCGATTGTTCGGGCGTGGGCGCAGAGCGCCTATGAAAGCTGGCTGCATTCAATCGAGGTGCCAGCCAGTTCTGTGATGAGCACGGGCGCCTTGGCGTTCTCGACCGTATTCGACGTGAGTAGTACCCATAGCGCAGCAAAATCGCTGCAGCGGGTGCGCCAGCCGATTGTGGACTATTGCCGATGGTTGGATGAAATCTACGCAGAAAAATGGAGGAGCGCGCAATGAGCAATATGCGAGAGCAGCTGTTGGCGAAGACGGCTGGTATCCGGAAGACATCGGCAATTCAACAGGACGAGATCAAGCGTAACGACCGTACGCAGACCGCACCTGGCCTGGCTGGGGCACTGGCCGTGGCACAGATGCGTGTGCAGGAACTGGAGGCCGCAGGGGTAACATCGCAACTAGCTGTCGCTGACATTATGCCGAACCCTTGGCAGCCTCGGCGCGTCTTCAACGATTCCAAACTCTCGGACCTTGCTGAGTCCATCCGCGAGGTGGGGTTGATGCAACCCATCGTGGTGCGCCGCGCCGAAGCGGGCTACCAGATCGTGGCAGGTGAACGCCGGTGGCGCGCCCACAAGATGCTTGGTGCCGATACCATCAAAGCGGTGGTCGCTGATCCGTCTGACGCCGATATGGCGGTGCTGGCCCTCGTAGAGAACGTTAGCCGTGACGATCTCTCTGACTATGAGATTGCGCTTTCCATTCGCCAAACCGAGAAGGAGTTCCCATCCCGCTCACGACTGGCCGAGGCCCTCGGGCTGTCCAGGAGCGGTCTCTACCGATTCCTGAGCTTCGCGCAACTTCCCGACTATGTGATCCGGGATCTGGACCTTCAGCCTACCCTGCTCGGCGGGACGGCCGCCGAAGCGATCGTCATGACCATCCGCAAGTATGGTGAGGCGGGCGATGCAGCGGCGAAGGAAATCTGGCCGCTGGTGGCGGCTGGCAAGATGGACCAGGGTAAAGTGGCTGGGGCAATCAAAGCGCTGGCAACCCGTCGAGTTGTTGCCCCCAATTCCGCGAGCGAACGAAGCATCGACAAGTTCTTTGCTGGCAAAGAGCACGCCGGTTCGATTACCAAGGATGCCAATGGGTTCACGGTTAAGATCAAGCTCGGTGCACTGAGCGAGGCGCTGGAGACCCAGATCCGCCAGCTGATCAGCGAGACGTTTCACCACCAGCCGAAGTAGTCTGACGCGACGCGACAAAAAGCCCGCCACATGGCGGGCTTTTTGTTTGGCCGCCAACGGCGAGCCCGCTAGCACATGGTGCTGTGGTATCAGGCAGGCTTCGTTTCGCCTGCAATGATAAGGTCGCTAGGGATTGCGCAACTGTCCCGAGTTGGGACACCGGCCACATGCCTTGGGAAGTGGATGGTCGACTGGCGCTTTGCTGTACGGACGTTTCCGAAGGTGCGAGGGCGCTGGGTGCGACGCTCCGGGGCAGCTGTCCCGAGTTGGGACAGTCGGCTCTGTTCCGGCGTGCCGTCTCAGCGTGACCCTACGCAGGCGGGCGGTGGCACCATTGGTGGTGGCCTTGACCACCGCACGGTGGCCGGAAGGCCAGAGCGCGAGACTGTCCCGAGTTAGGACACCCGCCCACAGCATGACTGGGGGACTCGATCGCGCTGCGACGACGAACGAACGCCTGCATCCCAACGGGGCCACTGCCGGGCGCCGATGGAGTGTAGGCGGGCGGCATGCGGAATCGCTGTCAATCGTGCAAGCTGTGAGACCAAAGCGGTCCGGCAACCTGCCGCCAGGCGGGCTAAGTGTGTTGCGACCGAAAGCGGGGAAACTGTCCCGACTTGGGACACTCGGAGTCTGCTACAACTGGGATCGTGCCCAACAGTGTTTCACGCGGGGTCTGTCCGCCGGACCGGGTCGAGGCCAGCGATTCCAACGCCAGGCACGGGCCGCTCCATCTCAGCTCTGCCTTCGGCAGCCGATGCCATGCAGACGCCGAAACTGTCCCAACTCGGGACAGCTAGGTACGGGGGGCACTGAACCGGGTGTGCTGCCGCGCAGGAACTGTCCCAAGTCTGGACAATCGCAGGGCCAAGCCTCACGGGCCGCGCCCTGTCGTGGGTGCTGCCTCGGGTTGGACTGATTGCGCCTTGCCCACGGCATTCGCTGCGTGGGCATTGTCCTGTCAGACGGCAAGGCGACCCGCCACGGAACTGGCGAGAAACTGTCCCAACTTGGGACACTGGCATCGTTGCAGCCGCGCTGCCGCGAGCTATATTCCGAAGCGCCGGGCTGCCCGTGGGTAGGCCGCAGCGCCACGAAGCGCCGGCGCCGAACCCCCAAGACTCATGCAGGGCGACGGCTAACCCCATGTCGTACCGCAGCCAAATGTCCCCCTGACGCGAATCACGCCGATCAACGAAGGTTGCCAAAATGGGTGGTCCACCAACGTTGCATTGAAGGGACTGCCCCCACTTGGGGCATCAGGTTCGAGTCTCCGCGAGCCAATCCACGGTGCGATCCGTCGTGGTTGCCGCGATGTGCCCGCGTGGAACAAGGACATGCCGGCGAAGCTTGTCCCGACTTGGGACAGTCGTCGAAGGGTGGCGATTGGGAAATTCGCGCTGAGACGCGCGGGCCGCTGCTGTAGCCGTGCTGCCTTTGCCTGCAGCGGCGTGGGCGCCAGATGGTCCGCTTGGACTTCGCTCCCTGAGAAACGCTCCGCTAGGAGACCCTGTCTGCCCCCGGTGAAACGTGCGACTGCCTGTCGCCGATGAACCCTCAGCTGCTATCACTGCGACTACAACCCGATGCTTCGGTCGCGCCTTGCCCTAAACGACGGCAACGACCGGGCTCGTTGCAGGCCAGCATCGCACTTGCACCGCCGCGGGCAGCAACCAAACCTGTCCCGACTTGGGACACTTGTTGAGGAAGAGATTCGACGCGGTTGTTACGTCCTGTACCCGTGCAAAGACTTCCGAAGGGCAGTCCCCGTTTGCGGCAGCCGAGGCGACAGGGGTCAAGCGGCCTTGTGCCGGGAATGGGCTGAAGTGCGATGTCGCGGGATCCGGCAATCGATGTCGCCCTATGAGCTACGTCTGACACGCCGCAAGGTGACACGCCTCTGCGCACGAGAGCAGCTGCCCCGACTTGGGACCTGGGTCGGCTTAGCCGGGTCCAACTCCCTGCCTAGAGCGCGGGCCCTCGCTGTCCCACGGGCGAGGCGAACAGCTGAACTGTCCCGACTTGGGACACTGACACTAGGGCTTCCCGAGACGCGGTGTGCCGCCCCGCTGTCCCGGCCTGCACTGTCCCAAGTCGGGACACCTCGGCGGGAAATCTTGCCAGCAGTCGCATCCCGGGCGCAATCTTTGCCTGTGGCAATGATGTCCTGGCGTTGTTCGGATTGGGAGGCGGCGACTGTCCCGAGTTGGGACATCTGCGCCCCGGCTCGGCTGACCAGCGTGGTGCCTGCCGCTAGATCCCACCCTCTGAGCCACGTGTGACAGGCCGCATGGTGACACGCGTCGGCGCGAGAGTATCTGCCCCAACTTGGGACCTGAGTCGGCTTAGCCGCGTCCAACTCCCTGCCTAGAGCGCGGGACCCTCGCCGTCCCACGGCTGCGGCAGACCGATGCAGCCGAGACTGTCCCGACTTGGGACACTGACACAAGGGCATCCCGATACGCGGTGTGCCGCCGCTGTCCCGGGCTGCTGTCCCAAGTTGCGACACTTCGGCGCGGAATCTTTGTCGGCCGGTCGCCTCTAGGGCGCAACCTTTGCTTGTGGCAAAGATGTCTCAAGTTGTTCGAATTGGGAGGCGGCGGTTGTCCCAAGTCGGGACAGTCGCGCCCCGGCTCAGCTGCGGATGGCCACCGCAGGCCCCACGTCGCGACTGACGTAGCGCGCGTCAACTCCACATTAACCTGAACACAGCGCGGTTTCCCCGACATACGGTCAACGGGCCGGCCTCAGCGATGAGGAACGGGCTTGGCGCCAACCGCTTAGAGGAAGCGCCAGCTGGTGGTGCGGGCACAGACGAATGGCGTCCTACGCCGCAGCCACCAACGATCGCACGCAAGACATTGGTGGACACGGCAGAGGCCTCAGCGCTAATCGAAGGCTTCGGCCGAGGCACCCTAACTGGGGAAGAGCTTCGACACTGCGGCGAGGCCTCGCGCCCGTTCAGCGCGGACATACAGAGAGGTCGTTTGCAGTGAGGCGTGCCCCAATAGCCGTTGGAGGACGTCCGCAGGCATTTCGTTTGCCACCGCATAGGTGGCAAAGGTATGCCGCAGCGCATGAGGCGCCGCATGGCGCAGAAGTTCACGCTCTGCCGCGGCCAGCGGAAGCGTGGCGTCGTCGGCGATACGCAGCAGTGTCGTCGTCAGCAGTTGATACAGCCCATCGGGTGTGAATCCCTTGCCATTCAGCACGGGATCGCCGTCCTCCAGGCTAAGGTGCTTCGCCTGCGCCGTACGCGTCAAAGGCACCACCACTGGCGAGAGCAGCGCCAACGGCTGGTCTGGATTCTCGAAATCGTGGCCGCGGTCGGCCCAGTGCGCGCGCAAGGCGTCGATGACTCGCGCTGGAAGGAACACGGTGCGCCACTTGTTGCGCTTACCCAGCAGGGTCAGTTCCCACAGCCCAGCGGGGATGCCGGCCTGTTCCGGGACCGGCTGGAGGTGGCATCGAAGCGCACGGGCCGCCTCCTCGCGGCGAGCGCCACTGCACCCCAACAGCAACACCGCCGCGCGCGCCAGACGGTATTGGGCACCTGGTGCATCGCCGTCTTTTGCAGCCAGCGGCGCTGCCTGCGGCGGCGAGGACCATTTCGCGCAGAGCCGGTCGAGGATCCCTTCGGGCCGTATGAGGGCCTCCCACAGCTGGCCAGGCAGGGCCTTTTCGACGGCGATCGGCACTTCCCGGCGCGCCGTCACCGGGTCCTGAACCAGCAGCCAGGGGTTGCCGCCCAAGTATCGCACGCCTACCAGCCAGGCAAAGAAGCCTCGCAGCACCAGCACCGCATAGCGCTGGGATTCCGGCTTGAGGGCGCCGGCAAACGGGCGCCAGCGCGCCGAAGTGCGTGGCGCCTTGGGGCCAATCCAGGATGGATCTGGCTGCGCCAGGAAATCCTTGTAGTGCTCGCAATCGTCGGCGCCGACACTGGACAACGCGGTGCGGCGCACACCCACGCACCAGAGCAGGAAGCGCTCCAATTCCTTCTGGTAGGCGCGCGCGGTTTTGTCCCGGTCACGGAACCGGTACAGGTAAGCCTGGATAGCCTCCAAATCATGACGCGCAGCAATCAGGCAGAAGCCCGGCGCCCGGTTACGGCCCTGGCTGCCGTCGAGCGCCGGCACGATCCGTTGTATCCGCTCCAGTGGCACCAGGCTGCGCGCGAGCTCGGCGCCCAGGTCGACCGATCCGGACTGGGGCGTGTCGTCGACGATGACGAGCGGGCCCAGCGTGGCCGCATGGGCCTGCAGCCAGCGCTCGATCGCACGGGCCTTGCCGGCACCCAGCCGCGGCACGGGCAAATACCAGCGCCTACCCCGCAGCGCGATATAGGCATGCAGCTGGGCGACAGTCAGGATGTTCTCGTGCCGCAACGCTTGGAAGACGATGGGACGCAGCCATGCCGACACCGGATCATCAGGCTTCGGCTGGGAGAAATCCTGGTCGGCGGCACGCACCAAATAGTCGATGGCGGTCTTAGGCCAGCGATTGAAACGGCGGGCGTCTGCCAGGCTCGCCGAAAGATACGGATTGCTGAGGCAAACGCGCTCGACCAGATGGTCGCGCATGGCGTCGAGCCTGGCTTCCAGCTGCGCCGAGGTCTCGATGCCGGCGGCGAGCAAAGCGTCTTCGTCATAGACGCGCACCAGGATGTCTGCGGTCGGGATGCGGTTGAGCCGAAAGCGTAGCGCCGTGAAGTCGGCCCGGGTATAGCGCGGGGTGTCAGCAGCGACGTGGTTGTGTTGAGCCATAACAGAGGGTTGAGGCTTTAGTCGGTGGGCCCTTCTTACCTGATAACATTTAACGCAAACAAGGCCGTAGCGGGCGGGGCTTGGGGAAGGTGAGGGCAACGCTGTCCGCCAAGTGCTGGAAGTCGGCGCATTTTCCCGCTAGACTTCTCATGTCCGGCGCTGAAATGCCTCTTCATACGCGGCCTGGACGTCCCTTCTTCCGATCCCCAGCGCCGTTCCCGGCATCCCTTCTACCGGTCCAAACTCCAAGTGAAGTGTGCGAAACCCCGTATAGTATCGAAAAAATTAAACCTGATAATACCAGCTATCAGGCAATATTCGGGATGTGCTCTATTTATTGCATTTTTTCCATCTCATCCCACTTTCGGCTTGAAGCCACGCGGGCGGGCACGCTAAAGCGACCGGAGCGAAGCACCTTCGGCCCCGGGCCCGCCCCATTCAACGACAACGGCAGAGTGAGGGACGGGTCAGAGCGGGGCAGCCTGGCAGGACCGATCGCCGCCCGTGTGACCGCTCATCCCTGCCGTTATGTAAGCCCGCCCTGCGACTGAGTTGCACGCTCTTGGCGTAACTTGCCTTAACCGCAATACCGGGACGTTCACGGGACTGGGCGCAGCAACGCGCGCGGGGTTGTCGGCGGACACCATCTAAGTAAAATTTATGGCGAATAATTTAATTAGCTTGTGGCGTTAGTTAAGTCGCCTTACCAAGCCGAAGCCTCCGCGTCGTGCGATGGCGTCTCGGCGCGAAGTGGGCTGCCACGAGTCGACTGTCCAGTGACACCTTTCCGCGCCAACCGGGGCACGCGAGTCTTGCTGTCGCAGCCTTTGAGTAAAATTTGCGCCCCATTTTATTAGGTTCATCGAGGAATTCCGGGGAAGGCTGCGCGGATTTTGAGGAAGAAGTATTCCTCGTCGCGATAGCCGTACGCGCGGCGCTTCATGACCTTGATGGTGTTGTTGATGCCTTCGACCACGCTGGTGTTCAATGGGTGGCGGCAGCGGGCCAAGATGCCATGCCAGTAGCCTTGCAGGCGCT